>DATEHK010000086.1:0-21742 GCA_035279625.1 Gemmatimonadaceae bacterium
TAGAGGAAATTGGCCGCGTCCTTGAACTCTTCGGCGATGCTCTCGATTTCGTCGGCGCGGTCGAGCACGTCCTTGATCTGGGATGGTAGCGCCTGGAGCGCTTCGACGACGCGACGGCCGTCCGCCGCGGGCAGGCCGCGCAGGCGAGCGAGGCGCAGCGTGAAGAGCGCCAGCGCCATCACCTGGCTCGTGAACGCCTTGGTGGAGGCAACGCCGATCTCCGGCCCGGCGTGGATGTAGATGCCGCCATCCGACTCGCGCGCGATGGTCGAGCCGACCACGTTCACGATGCCTAACGCGCGGGCGCCGAGCTTCTGGGCCTCGCGCATCGCGGCCAGCGTGTCGGCCGTCTCGCCGGATTGCGAGATCACGATGCAGAGCGTCTTGGGCCCGATCACCGGATTACGATACCGGAACTCCGACGCGTATTCGACTTCGACCGGAATACGGGCCAGCTCCTCGATCATGAATTCGCCGATCAGAGCCGAGTGCCAACTCGTGCCGCACGCGGTGATGACGATGTTGTCGAACTCGAGCAGCTCTTCGTTGGTCAGGTTGAGGCCGCCCAACTTGGCGGTGCCATCCTCGACCAGCAGGCGGCCGCGCATCGTGTTCTCGATCGTCGTCGGCTGCTCGAAAATCTCCTTGAGCATGAAGTGCGGGAAGCCGCCCCGCTCGATCATGTCGAGATCCCAGTCGATGCTGTTCACGGGGCGCGTCATCGGCATCGCCTGCATGTCGATGATGCGATAGCCGTCGCGCTCCAGCACGGCGAGATCGCCGTCGTCCAGGTAGATCACCTGGCGCGTGTGCGCCAGGATCGCCGACACGTCGCTGGCGACGAAGTATTCGCCTTCGCCTAACCCGATCAGCAGCGGACTGCCCTTGCGCGCGGCCACGATCTTGTTCGGGTCGCGGCTCGACACGACGGCGATGCCGTACGTGCCTTCGACCTTGCGCAGGGCCTCGAGCACCGCTTCCTCGAGATTGCCGTCGAAGAACTCTTCGATGAGGTGCGCGAGCACCTCGGTATCGGTTTCCGAGCGGAACGTGTGGCCGACGTCTTCCAACGCCTGCCTCAGCGCCGATCCGTTCTCGATGATGCCGTTGTGGACGACCGCGATTTCGTTGTCACAGGAGACGTGCGGATGCGCATTGCAGAAATTCGGCGCTCCGTGCGTGGCCCAACGCGTGTGGGCGATGCCGAGTGTGCCGTTCACCGGCGCGGCTGCCACGAGTGTCTCGAGCTCCGAGATCTTTCCCGGCGCCTTCCTCGTCTCGACGCCCTTCCCATTCATGATGGCCACACCGGCCGAATCGTATCCCCGATACTCGAGCCGCTTGAGACCTTCGAGCAGCAACGGCGACGCGAGTCGCGGTCCTACATATCCAACAATTCCGCACATGTGGTTGAGCCTCGGTTAGTCATCGTCCCAACGCGTCCAGCGGGACGCGAGAACGCGTCACGAGCTCGCGCGCTGCCGCCGCGTTCGGCGCTTCAGCAATCACCCGTACAATCGGCTCCGTGCCCGACGGGCGGACATGCACCCACCGGTCCAGCCACGATAGCCGGAGCCCGTCCTGCGTATCCGCTTCAGCATCCCTAAACCCCTGTCGCAGCGCATCATACACCGCATCCAGCGGGGCGTTCGGTCGATCCAGCTTGTCCTTTACTATCACGTATCGAGGGTACCCTGCCACTACGGCTGAGAGCGGCA
Source organism: Gemmatimonadaceae bacterium (assembly GCA_035279625.1). Classification (GTDB taxonomy): domain Bacteria; phylum Gemmatimonadota; class Gemmatimonadetes; order Gemmatimonadales; family Gemmatimonadaceae; genus JADGGM01. Next base: position 1,719 of record DATEHK010000086.1, read on the forward strand.
CGTTGTCCTCTAGCAACATTTGCAGCAGGAGTGCTACACCCACCGGAGCGTCCCGTCCCAGGTGCACCTCCGACAGAATGACGCCACCGTTTCCTTCGCCTCCAATCGATGCCCCTTCCGAACGCATTCGCAGCGCCACATTCACTTCGCCAACAGGCGCTCGTACGACGTGCGTACCGGCTTCCTTTGCCACGTCATCGACGATCCGGCTGGTCGATAGATTCGCGACCACCGGACCGCTGCGATACCTGAGCACAAGACGGGCCGCAAGCGCCAACGTCCAATCTTCTCCGATTGCCGTGCCTTGGTCCGACACCAACGCCAGCCGATCGACGTCCGGATCCGTCGCCAAGCCGACTTCGGCCTTGGAGTCCAGCACGAGGCGTTCCAGATCACCCAAGTTCGACGCAACGGGCTCGGGCGGCCTCGTGAACCGTCCGTCGGTCTCGAGATTGATCGCGTGCACCTCGCATCCCAACCGCTTCAACAACTCCGGTATGATCGCGCCGCCCGCACCGTGCGCGCAGTCGAGCGCAACGCGGAATTTCCGGCGACGAATTGCATCCACTTTCATGAACGGCAGCGCGAGCACTTGGGCGAGATGCCGCTCGATTGCCTGCTCGTCAGTCTGTACCCGGCCCAACGCATCCCACGTGGCGCGCGGAAACGTGCTCTCGACTACACCGCGCATCGCGAGCCCTTCCGCGCCGTCCAAGAACAGCCCGCTCGGCCCGATGAACTTGAGCGCGTTCCACTCGATCGGATTGTGACTAGCCGTGATCGCCAGTCCGCCCGCGGCGTGATGATGCTCTACTGCGAGTTGAATCGTTGGCGTGGGCGCGAGTCCAACGTCGATCACATCGCAGCCCACCGACTGGAGCGCCGCGAGCGTTGCGCGATGAAACATCGGCCCTGACACACGCGAGTCACGACCGACCACCACGCGACATGACTCACCACCGCGCGGCCCGTCCGACCACTTGCGATGCGCCCATGCGCCGAAGCCGGCTGCGAATCGCGTGACGACTTCCGGCGTGAGCGCTTCGCCAACGCGCCCCCGCACGCCGGACACGCTAACCATCAGGCCTTCGTACACGCTGTAACCTCCATCACGGTCCGGGAAACATAGGCGAACACGTCGCTCATATGATAACGACTCGCCCGATTCGAAGCGGCGCCCGTGTACCGGAAGTCATAGCGAAATGTGACGCGACCCGCGCGCGGACAGGTGGTGTGTGGCGCGGGCGCGAACGTAGCGCGTTTGGTGGAATGACCCGTGTTCTTCGTTAGGCGCCAACGCGGTACGCGTCGGCTCACCCGACCGCGGGGATCAGCTGGCGGGTTGGGCCAGACGCAGCGAGCGGTTTGGGTCGGTGATCGGCTCGCGCGGATCGATCACGATGGCGCCCGTCGACGCCGCCTCCAGGAACGCTTCGACCACGTCGCCGTCGAACTGGGTGCCCGACATCCGCTTGAGCTCGTCGAGCGTGTCGATGTACGAAAGCCCTTTCCGGTACGGACGGCGGCTCATCATCGCGTCGAACGCGTCGGCCACGGCGATGATGCGCGCCTCGCGCGCGATATCGCTGCCGCCTAACCCGTCGGGTACGCCCGTCCCGTCGATTCGCTCGTGGTGCGACCGCACGATGTTGAGCACCACCGAATTGTCGCCCAGCAACGGGCGCAGAATCCGCCAGCCGAGGACGGGGTGCGTCATGATGTGCTGGTATTCTTCCTTGGTGAGCGGGCCGGGCTTGTTCAACACGTCTTCGCGCACGCCGATCTTTCCGATGTCGTGGAGTTGCCCGCCCAACTCGATGTGCCGGATGGTCGCCGCGTCGATGCCCAATATCCGGCTGATCGCTACGCCGTACCGGCTCACGCGAATGGAGTGACCCCGCGTGTACGGGTCCTTGAGTTCGAGCGCTTCGGCCAGCGATTGCACGCTCGCGAGGAAGAGATCCTCGAGGCGCTGTGCCTGTGCTTTGACGCGCTTCTCGAGGCGTTCCTGGTAGCCGCGATTTTCGAGCAGCAGCCGACGCTTCTCCAACGCCTGCGTGACTCGCGCCCGGACTTCCTCGAAGATGAACGGCTTGGTGATGTAGTCCATCGCGCCCGCCGAGAGACACGACACAGCAACTTCGACTTCGGCCACGGCCGTGATCATCACGACGGCGACATCGGGATGCTTCTCGCGAATGCGCCTCAAGAGCGACGCGCCATCCATGCCCGGCATCCGCATGTCCGACAGCACGAGCTCGAGCGGCTCGCGCTCGAGGACTGCGAGCGCGTCCTGCGCCGAGCTCGCCTCGAAGCAGCGGAAGCCCGCGCCCTGCATGAGGCGCACGAGCGCTTGTCGGAGTCGCGGCTCATCGTCTACCACCAAGCAGCGACTCGCGTCGACGCCCTTGGCGTGCGTCACGAGATTCGGGGAGTTATCTTGCGCGAACTGATCAACGGGCCTTGGCATGACGCGCATATTCGACGACGATCTACGATCCGGGTTGGGCACGCGAGCGATACATGCCGGACAGCGACCGGAACCGCTGGCCGGCGCAATCATGACGCCGGTTTATCTCACGTCGACATACGTGCAGGAGGGGCTCGGAAAGAACAAGGGGTTCGAGTACTCGCGCACCCGAAATCCGACGCGGGACGCGCTCGAGAGAAACGTGGCTGCGTTAGAAGATGGGCGACATGGCTTCGCCTTCGCCAGCGGTACCGCGTGCGTCGACTCGATCATGAAATTATTCCAATCCGGCGACCACGTGATCTGTGGGCAGAACGTCTACGGCGGCACGTTTCGCCTGTTCGACAAGCTGCTCCAGAAGATGGGCTTGCGCTTCAGTTTCGTCGACACGCGCGATGCCCAACGGATCGCCGACGCGTGCACGCCGCGCACGGTCGCCGTGTTGGTCGAGACGCCCACGAATCCGCTCATGTGGATCACCGATCTCACCGCGGCAGCGGATGCGGCGCATCACGCGGGCGCGATGCTCATCGTCGACAACACGTTCGCGACGCCGGTGTTCCAAAAACCGTTCGCGCACGGCGCGGACATCGTGTTTCACTCCACCACCAAGTACCTGAACGGCCACAGCGATATGGTGGGCGGGATGGCGGTAGTCCGCGACGATGATCTCGCCGAGCGGTTGGCGTTCATCCAGAACGCGTCGGGCGCGGTGCCGGGGCCGTTCGACTGCTGGCTCGCGCTCCGCGGCACCAAGACTCTGCACCTCCGCATGCCTCGTCACGATGAGAACGGTCGGCGGATCGCGGCGTGGTTGGTCGACAGGGTGGGCGAAGAGCACGTCATTTATCCGGGCCTCCATTCGCACCCGCAGCACGAGCTGGCCTGCCGGCAGATGCGCGGGTTCGGCGGCATGATTTCGGTTGACTTGGGTTCGCGCGAGCGGGCCGGCAAGGTGCTGGAGCGGACGAGAATCTTTTCGCTGGCGGAATCGTTGGGTGGAGTAGAGAGCTTGATCAGTCACCCCGCATCGATGACGCACGCGTCCGTGCCCCCTGAGCAGCGTGCCGCGCTCGGCATTACCGAAGGGATGGTCCGGTTGTCGTGCGGCGTCGAAGACGTGGGCGATCTGATCGCCGATCTCGATCACGCTTTCGCGACGTAGTTGGACCCATCCGACGAGCGACCACCCATGCCTAACCAACTGACCCAGATCGCGCCCGTGTCGTGGGAACATCCCGCGGACCGCGCGGCGCTGAACACATTGCGTGCCCTTCCCGGATTCGACGAGGTGCTGCGCAAAGTGATGAGCCTGCTGGGCGAACGCGGCGTTCGCAGCTTGTTCACGGCCAACGCCGTGCGTGTGGGACCGCGTCAGAGGCCGCGCTTGAACGTCCTCTTCGAGGAAGTCCTGCATACCATGGATTGGCCCGACCGGCCGGATCTGTTCGTGTCGCAGTCGCCGATCGCCAACGCGATGGCGGTGGGATTCGACAAGCCGTTCATCGTCGTCAACTCGGCTGCCATCGACCTCCTCGATTGGGATGAGCGCCGTGTGCTACTCGGCCATGAGTTAGGCCACGTGATGAGCGGGCACGCCACATATACCACGCTGGCGCTGCTCATTCTCAACATCGGATTCAGCAACATCCCCGGCCTCGGCCTCATTGCGCTGCCCATTCAGCTCGCGCTGCTCGAGTGGGCACGGAAAGCGGAGCTTTCGTCGGACCGTGCCGGCCTGTTGGCCACGCAGGACACACAGGCCTCCATGCGGCTCTTCCTCAGATTCGCCGGCGGCGTCACGACTGACGATGAGTCGAATCTGGACGAGTTCCTAACGCAGGCGCAGGAATACGAGGAGCGCGGCGGCGCCCTGGACGCCATCTTTCGCGTGCTCAACGTCGCGTTTCGCACGCACCCGTTCAACACCGTGCGCGCGGCGGAACTGCAGCGATGGATCGAGACCGGTGCCTACGAGCGCATCGTGAATGGTGACTATCCGCGCCGCGGGGACAACGACCGGCCGCTGAGCGACGACTACGCCGAAGCAGCGGGCTACTACCGCAACGAAGCGCAGTCGGCGGTCGACCAGGTGAAGGATGCGCTGCGCGGGGCGCGCGACGCCTTCAACAACGCCTACCGGAACGCCACATCAAAGTGAAGGTGCTGCTCGTCGGCGGCGGCGCTCGCGAGCACGCCCTCGCTTGGAAGCTGACGCAGGACGATCCGTCACTCGAGTTGCTCGTCGCACCGGGGAATCCGGGAATCGCAGAGTACGGCCGGTGCATCGCCGTCAAGGCCACGGACGTGGCCGGGATGACTGCGTTCGCACGCGACGAACGACCGGACCTCACCATCGTTGGCCCCGAGGCACCGCTCGCCGCGGGACTCGGCGATGCACTCCTTGACGCGCGGTTGCCTGTGTTTGGCCCAACGGCCGCGGCCGCGCGCATCGAATCATCCAAGGCCTTCGCGAAGGCGCTCATGCAAGACGCGCGTGTGCCCACGGCGCGCGCCGAACGTCACGTGCGGCCCGACGAAGCGAAGCGCGCGGCGCGGGCGATGGGCGCACCGGTCGTGATCAAAGCTTCCGGGCTGGCCGCCGGGAAAGGCGTCGTCATCGCCCGCACGTTAGGCGAAGCCGATCGCGCGATCGACCAGATGCTCGTGGGGCACGCGTTCGGCGAAGCAGGCAACGAAATATTGCTGGAGGAATTCATGGATGGCGAGGAGGTCTCGCTCTTCGTCCTCACCGACGGCACGCGAGCGGTGCCGATGCTGCCGGCCCAGGATCACAAGCGCCTGCTCGCCGGCGATGCCGGGCCTAACACCGGCGGCATGGGTGCGTACGCGCCGCTGACGCTGGCCACGCCCGGTCTCGTGAACGACGTGATGGATCGCGTCATCCACCCGACGCTGCGCGCCATGCGCGGCGCGGGGTCGCCGTTCAGCGGCGTGCTGTACGTCGGCCTCATGGTCGCGCCCGATGGCACATCGCCGCGCGTGGTCGAGTTCAATTGCCGGTTCGGCGATCCGGAAACGCAGGCGGTGCTCCCGCTGCTCGCCGAGCCGTTGCTGCCCCGCTTGCTGGGCGTAGCGTTAGGCACTGGTTTGGATGAATCGGAGCTGCGCTGGACTGGCCGCCACGCCGTGACCACGGTGGTCGCGGCCAAAGGCTACCCCGACGCACCGCGCCTCGGCGACCCGATCGACATGCCGCAATCGACCGACGCCGACGTACACATCTTCCACGCCGGGACGACCCGGGCCGAAGACGGACGGCTCCTCTCGGCCGGCGGACGCGTCTTTGCGGTCACGGCCGTTGCCGACACACTCGCGTCCGCCCAACGGAACAGCGTGCGCGCGGCCGGCGCGATCGAGTTCGCGGGAAGCCAGTACCGCGCCGACATCGCGTGGCGGGAGCTCGAGCGCCATGCCGGAGCTGCCTGAAACCGAGACCATCGCGCGCGACTTGCAGCGCGAGCTCACGGGTGCCGCCATTAATCGCGTCACCGTTGCGCACGTCGACGTCCTCCGCGAAACCAGTCCCGCCAAACTGCGCCGCTCGGTTACCGGCGCGACGATCACTCGATGCTGGCGCCGAGCGAAGCTCGTGGTGCTGGACTTGTCGACGGGTAACCGGCTCGTCGTTCAGCCGCGGTTCACCGGCGCGCTCCTGATCGACACGGGCGCACTCCCCGATCGCGAGCGCGCGTATGCCACGATCACATTCCATCTCGACGACGGACGCGATCTGCTGTACCGCGACATCAGACGCCTGGGCACCGTCACGCTGATGTCGCCTGGTCGTTGGATGCGCCACGAATCGACGTTGGGCGTCGAGCCGCTTGACCCGGGATTCACCGTCACGCATCTATCGGGCGCTCTTCGGGGCTCCTCACTGGCGGTGAAAAAGTTGTTGATGGACCAGCGCCGGATTGCCGGCCTCGGCAACATTTACGCGAACGAAGCGCTGTGGCGCGCGGAGATCGATCCGTCACGCGCCGGGCGGTCGATTCGCGCCGAAGAAATCGACCGCCTGCACGCGGGCATCGTGAGCGTGCTGCGCGAATCGATTGCCGCGCGCGGGACGAGCTTCCGCGACTATCGCGACGCGTCGGGCAACCGCGGCGCCTTCGCCGAGCAGCTGGACGCGTACGGACGCGGCGGTGAGCCGTGTCATCGATGTGGCGGACGATTGGTGGCCACCGACGCGATCGATGGCCGTGCGACGGTGTTGTGTCACCGCTGTCAACGATGAAACGGCGCGCCCTTCTCCCTCCCTGCACCGACGACGACGAACTCGCGCGCATGCGCGCCGCGGTAAAATCGGATGCCCAGGACCGGCCGGGCGTATACCGGATGCACGCACGAAGCGGCGAAGTGGTTTACGTCGGAAAATCGAAGCGCCTGCGCACGCGGCTCCTGAGTTATTTCCGCGGGAGCTACCCGGAAGACAAAGGGGCGCGAATCATCCGCGAAGCGGTGCGCATCGACTGGGACTACACGCCGAGCGAGTTCGCGGCGCTGCTGCTCGAGATGCGCCAGATCAAGACGTTGCGTCCACGGCTCAACGTGGCCATGAAGCGGGATGACCGACACTTCGCGTTCATCAAGATCTCGCGCGGACCGGCGCCCAAGCTGACCGTGGTTCGGGGACCGACCGAGGACGCCGCCGCGTACTATGGACCGTTCCAGGGCGCCCAGCGCGTGTCGGAATCGCTGCGCGAGCTCAACGATGCGTTAGGCCTGCGCGATTGCACCGTCGACCGGCGGATGCATTTCTCCGATCAGAGCGAGTTGTTCCAGATCGCGCGCACGCCGGGCTGCATTCGCTTCGAGATCCACAAGTGCCTCGGCCCGTGCGTGGGCGGCTGCTCGGAATCGCAGTACGACCAGCGTCTGACGCTCGCGCGCGCCTTTCTCGATTGCATGGACGACACTCCGCTCGACACGCTGCGTCGCGAGATGGAAGCCAGTAGTGCGCGACTCGAGTTCGAGCGCGCTGCCTCGCTCCGCGACAAGGTCCACCGGCTGGAAGCGCTGCGCGTGCAGTTTCTCCGGCTCCGCTTCGGCGTCGAGTCGCTGACGTTCGTGTACACCGTGCCCGGCCACGAAGGCGACGACCGCGTGTACCTCATTCGACGCGGCCGCGTGCGCGACGAGCGGCCGGCGCCGCGCACGCCTAACGACAAGCGGGCGCTCGACCGGGCCATTGCCGACGTCTATGGCCCGGTCGAGCGCCCCACGACGCGCGTGCCGACGCACGAGATCGACGAGATGCTACTGCTGACCTCGTGGTTCGGCCGCTTCCCCGAAGAGATGGAACGCGTGCGCCAGGTGCCTCACTTGAGCGTCTTGTCGAGGTACGCCACCGTCGCGCTGTCGGCCACGAGCCAGGAGGCGTAGCGCAGGAAGCCGTGGATCTCGTCGGGCAGCACGAGCTCCTCGTACTTCACGCCCTGTGCATCCAGTCGTCGCGCCAGGTCCACCGTTTGATGAAAGTGCACGTTGCGATCGTCGTCGCCCTGAATGAGCAGCACGGGCGATTTCCACGTGGACATGTACGCCACCGGTGACGACATCCACGCCACCTTCTTCGCCGAATCCAGGTCGGCCATCTCGTATTGCGCGGCGCGGCGCGCGAAGAAATCCTGGACGTCGGACAACCAATCGTGGACGCCGTGCATGTCGACGCCGGCGGCGAAGAGATCCGAGTTGCGAGCCAGCGCCATCGCCGTGAGGAAGCCGCCGTAGGAGCCGCCCCAGATTCCGATGCGGCCGGGGTTGACCTCGGGAAGCGTGCGCAGGTACTCGGCGCCGGCCTTCACGTCCAAATACTCGGACGCGCCGAAAGGCCCCGCGTGCTCGGGATGATGGAACTCGTGTCCGTAGCCGATGCCTAACCGATAGTTCACGGCCAGGACCACGTAGCCGCGTGACGCGAGATACTGGTTGACGGCGTACGAGTTGGAGTAATAGTCCATGTAGTGCCAGCCGAGCATCATCTGGCGCGGCGGTCCGCCGTGGACGAACACCACCGCCGGCGCGTGCGACAGGCCCGGCTTGGCGAAGAGGTCGGCGTGCACTTCGATGCCGTCGGACGCGCGGTACGTCACCGCGCGCGGCACGATGAGCTGCGACGTCGGGAAATCGGATGGAATATGGTCGGCCCCGGTGAGGCGCGATGCGCCGCCGCCTAACGGAATGACCGCCGGGATGGGCGGCCGCTTCGCGTCGGCGGAGAGGAATACCACCGACGCGCCGTCGGCGGTGACGACCGGCGTGAACTCGATGCCAGTTCCCGGCGTCAAATCCACGGGCGATGCGCGGTCGACCGGAACCTTGAAGATGTGACGGCGCTCCAGGTCATCGGTGCCCGTCCCCATGTTCGCCGAGAAAAGCAGCGTCTTACCATCGCGCGACATCGTGATGTGCTCGGCCATCCCGCGGGCGGGCGTGAGCAGCAGCGGTTCACCGCCGCTCTCGGCCACCGAGTACAAGTGCGGCCAGCCGTCGAGATCAGCGAGGAAAACGATCCGGTTGCCTGCGGTCCAATGCAGATTGACTTCGCCGTCGGTTGTTGGCTCGGACCCGCGAAGCGTATTCGGGCTCTGCCATACCTGATGCGCCGCGAGCGTAGCCACGGTCGCGGCCCAGATCGCGAATGGACGCGGATGCAGTTGCAGCAGCGTCTCCGGCGCACCGCCATTGCCGGGACGGCGTACGAACGCGATCTGCGTACCGTCGAGGGACCACTGCGGAGAGTCATCGAACGATGTCGATGGCGACACGTAGCGGAGCGGCGTCGAGTCATTGGTGAAGAGCGCGATAAAGGAGTGATCGCCGCGCGAGGAGACGAACGCCAACGTGCTTCCATCGGGCGACCATGCCGGCGATTCACTCTCACCCGTCGCGAACAGCAGCCGCTTGCCAGGTTGTGACCCGTCCGCCGGCACGATCCAGATTTGGTGATCGTGGTCGTACGCGATGCGATCCCCGCGCGGCGAGACGACGGGCAGATCGCCCTCGGCGAGCTTCTTCGGTTGGCCGCCGGACGCCGGCACGCTCCAGATCTCGATCATCGGCTGAATCGGGCTCGACGACGGATCGGGCGCGAGATTCCCAGGCGCGGACCAATTCGCGTCATGATCGCCGCCGCGCACGTACACGATCGTGTTGCCGTCGGGCGTGAACGAGAGATTGGTGAGCTCCTGTCCATCGTCGGCCGTGTAGTCGGTGACGCGGTGTGCTTGCCAGTCGGGAGCGGCCGCCTCGTAGATGTTGCGCACGCCGCGCTCATCGAACACCCATGCCACGCGCGCGCCGCTTGGTGCCGCGACGAGCGCCGACGGAAACGGGTATCCCATGATTTGCTTGAGGGTGAACGCGGGCGCCGTGCGTTGCGCGGCGAGCGATGGCGCGCTCGCGACGAGCGCCAGGACGATGAAAGCGGCCCCACTCGACCAGCGGGCGCGGCGAAAGCGACACTGACGCATGGCATCCTCGGTGTGAGAGTTCGGTCCGGGCCGGTGCGTACTGCGCGGAGACCGACGGCGACATTCTCGCGCCTTTCGCACGCGCCGTCAACCAGCAGCCGTCGGGCGCGAGCGCGCGACTGAGCGCGATGGGTGCCTAACGGACTACCGGTCGAGCGGTACGATCACGGCGTCTGCGGACCGTTTCGCGATAGTGAGCCGCGCCACGCTGGGCAGCAGATTGAATCGCCGCGGACCGGCGGCACCAGGATTCACCACCAAGCGATCGCCGATCCGCGCGATGAGCGCGCAATGCGTGTGGCCGTACACGATGATGTCGGCGTCGTACTGTACGGCGAGTGCGTCGGGGTGCGGCTCGCCGAGCTCGTGTCCGTGGCTCACGTGGATGCGAAGGCCGTTCACCTCGCGCCGGAGCTCGGCCGCCAGGCGAGGATTGTCGTGGCGATCCATGTTGCCCCACACGGCGTCGACGGGCGCGATCAGAGCGAGCTCGTCCAACACGTCGTCCCCGCATACGTCGCCCGCGTGCAGGATCAGCGACACGCCCGCAAACGCCGCGTGCACACCCGGACGCAGGAGGCCGTGCGTGTCGGAGATGAGACCGACAACGATCGGTTTTGCGTTAGGCATTGGCGCCGCGCGGCGGCGGCGCGTCGCCCCACCGTCCGCTCAGCCGATGGTCCACACCGAGGTGGTCGAGGATGCGCGCGACCATGAAGTCGACCAGGTCGTCGATCCCGCGCGGCCCGTGATAAAATCCCGGAGCGGCGGGCATCACGACGGCGCCGGCGCGTGAGACGCGCAGCATGTTCTCGAGGTGGATGATGCTCAGCGGCGTTTCGCGCGGAACCAGCAGCAGCGGGCGCCGCTCCTTGAGCGTCACGTCGGCTGCGCGTTCGATGAGGGATCGCGATGCACCCTGCGCGATCGCCGCCAGCGTGCCCATGGAGCACGGACACACCACCATACCGCTGGTGCGCGCGGACCCGGACGCGGGCGCGGCGCCGCGGTCGGCGTCGTCGCACACGGTCACCGCGCGGTCCCAAGGCGCGGCGCCCACGCGTCGTCTGAGTGCAGCCACATCGGGGATGCCGGCCTCCATGCCTAACAGCCGCCATCCGTGCGACGAAACGATGAGCGACACGGGTCGCTCGGCGATCGCGAGTTGTTCTAGGAGCCGGACCGCGTACGGCGCACCCGACGCGCCGGTGATCGCGACGACGATAGGACGCGACGTCTCCGTCATCGCCTGATCACCCGCTCCAGGAGCACGAACGCGAAGAACGTCACGCTGATGATGCCGTTCATGGTGAAGAACGCTGCATCGAGGCGCGAGAGATCGCCGGGCCGCACCAACGCGTGCTCGTACACGAGCAGCACGGCGACGACGGCCACGCCCGCGAGATACAGCGTGCCTCCGCCTAACGCTACGCCGCCCAGCGCCAAACACGCCACCGTGAGCGCGTGCAGCGCGCGCGCCGTACGCACGGCGCCTCGCTCGCCCAACGTGACCGGAAGCGAGTGCAACCCGTGCTCGCGATCGAACCCGACGTCCTGCAGCGCATACAGAATGTCGAAGCCGCCCACCCATCCCATGACCGCGGCCGCGAGCAGCGCCAGCGCCCACCACGGCCGGCTCCACGCGCCGGTCAAGGCGAGGTACCCGCCCACCGGCGCGATGCCGGTGCCGAGTCCGAGCACCAGATGGGCGAAGTGGGTGAAGCGTTTGGTGTAGCTGTAGAAGAGTACCCAGCCTAACGCAACCGGCGACAGCGCGAAGCACAACGGATTGAGGCGCCAGGCGGCGAGCAGGAACACCGCCGCCGCGACGGTCACCGCCGCGGCGGCTTCGCCCACGCCAATCGCTCCGGCCGGGATTTCGCGATTCGCCGTCCGCGGATTCTCGGCATCCAGCCGCCGGTCGGCGATGCGGTTGAATCCCATCGCCGCGAATCGCGCCGACGTGAATGCCACCGCCACCCATCCCACCACCCGCCACGTGACCGGCTGCGCGTAGCTCGCCAGCACCACACCCACGAGCGCGAATGGCATCGCGAACAGCGTGTGCGGCAGCTTGACGAGATTGATGTATCGCATGAATCGCGACACGCCAGCGAACGTCTGGCCCTCGCGCACCGGCGCGGTCTCGGTCACGCGCGCCCGCGCGCGATCCGGCGCACGCCTAACCGAGCGCTCATTCACCGAGCGGAATGCCGAGCTCCGCCCACCGCGCGAGGACCTGGGCGTCGGTCGCGGGGTCCATCACCACGCGGCCCGGCCACGGCCGCTCGAATCCTTCCTCGGGCCATTTCCGCGTCGCGTCCAGTCCCATTTTCGACCCATAGGTGAATGCACGACTCGAGTGGTCCAACACGTCGATCGGACCCATCGTGAATCGCGCGTCGCGCTCGGGATCGAGATTGTTGAGTGCGACCCACCAAGCTTCCTGCGGGTCGCGCACGTTCACGTCCTTGTCCACGATTACCAGAACCTTGGCCAACGCCATCAGCCCTTGCCCCCACATTGCGTTCATCACCTTGTGCGCGTGTCCCGGATACTGCTTGTCGATGGATACGAACACGAGATTGTGGAAGATGCCTTCTGCCGGCATGTGATAGTCGACGATCTCGGGGATCGTGAGCTTGAGCAGCGGCAGAAAGATGCGTTCGGTGGCGTGGCCGAGGTAGAAATCTTCCATCGGCGGCCGGCCCACGATGGTCGTCGCGTACACCGGATTCTCGCGCATCGTCACCGCGGTGACGTGCACGCTCGGATACAGATCGGCCAACGAATAGAATCCGGTGTGATCGCCGAACGGTCCTTCAGTGACTAACGGCTCGCTCGGATCGATGTACCCCTCGATCACGATCTCCGCCTCCGCCGGCACCTCGAGGTCGCACGTCAGCGCCTTTGCGAGCGCCACCGGCTCGCGTCGCAGGAACCCGGCGAAAAGAAACTCATCCACAGTCGGGGGCAGCGGCGCCGACGCAGCGTAGACCGACGCAGGATCGGCGCCGATCGCGATGCACACCGGCATTGTCTCGCCGCGCTCGGCCATCGTGCGCCAGTGCGCGGCGCCCACTTTGTGGCGCTGCCAGTGCATCGCCAGCGTGCGCGAGCCCATCTGCTGTACACGATACATGCCCACGTTGCGGATGCCGCGCACCGGGTCGCGCGAGATCACCATGGGCAGCGTGATGTAGGGGCCGCCGTCTTCCGGCCAACACGTGATGATCGGCAACCGATTCAGATCGATCTCGTCTCCGCGCCACACGACGGCCTGACACGGCGGCGATCCGCCGCGCACGCGCGGCGGAAACTTGCCCACCTCGAGCAGCCGCGGCAGCAGGGACAATTTGCCCAACAAGCCTTCGGGCACCTTGAGCTCGAGCAGCTCGGTGATGCGCGCGCCGATCGCGTCCAGGTCGACCACGCCTAACGACATGGCCATGCGGCGCAGGGACCCGAACGCGTTGATGGCCACCGGATAGGCCGAGCGCGAGCCGTCGCGGAGCAACACGTGCTCGAAGAGCAGCGCCTTGCCGCCGCCCGGACTCTTCATCACGCGATCCGCGATGGCACACAGCTCGAGGTCGACGTGCACGGGCGCGGTGACGCGCACCAGCTCGCCCGCCGATTCCAGCGCCGCGATGAACGCGCCTAACGAATCGAGGCTCACCTGCGCCGCTCCGTTGCTGCCGGACGCTCGCCGCAGTGCACGGCCGTGACGCCCAACGTGAGCGTCTCGTAGCTCACGCGCGCCAACCCGGCACGCTCGAGACGCGCCGCCAATTCGGGCGCCGGCGGGAAATGCGCCACCGATTCGGGCAGATACCGATACGCGGTGCGATGTCCGCTCACGATGCGTCCCACGAGTGGAAGCAACTGCCGGAAGTACACCTGATACACGGAGCGCACCAGCCACGACGGGGGAGCCGAGCAATCGAGCACCACGAGACGTGCCCCGGGCTTGAGCACGCGCGCGAGCTCCCGCAGTCCCACGTCGATGTCGGCGAAGTTGCGCACGCCGAACGCGACCATCGCACCGTCCACGGACTCGTCGCCTAACGGAAGCTGGAGCGCGTCGGCCACCACCGGCCGTACGCCGGCACCCACCTTGGCCCCTCCGGCACGCAACATCGCCTCGGCGAAGTCGGCCGCGACCACGGTGCCGGCAAATCCGGCGCGTCGCGACAACTCGACGCTCATATCGAGCGTCCCCGCACAGGCGTCCAGGTACACGCCGCGCGGACGACGCTCCCAACCGAGCACGTCGATCGCGCGCCGCCGCCAACGGCCATCGATGTTGAAGGAGAGCAACCGATTCAGGAGATCGTAGGTGGGAGCGATCTCCGAGAACATTCGCCTCACGTACCGGCGCTTCACCACGGCGCTGGATTCCGCGCCCGTGCCATCCAGTTCCGCCAAATCGCGCGGTGCGCCTGCCGCCTCGAGCGCTTCGCGCCGTTCCGTGTCGACCGCAGACATTCTGGAAAACTTGGGTCTCGGTGAAAGGCAAAGCAAGGCGCGACGCTGGTTGCCCAGCGCCCGGTACGCTAACTTGCGCGAGCATCGGCCGGTTGACCGTCTCGCTCCCGATCGAGTTGCCGTCTTCCTACGATCTCTCGACGCTCCCAGATGCCGATGTCGCAACCCTCGCCAAGGAAGGACGCGAGGCGGCGTTTCGGGAGCTCGTCCACCGCTACGAACGGCCGGTCTTTTCGCTCATCTTCCGCATGGTCCGCGACCGTGAAACGGCCGAAGACCTGGCGCAGGACACATTCGTTCGCGTCCTGAATCACATCGATCGGTACCGACCCGAGTTCAAGTTCTCGAGTTGGCTGTTCAAGATCGCGAACAACCTCACGATCGACCATCTCCGCAAGCGCCAGCTCGACACTATCAGCATAGAGGGCTCTCCCCACGCGGCCACCACGGCCGAAGCGGAAGCCACCTCGGTCGACGTGCGCTCGCACGACGAATCGCCCCTCGACGAAACCGAGTCGCGCGAGCTCGGCAGCGCCATCGAACGTGCCATCGCGAACCTCAGGCCCGAGTATCGCTCGTGCATTCTGTTACGGCACGTGGAGGGCCGGTCGTACGAGGAAATAGCTGCCACCCTCGACTTGCCCCTCGGTACGGTCAAAACGTACATCCATCGCGCCCGGCACGAGCTCCGGGACGCCCTGTCGGACCTGCGGTCCTGACATGAAACCCTCTGGCACACTGCGACGTACGACATGGTGGAGGTCCCGTGGATAGACATCTGTTACCAGAAGAAATCGACCAGTTGTTGGACGGCGACGTCGGCTTTGGGACGGCGCCGCTCAAGCTGCACGTCCGGGCTTGCGCAGAGTGCCGCGCCGAGCTCGACCAAGCACGTGCACTGGTCCGCCAGCTCGAGCACCTTCCGCATCTCACCCCCTCGGCGGTGTTTGCGGATCGCGTGCTCACGCAGGTGCAGGTGTTCGTCCCGTGGCACGTCGCGGCGCTCGACACGCTGCGCGGGTGGATGCCGCGCACCCGCACCTCGCGCGCATTCGCGTGGACGGGTGTCGGCAGCGCCGCGGTCGTGCTCACCGCGGTCTCGCTCTGGCTACTCACCCGTCTCGACGCGGTGATCTTCGCGATCGACATGGCGGTCGGCCGGGTTCGAGACGCGGTCGGCCACGCAATCGGCGATGTCGTCGCGACGCTCTTCGGCAGCACCGCGGTGCACGCATTCCGGACGAGCGGCGCCGTCGGTATCTGGGTCGCGCTCACGGTCTTGTTGCTGTTTGCCGCCATCACCGCCCGCGCCATGCGCGCGGTGGTCGCGGGCCCGCGCCGCCGTTAGGCAAACGATGTCTCCTCGTCTGCTCCACTCGCGCGCCGCGCTCCTGACTCTCGCGCTCATGCCTGCCGTGTTCACCTCCGGCGCCGCGGCACAAAGTGCACATCGCCAGACTTCGGCCCTCTCCCTCAGCGATTCGATCGCGGCCGTGGTCGATTCGCTGGGCCGCGACGCCAACGGCGTCGTCATCGAGCGGTCCTCGGTTCAACAAGGCGCGCAAACCGTCGCCGCCGGGACCACCGTCAACGGGTCGATCGCGTCGTGGCACGGTCCGCTGGACGTCCGCGGCACGGTCACGGGAAACGCCGTCGCGATCGATGGCGATGTCGTCGTACACTCCGGCGCTACGGTGCGCGGCGATGCGGTGTCGCTCGGCGGACACGTGCAGTTGGACGGCGGCACCGTGCAGGGCGAGATGCGATCGCTCTCGGCGCTCACCGTTGGTCCGTTAGTCGGCAACGCCCCGCGGACGCCGGCGCAGGTCACCAAGCGCTCGGTGTCGCTGGCGGTCGGCTGGTATCTCGTGCTCGCGGTCGTCGGATTGTTCGCGGCGCTGTTCGCGCGCGGCAACCTCGAGACCATCGCCGAACGCATCCGCGATGACTTTTCGCGCTCGTTCCTATACGGCGTCGTTGGGCAGATCGCGCTGTTGCCCGCGCTCGTCGTCTGCGTCGTCGCGCTCTGCATCACGATCATCGGAATCCTGCTCATTCCATTCGCGATCGTCGGCTTCCTGTTGGGCGGCGCGGGCGCGCTGGCGCTCGGCTTCATCGCCATGTCGTACGTCACGGGAGAAGCCGCGATGCGTTGGCGCGGCGCGGTGTCGCCATACACGCCGCCGCCGGTGGTGCAGTTCCTGCTGGTTGGGCTCTCGCTCTATTTCGTGTTGTGGATGGTGGGCGGCCTGCTCTCGTGGGCGGGTTGGCTCGGCGCGTTGCTCAGGCTCGTGGCCGCCATGGTCACGTGGGTGGCGGTGACGGTCGGGTTCGGCGCCACGCTCGCGTCGCGCGGCGGAACGCGCGCGCCGGGACAAACGTCGGCGCCGCGCGCCCCGCCGCCGGCCATTCCCGATGCCAGCTGGGAGACGCCGACGCCTGTGTCGGGTGTCGCCGCGGCGCGTCGCCCGACACCGCCGCCGCGTTCGGTGCAACACTAGTGGCGATTCAGCGCAAGCTCCTGCCGTTGGTCGCGATCGCCATTTCGCTCGCCGTGCTGGACGCGCCTGCCGTGCACTCCCAGATCTGGCGCACGATGACCGCGTCGCGCCAGCGCGGATCGGCCGACTCGCTCCACGTGCGCGTGTATTTCGGCGCCGGCACGTTCAACCTGGCGGCTGCAACCGACCCGCTGCTGTACGACTTGGACCTGCGCTACGATGCCGGCCGCGTGCGGCCGATGCACAAGTACGACGCGTCCACCGGTCTCTTGACGATCCGCTCGGACAGCGCCATTGGGCATCCCTTTTCGCTCGACATGAAGCGCGGCGGGTTGCACCTGAAGGCGCCGGGCGACGACCGCAACGGCACCGACCTCGCGGTCGGTCTGGCGCGCGGGGTGCCGCTCGACCTGTCGCTTTCGTTAGGCGCGTGCGACGCGACGCTCGACCTGTCGAACCTGTCGGTGCGCCGCCTGCAGCTCGAGAGCGGGGCCAGCCAGACCACGGTCACGTTCGGCACGCCGAACCCCGTGCCCATGTCCTCGCTCGAGATGGACATCGGGGCGGCCGGCCTCACCGTCAAATCGTTGGGCAACGCGCACGCGTCCAAGGTGGCGGTGACCACGGGCGTCGGCGGAGCCGACCTGGACCTGGGCGGCGCGTGGACCGGCACCATGCACGTGACGGTGCGCGCAGCGTTAGGCGGAATCTCGCTCCACGTGCCCGACGACGTCGGCATCGAAGCCCGCGTGTCCAAGACGCTCGGCAGCCTCGACGCGCCCGACCTCACGTCGCGCGACGGCGCGTACTACTCGGCCAACTGGGGCACCGCGACGCGCAAAGTGGTCATCGACGCCACGGCCACGCTGGCGGGGCTCGAGATCACCCGCGACTAACGGACGTCACGCGGGCGCCGGCCGCAACACCACGGCCGCGCCGCGCGCGATGCGCAGCGCGTCGCCGGCGCTGCCGTCCCGCACCGCGATCTCGAGCAGGCCCGACGACCCCACCACCGCCACCACGTCGCCCGCGGCCACGTCCGCGTACGATCGGACGATCGGGACCACGCGGTCGCCGAGCACGACCGACCCGCCGCGTGGTGCCACGAGATTGGTGATGAGGTTCCCGAACCGGTCGACCGTGATCACTTCGCCCGAGACCGAGCCGTCGGCAAGGCGCTTGGCCTCGGGCGTTCGGCGCAGCACCGGCGCGTCGAACGTCGTGCCTAACGCTTCGAGCGGCGTTCCGCCCGCCAGGCGCGCGGCCGCCGGCGCGAACACGTCGCGCCCGTGGAACGTCGCCGAGGCCTGCACCGGGATGGCCAGCTCCACGACCCGCACCTCCGACCGGAGGAGCGCCGGTGACAACACGCCGTTGTCGGGCCCCACCAGAAACTGGCCGTCGCTCTCCACCGCCAGCGCCGCGCGCGCCGTGCCGACGCCCGGATCCACGACCACGACGTGGATCGTGCCTAACGGAAAGCGGCGCCAGTATCGCGCGATGGCGAGCCGCGCGCCATCCACGTCCTGCGCCGCCACGTCGTGCGCGATGTCCACCACCTTCGCCTGCGGCAGCATCGCGTAGATCACGCCCTTCATCTCGCCGACGTATCCGTCGGCGGTGCCGAAGTCGGTGAGCAACGTGATCACGGGCATGGTCACAGGGACTTACGCTTCCACCGTCCCCAGCGCCAGAGCGTCATCATGGCCACGCCGCGTCCCAAGCCGGTGATCGAAATGGTCCACCAGATGCCAGCCGTTCCCCAACGCGTCGCCGCCCACGCCGCGATCGGGAGCCGGAGCACGGTGAGCGTACTCGACGTGAGCATGGGCGGCAGCGTCTCTCCGGCGCCTCCCAACGCGCCCTCCAACACCAGCTCGCTGCCGCTGAACAGCGTGGACACTGCGACGATGCGCAGATAGTGCGCGCCCTCGGCCACCACGGCCGGGTCGGATGAAAAGAGTCCGGTGAACTGCGGCGCCATAGTGAACTCGAACATGGCGCCGATCGCGCAGACGAGCGAGGCAAATCCAGTCGCGATCCAACCCGCGAGCGCAGCGCGCTCCGGTTGTCGCGCTCCCAAATTCTGTCCGACGATTGCCGCCGCGGCGGCGCCGAATCCGACGCCGATCATGAAGGTCCAGCTCTCGACCCGCTGTCCGACGCCCAACGCAGCGAGCGCCGGTGTGCCGAAGCGCGTCGTCGTCCGCGTGAGGAGCACGTACACCACCGCGAAGACGATTCCCGTCACCGCGGTGGGCAAGCCGACGCGCGAGATGCGGGCCAGCGTGCGCACGTCCACGCGACCCACGCGGATCATCCGCCGGCGCACCAGCAGCGCGACGCCGAACACGAAGGCCACGGCGCGCGTCGCGATCGTCGCGACGGCGGCGCCGGCGATGCCTAACCGGGGCGCCGGCCCCAGGCCCATGATCAGCACCGGGTCGAGCACCAGCGCCGCGATCACCGTGGTCACGAGCAGGAGAAACGGCGTCCGCGTGTCGCCCGACGCGCGGAACGCCGCGTCCACGGCGAAGAAGCCGAAGATGAGCGGTGCGCCCAACAGATACGTGCCCAGGTAGTCGACGCCTAACGCCGTGACCTCGGGCGGCGTGTCCATCACCGCGAACATGCCCTGCAGGGAGATGCGCCCGAACACCGCGATGGCCAGCCCGATCACCAGCGCGTACACCACCGCATCGCCCACCGCCCGTGCCGCGTCGCCCGGACGACCCTCGCCATGGCGACGCGACGCCACCGCCGTGAGGCCGACGCTCACCATGTCGGCGCCCGAGATGATCATCCAGATCCAGAACACCGACGTCGACACCGCCGCGAGCCCGGCCGCGCCGATCTTCTGCCCAACCCAGAACGCGTCCGCCGAGTAGAACAGCGTCATGAGCAGCATCGATGCCACCGCCGGCAAGGCGAACACGGCGATCGCGCGCGGCAGTGCGCCGCGCGTGATCGCCAGGTTCGCCGCGTACTCGCCGGTCACCGCGACGGCCATCAGGCCGTCGCGGGGGTCTAACGGCAACGCGGCCGCCGGATCGAGCTCCGGCGGCC
>DATEHK010000087.1:0-2032 GCA_035279625.1 Gemmatimonadaceae bacterium
CGGCCACGCGCCGGCGCGCCCGCCTAACGTCGCCGCGCTCGCGCCCGTGCCCAACGCCCGCCGCACGGCGTGCTCCACCGCGCGCTCGGTGGGCCACCGGTCGCGAAATCGGACCTCGACCTTGGCCGGGTGCACGTTCACGTCGAGCGAGTCGTGAGGCACGGTGAGCTCGAGCAGCAGCGTCGCCCGCAAGCCGGCGGGAATCGTGGAGCGGTACGCCGCCTCGGCGGCGCGCACGAGGCCCCCGTCGCGAATCGCGCGGCCATTCACCGAGAGAAAGAGCCGCCGGCTCGCCGTGCCCACGTCGGCGGGCCGTTCGACGAGACCGGTCACGCGCACCGGACCCGACACGTCGTCCACGTCCACCAACCGCTCGGCGAAGGCGGCGCCCCACAGCGCGCCGACGCGCGCGCGCAAGGACGGCGCGGGCGGCAGGCCTAACGCGGAGCGCCCATCGTGCGTGGCGGTGACGCGGACGTCGCGCCGCGTGAGCGCGAGCGACGTGAGCACGTCCACGATGCCGCGCCACTCCGAGCGCGCCGAGCGCAGGAAGCGTTGCCGGGCCGGCGCGTTGTAGAAAAGCCGCTCGACCGTGACCGACGTGCCGCGGCGCCGCGCCGCATCGCTCACGGTGGGCGTCTCGCCGCCCGACGTCGTGACGCGCGTGCCGGCGCCGTCGGCGGCGGCGGTATCGAGCTCCAAGTGCGACACGGACGCAATGGCCGGCAGCGCCTCACCGCGAAACCCGAAGCTCGCGACGCCCACGAGATCCGCCGACTCGCGAATCTTGGATGTCGCGTGCCGCGCGAGCGCGAGCACCGCGTCGCCCCGCTCCATGCCGCACCCATCGTCGGCTACGCGAATTTTCGCGCGGCCGCCGTCGTCGCAGACGATTTCGATGGAGTGCGCGCCGGCGTCGAGCGCGTTTTCGACCAACTCCTTCACCACGGACGCAGGTCGCTCGACCACTTCGCCGGCGGCGATCTGATCGACCACCGTGTTGTCGAGGACGGTGATGCGCGGCATGAAGAAACCTACGAGCGCCGCAGGAACAGCGTCAATCGCGCGAGAGCGACGTGAGGTCGTCCAGCTCGGCCCAGCCGTGGCGGCCGCCGTCGGTGTCGACGCGCACCCACGGACCTTGTCGCTCCACTACACGGGCGATTTCCCCTGGCCTGAGCGTGGTCGTGCGATCCGATGCGAGGGCCGGGAGATCGTGAAGCGGCGCGTCTTGTATCACGAGGACCAAATCGCGCGCAGCAAGACGCGCATCGACCGACGCCGCGACGGCGCCCAACACGATGGCGATGGCAAGCGAGCCGGCGACGAGCACGCGCGCAGCCGGTGCGCGACGGCGCGCCAGATTCCACGCCAGCGCGCCCCACGCGAGAACCCAGCACGCCGCGGCGACGAGCGCGATCGGTGTGGGAGGAATGGCCGGCACAGCGCCCAACCCGCTCACGGCGCCGAGCATCTCCAAGCGGTCGCGCACGTCAGAGGCGAGCGGTTCGATGCGGAGCGCGCGTTGCCAGCCGAGGGCGGCGCCCGCGGTGTCGCCGGCGCTGAAGGCCGCCGTACCCAGGTTAGCCCATGCGTCGGCGGCGCGCGGCACGCGCGCGGTGATGTCGGCGAACACCCGCTCCGCCGCCGCGAAATTGTGCGACTGGTACGCCGCGACGCCGCGCGCGAAGAGCGCGGTGTCGCTGTCTATGGTCGCGGCATGTGCGCCGCCGGCCACGGCGAGCAGCAGCGCGACCACCGCGGTGAACGCGACGCCGCGCGGCCGGCATGCTTCGCGATCGATCGCGCGATAGGTGCGCTCGACGCGCTTCGCGAGCTCGGAGGACGCGCGGGCGGCGGGCTCACCGGTGCGCGAGAACGACGCCGTATCCAGCTCGTCGACTAACTGAGCGGCGGCGTGCGCCGTGGTGATGGACACGCCGGCCCGCCGTGCGGCGCGCGCGAGCACTTGCGGCTCGGCGAGCGTCGCCGGGACCGGACCGGTGCCGAACGCGCGGTCGCGGACGCGCGC
>DATEHK010000088.1:0-10147 GCA_035279625.1 Gemmatimonadaceae bacterium
CCGCCTCCGCAGGCACCGAGCGCGATGAGGACAGCGGTTGCCGGCATGACAACCACCGCCCGAAGCACTGAGGCATGTCGTGTCATGCCTGATAGTTGCACGAGCGCAGGCATTTGTCGAGGCCGTCGCGTTGTCAGGCGATGAAAATCGAAGGCTTCTACGCTCATGTAGGACGGATCAAGGCGGAAACAATAAGGGAAAGGCGAAAACGAAGGGAACTGCGGATCGCTCGGCTGCTCAGCCTTTTCGCGTCGCTAGTGGTGAGAGGAGATTTTCTTGTGGGTTCTGTTTGATCAGCCTTTCTCCACTGTTTCCGCCGTGATCTTCCTTCATGAGCGTAGCAGCGGGCCACACGGCTCTAGGCAGGCTACGGATCCGGGCACACATTGGTGGGGAGTTTCTGGCGAAGCTGAGTCCGTCACGCACGCGGAGGTTGGCATGCCGGCAGGGCACAGGATGGTTCGCGAAGGGGTGATCGCGGGTGTCATCGCCGCGACCGGCGTCGCAATCTGGTTTCTGGTCGTCGACATCGTGAGCGGTCACGGCGCGTTCTACACACCGCAATTGTTAGGCGCGGCGATGTTCAGCGTGTTCGGCAACACGGCGCGGGACAGCGCAATATTGCACGTCGCCGTCTACACGGTGTTCCACTACGCGGCGTTCATCGGATCGGGACTCATCGCATCTCGCGTCGTGCATCGGGCCGCGGAAGAGCCGTCGGTGCTGGTCACCTTCACGCTGCTCTTCATCATCTTCGAGCTCGGCTTCTACGGCGTGGCGGCGACGATGGCGGAGACGCGCCTGCACGCGCTGGCGTGGTATCAGATCGCAGCCGGGAACGTGCTGGCCGCGTTGCTGATGGGCACGTATTTGTATCGCACGCATCCGGCGCTGAGGCAGGAGTTCTCGCACGCGATGGAGGGCGAGTAGGACTGCGGAGGGAAGCGCGCGCTCGCCAGCGCTTCCCTCCGCGCGCGACAGCGCGCGCTTCCCAGTTAGGCAGCTATGGCGTCCCGCTCCTGTCGCTCGAACTCCCTTACCCAGCGGAAGAACGCGACCGACAGCACGCCGATGAACACGAAACCGCCGGGGATCCACATGATCAGGCCGCCCAGGCGCTGATCCTCGAGCGGTGACAGCGGCCACACGCGCGGCGCGCCGGCGTAGAGCGGGAAGAGCAACGTGCTCGAATACGTAATAACCATCGCGACCGCGGTCATTGGCAGCGACATCAAGAACAGATACAACATCTGCTTGGGATAGGAGAGCCGCGGCAGCTCGGGCATCGGGCTCATCACGGGCCACCACATGATCGTGGACGCGACGAGGAAGCACAGGTGCATCACAATGTGGAATGGGTGATTCTCGAGCGCGTAGTTGTAGAGCGGCGGCAGATGCCAGACGACGATCGTCACGTTGAAAATGGCGAACGCCGCGGGGCCGGTGGTGATGCGGCGTGCGATCCTGGCGACCACCCGACTGCGGAGCGCGGGTCTCAGCATCCATCCCGGCGTGCCGGCGATGAGCAGCGGTGTCACGACCATGGTGAGCACCAGGTGCTGCACCATGTGGGCGCTGAACAAATAGTCGTCGCTCAGGTCGTGCAGCGGGCCGTTGAGCGAGAAGAACAGCGTCGCGAGGCCCAACACGAAGGCGAGCGTCTGGCCGCTCGTTGGGCGCCGCGTGCGATCAGGTGCGCGGCCCGGGTTGCGGCCGTCCGGCGGCACGGGGTCTACTTCGCCGGCGCGTGCGCGCCACCCATACAGCGCGCCTAACGCAGCGATGCCGATGACGGTGCTCGGGTGCACGCTGAACGACGACCAACTGAACGCCGCCGTCGGGTGCAGCAACGAGACCATCATCGGCATGGTGTCCTACCGGCGCATCAGGTCGCGTGCAGCGACAGGTGGCCGAAGAGGAAGAGAAGAGAAATGATGACGATGATCGCGATCGACAACGGACCCAGGAACAGCCCGCGGAAGATCTTTGCATCGTACTTGAGGTGCATGTAGAACATCACGACGATCGTGAACTTGATCACCGAGAGCGTGATCAGCGCGGGCGCGAACAACCGCGTGCCCTTCATCGGCGTGTAGTAGATCCACACTTCGGCCACCGTGAGCACGAACAGAATGAGCGCGACCCATCTGTACGTCTTCCACGTGGGGAAGTGAACCTCCTGGTGCGGCGGAGCGTGCGGCTCGTGAGCGTCCGACGCGTGAGCGTGCGAATGATCGGCGGTCATCGAGGCCTCGCTACTGGAGCAGGTACAAGAAGGTGAAGATCGCGACCCACACGACGTCGACGAAGTGCCAGTAGAGCGCCATCACGTCGACGTTCACCGCGTCTCGCGGACCCAAGCCCCGCTTCTTGTCGATGAAGTACATCGTGATGAGCCACAGCACGCCGGCGGTCACGTGTGCGCCGTGGAATCCCGTGGTGATGAAGAACGTGGAGCCGAACAGGTTGGTGGTGATCTTGAGCCCCTCATGCACGAACGACGTGAACTCGTATGCCTGGAAGCCGAGGAACGTCGCGCCTAGGGCTGCGGTGGTGAGCAGCCAGATCCGCGACCACTTGTGGTCGCTGCGCTCGACGGCCGAGTGCGCCAACACCATCGCCAGCGACGACATCAGCAGCACGAACGTGGACGTCGACGTGACCGGGATGTTGAGGATCGGGTGGTAGACGTGACCGGTGCTCGGGTCGGTCCACGGCGTGTGCGGGAACGGCCCAACGACCGACCGCCCCTTGTAGATCAGGTACGTCGAGATGAGCGACGCGAAGAAGAAGCACTCCGAGCCGATGAACGCCCAGATCGCGATCTTCGTGTGCGGAAGACCGGTACTGGTGTAGTGGTGCTCGGCGTGATGTTCGGCGACGGCTGTGGCCAAGGTGGTTCTCCGGAACGAAAGCGGTCAGTTGCTCACGACGCGCGCGGATACGTAGCACGCGTCGGTTGCATCAATGTTCGGGCTCGAGGGGCGTGAGCACCCACGCGTACAGCGATACGATGAAGATGGCGCCGCCTAACAGAATGATCGGAATCTGGCGGTGCCAGATGAGTCCGACGAACGCCAGCGACAAGCCCATCGTCGCGATGAGCGGCTTGATCGTCGGCGTCGGCATCGGTATGCCTAACTGCTCGGCCGTCTGGTACGTGGGCAGCGGCTGGTCGGCGCCGGCCGTCGGTACCGGCGGCGACACCGGCGCCGGACCCTGCTGCGGCCACATCGGATAACGCGACGTCACCGTCGGAATCTTGGCGTAGTTGTAGTCGGGCGGCGGCGACGGGATCGACCACTCGATGGTGGGCGCATCCCACGGATTGTCGCCGGCCAGCGCGCCGTGGCCGCGGCTGCGAAGGAAGTTGTACAGGAAAATCGCGGTCGCGAAGGCGATGATGAACGCACCAATCGTCGACAGATGGTTGTCCAGGTCCCAACCCTGGTTCGCATCGTACGACTGGATGCGGCGCGGCATGCCGTTCAATCCGGCGAAGTGCATCGGGAAAAACGCCAGGTTCATTCCGATGAACGTCAACCAGAAGTGCCACTTGCCGAGCGCCTCGCTCATCATGCGCCCGGTCATTTTCGGGAAGTAGTAGTAGACGCCAGCGAACAATCCCATCATCGATCCGCCAAACAACACGTAGTGGAAGTGGGCGACGATGAAGTAGCTGTCCGTTTGCATGAGGTCGGACGGCGGCGACGAGTGCATGACGCCGGAGATGCCGCCGATCGTGAACAGGCCGACGAGAGCGATCCCGAACAGCATTGGCGTCTTGAAGCTCAGGTTGCCGTCCCACATGGTGCCTAGCCAGTTGAAGATCTTCACGCCCGTGGGGATGGCGATGAGCATCGTGGTGACACTGAAGATCGAATCGGCCACCGGTCCCATGCCGACGGCGAACATATGGTGCGCCCACACGCCGAAGCCGAGGAAGGCGATGAGGATGAGGGAGTACACCATCACCGGGTAGCCGAACAACGGCTTGCGCGAAAACGTCGGCATTACCTCGGACACCAGGCCGAACGCCGGCAAGACCAGGATGTACACCTCGGGATGTCCGAACAACCAAAAAAGGTGTTGCCACAGTAGCGGATCTGCTCCGGCGGCGATCTCGTAAAAGTTGGTGCCGAAGAAGCGGTCGAACAGGAGGAACGTGACCGCGACCGTGATGATCGGGAACGCGAGGATGATCAGGAACTGCGTGACGAACGCGGCCCACGTGAACACCGGCATGCGCATGAAGTGCATGCCCGGCGCGCGCATGTTGATGATCGTCGTGACGAAGTTGAATCCGGCGGCGAGCGAGGACAGTCCGAGGATCTGTAAGCCGATCACCCAGAAATCCATGTTGATGCCGGGATTGAACTGCCGCGTGTTGAGGGGGGCGTACGCGAACCATCCACCGTCGGGCGCCGCGTGCATGAACCACGACACGTTCATGAACACGCTGCCGGCGAGGAACACCCAGTAGCTGAACGCGTTCAAGCGCGGGAAGGCGACGTCGCGCGCGCCGATCTGGAGCGGAATGAGGAGATTGAAGAACGCGGCCGACAACGGCATGATCGCCATGAAGATCATGGTGGTGCCGTGCATCGTGAAGAGCTGGTTGTACGTGTCGGCGGAGACGAGGCGTCCGTTAGGCCCGTAGAGCTGCGAGCGGATGAAAAGGGCCTCGATGCCGCCGATCACGAACCACCCGATGGCCGTGTACATGTACAACTGGCCGATGCGCTTGTGGTCGGTGGTGGCGAGCCAGCTCCAAATGCCGCCTTCGTATTTGTGCGCTTTGCCCGTGACCGACGGCGCCGCGACTGTGGTTGCCATTCCGGGTCTCCGTTACTTCAAGGACGAGAGATACGCGGCCAGATCGGCGATCTGCTGATCGTCGAAGGCGCCCATTGCTTCGGGCAGGCCCTTGCCCATTGGCGGCATGATGCTGCCGGGCTTCATGAGCCGCGCGTCTTTGATCCACATGGTCAGGTGCTTCATGTCGTTCGGGTACAGACCGGCGCCGATGGTGGTGCGGCTGCCGACATGCGTCAGGTTAGGCCCAATGATACCGGGCGAGACACCTTGAATCGTGTGGCAGCCGATGCACGCCGCAGTCTTGAAGATCTGCGCGCCGCGGGCCGGATCGGCTTTGGCGATGGTGCTCTCGTCGAAGTGCTCGTCCGCGGGAAGCGGCGTAGCTGGAATCGTCCACGTGGGCAGCTGATCGCGCGGGTACGTCGCGGTGTTCGTGTCGCTCGCGAGCGTCGCAGTTGCGGCGAGCGCCGGTGCTGCCGTCGCGCCCTTCTTGCTCGTGTCGGGCGGCACCGCCGCAGCTGCGGCCGGGAATGCCGGGCCAGTCTGCTGATGTTTCACCCACGCCGCGAATTGCTCCGGGCTCACCGTGAACACGCGGAAGCGCATGTTCGAGTGCGACGTGCCACAGTACTCGGCGCAGAAGCCGTTCCATGCGCCTGCCGAGTCGGGTGTGAACCACAGATAGTTGGGCCGATCTTTGTGCACAACGTCGCGCTTGCCGGCCAACTGCGGGATCCAGAACGAATGGATCACGTCGTCGGTGCGCAGCGTAAAGCTCGCGGTGCGACCCACAGGCAGATACAACTCGTTCGCGGTGGTGATCTTGTACTGCGGGTAGCGGAATTCCCACCACCACTGGTGTCCGATCACTTCGACCTGCAGCGACCCCGCCGCGGCGGCGGCTTGCGTCTCGAAGATCGTGCGGATGCTCGGCACGGCGATGACCGCGAGGATCACCGCCGGAATGAGCGTCCACGTGACCTCGAGGGTCGTGTTGCCGTGCGTTTGCTTGGGGGTGGTTGCGTTGGGCTTACTGCGGAACCTGAAGAGAGCCCAAATGAGTGCGCCCTCGACGAGGACGAAAACCAGTCCGCCCAGAATGAGCAGGAGGTAAGTGAGGCGGTCCTCGGCGCGTCCAATCTCCGAGTGCGCGCCAAAGATCGTGTCTGGGAAGTCGGCGCACGCTGAGAGACCGAGGACGAGCACCGGAGTCAGCGCGGCGAAGGCGGTGCGGCGCGCGCGGTGAAAACCAGTCATCCCGATTCCTGATAAACGTTCGATGAGCGGACGCGTGGAAGGGGCGCGTCCGAGGCTATGCGTTTGGCGCGGAAGGTATCGGCTCACACGGGGCAAATCAAGGCAAGCAAGGGCTCGCTGCACATCGCGAGCCGCTCCAGCCCAGTGACCAAGAGCATCCTATGGATGCTCGGCGCCCGCCATGCGCACCGGGTCAAGGATCTCGGCCAGCTGCTCCTTTGTGAGCAGCTTGGATTCGAGCACCACATCTTTCACGCTGCGACCGCTCTCGAGCGCCGCGCGCGCAACCTGCGTGGCCGCTTCGTAGCCGATCGCCGGCACGAGCGCGGTGACGACGCCAATGGAATGATCGACGAACCAGCGCAGGCGCCCTTCGTTAGGCGTGATGCCGGTGACGCACCGTTCGCGCAGCACGACGCACGCGTTGCGCATCTCGGCCAGCGCGCTCAGAAGGCGGAACGCGATCACGGGCTCGAACACGTTGAGTTGAAGTTGTCCCGCTTCGGCGGCCACCGTGACCGTGACATCGCCGCCGATCACGTCGAAGCACACCTGGTTCACGACCTCAGGAATGACCGGATTCACCTTGCCCGGCATGATCGACGAGCCCGGTTGCATGGGAGGCAAATTGATCTCGCCCAGGCCGGCGCGCGGACCCGAGCTGAGCAGGCGGAGGTCGTTACAGATTTTCGACAGCTTCACTGCGCAGCGCTTGAGCACGCCTGAGAGTTGGACGAACACGCCGGTATCGGCCGTGGCTTCGACCAAGTCGGGCGCCGTAATCAGCGGGAGACCGGTGATCGCAGCGAGGTGTGCACGCACGCGTTCCGCGTAGCCTGACGGCGCGGTGATTCCGGTGCCGATGGCCGTCGCGCCCATGTTGATCTCGCGAAGCAGACCCTGCGTTTCGGCCAACCGATCGACGTCCTCGAGGATGGTGTGCCCGAACGCTGCGAACTCCTGACCGAGCGTCATCGGCACGGCGTCCTGCAATTGCGTGCGACCCATCTTCAAGAGCGCGGCGAACTCGGTCCCTTTGGCGAGGAACGCGCCCGCGAGGTCGCGCATCGCATGGCGCAGTTCCTCGATGCTGGCGTGCAGGGCGAGCTTGATCGACGTCGGATACACGTCGTTCGTCGATTGCGAGAGGTTGACGTGCGTGTTGGGGTGGACGGCCTCGTAGTCGCCGCGTCGGCGGCCGAGTAGCTCGAGCGCGCGATTGGCAATGACTTCGTTCGCATTCATGTTGGTCGACGTGCCCGCGCCGCCCTGGATCATGTCGACCAGGAAGTGCTCGTGGTGCCGACCCGCGCGAATTTCGCGTGCGGCGACGACGATCGCGTCGCGCAGATGCGGCGGCAGGAGCCCCAGGTCCGCGTTGGCGAGTGCGGCGGCCTCCTTCACGGCGGCGAGCGCGGCGATCAACAGGGGAAACTCGCGCACGGGCACGCCCGTGATCGGAAAGTTCTCGAGCGCGCGCAGCGTTTGAATGCCGTACATGGCATCGTCGGGCACATCGCGTTCGCCCAACAGGTCGTGCTCGCGGCGGCGGCGTCCGTCGGTGAAGCCTAACATGCGGCCGTGGCCGGCCAGGGTCGCGTCGGCGGAGCGCAAACGTTGCGAGATGGACCGTGCGGCGCGCGCGACGAGGCGCGCGTACAGCGCCGGCCGCTCGTGGAGAATCGCACGCACGTCGAGCGTGTTCCAGAACACGATGGTACAGGGCTCGAGCGTGCGCGCACTGGTGCCGTGGGGGGCGTCTTCCTCGAGCAGTACGCCCTCGCCCAGCGCTTCGCCTTCGCCTAACGTCGCCAGGCGGACGGCGCGGCCGTCGCCGCCTTTTTCGATGGCCACGCTGCCGCGCTCGATGAGCGCGAATACGCGCCGTGGGTCGCCCTCACGGAAGATGTAGCGCTCGGCATCGAACGACACGGAGGCGGCCGCGACGGCGAGCGGCTGCATCTCTTCCTCGGCAAACCCGTGGAAGAACGCGAAGCGTCTCAGGTCCGTGGCGCCCGCAGGTGTGGTCATGGTGACGAGGAAACTATAGCGGCGAAATCGGTCGGGCCAGCGACCCGTGGTGGGCTTTCTCGCTCCGTTGACACGGATAGTCGGAAACCTGCACGGATCACTTCGATTGCTCGGCAAGCCGGGCGGCCGCATCGCCGCACGTCCTGTTCTCTTGTTCTTCGGGTTCTTCCGGGATTTTCGGGAAAGGCGGCGACGTCATTCGTCTCGGTGTCATGCGCTCCAGCCGACCGATGTCGGGACAGGCCCCTCATCGTGCGGCAGGCATCGACACCGCTGTGCTGTTTCCAAAAAAGAACAACCTGCTCTCACCACAGTGATCGCACTTAGCCTCGCGCAGCCGAGCGATCCTTCAGTTTCCTTTTCGTCATCCTTGTGACAGAGCGAGGAAGCCCCTCCACGCGCGCCATCGTGAGCCCGCAAAGTCGCGCTTCCATCGGAGTTCTGATTCGGGGCTGATCGGCGTCACGCGTGGAGGGCTTCCTCGCTCTGGTTGAAATGATAACGAAAAGGAAACTGAAGGAAACTCAAGGATCGCTCGGCTGCGCAGAACTGCGCGCGGCTGCTCGTGGCGAGATGAGCGTTGTTGTTTTTGAAAAACAAAACGGCCGGATGGCCACTGGCCGATGCGCACACCAGGCCGCAGAGCGATCGATTCGATCCGGCAGTGTCCGCCGTTGTCCGCGCTCAATGTCGTAGTCACTCGGCCCTCGCCCTTACTCACGCACGCGGAGCGATCCCGCCGCTTGTTACGCCGCCCCCGAAATTCCCGGAAGAGACAATGCCCCGTTGCTTCGTGCCGTGCCATCGTCCACATTCGCGGCGTCGTCATCTGCCTCCAACCTGGAGACGTGAACGTGTCGATTTCACGCCGTGAATTCATCGGCGCCGGCGCCACCGCCGCGGTCGGTGTCGCGCTCGCGGGTCCGGCCCGTGCCGAATCAGCGATCGTGTCGGGCATCTCTCCCGCGCTCAAGGCATTGGCCGACAACCGGCCTGCCATCGTTTCGAGCGCCAACGGCATCCGCGGCGTCGCCAGGGCGCGCGAAATGATGTTAGGCGGCGCCGATCCGTTGGACGCGGTCATCGCCGGGGTCAACATCCAGGAACTGGATCCGAGCGATCACTCCGTGGGGTTGGGCGGCTTGCCTAACGAAGACGGCGTGGTGCAGCTCGACGCGTCGTGCATGCACGGGCCCACGCGGCGCGCCGGTGCCGTTGGTGCGCTCGAGGACATCGCGACGCCGTCGCTCGTCGCCAAGGCGGTGATGGACTACACGGACCACATCTTTCTCGTGGGCGCCGGCGCGAAACGGTTCGCGCTCGAGATGGGATTCAAGGAGCAGAATCTGCTCACCGACGAAGCCCGCCAGATCTGGCTCAAGTGGAAGGCCGATCGCGATCCCAACGATGCGTGGCTCGACCACAATGACGACGTGAAGATCGCGTTCACGCACGGCACGATCAACATGAACGCGGTCACGGCGTCGGGCGACATCGGCAGCGTGACGACGACGAGCGGGATGTCGTACAAGATTCCGGGTCGTGTGGGCGACAGCGCGATCGTCGGCGCGGGACAGTACTGCGACAACGACGTCGGTGCCGCGGGGAGCACCGGCCGCGGCGAGGCGAACATCAAGATCGCCGGCGCGTTTTTCGTGGTGGAGCAGATGCGCGGCGGCGCGTCGCCCGAGGAGGCGTGTCTGCGCGCGTTGCAGCGCGCGATCCAGATGACCGAGTCCCGGTTGTTGGACGAGCGCAAGCGTCCGCGATACGATCTGACGTACTACGCGATCGCCAAGGACGGCCGCTACGGCTCGGCGAACATCTATGAGAATCTGCAATTCGCGATCGCCGATGCGCGCGGGGCGCGGCTGGAGTCGTGCGCGTACCTGTTCAAGGAAAGCGAGCGTCCGCGCGGCGCGGTCCCGATGCACACGCTCACCCATTGACGAGCCTCATGCCTAACTGTGTGGGAACGACGGTCCGGCGGCGCGGGCCCCTGGCGGCCGCGCTCGCGGCGGCGGGCGTCGCCATGGCGTGC
>DATEHK010000089.1:0-3912 GCA_035279625.1 Gemmatimonadaceae bacterium
ACGCGCGTCAGCACGAGCCGGTCGATCGTCCGTGTCATTCCCACGTAGAGCACGCGACGCGCCTCCTGTATCTCTTCGTCCGTGGCCGATTTGGCGGACGTCCCGCCAGGCATCTCGCTGTCCTCGGCGCCCACAATGTACACGCGCGAAAACTCCAGGCCCTTGGTCGAGTGCAACGTGAGCAGGTTCACTCGACCGCGCTCCACGTCCTGGCCGTCCCAGTTGGACAACGCGATGCGCTCCAGCAGCGCCGCCAACTGCTCCTCCAACGACCCCTCCGGAATCTCGGCGATGATGCGCCGGAGCCGAGCCATGACCGCGGGGTAGCGCTGGTCGGCGGTTTTCTCGGCGCGGATGCGGAGCATGAGCGCCACGCCGCCCAACCGCTCGATCACGTCGTTCACCGAGGGCAGGGACGCATCGTCTCCGCGCAAGCGCTCGTACCAATCGAGGCACGTGCTGTACTTGCCTAACGCAAAGGCGCGCGACACACGGGCGAAGAGCGCCGCCTCCGGGCACGACACGCCGCTCGAGTCCAGCGCCAGGGCCACGCCCAAATGAGCGAGCAGGTGCACGAGCGCCGTCTTCCGGGCGCGCGAGAGCTTCCGCTCCTCGAGCGGCGGCACCAGCTTGGCCAGCGCGATCGTGTCGTCGAGCGCCCGATGCGACGTACCCGGCGGAATGCCCAGCTCGCGCGCCAGGTCGCCTAACTTGCGACTGGTGGGAAAGAGGTCGCGCGCCAACGGCAGCGTGTCGAACTGGCGAACATGGAACGTGCTGCCCAGCTCCTCGGCCACGCGCTTCAAGATCGCGAAATCGAAGTGGTGGCCGTTGTGCGCCACGTGCACGTCGTCGCCCGAGAACGCGCGGAACGCAGGCCAGATCTCGCGGATGGTTGGCGCGTCGCGCACGTCGGCATCGGTAATGCCATGGACCGCGGTGGCGTCGGCGGGAATGGGCGACGATGGTTTCACGTACGAGGTGTAGCTGTCGACCACCGCGCCGTTGCGCACGCGGACCGCCGCGATCTCGACGATCTGCGCCGTGGCGATCGCTTTGCTCGTCGTCTCGAGGTCGACCGCGGTATAGTCGGTGAACGCGGGCTCGAGCTCCGCCATCTCGATGAGCTGCGCGGCCTTGAACACGGCCAGCGGCAGGCCTAACGATGGCGCGTCGGCGGGCGTCAGGTGGAGCGACGGGTCGGCCGGCGGCGCGCCGCGCGCATACCGCACGTTGAGGTCGGCCAGCATCCCCGCCACCGCGAGCTCGGCGCCGCCTAACTGAGCGATCCAGAGTGGCGACTGTCGCTCGCGTGCCGCGCGCAGGCGATCGGCCAGACGAACTACCTCGGGCACCGTGGCCGGGTCGGTGATCTCATCCACGTGGTCGGCGAGCACGGATTGCAGCCGCCCGACGCGGCGCGACAACAGCTCTTGCACCAGCGACGTCACCGACGGGTGCTGCTTGCCCAACGCCTCCAGATTCCGCAGGTCCGCGGTGGCACGCCTGATCTGCTTGCCCTGCTCGTCCCGCCGCGGCAGATGCGCCTGCAGGCGGCCGAGCTGCACGCGCAAATCGTTGGAGCCAGCGTTAGGCAATGTCTCCGCCTGCACGAGAATGTTCTGGTCGAGCACCGTGCGCAGGAAGTCGTCGCGGAACTGCTCGTCATCGGGCTTGCCGATCACCCGAATGGCAGCAATCAAGTACGCGACCACGGGATCCTCGGCTAACGCACGCTTGGGCGCCAACCGGCACGGGATTCCGGCGTTCACGAGCTCCGTCTCGATCCGTTCGCCGATCTCGTGCTTGCGGTACAGCACCGCGACGTCGCCCAGGTCGAGGCCGGGATGCTGCTGGCGGTCGCGCTCGATCTCGGCCACGAGCCAGGCGGCCTCCTCGTCGTCGGTCGCGAACTCGAACGCCTTCACCTCGAACGTGTCGTCGCGCTCGGCGCGCGGTACGATCTTGTCGGTGAAGATGGGTGGATTGTGCTCGATGAGCCGGCGTGCGAGCGCGAACACGGTGCGAGGGCAGCGGCGGTTTTCCTCGAGGTGAATGCGGCGCATGCCTAACCCGAACTCCTGGTCGAACGTCGTGAACACGGCGCGGTCGGCGCCGGCCCACGAATAGATCGATTGTTCGTCGTCGCCCACCGCGAACACGTGGCGATGGTCCTGCGCCAGCGCGCGGATCACGCGGTACTGGACGCGGTTCAGGTCCTGAAATTCGTCCACCAGAATCACGTCCCAGCGTTTCCGGATTTCGGCCGCGCGCGGGGAGCGCTCCAACAGGTCGGCCGCTTTGATGACCAACGTGTCGAAGTCGAGTACGTTGCGCCGCGCGAGATGCTTCTCGTAGCGGTCGAACAGCGCCAGCGTGTCATGCTGCGGCGAGATGTTGCGGAAGCGGAAGGCCGAGAACTGGGTGAGCGTGCGGCGGTGCCACTTGCGCGGGCCCTCGAGGCGGCGGAGTACGCCTAACTGATAGTCCTCGTCGGCGATGCCGAAGCCCGGATCGAGGCCGATGTCCGTGCCGTGAGCGCGCAGCAGCTCGGCGCAGAACGCGTGGATGGTGCCCCGCGTGATGCGGTGCGCGGCGCCGCTCGCGCCCAACCTGGAATCGAGCCGGTGCGCGATCTCGCCGGCGGCTTTGTTGGTGAACGTGAACGCGAGAATGCGCGACGGATCGACGCCGTGGTGCTCGATGAGGTAGCGGATGCGCTCGATGAGGCAGTACGTCTTGCCGGCGCCGGGCCCGGCGAGCACGAGCAGCGAGCGCGGCTCGGCCTCGATCGCCTCGCGCTGCGACCGGGTGAGTCGGATGGTGCCGGAGTCGAAATCCGTGTGCGTCATGAGGGGCGCGGGACGCCCGCGCCCGGAACGATGATGCAGCGCGCGAGTCAGCGCAACGGCGCGCCGTCCGCGATCGAGGCGAAGAAGGCAGCGACGTCGAGCTCGAACGGCGCCGTACACCCTTCCGGATTCCACGTTAGGCGACCACTCACAACGGCTTGCTCGTCGCGGGGGTGCCACACTTCGATGTTCTCGGCGTCGCCGTCCAAGACCCAATAGTCGGGAACCCCGTCGCGCTGGAATGCGCGGCGCTTGGTGAAGCGATCGTGGCGTCCGGAGCTGGGCGATACGGCTTCGACAATGAGCAGCGGCCTCGGAATCGGATTCGCGGCCTTCGCCAATCGCCCGTTAGGCGCGGGCACCACGCAGAGGTCGGGCTCGAAGCGCGTGCCCCGGCGCAGCCTCAGATCCACCGGGCCCAGCAGTATCTCACCCACGGGCTGCACCCGCAGATATGTGCCCAGACAAAAAGCCAGCTGCATGAGTACCCGCTGATGCCGATTGCTTGGTGCGGACGTAACTAACAGCTCCCCGTCGACGAGCTCGTACCGCGGCGTATAGCCCGGGCGCTCGTCGATGAGTCGCGCGACCTCGCGGACCGTCCAGCGGTGCGGCTGAGTCGATGGCATAGACATAAGTTGCTCGGCCTCAGTGTGATAAAGCAACTCGGCATGCGCGACGATGCGCCGCGAACCGAAGCGGACGGTCATCGAATCGCGCCGAGTGGTCGCAATTCCTTTCGTTCCTTTGGCACCCGTTCATCATTCAGGCTTGTGGGGTCGGGGCGGCCCAGCTAAGTTGCAAACCCGAAGACAGACCGAACTACTATTGTAAGGGCTGCCACGCGGACGGGCCAGACCCCAAGCCCGATGCGACCCGCGAGGCGGAGGTGATGGGCAATGGCCGAGTTGATGAGCAGGGACGAGCTCGAGATGTGGCTTTGCGGTCCGGGCGTGCGGACCCCGACGCACGCCGAGCTCGCTGCGCAGGTGGGAATGCCGCTCGGCAGCATCGCGGACACCACGCTGTTGCGAACATCTCGCCGATTGCGATGTCTGCG
>DATEHK010000090.1:0-37781 GCA_035279625.1 Gemmatimonadaceae bacterium
CTCCCCAGCCTTCCGTCGCGCCCACAGCTCCGCGCGCTGCGCCTCCGTGAGCCCCCACTGCCGTGACATCGACTCGTCCATTTCGATACCCTCAGTGAATGCCTAAGATCAGGTGTTGCATTCACCGATTGAACCGGCCAAAAACAGAAACGCGATGTCGATGCCTGCCGCACGATGCGGGTCGCATCCCACGGCGTGCTCGTCGAGCGCGCATGACGCCGATTCGAGCGACGTCGCCGCTGTCCCCAAATTCTCGGAAGAACCTCAAAAAGAGAAAACGGCTCTCACCATTGTGACCGCCCTCCGCCTCGCGCAGCCGAACAAGCCGCCGTTTCCGTAGTTTCCGGGTTTTCCGTGTCAACATGAGCGTAGAGGCCAGCTAAGCGCTTCTTGCCCGCGTCCCTAAAGTGCACTTTGGTCACAAAAAGTGCGGTGATCATCACATCGGGTGTGGGCCTGAGCACCCGGGCTTCTACGCTCATGTTGACACGGAAAGGGCGGAAACAGCGAAAAAGGCAGGTTTGCTCCGCTGCGCGGAAACGAGCGCGGCTGCTGGTGGCGAGATGAGTTTTTCGTCGGAACAGTGAGATGAAGGCGGTTGAGTGATCGCGCTCAGCCTCATTCCACTGAGCGATTCATACAGGTTCCCTTTTGCTATCCTTCTTTGAGCAGAGCGAGGAACCACTTCGCGCGCACCCGACGCAACGCCCGATAGGTATTGTCCGTACAGTCCGCGGGGGCCTGCTTCTCCAGGCGGGCCCGTCCGCACAACCCATGGCAACTATGTCACTCTCGAGCCGTTTTTCAGCCGCGCCGCGGCTGGCGGTTGCCTTGTTGGCCGCCGGCCTCGTCAGCACACGTCTTCCTGCACAGGCCGCTACTGCATCGACGCACGACTACACGCAAGCCGACGTCGCGTTCATGCAGGGCATGATCTACCACCACGCGCAAGCCGTGGTGATGTCCGACTGGGCCCCGACGCACGGCGCGCGCGCCGATGTCGCCACGTTGTGCAAGCGGATCGCGCTTTCGCAGCGCGACGAGATCACGATGATGCAGCAGTGGCTCAAGGCGCGGAATCTGGATGCGCCGGATCCGCTCAACATGCTGCCCGGCCACTCGGGGCCGCCGGTCGATCAGAGCGGCATGAACATGCCCGGGATGAACATGCAGGGCATGGACATGAGGGGCATGAATATGGGATCCAAATCAATGCTGATGCCGGGGATGCTGACCCCTGACGAGATGCGCGCGCTCGACGCCGCGCATGGGCCCGCGTTCGATCATCTCTATCTCACCGGGATGATCGGGCACCACGAGGGCGCGCTCGCCATGGTCAAGACGCTCTTCGACACCCCAGGCTCGGGCCAACAG
Organism: Gemmatimonadaceae bacterium; assembly: GCA_035279625.1. Classification (GTDB taxonomy): domain Bacteria; phylum Gemmatimonadota; class Gemmatimonadetes; order Gemmatimonadales; family Gemmatimonadaceae; genus JADGGM01. The sequence continues at coordinate 1,375 of DATEHK010000090.1, forward strand.
CCCGAGCTGTTTTCGTTCGCCACCGATGTCGACGCGGGACAGCGCGCCGAGATCGGCCGGATGCAAGCCATCCTGAAAACGCTCACTCCGAGCCCAACCCAATGACACGTCGTCTCGCTTCGTCCCGGTCGTCTCTCGTCCTGTGCGCCGCGTTCCTCACTGCGGCCGCCTTCGTCCCTCTTACCGCGCGGGCTCAATCCGATACGAACGATCCGCGCGCGCACCTCAAGGCCGGTTTGTACGATGCCGGCACCGCCGCGAAAGGACTGGAGCTCGTCGCGCACGTCAACAAGCCGGATGACTTCCATCCCAACGATCCCGGCGGCCTAACGTACGCCAATTCCGACCTCGCGTTCGGCGGCCACTACGTCTATCAAGGCAACTTCAGCGGCTTCCAGATCTGGGATGTCTCCAATCCGATGAAGCCCGTGCTCACCAACCACGTGGTGTGCTTCACCGAACAGGGCGACGTGTCGGTCTACGGTCACCTGCTCTTCGTGTCGGCCGAGAACACCGGCAGCCGCTTGGACTGCGGCACGCAAGGGATCCAGGACAGTGTGAGCAAGGAGCGGATGATCGGCGTCCGCATCTTCGACATCTCGAATCCGAAGGCTCCCAAGCAGGTGGCCGACGTACAAACGTGCCGCGGCTCGCACACGCACACCCTCGTGCAGGACCCGAACGACAAGGGCGTGATCTACGTGTACGTGTCGGGATTGGCGCGCGTGCGCTCGACGACCGAGATGGCGGGGTGCGAGGGCGGCGACATCACCGACCCGAACACGGCGCTCTTCCGCATCGAGGTCATTCGCGTTCCGTTAGCACACCCCGAGCAGGCGAAGATCGTGAGCTCGCCGCGCATCTTCAACGATCTCACGGCGCCGCCGACGCACGGCGTCGCGGTTGCCGACACGGCGAACGGCGCCGCCGTCAAAGCAGCCAAGCGGTTCCTGGGCCGGTTAGGCATGCCCGCCAGGGCGACGGCGGCCGATTCGGACAAGGCCGCACGCCTCGTGGCGGACGTGATGAACAATCGCAACGACACGGTGAAGACCAAGGCCGCCATCGACTCGCTGCGTGCCATGGGCCTGAACCTGGGCCTGCCCGGCGGCGGCGCGCGTGGCGGCCCGTCGCAGTGCCACGACATCACCGTGTATCCGTCGGCGGGCTATGCGGCCGGCGCGTGCTCGGGCTACGGATTGCTGCTCGACATCAAGGACCCAACGCACCCGGTGCGCTTGCAGGCCGTGGCCGATTCCAACTTCTCCTTCTGGCACTCGGCGACGTTCACCAACGACGCGTCGAAGTTGTTGTTCACCGACGAGTGGGGCGGCGGGACGCAGCCCAAGTGCCGCGCGACCGATCCGATTGATTGGGGCGCCGACGCGATCTTCACGCTGACGAACAACACGCTCACACACGCGGGCTACTACAAGATGCCGGCGGCGCAGACGGAGCAGGAGAACTGCGTGGCGCACAACGGCAACCTGGTGCCCGTCCCCGGCCGCGACATCATGGTGCAAGGATGGTATCAGGGCGGCGTGTCGGTGTTCGACTTCACCGATCCGGCGCACCCCAGGGAGATCGCGTACTTCGATCGCGGTCCGATCGACGCGACGAAGCTCGTGTTAGGCGGTTTCTGGTGCGGCTACTATTACAACGGCTACATCTACGGCTCGGAGATCGCGCGCGGCCTGGATGTGTTCAAGCTCACGCCGACCGCCGATCTCACGCAGAACGAAATCGACGCCGCGAAGCTCGTGCATTTCGACATCTTGAATCCGCAAGACCAGCCAAAGATCGTGTGGCCCGCGGCGTTCCCGGTGGCGCTCGCGTACGTCGATCAGTTGAAGCGCGACAACGGCCTCTCCGCCGATCGCCTAACGGCGATCGAGGGCGCGCTCAAGTCCGCCCGGTCGGCGAGCGGCGCCAAGCGGGCCGCGGTGCTCAAGAAGCTCTCGGGCGAGTTGTCGAAGGACGCGGGCAGCACGACAGACACGAAGCGCGTTGAGTTGTTGGAAGGCGTAGTCAAGAACCTGAAGTAAGGGAAGCGCTCGCTTCGCGCGCTTGGGGAAGCGCTGCGCTCAGGGAAAGGGAAGCGGCGGCGACGCCGCGTTTAGGAACGGAAGGACCTCAATGGTAAGCGGGTGGAGAATACCGCGCGTCGCACAGACCACTTGTGTCGTTCTGCCATCAAGGCGGCGTCGCCGCCGCTTCCCTTTTCCCCAAGCGCAGTGATTCCCGAAGCGCGCGTCCGCGCGCTTCATTCTGACTATCTCTCACACACATAATATCCGCACGGCGTCGCACCGTCCCGAAGGAAGGCCGTCACCCGATACCCGGCGCCGAGAGCCCACTGGAAGGCCCGGCGCGTACTGGCCCGCCAGCGGGCCGCATGCTCCACCGACTCCGCCTGCACGTCCTCGATGGAGTCGGGCACCACAATCAAGACGACCAGGGGCCGGCCGGAGACCTCGTGAAACGCGGGCAGGCGGTCCGCGCCTAACGGATTGAGAACGGGATGATCCGTGCCTAGCGTGACGCCGCGCGGATCGTCGTCCGGTGCGACGGCATGCGGGCCGCCATCGATGTCCCACGCCACGATGAACCGGTCCGTGCCCACGCCGCGATGCAGCACGCTGTTCGTGTCGGCGCCGTACATGTCGGGCACGTATTCCACCACGTGGGCGCCCAGTCGATTGAGGTTGAAATGCGCGTTCCGTGACACGAGCGGGTCGAACGTCCAGTAGATGCGGGACACGCCCACCTGCCGCACCGTGTCGCGCTGGAATTCCTTGAGGCGGCGGCCGATACCGTGGTCGCGCAAATGTTCGCGCACGGCGAGCATGTCGGACCAGTGCACGATGCGCCCGTCTTCGACCCCAGTTAGGCCGAAGACGAAGCCCACCAGGCGCCCGTCCGGCTCGAACGCACCGGCGGCAATGCCGCCGATGCGCTGTACGACTTTCAGAATGCCCACCGACACGCGCTCGGTGAACGACGGGCCCCACACGTCGTGCTGCAGCTCGACGCACCGCACGAAGTCGTCGTGCGTGCGCAGCGCACGCACCTCGATCGGTGCGGCGGCACGCACCTCGACGGGCACGCTCCGGCGTGCTTCCACGCTAGTGCCCGGCCGAAGGGATGCCCGCCGCGCTGCCGAAGATCGGCAGGTCGATGTACGTGGCCGCCCCCGCGGAGCGGTGAATGCTCTCGGTCGCCGCGATGAAATCGGAATCGGCCGCGGCGAAGATGTTCGGAACGTATCGCTGTGGGTTGCGATCGATGAGCGGGAACCAACTACTCTGCACTTCGACCATGATCCGGTGGCCTTTCAGGAACCGGTAGTCCTGCGTGTGCAGGTCGACGACGTACTCGTCGACATGGTTCGGCACGATCGCCTGCGGATGGTCGAAGCCGGTCCGGAACCGTCCGCGAAACACGTCGTTCGCCACCATGAGCTGATATCCGTCGAGCGTGGTGTCGCTCTCGCCGTGCTCCGGATAGACGTCGATCAGCTTGACGATCCAGTCGGCATCCGAGCCCGTCGTCGACGCGAACAGATGCGCGGCAATCGCGCCGGCGATCGTCACGTCTTGCGTGAGCGGCGCGGTCTCCCACGAGATGACATCCGGACGTCCCTCGAGGAAGCGCTGATCATCCACCAGCCATCGGGTCCACGTCGAGCCCTTCCCGTACGTCGGAAGAATCGGACGCTTGCGATACGGCACCGGATTCTTCGGATCGGAGACGTACGAGTCGAGCGCCGTGCGCGCATTGTCGGTCGGCGCATCGAGCGACAGCGCGTGATCGGCGCGCGTGTAGAGCTTGCGCTGCGTCACGCCGGTTTTAGGCGGCCAACTGTCGTACGTCTTCCAAACGTTTGCCCCCGCCTCGAACGTCGTGGCTTCCGGAGCCCTGAACGTGCCCTTCCCTTTGAGCCAGTAGGCGAACCACGGCGCCTCGATGTTCTTCCTGAAGTCCTCCGACGCCGGCGTCCCGAAGTCGATTTCGCCTAACCTCTCGCCGCTCGGCGAATTCCATCCGCCGTGATTCCACGGACCGACCACCAGATAGTTGAGGTTCTTGGTGTCGTGCTTCTCGAGCGCCTCGTAGATCGTAATGGGCCCGTAGAAATCTTCCTGGTCCCACCAGCCGGCGACATTCAGCGTCGGCACGGTCACGCGATCGAGATACGGCCCAACGGCCTGCTTCTGCCAGAACGCATCGTAGCTCGGATGCTCGGCGAAGTTGTCCCACGTCGGAATCTTGTCGTGCAGATACTGCTGGTTCACGTGCGCCAGCGAGCCGAGCTTGAGATACCAGTCGTACGTGTCCGAGTCGTTGAACGCGAACGCCTGAATCTCCTTGTTCGTCTCCATCATCGTCGCGTACTCGAACCCGTAGCTCAACCGGAACGCGCCGTTGTGATGGAAGTCGTCGCCAATGAACATGTCGGCCGGCGACGCCCGGGGCGACACAGCCTTGAGCGCCGGATGCGGATCGAGCATCGCCATCACCGTGAGCCAGCCCGGATACGACGTGCCTAACATGCCGACGCGGCCGTTGTTGTGCGGCACGTGCTTGAGGAGCCAGTCGATCGTGTCGTAGGTGTCCGTGCTCTCGTCGACCGCCTTCGGATCCTTCTTGTTGCGCACGGGACGCAGCATCACGAACTGCCCTTCCGATTCGAATCGCCCGCGGATGTCCTGGAACACGAAAATGTAGCCATCCTGCACCAGATACTTGAGCGACGGACTGGAGAGCGCCTCGCCCATGCCGTCGATGCCGTACGGCGTGCGCGACATCAGGATCGGCAAGTCGGTCATGGCGTTGCGCGGCGTGAAGATGAGCGTGTGCAGCTTCACGCCATCGCGCGTCGGCACCATCACTTCGGTTTTGTCGAACGCCGTCTCGGGTGCGCCCTGCGCGCCGGCACGCGCGGCGATAGTTAGGCATAGCAGCGCGCCCGCCGCGCGGCCGCGTGAAAGCATCCGTAGAATGGTCATTGGCCTCGGCTCGCACCGTCTCGAGAAAACGACTGCCCAAAGAATTGTACGGCGCGAACGTGTCCATCGCCGTCAGGGACGAACGTCAAGGTGCTTTGACCCTCGAGCGAATCGCGCGCCACGCTGCGAAAGCGCTCGAACGTCGCGTGCGTCAGCTCGCCCACGTCCCAATTGCCGTATTGCGCGCGCAGCGCGCCGTTAGTCAACGTTACCGTGATGGTGCCGAACGTCGAGTCCGTGTACGTGCCGGCGTAGCGATCGAGCGGCATCGACGCCGGCGTCGCCTGCGCCGGCGCGGTCGCCGCCGACCTTCGTGAGACGCGCAACCGGCGCTGCGCCGCAAAGAGGGCCTCGAGGTCCGCGCTCCAATCGCGAGGCGGTTTGTTCCCGCGCGCGGTGTACATGTCGAACACCTTGTACATGAGGGCGTGGCGGAGCTCCGCATGATCGAGGTTCTCGAGGACGTAGACGCCGAGTTTCTTTCCCGGCTCGAGGCCGATGAGGGCGCACATGCCGTCAATGCTGCCGGTGTGCATCCACACGGTTTCCCCATCGTAGTCCTGCACGAACCAGCCAAGGGCGTAGCTGAAAAAATGCGGATAGGCGAGCTCCAGCGCCGGATACTCCTCCATTGGCGCGCGAATCTGCGGCGTGAGCAGCTCGGCGAACGTGGACGGCTTGATGAGTTGCCGCGTGCCCACGCGGCCGCTGTCCAATATGAAGCGCATCCATTTCGACATGTCGGACACGCTCGACCACACGGAGCCGGCCGGCGCGATTGCATCCGTGCTCCGGACCGGCACCAGGCGAACCGTGTCGTCCACGAGCGCATGCGGCATCGCTACGTTAGACTGTCCCGCGAGCTCCGACACCAGCGGAATCGATTCGTGCATGCCGATCGGTTGCCAGAGGCGGGTCTCGACGAAGCGCTGCCACGGCATCCCCGACAGCTTTTCGACGATGAGACCGCCAATCGCGTAGACGACGTTCTGATAGTCCCAGTTCGAGCGGAAGGATGATTCCGGCTTCACGTAGCGGAGACGGTGAATCATCTCCTCCATGCTGAGCGCATTTTGCGGAATCACCCAGAGCAGATCGGTATCGGGCAGTCCGGAGCGATGTGTGAGCAAATCGCGCACGGTGAGCTCGTGCGTCGCGTACGAGTCGTACAGTTGGAGCTCGGGCAGAATGTCGATGACGCGCTCGTCCCAGCGCAGTTTGCCTTCGTCCACGAGCATGGCTAACGCGGCAGACGTCATCGCTTTCGTAGTGGACCCGATGGCGAATCGCGTGTGTTCGTTCACCGCGCCCGGCTTGCCTGACTCGATCACCCCGTAGCCCTTCGCGAACACGAGCGAGTCGTCCTTCACGATCGCGATCGCCATGCCCGGCACTTGCCAATCGTGCGCGGCCTTGGCCACGTACTTGTCGAACGTGGCCCAATCCTGTTTTTGCTGCGCACCCGCAATGCTCGACAGCGCCGCGTACAGCAGCGCGCCGAGCAGTGAACCACGGCAGAGCATCCGCGTCATTGATTGCCACCCGCCCGGCTGGTCACGACGCGCGTGACGGTACGATCGATCGGCGCCGGGCGCGGTACGTTAGGCACCGGATGCTCCTGCAGGAGCTTCAAGGCTTCGGTCACCGCCCGCTCGAGTTGCGGGTCGTGTCCTTTGATCACCTCGGCGGGCGTGTTCTGCACTTCGACGTCCGGCGTGATGCCTTCGTTCTCCACGGCCCACTTGCCGTTCACATCGTAGAACGCCAGGTCGGGCGCCGTGATGCCGCCGTTGTCGATCGGAGCCGGAACGCCGAGCGTCCCCACGAGACCGCCCCACGTGCGCGTGCCCACGAGTGGGCCGAGCTTCGCGACGCGGAAATAGTAAGGCAGCGCGTCGCCGCCCGAGCCGGCAGACTCGTTGATGATCATCACCTTGGGTCCCATGATGCCGACCATCGGCATCGTCACCGGCGCCCCTGCGCGCTCGGCGAAATATCCCATGAGCTGCCGCGACATCTGGTCGACCATATAGTCGGCGACGGAACCGCCTTGATTGTATCGCTCGTCGACCACCACGCCCTGCTTGTCCTGCTGCGCGAAATAGTAGCGGTTGAATGCGGTGAATCCGGCCACGGACGTATTCGGCAACCACACATAGGCGAGTTTGCCGCCGGACAGCTTGTCGACCAGGCGGCGGTTGTCATCCACCCAGGTTTGCGTTCGTAGCTGCTCGTCGTCGGGAATCGGCTCGACGGTCACCAGCCACGATCCGGTGGCCGACGGCGTGTGACTAACGCGGAGCGTGGTCGCCTTGCCCGCCGTTCCGATGAACAGGCTGTAGAGATTCGTCGGCACCGCGAGCGCGTTGCCGTTCACTTCGATGATATAGTCACCTTCTGCTACTTTTAAACCCGGTACGTCGAGCGGCGCGTGCAGCTGCGGATTCCAACTGCCGGCCGTGTAGATGCGCTGAATGCGGTACCGGCCGTGGTCGGCCGTGAAGTCGGCGCCGAGGAGTCCCACCGGCACCTGCGCGGTGTCCGGCACGTCGCCCTCGCTCTCGATGTACGAATGCCCAACGGTCAGCTCGCCGCCAACCGACGCGATCAGATACGCCAGGTCAGCGCGATGTTCGATGTACGGCACGAACACCTTGTACTTGTCGTAGATCTGGTTCCAATCGTTCCCGTGCATCTTCGCGTCGTAGAAGAACTCGCGTTCCGTTCGCCACGTCTCGCGGAAGATGTCGGCCCACTCGGCTTTCGGATCGACCATCGTTTCCAACTGATCCACCTTCAGCGAGCCCTCGCCGGGCGTCGCCGGTTTCTCGGTCCCGACGATGCCCCAGTGGTTCCGGCCGGCGTCGTAGAGAATCTTCTTCCCATCCGCGGAAACCGAATACGACTGAACGCCATCGAGGAATGGCACTGGTTTTTGCGCCGCGAGCACGTACTCCCAGAGCTGCTGCGGCGGCCTTCCGATCGACGGCTGCGGACGATGCTCCAAATAGAAGAACGTCCCGGCGCTGCCGGCGAGCAGCGAGGTGTATTCGGCCGCGGGCACACCGAGCGGAATGGTGCGCCGCTCGATGCCGGTGAGGTCGACCACGACGTGCGGCGCGGCTGGCGCTGCCGCCGGCCGTGCCGGCGCCACGGCGTGCGCCGCGTTAGGCGCCGCCGGATGGCCCGTCGCCGGGGCGGCCGGCATCTCGCCGACGTTGCGCGGCGGCTCATCGCTCGCCGGCGCAATGAGGGGTGACGGATCGTTGGCGCCGAGCACCACGAGGTAGATGCTGCGGTGCACGGAGTGATCGAACTCGCTCATGTCGAGCCAGCCGACCCTGAGCGCCAGATCCGTGCTCGCCAGGAAGTACAGGTACTTCCCGCCCGCGTCGAACGCCGGACTCACGGCGTCGGCAAGCCCGTCGGTGATCTGATACGATTTTCCGGCGTCTAACGAATACAGGAAGATCGCCCGCATGTGGCTGGGCAGAGACTTCGAGTAGGCGACCCACCGCGAATCCGGCGACCACGCCGCATCGAACGCGCGGCCCGGATCGTCGTACGTATCCGAGTCGATCGCCGTGAAGCGGCCGCTCGCGACGTCGACGGTCCAGAGCTGGGCGTGCGTGTCCCGAAGCGTGAGGTGCTTCGCATCGGGGGACCAGTTAGGCGCGGAGAAATAGGCCAGCGTCGGGAACGGAATGGCGCGCGGCGCCGACTCGCCCGTCTGGTCTCCAATCATCAACTGATATTCACCCGTCGAATCCGAGAACCACGCGAGGTGTGTCCCATCGGGCGACCACACGGGATCGCGGTCATGCACGCCCGAGCTCTGCGTCAGGTTGCGATAGCTCCCGTCCTGCGCGACGGTGTAGATGTCGCCGCGCGCTTCGAAGGCTGCGCGCACGCCCGTCGGCGAGAGCGACGCGTTACTGATGTACGAGGCGACACTCTTCATCTGGGGCTTCGCCCACGGGAAGTCGCCGGACACCGTGATATTCAGTTGCTGTGAGCGGCCACTCGCCAGGTCCAACAAGTGGATGTAGCCCGCCTGTTCGTACGCGATCGCGTCCGGACCCGCCGACGCGCTCATGATGTCGTAGTCGCGATTGTGCGTCAGCTCCGTCGCTTGCGGCGAACCTTGCTCGTTCGAGTACAGGTTGACCACGCCGTCGCGATCCGAGAGGAAGTACACGGTGTGACCGACCCACATCGGGTCGGTGTCATTGCTGTTGGCCCATGGCAGTGTGGTCTCGCTGAAGTCGGCGAGTTTCATGATGTGAATGGGCTCGGTGCGACCGCCGCGATAGCGCCGCCACTGGCTCAACTGCGGCTCCGCCCACGCCTGCGCGAAGAACGCCACGCCGAGCGGTTGGTACGCCACGTGAGTGCCATCGGTGGACAATGAGCCGGTGAATGCGCGAGGCATCGCCAACTGCTCCGGCATTCCGCCATCCACCGAGATGGTCCACAGGCGCAGATAGGAGTTGGCGCCAGGCGTCGGGCTGGCGCCGCGGGTCGAGGCGAAGATCACGCGCTTCCCATCCGGCGTCCATCCCCGCACGAAGTCGCCGCCGGGATGGTACGTTAGGCGACGCGCCTCGCCGCCGGCGACGGGCATGACATAGACGTCGGCGTTGCCGGCGATGGTCGCCGTATATGCGAGCATCGATCCATCCGGTGAAAACTGGGGATCGGTTTCCACCGACGGCGTGCTGGTGAGCCGTCGCGCCGTCCCTCCGGCGCGCGGCACCACCCATAAGTCGCCGCCGTACTCGAACGCGACCATGTCGCGGCTCACCGTCGGCCGCCGGAGAAAGCGCGTGCCCTGCGCCGGCGCGGACCAGGCGCCTAACACGAACACGGACAGAACGACCAGCGATCTCCGCCCGGGCGCCATCAGGCGCGCGACCCGGGGCAGCGTTGAACGACACGACATGTCCGATCTCCTATTGGTGCGGCGTGAGTACGTGTGCGGACGTCACGTCCAGATTGGGATTGTTGATGCGCTCGACGTTAGGCAACGGGAAGCACGACTCGTCGCCGTAGTTGCCGCCCGATACGTACGGCGCGCCCGTGGCGGGGCTCAATGGCAGATTGAGGCGCCGGATGTCGCCCAGGCGGTGTCCTTCCAGGAAGAACTCGCGGCGGCGTTGTTCGACGATGTCGGCCATCACCGCCGGAGCCGTTAGGCCGCCGCTGTAGTCCGGCTGACCCGCGGCCTCGCGCAGCTGGTTGAGGATCGTCACTGCGTCGGACAACTGGCCGTTGTTGACGTCGTTCTCGGCGATGATCAGCTGCGCTTCCGAAAACTTGGCCACGGCTTGCGGCGCGGTCGGCGTCGCGTCCTTGTTCGCGAACCAGACCACAGTGTGTCCATCCGAGCCCAGCTCACCGGTCGATGTCACGGCGATCCGTGGATCGTGGTCGGCGGCGAACCGGTTGATGATCGACGTGTCGATCGATCCGAACTGCGCCTGGATGGTTTGGATGAACACGAGATTTTGGCGCCGCGTCGCCGTCGGATCATGATCGATGTCGACCTCGAAGCCCGCTGGAATCAGCGCCGCATCGGTCGCAGCGCCCGCTGAGTTCCCGAGATCCAGCTCGGTCCGCGCGCGACCGAGCAGCGCGAGATCGAGCGTCGTCGCATCGTTCGCACGTGTCGCGGCAGCGATGGCGGTGTCGAAGCGGACCATCGCATCGGCGAAGATCTGCGCGGGCTGTTCCTCGGGACCGAGATCGAATGCCGCGGAGCACATGCCCTCGCCCATGAGCACGAAGCTGTAGCCGCCGTACGCGGACGCGACGGCGATGAGATGAGAGCGGTTAGGAACCTGTTCGTCGGTCCATCCCTCGAGGTGCTGCACCGCGACATCGCTCGATGCACGCGCGACCGAGAGTGGCGTGTAGACGCCGGGCTGCTGCTGGCTGTCGCACGTGTTCGTTCCGTATGGCGAATCGGGGGTAACCGTGCGGCGATCGAGATCGAAATTCGCGGTCTGGGAGATCGCGTCGGCCATTTCGTCCATGAACAATCCGCTCGCCGCGATGTACTCGTTGAACGCGCATTCGAAGTCGCCGCGCGAGCTGTTCACCATGAGGTCCGCGTTCTGCGGTGCGAACACGGTCGGCCCGAGTTGACCGGGGTTGGACTGCTCGAGCGTCGTCAGGTCGTTGCACGCCGCAGCCACCGACACCACCGCCAACGCCGCGATCACGGTGCGCGCTGAGACCGTCCACCTGCGCCCGCGCCGCACGACGCGCCTAACCGACGCGCCTCTGCTGCTGTGTGAGTTTCGCATGGCTCAGAAGGTCAGGTTGAGGGTGGCGACGAAACGGCTGAGCGGCGGTATCACGCCCTGACTGCCCGTCGTGAGCCCGGTGACAAACTGGTCGACCTCCGGGTCGGGCCCTTTGAACTTGGTCCAGAGCGCGAGCTCGCGCGCCGCAACCGTGAACGACGCGTGGTCGATGCCCGCCAGGAGATGGTCCGGAAGCGAATACGTCGCCGAGACCTCGCGCAGCTTCACGAACGACGCATCCTGGAAGAATGCATCCTGCGTCTGGTTCACCAAACCGGTGAAGCTCGCCTCGGCAACGAACACCGGAGAGTACTTCTGCGGATGGTAGTTCACGTCGCACTCGCCAATGCCAAGCAGACCGTCGCAGCGGACCTGATCGATGTTGTTCGCCAGCACATAGCCGCGTTTCCAATCGACCAACGCATAGAGGCGCAGTTTCTTGAAGAGCGTGAAGGTGTTGCCGATGGAGCCGGTATTGGTCGGAGTCGCCGATCCGATGTACACGAACGGAGCGGTCGAGCAGTCGACCGGTCCCTGTCCCGCACCGCCGGCACACAAGACGTTGGACACGGCGCCGGTCGACGGATCCATTGTCGCCGAGACCACCTTCCTCGAGAAATACGCTGCGATCGGGAAGCCGACTTGGTTCGCCTGCCCCGCCGTCGTAATGATCGACGGCAGGCCGCCCAGGCTGATGATCTTGTTGTGCGCGGTCGCGAAGTTGCCGGTGATGTCCCATCCGAAGTTAGGCATCTTGAGCACCTGCAGCGTCGCCTGGAGTTCGATGCCGTGGTTGTTCACTTGCCCGAGGTTCTGAAACTGGGTGCCCGTGAAGCCGAGCGACGGCGCCACCGGCTGCGCCACGATCTCGTTCGTCGTGTGCTTGTTGAAGTACGTGAAATCGAGGTGCAGGCGGTCCCAGAGATCCGACTCGAATCCTGCCTCGAGCTCCTTTCCGCGCTCCGGTTTCAAGTTGGAATTGCCGAATGATCCCGCCGTGAACGCATTGGTGCCGCCCGGTCCCTGCACGGGCAGGTAGGACCTGAGTGCCGAAAAAGCGAGCGGAGCACGACCCGACTCGCCATATGCAGCGCGCAGCTTGAGTGAGTTGACGAACGCGATGTGCCAGAACGGTTCTTCACTCACGATCCACGAGGCGCTCACCTTGGGATACGTGATCCATTTGAACTGCGAGCCGAACGCACTGTTGTTGTCGACGCGCAGCGCACCGGTCAGGAACAACCGATCGTTGAGGCCGATCTCCTCCTGCCCGTAGCCGCCGATCGTCGTGTTGATGGTGTCGCCCTGCGTCGACGGCAGCGCGGTCGCGGTGCCCGAGACCGTCGTAATGCCGGGACCGGGGAATCCGATGCCCCCCAGGAAGCTCTCGTGCAACGCCGTCCGATACCACTGCCCGCCTAACGAGGTCGCGGACGTGATGGCCGACGTGAGATTGAACTTCGCCGTGCCGTTGTAGTCCGCGGTGGTGAGCGACGTCGATGTCAGCGTCTGGCCGATGCGACCCGCGGCGTTGCCGAGCGTGAACGGCGCGAGCGCCGGCGGAGCGAACAGCTCGAGTCCTCTGCCGTCCTCGTTGGTGTAGTCCAACCCGACGATCAGTCGCTGCGTGAACCAGCTGATCGGATTGTGAGTGAACGTGGCACTGCCCGTGAAGCGGTGAATGTTGTCGCTATTGTCGAACAAGGCTTGCGGGACGTTCGGCGGCACGTTGGGATAGAATCCGTCAGCGCCCGGCACCGCGAAGATGTTGGGCTGCGCCAGCTCGGCACCGAGCATGGCCGACAGACCGACATCGGCGCCGGTGTGGTAGTTCCCCTGCACGTAGTTGAGGCTCGTCCCGATCGAATACTTGGGGTCGGGCGTCAGATTCAGGTTTGCGTGCGCGCTGTACTGGGTGAGGAAGTTGTTGGGCTCGATCCCGTGCTCGTCCTGATAGTTGGACGAGACGAAGTAGTTGCCGATCGCGAACCCTCCCGCGACCGACGCATTGTAGTCGTAGGTCTTGCCGGTGGTGAAGACCGGCCGTCCCGCCGCCTCCTGTGCCTTGATGGCATTGAACGACGTAATGGCGCCCGTGCTGTCCGGCGCAAAGTTGGTCGGCATGCGCCCTTCGGGATCGCGGAAGTAGACGCCGCCTTGCTGAATCTGGAAGTTGAAGACCGGCTTTCCACTCGTGCCCTTCTTGGTGATGATCTGGATCACGCCGTTGGCCGCTTCCGTGCCGTAGATCGTTGCCGCCGCGGGTCCCTTGATGATCTGAATGCTCTCGATCTCGTCGGGATTGATGTCGTTCAGCCGTCCAACGACGCCGGCGTTCTGCGAGCCGAATCCGCCATTGCCGAACGTGGTCGGGCCGCCGCCCGTGCGATTGCTGACGCGGACGCCGTCGATGTAGATGAGCGGCTGGTTGTCGAGGCTGAGGCTCGACACGCCGCGGATCTCGATGCTCGGGCCGGCGCCTAACCGGCCGCTGTTTGGCACGATGCTCACACCGGCGACGCGCGAATTGAGCAGCGAGCTCATGTCGGGCGCCTGCGACTTGGCCAGCACATCGGGCGCGTTCACGTTGCCGACCGCGTTGCCTAACTCGCGCTGCTGCTGGCCGCCGGCGGTGCCGGTGACGATGACCGCGTTGAGCGAGGTCGGCGCGGCAGTCAAGGCGAAGTCCACCGTCAGGTCGCCGTCCGAGCCGACGGTGACCGTGCGTCGGCGCGGTGCATAGCCGACGCGCCGCACCACGAGCGTCTGCTGCCCTGCGGCAACGCCCGCGATCCGATATTGGCCGGCGCTGTCGGTGACGGCACCGAGCGACGTGCCTTCCACTTGCACCGCGGCGCCGGTGACCGGCTCCTTCGATGCGGAGTCGACGACCTGCCCGTGGATCGTGACGGCTCGTCGGCCATGGACGAGGTGGACAGGCGCCGGCCCGAGCGCGGTGGCCGCGGAGGCCGGGGGCGCGAGACAGGCCAACGCGACGCCGAGTGCCGCGCAGACGGCGAGTCGCGCTCGTCGAGGAGGTTGCTGACGGAAGACATTTCGCATACCGGGCTCCTGTTGGTGAATTGCGGTTCGGCCCGACTGCAGCGGACGGTCGCGCGGGCTCCGTTAGGAACTGGCACTTCGGGTTCGATCGCCGTCGCGGCGGCGCGACGCGCGACTGCGCGCGACCAACATAGAGTGCAACTTGGAATACCACAATGGTAGACCGTTTTGGGGCGCCGAACCCGCCCGGCCGTTTTGCTTGCGCCGACCCATGACACTCGGATATGGTTTCGAGATGGCATCGAGAACCGCGGCCCCGCCCGCTCCAAAACCGCCCGCTCGCCCGCATCACGCCGTCAGCCACGCTGACGAGCGCAGCGATAACGTCTCCCGAGCGTACCGCGATCTCCGGCGAGTCATCGTCTGGGGACAACTCCCGCCCGGCTCACGCATCTCCGAACGCGTCATCGCCAACCGCCTGGGCTTGAGCCGAACCCCCGTCCGTAGCGCCCTGCACCGCCTCGAACAAGAAGGCTTCGTCAGCTCCGCCGGCGGCGCCGGCGAACGCCGCCTCATCGTCGCGCCGCTTACTATGGATGACGGCCAGGAGCTCTTTCACATCGTCGGGCATCTCGAGGGCCTGGCCGCCCGCGTCGCCGCCGCGCTCCCGCCCACGCGCCGTAAGGCCCTCGCCGCGCGCATGCGCCAGTTGAACGGCGAGCTGGACACCGAGTCACGCATGCAGGGCTCGGCCTCGCACTTCTTCGACCTCGATCTCCGGTTTCACCAATCCTTCGTCGAGTCGGTAGTCGGACCGCGCCTGCTCACCCTTCACCGCGCCGTCAAACCGCAATGCGAGCGCTACGCGCGCCTCTATGCCAGCGTGCTCCTCGACGAGCTGCCAACGTCGATCAAGGAGCACGAGATCATCGCCAGCAGCATCGCGCGTGGTGACGCCGATGCGGCGCAAGCCGCCGCCGAAACGAATTGGGCTAACGCCGCCACCAGGCTCGCACACATCATCTGGCAGCACGGTGAGCGCGGCAGTTGGGTCGGCGCGACGGACGACGACTCCGCGCCGGCGCCGCGTCCGAGAATCGCCCGGCAACGCGCCCGGGCGTGACTCGCTCGGGGTTCCCTGTCGTTTTGACCAAAGCTTTTGGTGTGTCCGATCTTTGTCCGTAAGTGTCTGGCCTTGTCCGCTATCACCCTCGTTTAGGCCCGCGTTTGCATCGAAGCGGTGCACGACAGATAGGTCGGCAGACACTATCTCGCGATTCCGCTACTTCTATTCTCTGATTGCGACGGGTGGTAGCGGACGAGGCCGGACACTGACGGACACGGCCGGAATTTTTTGGGAAAAATGGCTCTTCCGGGAATTTCGGGAAAGCCGCGACGTCGCTCGTCTCGGCGTCATGCGCGCCAGTCGAGCGGTGTCGCGATACGACCCGCATCGTGCGGCAGGCATCGACACCGCTGTGCTTTTTCCAAATAACAACAAGCTGCTCGCACCACAGTGATCGTATTTAGCCTCGCGCCGCCGAGCGATCCCTCAGTTTCCTTTTCGTTATCTTTTCAACCAGAGCGCGGAAGCCCTCCATGCGCGCGATAGGAAGCCCTCAGGCCGCACTTTATGGTTAGGCCAGGCAGGCTTCGTCGCTCTAGGGAGACGCTGAAAGAGCGAAAACAACGGAAACGGCGGATAGCCACGATGCACGAGGCGGGCGCGCCGATGGGCACGCCCGCCTCGCCGCTCCTGCCTAACGATATCGTCGCGTTAGGACTTCGCTGTCTCCAGCCCCTTGACGACGTTCTGGAGCAGCTGCACACGCCTGGTGTCGCTCGCGCTTTGCGCGTCGTGCGACAGTTCGTCGGACAGCTTCTCGAGCGCGGCGGTGCGCTTGGCGCCGCTGGCCGACCGCGCGGACGTGAGCGCGCGTTCGATTGCCGTGAGGCGATCGGCCGGAAGACCGTTGTCGCGCTTCAACTGATCGACGTATGCGAGCGCGACCGGGAAGGCCGCGGGCCACACGATCTTCGGCTGGTCCTGCGGATTCAGGATGTCGTAGTGCACGAGCTTCGCGGCGTCGATCTCGTTCTGCGTGAGGTCGGCCGTCGGCGTCAACTTGAACACGTCGAGCCCGCGCGCGATCTCCGAGCCGTAGATGTAGCCGTTGTAATAGTAGCCGCACCAGAAGCCGCCTAACACAAGCTTGGTCGCATCGATCGGGCCGCGATCGAAGTAGGCGATCTCCTTGGGGTGTGCCGGATCGGTGAAATCGAATACCGAGAGGCCGCCCTGATACCAGCCTTGCACCAGGATGTCGCGGCCCGGCACCGGCACGAGATTGCCGTTGTGCGCGACGCAGTTCTCTTGTTCGGTCTGCGCCGCCGGCATCTTGAAGTAGCCCTTCTGCGTGAGCGTGGTGCCGGTGAGCGTGAAGATCGCATCGGCGCCCCAGTCGAGCGGATCCGTGGCGCGACACTTTGGCGCAACGCCGCCGCCCCACTCGTCGGTGAAGAGCAGTTTGGAGCCATCGTTGCTGAACGTCGCCGAGTGCCAGAACGAGAAGTTCGAGTCGGACACCGCCTGCACGCGCACCGGATTCGCGGGATCCTTGATGTCGAGTAAGAGCCCGTAGCCAGCGCAGGCGCCGGCAGCCAGGTGCTCCGACGGGAACGCGGTGATGTCGTGGCATTGCAGGACGCCGCTGGTCGCCAGGCTGTCGGGTGTGGTGGGAACATTCACGCCAAACTGCTTGAGCGAATCGCTCAATACTTTGAAGCGGCTGGTGTCGGTCGCGAACATCACCTCTGCGATGAGGTGCGCCACCCGATCCGAATCGGCGGCGGTGCTCTTGGCCGGCAAGCCGACGAAGCCGAGGTAGCCGCGCGCCGTCTTGACCGCTGCGCCGTTGGCCGTGTCGGCGACGGCCGGGCCATGGCTCGCGGGCTTGGTGAGATCGGCGAAAATGCGCGGCGAGCTCACGACTTTCGCCTCTTCCGGGTGTGCTAACGGAACGCGAATCACCTCGATGCGAAAGAGCGCCGAGTTGGGATTGGTCGCGGCGCCGACCTCGCATCCCGACAGCTCGCTGTTCGACCGCACCGACGCCAGTCCGGAGACGTACACGTAGACCACGCCGGCGTCGTTCGGGTCGGGCACCAGCGTGTGCGTGTGCGAACCGCGACATGTCTGCACGTCCGCGACTTGCTTGGGATGCTTGACGTCCGAGATGTCGAAGATGCGAACGCCGATCATCCGCTCTTTGCTCACCGTGTCCTGGATGCCCTGCATCCCGCAGTCCAACCGGCTGCCGCCGTCTTCGGCGGAAACGAAGAGCAGGTGGCCATACACCGACACGTCGCCCTGCTCAGTGAAGCAGACGAGGTGGTCGGCGAGAACGGGCTTGGCGGGATTCGAGATGTCCCAGATCTGGATGCCGCTGAAGTTGCCCTGATAGACATACTGCCCGCCGAATGCGAGATCGGAATTCGCGTATCGCAGGCCGCCGGGATCGTTGGGATGGAAATCGTCCGGCTTGTTGACGTGGGAGACCAACTGCATGCCCTTGGCGGCCACGCCGGCGTCATAGAGACCGGCCTTGAGGTGCGCGCGCGGGTCGTTCGTATCGGCTTGTGCCCGGGCGGACGCGGGAAGTCCGGCGCCCGCTATGCCTAACGCGGCGGACAGCGCGACGAACGACCGGAAGCAAGCGAGGCGACGTGTCATTGGCTTGGTCTCGCAATGAGTGTGTGCAAAATAGTCCACCAAGAACCGGCCGAACACGGCTCTGGCCCGTGGCGCTGGGGTAGCGTGGACGATAGCAGATATTGACCGCGCCCGCGAGGGCGAACGCCCTCTGAATAGGGCCGGCCGTCCCCTGGTCAGAGGCGGACGCCGAGGTCGCGCTCGAGATGACGATGGCCGAGGGCGGTGATGACCAGCGCGCGGCTCTGGCGATCGCGGGCGACCCACTTTTTGGCGAGCGCCAGGCCAAGCAGCGCGGCGCCGATGGCGCCGCCCACGTGCGCCCGCCGCTCGCTCCAATCGAGGCAGGCGAATGCGAAACGGCGGCGGAGGCGGCGGGCGGCGTCCACATCCACGCCTAACGACGCGAGCGCGGCGGCGCCCGTGGGCGTCACGTCGTAGGCGTCGGCCGCGGCGCCGTGTTGGTGGGTGATCCAGCCCAGTTCCGTTAGGCGATCGTGGATGGCGACGCCGAGGACCCCGGCCATGTGGTCGTAGCAGCTGCGCGCGGCGCGCAGGTGGTCGGGCGTGTTGGGCACGAACTCGCCGCGCGCGCCGCCGGCGAGGACGCTCAACGCCTCGAGGACGTCGGCCACCTCGGGGCCGTCGAGACTGTAGTAGCGATGCTTGCCTTGCACCTGAACCTTGGCGAGGTGCTCGGCCTCGAGCTTGTGGAGATGGACGCTCGCCGTGGACGGGCTCACGCCGGCGACGAGTGCGAGCTCGGTGCTGGTGCGGGCGCGTCCATCGACGAGGCAATAGAGCATGCTGGCGCGTGCGGGCTCGCCGATCGCGGCGGCGGCGCGCGCGGCGCGCTGATCGGTGCGGCGGGTGACATCCATACTTTTATGCTAAGCGAAGTGTGCTCGTTCGGCAACCGCTAGGTTGGTGCGTATCCGCCGTCTTTTCTATCGCTCGGAGCCCACCGATGACCATCACCTGCGTGATCCGCTATCAGATCGACCCGTTTCAGCGCGATGCGTTCGCGCAGTACGCCGCCAATTGGGGAACGGTGATTCCCCGATGCGGCGGACATCTCCTCGGCTACTTTCTGCCGTACGAGGGGACGAACGACGTGGGTTGGGGACTGATTGCGTTCGACAGTCTCGCGTCGTATGAGCGGTACAAGGAGCGCATCCGGGCCGATCCGGATGCGCAAGCGAACTTCGTGTTCGCGCAGCAGAGGCGCTGCATTCTGCGCGAGGAGCGCACCTTCGTGCAGGTGGTGGACGGAACGTTGGGCGTCCCGGCGTCGCGGTCGTGAACGGGGTGCAGGTCAGGGGAGGGGGTTGTGCTCCCACGATCCGTACATCGGGTTAGGCAACGCGAAGTAGATGTCGCCGAACGGCACGAACGCGCTGTCGGGCGCCGATCGGATGGATTGGGCGCCGGCCGGCGCCGGGAAGTCCTGGATGTTGTCGCCTAACCACATGACGACGGTGAGCGCGGGGAGGGTGCTGGGCGCTGAGCCGTTCGCGATCGCCTGAAAGCGCGGATTCTTGTCGCCGGTCGGGCCGGTTTGGCACAACACCTCGTCGGCCGCGATGCCGGCCTGCGTCAACGTGCGCCGCGTGTGGTCGCACAGGGAATCCGCGCGGTTGCTCACGATGGCCAGCTTTCCGCCCAACTGGTGCACGCGCTGGGTGAACGCGACCGCGCCCGGCAGCGCGCGGGCCGCGTCGCGGCGGACCCAGGCGACGAACCGCGCGTCACTGAATCCCTGGTGCAGGGAGTCGCTCTCTTCTTCGTTAGGCGAGTTGTCGAGCACGGTTTCATCGGCATCCATAATGACCGCCCAGCTCTGCGGCGCGAGGGTTCGCGCGCGTTGCTCGAGCCGCTCCGTAGCCGCGCGATAGACCTCCCGGTAGATGGCGGTTCGCTCGGCGCTGGCGCGGTACCAGCGAATACTTTTTGACGGCTGGTACGCTCCCGTCTCGGGCGCTGGTGCGGTGGTCGGTGCAGGCGTCGACGTGCAGGCGGCGAGGACAAGGCCAAGAATCGAGAATACCGGGCGATAGAGCATTGGGAGCTCTCCGTGCGAGTAGTCAGTGCCTAGAATATGGGCTTAACATCTGTTCCTACTATAGTATAGGGCAAGGGAAGCGGCGACTGGCGTCGCCTTGGGGAATAGGGAACGGGGAACGGGGCGGAATCGTAGAGGAAACCTGCCTAACGTAATGAGAGCGTTAGGCGCTCCCGTTTCCCCGTTCCCTATTCCCCCAGGCGACGCCAGTCGCCGCTTCCCTGCCGTCCATCGATTGGCGGGGCGCAGCAACGGATGCTACCGTTGTGCGATGCCTGAACCCCTCAAGAAGCCGCGACTCGTCCTGCGCGTGGGTGCGGCGGGTGCGATCCGGTTGACCGACGCGCATCGCGCGGAGTTGCGCGACGTGTTCAAGGATGTGTATCGCGTGCTGGCGAAGCGGCTCGAGGCGCTGGCGCCGGGGCTGGCGTCGCCGGCGCGCCCCGACATTTGCTCGTACTATGGCAGCGACGGCGCCGACGCGCGGCCGTTGCTGCGCGTAGTGTCGGGGCTCGCCGATGGTTCGGACCAGCTCGCGTTCGAGTCGCTGTTGGCAGTGCAGGATGAAGCGCGCGCCGATGCGACGCGGCCGGGCGCGCACACGGACTTCGAGCTGGTCGCCGTGCTGCCGTGCGACGCGGCGTCGTTTCGCGACAACAGCGAAGTGAAGCACAAGGACGCCTTCAACACGTTGCTCGATCGATGCGCGTACACGATCGAGCTCGACGGCCGATGTGTGCCGCATCCCACTCCGCACGCCTCAACGGACCGGCTGGCCATCGAGCGACGGAGCCGCGCGTTCCGCGCGCAGGCGTCGGTGCTGCTCCGCCAGTGCGACCTGCTCATCGCCGCCGCCGATCTCGAATCCGCCGCCGGCGTGGGCGGCACGCGCGACACGATGGCCGCGGCGGTTGCGTCAGGCGTACCCGTCATCTTCGTGTCGGCGGCGCCCACGGACGGCGAGGCGCGCGTGTCGGTCGTCGCGCGGCCCGTCGACCTCGAACGCACGGGCGACGCGCCGGCCACGCCGTGGGCGCAGAGCGTCGAGCAGCTGGTGACGCGGATCCTCGCCGATCCGCGCACGGCCCGCGCCGGTCCGTACGCGCGCGACGGCGCCGACGTGGGTGCGGCCCAACTGGACGCCGCGGAGGCGGAGCTCCTGGACGAGTTCTTCGACGGCGGTGAACGGCGCGCGCGCGTGCGGCCGCGGCTCTGGTCGTTGTTCGCGCGCCGCTTCCGACGCCTAACGGCGACCGGAGCCGACGCCGTGATCGCCCCGTTCGGTGCGTACCGCGATCGCGCCGCCCAACTGAGCGCACACTACACCGGACTGTATCGCGGCGCGTTCCTCGTCAACTACACGCTGGCCGCGGTCGCCGTCGCGCTGGCGGTTGCGACGCTGGTCTACCTGCTCGTGCTCGAGCGGCACCGCGCCCCCGATGCGGCGGGCGCGTGGACGCTGCTCGTCATCGCGATTCTCGAGCTGTCGGTGCTCATCGCGATCTTCGTCAACACGCACCACGGCAACAACCATCACTGGAACAGCAAGGCGGTCGACTATCGCTACCTCGCCGAGCGATTGCGATCGATGTACTACCTGGCGCCGATGGCGTCGCAGCGCTTGGCCACTCCCCGAGTTGCGAGGTACGCGGCGACGGCGCTCCGGCAGAGCGTCGTCGAGTGGCTGCTGCAGGCGGTGATTCGCGAGGCCCCGCCGGGGACGGGCATGGTGCAGGCTCCTCATCCCATCCACACGCACGGTCCGCGCGCGGCGCAACCGGCGCGCGACGGTTCGATGGTGGCGCGGTCCGACATCGAGCGGGCCCTGGGCGCGGTGAGTGAGAACTGGCTGGCGCCCCAGATCGCGTATCACCGGGCGACGAGCCACACCCAGCTGCGCATGCACCGGTGGATGCAGCGGTGGGTGTGGCGCTTGAACCTCGCCGTGATCATCATCGTCTCGATCGACGTGGCGCTGATCCTGGGCCGCGTGTTGGGGCTGCGCAGCCAATGGGTGCAAATGGGGCACGCGTACGGACCGGCGTTGATTTTTCTCGCCGCCGTGTTGCCGGCGGCGGTGGCGAGTCTCAACAGCATCCGCTTCCAGTCCGAGTGTTTGCGCATCGCCGAGCGGTCGGCGGTGATGGTGGAGGTACTCGACGGATGGCGCGCGGAGTGCGAGGTGCTGCGCGCGCGGATGCGGACCTCGCGTGCGGAGCAGGGCGGCCACAGCGGCGACCCGGGCGCGTGGACGCTCGAGGCGATCGAGTTAGGCGAGTCGTGCGCGCAGATGACGAGCGACGAAGTCGCCGAGTGGTCGGTGTTGTACTCGCGGGATCTGCTGGAAGCGTGACCGGCCGCGTTAGGCGGCGGCCAAACGGTGCACGTTCACGGTGACTGCGGTCAGGGTGGACATGAAGCGAATCCTCTCGTTGGACGGCGGCGGCGTCCGCGGCATCTTCACGCTGCAGATACTCGCGCGCATCGAAGCACTGCTGCGCGAGGAGCGCAAGGCGCCAACCCTCGTGCTGGCGGATGTCTTCGACCTGATCGCCGGCACGAGCACCGGCGCGATCATCGCCGCATTCCTCGCCTTACGGAAGCCGATCGCCGAAATCGAACGGCTGTACCTGCAGTTCGGGCCGTTCATGTTCAAGCGCGAGCCGTGGTATCGGCAATGGAAGCGGAAGTACCGCGCGGACGCCGTGGCCGGATTCTTCCGCGAGCATTTCAGCGAGGATGCCGATCAGAAGTCGCCGATGCTCATGGGGTCGGACCGCTTGTCGACCAAGCTGCTGGTGCTCATGCGGAACGCGACGACGGGTTCGCCGTGGCCGGTGACCAACCATCCCGACGCGCACTACAACGATCGGTCGCGTCCCGATTGCAACCTGGACGTGCCGCTCTGGAAACTGCTGCGCGCGAGCACGGCGGCGCCCACCTTTTTCGCGCCCGAGCGCGTCGATTTCGGGCATCGGAAATTCCTGTTCGTGGACGGCGGCGTGACGCCGTTCAACAATCCGTCGTTGATCGCGGTCCTCATGGCGACGCTCCCACAATACGGGTTCGCGTGGCCCTCGGGGCGTGAGGCGCTGCACGTCGTGTCGGTGGGAACGGGCAGCGAGCGCATCCATTTGCCCAACAAGATCGCCGAAGCGATCACGGTGATGGATCAGATCAAGTTCGCGGTGCCGGCGTTGATCGACGCGGCGTCGACCCAGCAGGACATGATGTGTCGCGTGTTAGGCGACTGCATGTTCGGCGCGCCGCTGGACAAGGAGTTAGGCGACCTGTCGGGCGCGCATCCGTCCCTGCTCACCGGCGACGAGAAGCGATTTACCTACGTCCGGTACAACCAGATCTTCAACGTCGCCCCCGCGGAAGGGACGCCGATGCAGGAGTTGGACATGCGGTTGGACCGGATCGCCAACATGCCGGCCTACCAGCAAGCCGGGCGCGAGTACGCGGAGGCGAACGTGCGGCTCGAGCATCTCTTCCCGAGGCAGGCTCCGGCGCGCGCCTAACGTGGGGGCGGGCTGCTTCGCTCATGTTTTTGACGGATCAAGGCGGAAACCAAGCGATAACTACGGATACTGCAAACGCTTTGTTAAAGGGTCTTCGGGGAATTTCGGGATTCGGCGCGACAATCGGCGGGATCGCTGCGCGTGCGTGAGTAACGGCGAGAGCCGAGTGCCTACGACATTGCACGCGGACAACGGCGATCACTGCCGGATCGAATCGATGGATCCGAGGCCTGGCACGCGCATCGGTCGGTGACCGTCTGGCCGTTGTGTTTTTCAAAAGAACAACGCTCATCTCGCCACGAGCAGCCGCGCGTGGTTCTGCGACGCCGAGCGATACTGAGGGATCGCTCGGCGCCGCGAGGCTAAGTGCGATCACTGTGGTGAGAGCAGCTTGTTGTTCTTTGGAAAAACAGCACAGCGGTGTCGATGCCTGCCTCACGACGCGGGTCGCATCCCACGACGCGCTCGTCGAGCGTGCATGATGCCGACTCGAGCGACGTCGCCGCTTCCCGAAATTCCCGGAAGATCCTGTTAAAAAAAGCAGTTGCCTGATCCGCCGTTATCCCTTGTTTCCGCCTTGATCGTTTAAAGCATGAGCGAAGCAGCCAGCCCCAGTGGCCCGGGCGTACACGACCCGGGGCTCGGCCGCACGAAGCGGGGGGAAGGGTCCGCGCGCCCTGATTGCGCTGTCTCGGGGGGCGTCCTACTTTTGTAGCCCCGCGCTGCACCGCCGCACCCGACCCAGCGAAGACTCCCCGTGACCCAGCCGGATCGATTGGAGCCTCCGTCTATCCTGGCTAACCCGCCCACCGACATGTGGGAGGACGACGCCTGGGACGATTTGTTGTCCGCCATCGGCGAGCAGTCGGTGGTCCCGATCATCGGACCGGAGCTGGTCGTGGTCGAGGTGGATGGCGGGCGCGAGCCGTTGACACGGTTCGTTGCACGCACGCTCCACGGTCGGCTGCCGTGGCCGGGCGGCGCGCCGGCGAACGTAACTGCGACCAGTCTCAACGACGTGGCGTCGACCTTCATCCGCATGTCGCCCGATCCGGAGCGACAGCGCAAGACGATCACCAAAGAAATCGGGCGCGTGTTGGCGGAAACCGATTTTCCCACGCCGGAGCCGCTCCGCAAGCTGGCCGAGATCACGCCGCTCCGGCTGTTCGTCAACCTGACATTCGACGACCTGCTCGAGCGCGCGCTGATGGACGTCCGGTACAGCGGCGCGCCTAACGAACTGCAGTTCCGGTCGCACATCTACTCGACCAACCAGGCCAACGACATCGACCTGACGCCCGCGGCGATGAACATGACCCGGGTGTACAGCCTGTTGGGCCGCGTGGCGCCGGGGAAACCGTACGTGCTCACCGAGGAGGACCTGCTCGAGCACATCCGGAATTTCCAGGGCGAGTCCACGCGGCCGACGAACCTGTTCGAGGCGCTCAACCGGAACAACCTGCTCTTTTTAGGCGAGGGCTACACCGACTGGCTGGCGCGCTTCTTCCTCCGCGCCACCAAGAACGCGCCGCTGTCGTGGCAGCGGACGGTGCGTGAATTCGTGGCCGACGATCGGGCGCGCGTGGACGCGAATTTCGTCGCTTTCCTGCGGCAGTTCAGCCGCGCGACGCAACTCTTTCCGGGCAGCGCCGTCGGTTTCGTGGACGAGCTGCACCAGCGCTGGAAGGCGCTGGACCGGCCCAACCGGCCGACGCGCCAGTGGCACGAGCCGCCGCCTAACGCAGTGTTCCTGAGCTACACGCGCGCCGACGTGGCTCAGGTGCGCACGTTCAAGCAGGCGCTGGAGGCGCAGGGCGTCGTCACCTGGTTCGACGAAGACCAGCTCGAGAGCGGCGACCCGTGGCTCGAGCGCATCGAGCAGTACATCAAGTCGCAAGCGCTGCTGTTCGTGCCGATTCTGTCCGAAGCCACCGAGGCGCGGGCGCAGGGCAAGTTCCGCCGCGAGTGGGCGTGCGCGGTGGATCGCAACAAGGACCACACCGGGAGCGGCATCCCGTTCATCGTGCCGATCGGTCTCAAGGGGACGTCGTTCCGGCGCGTGCCGCCGGTGTTCCGGGAGGCGGACATCAAGGAGCACGATGGCGGAGCCGGCACCGAGCGTGCGGTGGCGCGCATCGCCGAGCTCGTGCAGATGCTCAAGGACGAGGGCGCGTGAGTCCCCGCCGCGCGAGCATGGCGGTCGACACGGCACCCGTGGTCGACGAGGAGAACCCCTGGTTAGGCCTGCTCGCGTTCCGCGAGTCCAACCGGCGGTTCTTTTTCGGGCGCGACGAGGAGCTGGATGATCTCTTCCGCCGCGTGAGGCGCGAGACGCTCACGGTGCTCTACGCGCAGTCGGGGTTGGGCAAGACGTCGCTGTTACAGGCGGGACTGTTCCCGCGGCTGCGCGAAGAGGGATTCCTGCCGGTGCCCATCCGCCTCGACTACGGCGAATTCGAGGACGGCGTGCGCGCCGACGCCGATCCGCCGGGCCGCCAGATCGCGCAGGCGATCGCTGCCGCCATCGCGTCGCGCCAGCTCGCAGGCGCCAGCGATCCGATGACCTCGCAAGGTCCGTGGGAGTATCTCCACGACGTCGACTTCGACATGCCGAACGAGACGGGCGGACTGCTCACGCCGGTGCTCGTCTTCGACCAACTCGAAGAGTTGTTCACCCTCGGCGCCTCGCGGCGGGACAGCGGCCGGATGGCCGCGCGCACCACCGAGCTATTGGGCGACCTGATCGAGAACCGTGTGCCGCGCGCGCTGGAGCGCGCCATGCGGGCCGACGCCGCGCTCGTGGACCGGTTCACGTTCGAGCAGGCGCGGTACCGCGTCCTGCTCAGCCTGCGCGAAGATTATCTACCGCACCTGCACGCGCTGCGCACCGAAGTGCCGTCGATCATCCTCAACAACGTCCGCCTAACGCGGTTCGACCGGCGACACGCGCTGGATGTGGTCGAGCGCCCGGCGGCGGCGAAGCATCTGGTGACGCGGGATGTGGCCGACGCGATCGTGCGGACGGTGGCCGGTCAGGATGCGAGCGCCGACGGCGCGTCCGCGCCGCGTCCGGCGGACGAAGGCGCCGCGGAGCGGACGGAGGTGGACCCGTCGCTCCTGAGTTTGTTCTGCCGCCAGCTCAACGGGCTCAGGCTCAAGCGCGAGGAGCCGGCGATCTCGCTCGACCTCGTGGCGACGAACAAGGAAACCGTCCTGCGCGACTTCTATCTCGACGCGTTCCGCGGTCTGGCGGCGCCGCGCGAGGGCGGCGTGAAGGCGTTCGTCGAGGACTTCTTGCTCACGCAGAAGGGCTACCGCGACCGCCTAACGGTAGAGCGGGCGAACGAGATCCTGGTGGACCGGTATCACGGCTCGCCGCGCGATCTGGACACGCTGGTCGATCGGCGGCTCCTGCACGTGGAGGAGCGGGGGAAGACGCCGCAGATCGAGCTGACGCACGACGTGTTGGCCCCCATCGCGTTGCGCGAGCGCACCGAGCGGGTGCACCTGGAGGAGCTGCGCCGGGCGGAAGAGCGACGCGTGGCCGAGATGCGTCGTGCGGAAGAAGACGAGCGAAAGGCGCGCGAGGCAGCGGCGGTGGCGTCCGCGGAATTGGCCAAGGCGCGGCGGCAGCAGCGGGTGACGATGCTCCTGTTAGGCGTGGCGCTCGTGGCGGCGGGGTTCGCGATGTGGTTCGGCTACAGCGCGCGCCAGAACAATCAGCGTTTGCGCGTGTCGCAACAGCGCGCCGACTCGGCGCGCAAGGTGGCTGTTGTGGCTCGGAACGCCGCGGATTCGGCCACGACAATCGCGGTGCGCGCCGAGTCGACCGCGGTGAGCGAGGGCGGCCTCAAGGACGCGGCCCTTCAGCAGGCAAACGAAGAGAAGGGTCGCTCGACGGCGATGTTAGGCGACTTCTGCTCGTATTCGTTGTCGGTAGTGAACCGGTTCGGCGATTCGACGGTGACCAACAACAACGCCGCGCTGCAAGCCGCGTTCAACACCTTGTTGGAGCTGTCGGACACGTCGGCGGACCGGATGATCCATCGCAGCCCCGATGAGTTGTGTCCGCTGCAGCTCGACGCGCGCGTGAGCAGTATCTCGGCGGACCTCTTGTATGCGTTGAACGACAAGACGCGCTCGATCGAGCGGGGGCGCCACGGTCTCGTGGCGGCGACGCGGCTGCTCACGCACACGGATTCGGTGTCGCAATGGGTGGCGATGTACAGTCTGGCCGATTTGACGCACGCGTTGTACTTCGACGGCGACTACAAGCACGCGTCGGCCGCCGCACGCGCCGCGGCACCGCTCGCCCAACGCGTCGACGCGGCAAAGGACTCGGTGGCCGTGGATCGTCTCGCGCGCATCTATCACTACGGCGAGAACTCGTTTTATCAGATGCGCCAGGTGGATGACGCGGTGGACTGGACGAAGAAGGGATTGGACGTCGTGAAGGCGGGGGAAGGGCGGCACGACCAGTTGGTCGGCGGCCTGATGTACACCGAATCGCAACTGTGGCTGGACATGTCCGAGCTCGACTCGGCGCGCCACGACACGGCGAACGGCCTGACGGACATGAGCCGGGCCGCGGATGCGGCACGGCGGCGGTACGATTCGAATCAGACCGGCGCCAACATGATCTGGCTGGCGCGCATCCACGGGTGGGGCGGACAGTACGCGATGGCGCTCGGCCGCGATGCGGAGGCGCTCGTTGCGCTCGACAGCAGCATCGGCAATTGGAACGCGCTGAGCGCGGCCGGTCACAACAAAGCGGACACGAGCTGGATTGCGCAGGGAACGACGGCGATCGGCAACCTGCTCATCGCCAAGGCACACGCGCTCGCGGCGCTCGGGCGTCCGGACGATGCGATCGCCGCGGCCCGCGCCGGGCGCGACTCGCTGGACGGACTGGTGCGCCTGCAGGCCTCATTGAGCAATCTGTACGCGTTAGGCGGCCTCGATGACTCGTTGGCGATGGTCTCCCACCTGGTGGGGAATCGCGCCGCCGAGGACACGGCGTACGCGCAGGAGTTCGTGGTCGACTCGACGATCGGGTATTTGCGTTCGGCGACGGCGGATCAGATTCATCAGTATCATCGCGCGTTGGACTATCTCGCCGGCCGCGCCGAGCAGTGGATCACGACCGACACGACGAAGCAGGATTCGGCGGCGCAGGCGGCGGTGCTGTTGCACGCCGCGACCATCGTGATCCGCTATCGCGAGCAACAGGTGTTCGTGGCGCGGTACTTCTTGCGACAGGCGCTCCTTGGGGCCGGGACGGCTGAGGACACGGCGCGGGCCAACGCCACCGAAGGTGACAACCTCGCCATCGACCTGGGCAACCTGGCGTGGCAGCAACTGCTGTTAGGCAAGGGGCAGAGCGCGCTCAACAACGCGCGTGAGGGAATCGGTCTGTCGAGCAAGCAAACGTACATTCTGGTGAACGAGTTCAACGCGATGGTATTGAGCGGTCTGCCGGACGAGGCGAAGGCATTCTACGGGCAGCACGTGCGCGACATGGTGGAGACGAATCCGTCGGTTCCGTTCCCGTGTGCGGTGGAGCGGGACATGTCGCAACTGGCGCGTCGCGGAGTCGCGACGGCCGCGCAGCACCAGATCGTGCATGACATATCGGCGCCGGACCGGGCCAGTTGCGCGCCGTGACGCCTGCCGCCTAACGCGCCGTGCCTAACGCGCCGTGCGGCGCTCCACGCGCAGTCTGTACCAGGCCATGCCTAACATGCCGAGTCCGAAGGCGAGCATCACGATGCCCCAGGCGAGGTTGATGTTGACGGAGGAGCGATGGTAGAGGGCGGGGTCGCCGCGGGTGGCGAGGCCGTAGCCGGCGACGAGAAGGCCCAACACGGTGAAGAGTCCGCCGATGGGGAAGCGGATGTCGAGGCGCATCATTTCAGTCATCTGTTCTCCGCACGCGTCACGTATCACGATCATACTAACACTTTCCTGCCGGTGCTCACTACCTCTGCGATGCAAGAGACTCGCCGTCAGCCCCGATTACCGCCTCCAATTTGCGGACGACAAGAGTTAGGCGACGCATCTTCGTCCGCGGCATCGATCGTGCTTGCCGTAGCAACGTGGCGCGCTGCTAAACGAGCGCCCGATTCGCGCGTGCCTAACGCGTCATAGCCGGATGTGGTCTCGGAACCATTGCGCGACTGCCGCCTCCGTTTCGAGACCAGCTGCAACACCTTCCATCGCCGCCACGACCTCGGGTTCTGTGGCGTCGATATCGCCACCGTTGAGTACGACGAAGACATAGGCAGCCATGAACGCGGTGCGCTTGTTCCCGTCGACGAAGCCGTGGTTCTTGGCGAGGCCGAACGCGTATGCGGCGGCGAGGGTCGCCCGGTCCCGATGCCGCGCAGCAGCATACTTGTGGCGGGGGCGTGCGAGTGCGGACTCGAGCAGCGCGTCGTCTCGCACACCCGCCGTGCCGCCGTGTTCGCGGATTTGAGCATCGTGGGTTGCGTCGAGCATCCGGCGGGTGAGCCACCGCGGCTCTCGCCGGCGCGTGGCCACGGCTAACGGGCCAGCTCGCGCAAAGCGTTCCGGAATTTCTTCGCGCCGCGCGCGTAGGCGGCCATCGCATCGGCGAAGTCCGGGTCAAACGGCGTGATGAGCAGGCCCTCGCTCGTCTCCACGACGTACACGTCGTCGCCGGCATCGAGATGGAACCGCTCGAGCATCGTCTTCGGTAAGACCGTCGCCACCGAACCGCCGATCTTCTTCAGAGTTTGGCGCCGCAACATGGAAGCCTCCGGAGGATCCTTCTCAATATAGCTACTAAAGTTATACTCGCAAGCCGGCGGATTCGGATGAGCTTGAGCCAAGCATTTGGCAGGGCCGTGTCCGGCCGTGTCCGGGTTCATCCGCTACCAAAGTCATGGAACCCCGAGTGAACCGGGAGCGGAAAGGCGTGATGACAAGCGCTTTCTCTTGACCCGTGGCCGCTGCCGATGCGGGCGCGAGCTCCAACGAGGGCGATAGCGGACACGACCGGACACGACGGGACACGAGAAGACTTTGGGGAACAGCAAAATGAAGTTGACAACCCGTCGGGCCTTTCGTATATAGCCACATGGCTATGCAAACGAAGGGACGTGCGCGACGGCGGTCGTCGCCGGATCGCCTCTCCGCCGTCTTTGGTGCGCTCGCGGATCCGACGCGGCGCGCGATGCTCGAACGACTGCGCGCGCAGCTGCTCACCGTGGGCGAGCTCGCCAAGCCATTCGGGATGAGCCAGCCGACGATCTCCAAGCACCTCAAGGTGCTGGAGCGCGCCGGCCTCGTCGTCCGCGGCCGCGATGCGCAGTCTCGGCCGCGCGCGCTGCGCGCCGCGCCGCTCAAGGACGCCAACCACTATCTCGAACTCTTCCGCGCGCAATGGGACGACCGTCTCGACCGACTCGAGGCGTACGTCGCGCGGCTGCAGCAGAAGTCCTGACCTTCTCTTTTCTTCCGGGGGTACCGATGCATGCTCTCTCGTTCGCGACCATCTCGACCGTCGTCGCCGCCTCGGCGCTCAACGCGCAGAAAGCACCCGACCTCACACCCTATCTGATGTCCAACCGCGCCGAAGAAATCGGACTTGCGCGATCGGCGGCACCGTCGGGCGTCTCGGAGAAAGCAACCGTCCTCGTCCTAACGACAAAGGGCTACACCGAAGCGGCGGTCGGCACGAACGGGTTTACGTGCCTGGTTCTGCGGTCGTTCACGGCGACGCCGGGCGACAAGAACTTCTGGAACGCGCGGCTCAAAGGACCGGCGTGCTTCAACCCCCCGGCATCGCACACCGTTCTCCCTGCGATGATGGCTCAGGTCGACTGGATGCTAACGGGCGCCACTGCGGCCGAGCTCAATGCGCGGATGAAGAAGGCGTACGCGGACAAGCGGTTCACGACGCCGGCCGACGGCGCCATGGCGTACATGCTGTCGCCGCAGCAGTACCTCTCCGATGACGATCCGCATCGCTGGATGCCGCACTTGATGTTCTACTACGACCGCGCGCTCAAGGGCACGACGTTCGGCGCGGGCGGCTACCAGGCGCCGATCATCGACGCATCGGTCGACGATCCGAACGGACCGGTCGAGGTGCTCTACATTCCGATGCTCAAGTGGTCGGACGGCACGTCCGCGGTGCGCGCGACCTCGGGGAGTTGATGTGCGCGACGGGGACGTGATGCGACCGTCGGGGCGCGAGGTGGTCTTCTCGCGCCTCATCGGCGCACCGGTCGCGCTCGTGTGGGAGATGTGGTCCGACGTGCAGCATCTCCACGAATGGTTCGGGCCGGCGGGCTACACGACGACGACGGAGGAGTTCGAATTCGCGCCGGGCGGCGTGTGGCGATTCACGATGCACGGGCCCGACGGAAACGACTGTCCGAACCGGATCGTTTTCCGCACGATCGAGCCCAAGGCACGAATCGTGTACGCGCACCGTTGGGATCGCCCCGGTGCTCCGCTCGACTTCACCGCGATCGTGACCTTGGCCGCCGAGGGCCAGGGCACACGGCTCACGCTGCACATGACGTTCGCCGACGATGCGGCGATGCAGACCGCGGTGGAGCAGTACGGCGTGGTGAGCGGAGGCCGGGAGACCTTCGAGCGGCTCGCGCGATACGTGAAGCGTTAGGCGCGCCGCTCGTTAGGCGTAGCTCGGCCACGGGCGTCTCACTGGTTCGTCCAGCCTGTTTCGACGACCTCTTTCTTGTTTTGCCTGGCCTGGTCTTCTGCCAACTGCTTGACATGCAGGGCCGCCTGGAGTCCGGCGGCGGTGGGCGCGAAACCCACGGTGCAGGTGGCCGGATAGCTCGACCCGCTCTTGAAGCCGTATTTCTTGGCGAGGAACGCGAGAAAAGGCGTCTGAAACGCGGCCATCTGGGCCCGTTGGGCGCCGCCGTTTCCGCGGCCCGCGCCCGGCGCGGGCGGCATGACGGCAGGGAACACGTCACTCACGTACACGACCGGCCCCTCGCGGTCCGAGACGCACACCACGTAGTTCTGGTTAGGCGCGGCCTGTTGCACTCCCGCCGTCGTCGCTACGGATTGGTCCGCGGCGGTGGTGGCCGCTCCCTGGGCGGGCGTGTCCGTCCAGTCGATGTGCACGACTTCCCACTTCAGCGTTGCCCACTGCTTCTCCTGCGAGCCAAGCGAATAGTCCTGCTGCGCCTTGCTCGCCGACGATGAAAAGCAGCCCGCCGACCAACCAGAGAGTTGTAAGTCCGGGTAGGTCGCAATCGCGTACTTGGAGAACGCCTCGCTAATCGTGGACGCCGCGGCATTCGTATTGATGAATGGTGTCACGTACACTTTTTCGTGCGTTCCCTTTACGCCCCAGGCTCGGCATTGATACCAGTTCTGCTGCGCCGAAGCCGGCGCGGCGAGACTCGAGCAGGCGAGTGTCAATGCGAGCGCTACGGACACGTTCAGGTGGCGCATAGTAATTGCCGCACAGGATGAGCCTGGCTGGGATCGACGTGGGGCAGAAATATTACGCCGGTCTCGAGCGAATAGCGAACTCACCCGTCGAGCGCCATCCGAGCAATTACGCCCCGATCGACAAGGCCCGACTCATCAGGATCAGGCCGACGACCATGACGATGGCGCCGACGACGGCGGCGACGCGATCGCCGCGTGGCGCGAGTCGTTCCAGCGTGATGGCCGTCGTCACGGCCGCCATGGCGCGCAGGTCCATGACGCCGATCACGCACAAGATCACAGTCAGGCTGGCGCTGCTGGCGCTGCAGTGCAGGCCCAGGCCCAGGCCGAGGCGCCACGCGCTCCGGGTGCTTGCCGGCTGGGTGCGATCGTGCGCCGGCGACGCGCGCCAGCAGGCGAGGCGCCGCGTCTTCCACGCGCTGAACTGGACCGCGCCGCCTAACAGCACGACGGCGCCGGCTGCGACCGGAACGGCGCGGGCGACGGCCGGCAGCCGCGTGGCCAGTGTCGTGAGCCCAACGCCTAACTGGAACGCGGCCATCCCGAACGCTGCCCATACCGCGAAGTACCCGGCGCCAACTACGATGGTGAACCACCCGAGCCGTCGTGCACCTTTGGCGTCGATGGCGCGGCGGTAGCGCCGCAAGACCGGCACCAGCGACGGCAGCATCATCGCGGTCATCATCACGACCCACATGCCGAGGAACGCGACAGCGGCCCCGAACCACGATTGTCCGGGCATCCGCTGCCACGCCATCGATACAGTCCCCCCGCCGGACATCGGCCTTGCGCCTAACGCCGTCATCGACGCGCACCGGACGACCGTCACTGCCGTGCTCGCCGCGAAGGCGACCGCCGAAACGGCCAAGAACGTTCGCTCGGACGGGTGCACGGACACGCGGCATTTGCCGGTGGCGTCGATGCGCTGCATGACCGTCTCAACGCCGGGCGTATTCGTCGTGCCGGCGCCACCAGATGCCCTGCTCGTTGCGGCCTAACGGAGCTCGGTCGAGCCACTGGTACATGCCCCAGAGGCCGTCGAGTCCCCGCGAATAGGTGGAGTACGTGTGGTACACGACGCCATCCTCGATGGCGAACGTGCTCACACCCGGACGTTCGCGGACGTACGTGGCGGCGTCCGTTCCGGTCATGGCGGCCATCTGCGCAACGGGATTGTTCTCGCTCTGCGCCGCCGAATCGCCGCGGCCCTTGAGCGTCCACGCCTTTTCACGACGGTAGTTGTATTCGACCGTGCCGCCCTCCTGTTGCTGGGGCGTTAGCGAGGCCTTGAAATCGAAATTGAACTCCTGGCCCAACGACGACGCCCATGGAAAGCTCCATCCCATGCGCTGCTCGTACGCGTGGAGCTTGGCGAGCGGCGCGCGCGAAATCGCCCAGAATGCGACATCGTGGTTCTCGAGGTGCGAGACGATGCCGTTGAATCCGTCGGCGATGGATGAGCATGACGGGCACCCGGCGGTGTAGTCGGGCCCGAACATGAAATGGTAGACCATGAGCTGCGAGCGGCCGCCGAACAGATCGGCCAGCAATGCGTTGCCGCGCGCGGTATCGAAGCGATAGGTCTTGTCGACGCGGACCCAGGGCAGCGCCTGGCGCTGCTTGGCCACCTCGTCGCTGCGTCGCGCCAGCTCCTTCTCGTCGCCGAGCAGCTGGAGGCGCGCGGCCAGCCACTCTTCACGCGTGCCTGTGGTGTGCTGTGTCATTGTCTTCTCCCGTGGTGTCGGTTGGTGCGTCGCCCGATTTGCGACGTTCCTGCGTTCCGGGAGGTAGATTAGGACCGGTCAGCGAACGGGTGTGAGTGACAAACGTGGCGGGATTTCGATGGACTCGATGATCACCGCCGCGGCGCGCGCGCTCGCCGCCGGCGATCCACTCGGCGCCCTCAATCGGGTTGCCTTACGCGACGACGCGCCGGCGCTCGCGCTGCGCGGCCTCGCGATGGCGCAGTTGGGCGATCTCGCCAAAGCGAGAGCGCTGGTGCGACGCGCGGGGCGCGCGTTCGGTGCGCGAGAGGCGGTGGCGCGGGCGCGATGCGTGGTGGCGGAAGCGGAGCTCGCGCTCGTGTCGCGCGATCTGGGCTGGCCGGCGAAGGTGCTCGACGCGGCGCGCCTAACGTTGGACGCGCATGGCGACCGCGTGAACGCGGCGTACGCGCGCTATCTCCAGGCGCGGCGTCTCCTGCTCATCGGCCAATTCGACGACGCCGAGCGTGCGTTAGGCGATGTCGATTCGTCCGAGTTTCCGCCTGCGTCGCGGGCGGCTCACGAGCTCACGGTGGCGGGGATCGCGATTCGGCGGTTGCGCACGAAGGACGCGCGGACGGCCCTCGCCCGGGCCGCGCGCGCCGCCCAACGCGCCGGGATTCCGGCGCTCGCGGCCGAGGTCGAGACCGCATCGCGCGCGCTGCACGCACCTGCGGCGAGGCTCATCGCGAGCGGCGAGGAGCGCCTCCTGTTCCTGGCGGACGTCGAGCGATTGCAGGGCTCGCGAGCGTTGGTCGTGGATGCGTGTCGCAACGTGGTGCGCGACGCGCGCGCGACGGTCTCGCTCGCGACGCGTCCGGTGTTGTTCGCGCTCGCGCGCACGCTTGCCGAGGCGTGGCCTAACGATGTGGCGAGAGGGGTGCTCTTGGCGCGGGCGTTCGGAGCGAAATTCACCGACGTATCGCATCGCGCGCGCTTGCGGGTGGAAGTCGGGCGGCTGCGCCGCGTGCTGCGTCCACTGGCCGGAGTGACCGCGACCAGGCGGGGGTTCGCGATCTCGCCGCGCGGTGCGCGCGATGTGGTCGTGTTGGCGCGCCCGGTGGACGACGAGCATGGCGACGTGCTGGCCTTGATGTCCGACGGCGAGCGTTGGTCGAGCTCCGCGTTGGCGCTCGCGCTCGGCGCCAGTCAGCGCACCGTGCAGCGGGCGCTGGACGCGCTCGCGGCGGCAGGCACCATCCAGTCGTTAGGCCAAGGGCGGGCGAGGAAGTGGATGACCACGCCGGTGCCGGGATTCACGACCACGTTGCTGCTTCCCGCGTCGTTTCCGATTGCCTAACGTGGCCGCGCCCTATCTGTTTGCTGCTGTCATGCCTTTGGACGCAGCAGCCAGCCTCCGAAGCCACACGCGATGTGACGATCGGCACATGTTGTGTGACCGTCCGGGGATTTCGGGATTCGGCGCGACACGCGGCGGGATCGCTCCGCGTGCGTGAGTAAAGGCGGGAGCCGAGTGACTACGACATGGAACGCGGACAACGGCGAACACTGCCGGATCGAATCGATCGCTCCGAGGGTGGCACGCGCATCGGTCGTGACCATTCGG
>DATEHK010000091.1:0-13429 GCA_035279625.1 Gemmatimonadaceae bacterium
GTGACCAGCTGGCCGTTGTGTTTTTCAAAAACAACAGCGCTCATCTCGCCACGAGCAGCCGCGCGCAGTTCCGCGCAGCCGAGCGATCCTTCAGTTTCCTTTTCGTTATCCTTGCGACAGAGCGAGGAAGCCCTCCACGCGCGCCATCGTGAGCCCGCATATCGCGCTTCCAGAGGAGGTCTGCTTCGGGCTGATCGCCGTCCGGCATGGAGGACTTCCTCGCTCTGGTTCACAGGATAACGAAACGGAAACTGAGGGATCGCTCGGCGGCGCGAGGCTCAGTGCGATCACTGTGGTGAGAGCAGCTTGTTCTTTGGAAAAACAGCACAGCGGTGTCGTTGCCGATTCGAGCGACGTCGCCGCCGTCCCCAAATTCCCGGAAGAACCTCAAAAACAAAAACGGCCAGCTGGTCACCTGATCTGCGAGTACGGGGCCCGACTCTGCAGCCGAGCGATCCGTTGTGATCCACAGTCATCCGTTCAATCTGTGTCAACAGAGCGAGCCAGCTCACCACGAAGGCGCCCCGGCAGTGCACGCAACGTGATTTCCCCAGCCAGCGCGACCAGGCTTGCTTCATCGCGAGCCGGCCGACATCATCGGCCAGCGTCGACCGTCATGGAGAGAGAACGTGTCGCGACTGACCGCGGTGATTGTAGCAGTGCTCGCGACGTCGCTAACTGGCGCGTCCTGGACCCACGCACCAGTGATGCGCGTGCGTCCAACCGACCAACTTGCCCTCACGCCGCCCATGGGCTGGAATAGTTGGAACCATTTCGCCTGCAACGTGAGCGAACAAACCATTCGCGAAACGGCGGACGCCATGGTCGCGAGCGGGATGCGCGATGCGGGATACCACTACGTCGTGATCGACGATTGTTGGCAGGTGGCGCGCGACTCGAGCGGCGCACTCGTCGCCGATCCAGAGCGATTCCCACACGGCATCAAATCGCTGGCGGACTACGTCCATGAAAGAGGTCTGCTGTTCGGCATCTACACCGATGCGGGCACCAACACGTGTCAGGGGCGGCCGGGCACGCTCGGGCACGAGGAGCAGGATGCGCGAACGTTCGCATCGTGGGGCGTCGACTACGTGAAAGAGGACTGGTGCCACGCGCAGCATCTGGACGCGCGAACGCAATACGCGAAGTTCCGCGCCGCGCTGGCGCGCACCGGGCGGCCGATCGTGCTCAGCATCTGCGAGTGGGGTTCCAATCAGCCGTGGGACTGGGCGCCGGGCGTCGGCAATCTGTGGCGCACCACCAATGACATCGAAGATCAGTGGCCGTCGATGCTCGACAATCTCGACCAATCGGCGCAGCACGCCACCGTCGCCGGACCCGGTCATTGGAACGACCCCGACATGCTGGAGGTAGGCAACGGCGGCATGACCGACGACGAGTATCGGGCGCACTTCAGTTTGTGGGCGATCATGGCCGCGCCGTTGATCGCCGGCAACGATCTGCGCGACATGTCGGCCGCGACGCGTGCCACGCTCACCAATGGCGAAGTGATCGCGGTGGATCAGGACTCGTTAGGCGCGCAGGGGATTCTGGTGTGGGAGTCGCCGCCTGATCTGCAGGTGTGGGCCAAGCCGCTGCGCGGCGGGTCGCGCGCAATCGCATTGCTCAACCGGTCGTCGGAGCCGGCCCGCATCACCGCATATTTTTCGCGCGCCGGGATCACGGCCGACTCGGCGGCGGTGCGGGACCTGTGGGCGCACGAAGACGTGGGTCGCTTCGGGCGCCAGTTCTCGAGCACCGTTCCCGCGCACGGCGTGATGCTCGTCCGCGCGACGCCGATCGCGCCGTGATGCCTGGCCTAACGGCCTAACGGAAGGGGGGCCTACAGGCCGGGCGTGGCTCCGTGCGCGGCGAGGCTCCACAGCTGCCCTTGCGTCGACGCGTGCTCGAGCATCGTGAGCGCCCGTTGGAGCGGCGCGTCGCTCGGCGCCGCGCGGCGGAACGCGCTCGAATCACCGAAGGCGATCGTCGCCACTTGCTGCTCGAGCAGCCGGTTCACCCATGGCTCGGCCGCGTCGAAGGTCGCGCGATCGACGTCCACGCCGGCCGAACGCAGCTGATCGTAGAATGCGTCGCGCCACTGCGGCTGCACGACGAAATTGCCCCGCACCGTGGTCCGCAGCTCGCGCGCGACGTCGAACAACGCCGTGCGCGTTTGCGCCGCCTTGGGCGCGAACTCGCGCGCCAGATGCTGCTCGGAGGTCGTGAGCGTATCCGATGCCACTTTCACGTCCGGCGTGATGCCGCCGCCGCCGTACACCGTGCGTCCGCCATCGCTCTTGAACGCCGGGCGATGTGCGCGCGTCAACGTGTCGGCGAGCGGATTGATGGACGTGTCGGGCGCGCCATCGAACGTGCGCGCGCGCTGGATGCTGCGGCCGCTGGGCGTGTACCATCGTCCGGTGGTGAGCTTGAGCGCGTAGCCGTCCTCGAGATTGAACAGCGACTGCACGACGCCCTTGCCGTACGACGTCTCGCCCACGATCACCGCGCGATCGTGGTCTTGCAATGCGCCCGCCACGATCTCGGACGCCGACGCGGTGTAGTGATCCACGAGGAGCACCACCGGCGCGGAGGGCACGAGCGCGGGCGCACGGGCGCGATAGCTCTGCGGCGCCTCGCCGCGCTGGCGCAACTCGGCGATTTCCTGACCCGAATTGAGGAACAGGTTGCTCACCGCCAACGCTTGCGACACATCGCCGCCCGGGTTGCCGCGCAGGTCGATCACGAAGGATCGGGCGCCGAGGTGCTTGAGGTCGACCACCGCGCTCGCCATTTCGCTGTCGGCGGTTTCGTTGAACCGCTGCAGCGGGATGTAGCCCGTGTGATCGCCGATGACCATGGCGAACGGGACCGCCGTTGGGCGCACGACCGCGCGCACGAAATGGGAGCGGATGGGCGTGGCCACGCCGGCGCGGAGGAACGTGATGTCGACCCCCGAGCCCGGCTCGCCTAACAGGAGCTGGGACACGCGGTCTCCGCTCAACCCGGAGACCGGCGTGCCGTTCACGGCGATGATCTCGTCGCCCGCCATCACGCCGCCTAACGCAGCCGGCGAATTGTGGAACACGCCGGCCACCGCGATGCCGCCCGGATGCCGCTCGAGCGACATGCCTAACCCGCCGTACGCGTTGCCGATGTCGTTGCGCATGAAACCGGCCATCGCGTTCTGCGAGAAGAGGCTCGCATAGGGATCGCCGATCGCGTTCACGAGTCCACCGGCTGCCTTCACGAACAGCGAGTCATCGGTCATCGAGTCGACGGCCCGCGTCAACACGAGGTGGCGCACCTCGTCGAACAGCCGCGAGGCGCGCTCGTCCCGCTTGTCTTGCCGGCTCGCCGCCAGTCCGACGACGACAGCCAACCCTGCCGTGGCCGTGACGATCCCGGCCAACTGCACAGTCCGCATGTGTCGAAATCCGGACATGGCTCTCGTTCCTCAGGCTGAGGCTCCTACCACGGAAACCCGCGTCCGTGCCCGCGATCGCGCGTTTCCCGTCCCCCAACGGTGGGCACACCTGGCTGTAGCGTCAATGGCGCCGCGACTGGCTGGAATGTCAGAGATTCGACATGCCACCTCGAATTCGTGTCACATGCGGCGTTGGAAGTCCGATTTTCGCTCGGTATGTTGGGAACATGAGTGCTCCCGTGCGCGCGCTCACGACAACCGGCCGTGAGCAGACGAAGAGCAGCGTCGAGCTGCTCGACCGAACGTTCCTCGCGGCGAATTATCTTTCCGCCGCCCAACTCTACCTCAAAGACAACGTGCTGCTGCGCGAGCCGCTCGCGTCGCATCACATCAAGGCGCGATTGCTCGGCCATTGGGGCACCGTGCCCGGCATCAACTTGCTCTATGCGCACCTTGGCCGATTGGTGCGCGACCGCGGCCAGCGCGTGCTGCTGGTGGTCGGGACGGGCCACGGCGCGCCGGGCGTGCTCGCGAACACGTTCCTCGACGGAACGTTAGGCGAACGATATCCGCAGTATTCGCGCGACGCCGCCGGCGTGTCGGCCATGGTGCACGCGTTTTCGTGGCCGGGTGGGTTCCCGAGCCACCTCACGGCGCTCACGCCGGGCAC
Source organism: Gemmatimonadaceae bacterium (assembly GCA_035279625.1). GTDB lineage: Bacteria > Gemmatimonadota > Gemmatimonadetes > Gemmatimonadales > Gemmatimonadaceae > JADGGM01. The sequence goes on from DATEHK010000091.1 coordinate 4,101, forward strand.
GTTGCACGAGGGCGGCGAGCTCGGGTACTCGCTCGTTCACGCGACGGGCGCGGCGATGGACGATCCCGACCTGGTGGTTGCGTGCCTCGTGGGCGATGGCGAAGCGGAGGCGGGCCCGTTGGCGGGGTCGTGGCACTGGCATCGGTTCCTCAATCCGGCGCGCGACGGCGTGGTGCTGCCGATTCTGCACTTGAATGGCTACAAGCTGTCCGGGCCGTCGTTGTTCGCCCGTATCAGCAGCGAGGAGCTGGGGGAATATTTCGCCGGACTCGGCTACGAGGCGCGCGAAGTGGCGGGCGACGACCGCGCGCTGGTGCACCGCCTGATGTGGGACGCGCTCGACTGGGCTCACGACCGGTTCGGCGAGATCAAGCATGCCGTGCGCGAGGGCGGCGCCAGCGCGCAACGCTGGCCGTTGATCGTGCTCCGCACGCCCAAGGGATGGACCGGTCCCAAGAGCGTCGACGGGCGGGCGGTCGAGAACACGTTCCACGCGCACCAGATTCCGATCGAGGACCCGCGCACCAACCCCGACCATCTGCGCGCGCTCGAGCGCTGGCTGCGCAGCTACCACCCCGAAGAGTTGTTCGACGGCGCCGGCCGGCCGGTGCCCGATGTGACGGCGATGTACCCGGTGGGCGATCTCCGGTTAGGCGCATGTCCGGTGGCCAACGGCGGCTTGCTGCTCGTCCCGCTCGACTGCCCCGACCCGACGCCGCTCGCCGTCGACGCCGCCCAGCCCGGCGCGTCGAGAATCGAGAACACCCGCGTGTTAGGCGGCTACCTGCGCGAGGTGTTCAACGCCAACGAGCACGCGCGCAACTTCCGACTGTTCTGTCCGGATGAGACGTCGTCCAACCGCCTCGAGAACGTCTTCGAGTCGACCCTGCGCGCCTGGATGCTGCCGCTCGTCCCCACCGACGAATACCTGTCGATGACCGGCCGCGTGATGGAGATTCTGAGCGAGCACTGCTGCGAGGGATGGCTCGAGGGATACGTGCTCTCCGGACGCCACGGCATCTTCGCGTGCTACGAGGCCTTCCTCACGATCGTCGACTCGATGGTGCAGCAGTTCGCCAAGTGGCAGAAGATGGCGCACGAAGTCTCCTGGCGGGTGCCGACCGCGTCGCTCAACCTCCTGGTCACCAGCCACGTGTGGGAGCAGGATCACAACGGCTACAGCCACCAGGGTCCGTCGTTCATCAACCTGCTGCTCACCAAAAAGACGGACACGACACGCGTCTACCTGCCGCCCGACGCGAACACGCTGCTCGCGACGGCGCGCCATTGTCTAACGAGCACGGGCGACATCAATCTCATCGTCGCGTCCAAGAAGCCGATGCCGCAGTGGCTCGACATGGCCGAGGCCGACGCACAGTGTGTGGCCGGCGCGTCGCATTGGGAATGGGCCGGCCACGATCCCGACAATGCCGACATCGTGCTCGCGGCGGCGGGCGATGTGCCGACGCGCGAGACGGTCGCCGCGGCGTGGTGGCTCAGACGCATTGCGCCCGAGCTTCGCGTGCGCGTCGTGAACGTGATCGATCTGTTCGCGCTCCAGTCGCCCAACGATGAGCCGCACTGCATCGACGAGGACCGCTTCGCGTCGCTCTTCGGTACGGACACCCACGTGGTCATGGCGTTTCACGGCTATCCCGACGTGATCCACGAGCTCATCCACCACCGGCCGCATCCGCAGCGCTTCCACGTGCGCGGCTACGTGGAGGAGGGCACCACCACGACGCCGTTCGACATGCTGGTGCGCAATCGCATGAGCCGGTACGACCTGGCGATCGAGGCGCTCGATCGCGCTGGGCGCACGGACGGCATGGCGCAACTGGAGCAGAAGCTGGATGAGCACCGCGCGTACATCGTGGCCAACGGCGAGGACATGCCCGAGGTCCAGCAGTGGCGGTGGCCCGCCTAACGGAGCAGCCGGCCGCAATCAGGTGAGGTGGGGCACCACCACGGCCGTGGTGCACCCCGCCCGCTCGACGATCGACGCCGTCCCCTGGCCGAAGAACAGCGGCTGCGCCAGCAACTTGTTCTCCGCGCCCAACACGAGCAGATCGTAGTGCCCGGCGTGCGACTGCTCGATGATCGTCGCGGCCGGATCGCCGCTGGCCAGAATGCGGACGCGAGGATCCACACCCGCCGAGGCGGCGAGCGTGGCCAGGTCGGCACGGATCCGGGTTTCGAGCGTTTCTGCTTCGAACTCCGCCACGGCATGCGAGGCGCGGAGCTCCGGCACGGCGAGGGCGCCCGTCGTCACCCGCGCCTCGTTCACCACGTGGAGCAGCGTCACCTGCGCCTGCGCCGATGCCGCGTACAGGAACGCGAACTCGGCCGCCGCGCGCGAGAACACGCTGCCGTCTAACGGAACGACGACGCGCTTGTACGTATCCGGCATTGTGTCGTCGGCGCCGCGCACGATCACGACCGGGATGCGGAGCTTCGTGACCACATCGCCGACGAACGACCGGCTTACGAGATGCCGCGGCGCCGCGCCGATGAATACGAGGTCGTAGTCGCGCGCCGCCTCGTCGAGGATGGCCGTAGTCGGTGACGACGACCGGATCCGCCGCACCACGAGCCTCTTCTGTTGGTCCTTCAACAACTCGGCGGCCTTCGCGAGGTGTGCGTCGATGCCGTGGCCCGCCAGCGATGACGTGCGAGTGCCGCGCAACCGCGGCCAGAAGACACGCCGCCGCTCCGAGTCCACGTACATCGCCGTCAACGTCCCATCGTGGGCGCGCACGATGGGCGCCGCCAGCGCGAACGCCGCCGTCGCGTTGCGTCCCCCGGCCGTCGGAAGGAGCACGCGCACGGCGCCCGTGGGCAGCATCAGCGTGCGGTCGCCGGGCTCGAGGCGTCGGCGTTCCTCGTCGGTCACCGGCACGTGCTTCATCACCACGCGCAGGAACACGGGCGCCATGAACGACGTGATGACCGCGATCATCACGACGATCGAATACATCTCCTGCGTGAGAAGGCCCAGCGACAGCCCAATGAGCGCGACGATGAGCTCCATCGCGCCGCGCGCGTTCATGCCGATGCCTAACGCAAACGACTCCCATCGGCCGAGTGCGCCCAGTCGCCCGCCCACGTAACAGCCCACGAGCTTGCCCGCCACGGCGATGCCCAACACGATGGCCGGCAGCTGCCAGCCCGACAACGACCACAGATCGACCTTGAGTCCGACGAATGCGAAAAACACGGGCGACAGCGACGCGAGCACGAACGTCTCGATCGTCTGCAGCGTCGCGGCACGCACGCGCGGAATCTGTCGCACGAGCAAGCCGAACACGAACGCGCCGAACACCGCGTGCACGCCGATCGCTTCGGTGGTCGCGGCACACAGCAGCGTGAACACGAGGATGAGCGTCAGGTCTGCGCCAACCAGCGGCACGTTGCGGTTCACCCATCCGATGGTCCGCGTGAATCCGGGATACACGAGCCATCGCATGACGGCGAGGAACAACGCCAACGCCGCGAGGGTGAAGGCGAGCGATCCGGCCGAAAACGATCCTGCTTTCGCGATACCCGCGATCACCGACAACACCAGCCAGCCCACGGTATCGTCGACAACGCCGGCAGACAGAATTACGACGCCGAGGTTGCGCTTCATGAGGTTGAGATCGATCAGAATCTTCGCGATCACCGGCATCGCCGAAATGGCCATGGCGGTGGCGATGAACGCCGCGAAGATCGCGCGCTGTGCGGGGTTGGCCAGATACCGGTCGGGGAGCAGCAGGCCTAACACGACGCCCATGCCAAACGGAATCGTGATTCCGAATACCGACGCCATGAGCGCCGGCCGGCCCAGGCGCCGCATCACACGGACATCGGTCTCGATGCCCGTGAGCAGGAGGAGGAAAATCAACCCGAGGGTGGAAATCACCTCGAGCAGATGGAACTGCGATGTCTGTTGAGGGAAAACCGCCGTGAAGAGACCGGGCGCGTAGTGCCCGAGAATCGTCGGACCCAACACGATGCCGGCGAGAAGCTCGCCGATTACCGCCGGTTGTCCGAGTCGCCGCATGACTTCCGCGAGGAGCCGGCACAGGAACATGAGACCGGCGATCTGCAGCAGCAGGATCTGTAAGTCGTGCCCCGAAATCGGCGGCAGCGTCGCAGAACCCATTGCGTCCCTCGTATGCAGCGGTGCGGGGGGCGATCGAACGCAAACCCGCCCAGGCGAAGCGGGCGGGTCCGAAGATGCTACCAAGCTAATGCGACGGGACCACGGCGACTATTCAGCTGGCTTGCCGGTGTGACATGATCTGTGACAAACGACTGACCGGCCGGTAAGCCGCTACGCGATCATCGTGCCGGGAGCTCGATCCGTGTGATGCGCCCGCGTGGTCCAACAGCCCACCCCACGCGCGCCGAGCCGAATCCGACGCTCCAATAGGCGACGGAATCGATGAGCGTCCACGTGCGGCCATCATCGTTGGACGCGGCGGCGCCGCCCGGCCCCACGGCCACGAGCCATGGATCGGTCGACCGCGAGTATGCAGCGCCGTACACGGGTCCGGGGAATGGAAGGCGTCCGCCCGGCGTCCACGACCGGCCGCCGTCGTCGGTGATCGCGACCTCGTCCTGAAACGCCGTGGGCCGCGCGATGTTCCCGCCTAACGCAACCAGATGGCGCGCGTCGCGGACGGCGAGGCTCGTGATGCCTTCCGACGTGTCGGCGGCGAGCGGCGTAGTGACCGCGTCCCACGTCGCCCCGCGGTCGCCCGTCCGCAAGAGACGTGCGGTGGACGCGTTCCCCGTGCCGATCCACGCGTCCGACGGCGGCAACGCCATCGCGCACGTGCCGCTGGCCGCGAACGCGCCCTCGTTCGGCTGGGCGTTAGGCAGGCGCGTGGGCGGCACGGCGGTCCACCGGACGCCGTCGCGCGTCGTGATCACGAGAAAGCGCCCGTCCACCGCATCGCTCATCGCCACGCCGTGCGTCTCGTCCCAGAACGCGAAGCAGTCGAAAAAAGCCTTCGGATTGGACGCGGTGAACTCGAGCGCCCACGACGCCCCGCCGTTCGTCGTCTTGTAGATCCGCGAGCGTTCGCCTAACCCACTGGAGAGCAGATACGCCGTGTGGGCATCCACCGCGTGTACGTCGCGAAACTCCAATGAGTCGGCGCGCGGCATCGCCGCGCTCCGCCAATGCGCGCCGCCATCGGTGGTCACCGCCCACGTGGCCGAATGGCCGCCCACCCATACGATGGATGAATCGACGGCGCTCACATCCTGAAGCAGCGCCGTCGTTCCACTCTGTTGGGCCACAAGGCGTATATCGGGTGCGTGCGGTCGACGCGGTGGAGCGCTCACGCTCGCGGCCGCGACGACGCCGGCGAGCGCGAGGCCAAACCCGCATTGTTGTGCAGACGTCAGAAGCGATAGCCTATGCCGAATGAGAGAACCGGAAAAACCTTCGCATACTTGCGCACATCATGTTGCGTCGTTGCCGTCTGTGCTTGCAAGTCCGAAGCGAGCTGCTCATTCGTTGCCGCACCCGTCGCCGCCAACGAAATCGTCGGCTGACCCAGCGCGGCTCCGATGTCGAACAGGAATGCGAGATGGCTGCCGTTGCCGCGCGCGGGCGTCCCAAAGCCGAGTCCGACATACGGACTCACGCTTGGGAATTTCCCAGCCGCGGACAATGTCCCTACTTCATCGGCCGTGTAGCTGTGCCCGTTGATCTTGAACGAGCCGGAAGTCGTGAGGCCGGTCCCGCTCACGGTCAGCGGATTGGTGATGATCCCGCCCGTTAGGTGGAAACTCTTCCGCGATGCCGGATAAATGTCCGCCAGCGCCTGGAACGAGCTCACTTTGATCGACGCCGAGTAGGTGATGTCCGACTGCGTGTGATTCGCGTTGAACTTGAAATAGCTGAAGCCGACGCGCGCACCGAGGTGCCCAACAATCAGCTTGTTCGCCTCGAGCCCGAAGCCGAGCAGCGATGAGCGAAACGCGAGAGCGAAGTCGGGGCCCGAATGTGAGGCGTTGGGCGACGGGCTGGCTGCCTGCGCGGCCACTGCGGTGAGAGAGGGCGCGTGACCAGCCACTGCAAGGAGGAGCAGTGCCGACACCAGCTTGGGTGCTCGTGCTACCGGGTGCATAGGCACTCCCGGTTAAAGGATGCTGCGCGGCGGGCGGGGATGGAGGGCGATCAAACCTAGCGGAGCCGGATCACGCGGCAATAGCGATGTCAACGGCGACGCACCGTACGTTTCCGAAATCGTGGCGAATGACCGTTTCGTCACCGCATATTGCTCGTTTCCTCACCTCAACCGAGCACCGCAATGCGACGAATCGGTTTGCTTGCCGCCTCCTCCGTTGCCGCGATCGCCTTCCATCCGATCGCGACGCCACCATCCACCGAAACCCTCCCGGGATTCTCAGCCCAATCGGCGCGCATCGAGCTCGATTGGGAGTCGAAGTTCGACTCGATTCCGGCGCCTGACACGATCCGACAGACCATGCGGCGTCTCTCGGCGCGCCCCCATCACGTGGGCTCGCCGTACGATCACGACAACGCCGAGTGGATTCTCGCGCGGTACAAGTCGTTCGGTTGGGACGCGCACATCGAACAATTCGACGTGCTCTTTCCCACGCCGCGGCAACGGTTAGTCGAGCTCGTGGCGCCGACGCATTTCGTGGCCAAGCTGCAGGAGCCTGCGGTGCCGGGCGACCCGACGTCGTCGCAGCGCGCGGAGCAGTTGCCCAGCTACAACGCGTATTCCATCGATGGCGACGTGACGGGTCCGCTCGTGTACGTGAACTACGGCGTGCCCGCGGATTACGAGGAGCTCGAGCGCCGCGGCATCTCGGTGAAGGGCGCGATCGTGATCGCCCGCTACGGCGGCTCGTGGCGCGGCATCAAGCCCAAGGTGGCCGCCGAGCACGGTGCGGTGGGATGTCTCATCTATTCCGATCCGCGCGACGACGGCTATGCGCAGGGCGACGTGTTCCCGCGCGGGCCATTCCGCCCGCGCGACGGCGTGCAGCGGGGCAGCGTCGCCGACATGCCGCTCTACTCGGGCGATCCGCTGACGCCCGGCGTGGGCGCGGTGCCGGGCGCCAAGCGCCTAACGCTGGCCGAAGCCAAGACCATCACCAAGATTCCGGTGCTGCCCATCTCGTACGGCGACGCCGAGCCGCTGCTGGCCGCGATGACCGGCCCGGTGGCGCCGCCCGAGTGGCGCGGCGCGTTAGGCGTCACGTATCACCTGGGACCGGGCGCGGCGCGCGTCCACCTCGTGGTCAAGTCGGATTGGTCCACCAAGCCGATCTACGATGTGATCGCCATGCTCGAGGGATCGGCCTATCCCGATCAATGGGTGATCCGCGGGAACCACCACGACGGATGGGTGAACGGCGCGAGCGATCCGCTGTCCGGCCAGTCGGCGCTGCTCGAGGAAGCCCGCGGGTTGGGCGAGCTGGTCCGTCAGGGCTGGCACCCGCGCCGCACGATCGTCTACGCGGCCTGGGACGGCGAGGAGCCCGGTTTGTTAGGCAGCACCGAATGGGCCGAAACGCACGCCGAGGAGCTCCGCGCGAAAGCGGTGGCCTACATCAACAGCGACGGCAACGATCGCGGCTTCTTGAACGTCGGCGGATCGCACACGCTCCAGCGGTTCGTGAACGACGTCGAGCGCGACGTCCAGGACCCGGAAACGCACCTCTCGGTGTGGAAACGCGCACAGCTCCAGCGCATCGCGCGGGCCCGTACGCCTAACGAGCGGCAGGACCTGCGTCGCGACAACGCCGAGCTGCCCATCGGCGCGCTCGGCTCCGGCTCCGACTATACGCCGTTCCTCCAGCATTTGGGTATCGCGTCGCTCAACATCGGCTACGGCGGTGAGGTGAGCAGCGCCGGCGTGTATCACTCGATCTACGATGACTTCTACTGGTACACGCACTTCGGCGACACGTCGTTCGTGTATGGCCGCGCGCTGGCGCAGACCGGTGGCACGATGGTGATGCGCCTGGCCGATGCCGACGTGCTGCCGTACGATTTCACCGATCTCGCGCACACCGTGCGCGGCTACGTCGACGAGCTCCAGAAACTCCTCGACATGGAACGCGACAGCACGGTGGAGCGCAATCGCGAGATCGCCGAGGGCGTCTTCACGGCGACGTCCGATCCCTGGTCGCCCACGAAGGCCCCGGCGGTGGAACCGGTTCCGCCGCACCTCGATTTCTCGCCGCTCGACAATGCGGTCGACTCGCTCACGCGCAGCGCGGATCGCTACGGCAAGGCGGCCGCCGCCGCTCACGCGCACGGCTCGCCTAACGATGCCGAGCTCGCCCGCGTGAACGCGCTGTTGCTCCAGAGCGAGCGCCGCTTCATCGACGCGAATGGGTTGCCGCGCCGTCCATGGTATGCGCACGAGTTGTACGCACCCGGGTTCTACACCGGGTACGGTGTGAAAACCATTCCAGCGGTGCGCGAGGCCATCGAGCAGCGCGATTTCGCCGAAGCAACGCAGCAGATCGCCGTCGTCGCCGGCGCCCTGAACAGGGAGGCCGCGCTGGTCGACTCCGCCGCCGTTGCGTTAGGCGCGCGGTGACGGACCCCGCCGTCCGGATCGAGCGGGTGTCCAAGACGTACGGCGACGTGCGCGCCCTGATCGACGTCTCGGTCGAGGTGCCCCTGGGTGCGTGCGTCGCGCTGGTCGGCGAGAGCGGCTCCGGCAAAACGACGCTCCTCCGCTGCATCAACCGGTTGGTGTCGTTCGACGCGGGACGCATCGCCGTATTCGGGACGGATGTCGTGCGAAGCGAGCCGGTGGCCTTGAGGCGCGCCATCGGCTACGTGCCGCAGGACGGCGGTTTGCTGCCGCACTGGCGCGTCCGGCGGAACGTCGCGTTGGTCCCGTGGCTGGATGGCGCGGCCGACGCGTCCGAGCGCGCCGACCGCGCGATGAGCGCGGTGGGTCTCGAGCCGGCGATGGCGGATCGGTGGCCGCACGAGCTGTCGGGAGGACAACAACAGCGCGCGGCCGTCGCGCGCGCCGTGGCAGGCGGCCAATCGTTAGTCCTGCTCGATGAACCGTTCGGCGCACTGGACGCCATCGCGCGCTCCGACTTGCAGGGCATGCTGATCGGCCTGCGCAAGAACACCGCGTTGACGCTGGTACTCGTGACGCACGATTTGCACGAGGCGTTTCGCCTGGCCACGAGCGTGGTCGTGATGCGCGCCGGGCGCGTGGAGCAGCACGCGCCGCCGGCCGACATTCGCGGCGCGCCGGCCACGCCGTACGTGACGGCGCTGCTGGCGCGTGCCGGCGTCGAGGGCGCGTGACCCGGATCCTGGTGGC
>DATEHK010000092.1:0-21529 GCA_035279625.1 Gemmatimonadaceae bacterium
CCACGTGTAGATCGGTCCGCCGAACAATCCCGCCTGTTGTCCGGTCGTGACCACGATGCCGCCCTGCGCGACGCGTTCCAACTGCTCGGCTGCCGGGCCGCTCGCGCCGAAGGCCGGCGCCAGCGCGCGCGTCCAATCGCCGGCGCCCTCGTCCCGTACCGCGGCCGCCCGCGCTCGCCACGCCGATGGGTCGCGCGGCGCGGCGTCGTACCACGCGGACTCCGGACCGCCGGCGTATGCCGCCTTGGCGACGTCGGGCATCGCGATGGGCAGCGACAGCACGCGCAGATCGGTCACGCGTCGCCTCCCGCGTGCGCGCGCGCACGCTGACCCATCGAATATCGACGGAGCGGACCACGACGCACGAGCAGTTCGACGTGAGGAGAAAGCATCACTTGTGGTACGGTTCGCCGCGCCCGATCGTGCCGGCGCGATAGAGTTGTTCCGCCAGCACCAGACGGGCGACGTCGTGCGGCAACGTCCACCGCGCGAAGGCCAGGATGAGCGTGGATCTTCGGCGCACTTCGTCCGACAAGCCGTACGCCCCGCCGATCATGAACGCCACGTCGCGCCCGCCCTCGCGATGGCCGCGCAGCCAGTCGGCGAACTCCGTGGATCCCATCAGAGTTCCCTCGCCGTCGCAGGCCACCAGGACGGTTGCTGATCCCGCGGCGTCCAGCAAGCGCTCTCCCTCGCGCTGGCGCACCTCGTCCGGCGTCCGGCTGCGCGCCGGTTCTTCGCGCACGTGCCGCCACTCGAGCGGCCAGTACCGCGCCGCCCGCCGCTCGTACTCGTCGATCGCCGTCGCGAGATCGCCGTGCTTCGGCCGTCCCACCGACACCACGAGAACGCGCATCAGCCGGTGCGCCGGCCACGCGCCGCCGCGAGGCTTGCGTTAGGCGTAGATGCCGCGCAACCGGTGCACCGTGGCAACGCGCGAGATCGACAACATGTACGCGGCCGTGCGCATGTTCACCTTGTGGCGCCGAGACAACTCGAGCACCGCGCGGAAACTGTCCTGCATGATCTGCTGCAGGCGGTCGTTCACCGTCGCTTCCGTCCAGAAATACCCGCCGCGATCCTGCACCCACTCGAAGTACGACACCGTCACGCCGCCGGCATTGGCGAGAATGTCCGGGATCACGAACACGCCCTTGTCATCCAGAATCGCGTCGGCCGGCGCAGTGGTCGGGCCGTTGGCGCCCTCGCAGATCACCCGCGCCCTGATCTTCGCCGCGTTCTTGCGCGTGATCACGTTCTCGAGCGCCGCCGGAACCAGCACATCCACCTCGAGCGTGAGCAGATCATCGTTCGAGATGCGATCGCCCTTCATGTATCCCTCGAGCGACCTGTTCTGCTTGGCATAGGCGATCGCATCGTTGACGTCGATGCCGTTCGTGTTGACGATGCCGCCCGAGCGGTCGCCGATCGCGATCACCTTGCAGCCCTGCGACTGCAACAGCTGCGCGGCCACCGAACCCACGTTGCCGAAGCCCTGCACCGCCACTGTTGCCCCGGCCGCCCGCATGCCCAGATGTTCGAGCGCGGCCAGCGTGACCAGCATGCACCCGCGGCCCGTCGCCTCGCGCCTGCCTAACGATCCGCCCATCTCGACCGGCTTGCCCGTCACCACCGACGTGACCGTGTGCCGCATGTGCATCGAGTACGTGTCCATCACCCACGCCATCACGCGTTCGTTGGTGTTCACGTCGGGCGCGGGCACGTCCGAGTCGGGCCCCAGAATACCGATGAGCCCGGCCGTATAGCGGCGCGTGATGCGCTCGAGCTCGGCCACGCTCAGCTTGAGGGGGTCGCAAATCACTCCACCCTTGGCGCCTCCGAACGGAATGTTGACCACCGCGCACTTCCACGTCATCCAGGCGGCGAGCGCCTTCACTTCGTCGCGGTTCACGTTCGGATCGAAGCGAATGCCGCCCTTCGCCGGGCCGCGCGACGTGTTGTGCAGCACGCGATATCCGGTGAACACCTCGATCTCCCCGTTGTCCATGAGCACGGGAATCGAGAGCGTGATCTCTTTTTCTGGGTGGCGGAGGATCTTGTAGAGTCCGGGCTCCAAATCGAGCAGCTCGGCTGCCCGATCGAACCGGGACATCATGTCCTCGAAGGGATTGTCCTCGTTGAGGAAGCGGTCCTTGTCGGGCCTGACGATCTTGTCGGTAGAGAGTCTGAGATCGGTTGTCATGAGTTGGGTAAGGACGGATGGCCCTACTCGGGCGGCCGCACTCTGGGTTGGTCGCGTCGCGCCGCGAGCAGCAAGGCGAGGAGGGAGTCCACCGTGCCCTGACCGGCTTCGAGCGCGAACTGCTGGGAAACATACCACAACGACAGCGCGGCGCGAGGCCAGAGCGGCCCGAGTTTCACCGCGTCTTTGAGTGTGCACACCACCATGCTCGAGTCGGCCGCACCGCGCGCCACGGCCGACACGTCGTCGTCGGTAAATCGGTGATGGTCCGCAAAGGCATGCAGCGTGACCTTTGCGCCGGTCGCCTCGACCTGCGACACGAGCGTGAGCGGATCGCCGATGCCGGCAACGAGATAGACGCGCTCGCCACGCAGCACCTCGAGCGGCCGGGTTTCATCCGACCCCACGCGATGCAGCTCGCCAAGAGCCAATGACGCGACCGCTACCGGCAGGTCTGGCCTCGCTCGGCCAAGCTCGGCTATCACGGGAGCGACCGCATCGGTCGGCGCGATGCGACGCGTGACCACCACCATCGTCGCTCGCGCCAGCGCGCTCAACGGCTCACGCCACGGGCCCGCCGGAAGCGGGCGTGTGGGTATGTGCCATCTGTCGGCGTTGATGAGCACGACGTCGGCATCGCGCCGCGCGCGGCGGTGCTGGAATGCGTCGTCCAACACCGCGACGTCGGCGCCCAACGCACGGGCCCTGGCGACGCCGGCAACGCGGTCACCTGCGATGACGACGGGGATCTGCGGATTCACTTCCCGGTGGACGAGCGGCTCGTCGCTTCCGTATCCGCGCATCACGATGGCCGGTTTTGCACCGAGCTCGACGAGACGGGCGGCGAGCCAGGCCGCCACTGGGGTCTTGCCGGTGCCGCCTGCGGTGAGGTTCCCGATGCTGACGCAGGGTAGCGCGAGCTCGACCGACGTGAGCGCGCCGGCGTCATAGAGTAGGCCGCGTATCGCGACGACGCCCGCGTATGCGAGCCCGAACGGCCAGAGCAGCGCGCGCGCCAGGCGAGCGGCGGCATCGTCGCCGTACCAGATGTGGTCGGTCGTGCGCGGATCAATCACCGTTCGCCGCCGCGCTCGTCGCGTTGAGCAGTGTTTCGAATCGGCAGGCGAGCTCGGCGGCCTTGCGCGCCGAGGACGCCTCGATGACGACCGGGTCGCCGTACGCCACGGTCACGCGGGCAAACGGCTTGGGGATGAGGAACGCATCCCAGCTCCTGAGCCGCCACGCGCGCGACGCGCCCGCCGCCATCGTCACCACCGGCGCGCCTGCGCGCTGGGCAACGATGAGCGCGCCGGGCGCGAACGAGCGCGCGGGTCCGCGCGGCCCGTCGGGCGTGAACGCCAGGCTGCGACGGTCTTCCTCGATCGCGCGGCTCATGCCTAACAACGCGCGGCCGCCGCCACGGGAGGTCGACCCCCGCACCGTGCGGTAGCCTAACGACAGCGCGACGCGGGCGACGATCTCTCCGTCCCCGTGCTCGCTGATCAGCACCGTGAGTCCGCGCACCCGTTGCGTCCACAGGAGCGGAAGCAGTTCGCCGTGCCACAGCACCAGCACTACCGGCTGGCCGCTACGGATCAGCGCATCGACCGGCTCGCGGTTGAGATATCGGATCCGCCACGTGCGGGCGAGCACGCGGAGAATCACGCCGCCTAACCGGCTGAGCCGGACGAGCCGGCGTGCCTTCCGCGCTTCGCGGTGGTCCGCGTGCGTCATGTCGCGAGGGCGAGGGCCATCTCGGCGACGCGCGCGGACGCGCCGGGCTCGCCTAACTTCGCGCGCACGCGCGCCAGGCCGGCCACCTGCGCGGCACGTTGCGGCGTATCGGAGCCGAGGAGCGGCTCCAGGGCGTCCGCCATGTCGGCCGGCCGCACCGCGCCCTGCACGAACTCCGGCGCTACCGGCTCGCCCGCCACCACGTTCACGAGACCGATGCGCGGAATCGTCACCACGCGCCGCGCGATGGCGTAGCTCGCCCGCCCGGTGCGGTACGCCACGACTAACGGACAGCCGGCCACCGCCGCCTCGAGCGTCGACGTGCCGCTCTTCGAGAGCGCGGCGTCGGCCGCGCGCCACACGGTGAACGACGCGTCGTGCACCAACGGATACGGCGAGCGCGCCGCGTCGAGCGTGATCCCGGGCGCCACGCTCACCACCATGCGGAGCCCCGGAACGCGCCGCTCGAGCAGCCGCGCGGTGTCCAGGAACGGTCCCAGGTGCCGCGCGATCTCCTGGCCCCGGCTCCCAGGAAAAAGCGCCAGCACACGGTCCTTTTCCGTTAGGCCGAGTGTGCGGCGGGCCGCGTCGCGCCCCGGCATCGCGGCGTCGGCACGGTCGAGCAACGGATGCCCAACGAACGTCGCGTCGACGCCGTGTTGCCTGAGCAGCGCTTCCTCGAACGGGAGAATCACCGCCGCGCGCGTCACGGTGCGCGCGAGCGCGGCGAGCCGGCCTGCGCCCCAGGCCCAGACCTGCGGCGTGATGTAGTAGAGCACCGGCACGCCCGCCGCCTTCGCGGCCGCGGCCACCTTCATGTTGAATCCGGGATAGTCGACCAGCACCACCAGCCCAACCGAGCCCGAGCGCAGCCGTCGTTTGATCGCCGACAGCAGCGCGTAGTGGCGCGGCACGTGCTTGAGCACCTCGGCGAATCCCATCACCGCGAGGCGGTCGGTGTGCTCGATGAGTTGGACGCCGGCTCGCTCCATGCGCGCGCCGCCGATGCCGGCGAGCCGCACCTGTGCCGCGCGGCGGCGCATTTCCTCGGCGACTCCGGACGCGTGCAGGTCGCCGGACGCTTCGCCGGCGACGAACAGCACTTCACGCACCGGGCGATCCTGCCAACTCCGGCAGCGAACGCTCGATCTCGCGCATGATGCGGAGCGCCAAGGCGAGCGCCTGTCGTCCGTCGTCGCCGCTCACGAGCACCGGTTGCTTCCCCTGCACCGCGGACACGAAGGCCTCGAGCTCGAGGCGCAACGGCTCGCCCTCCGGCGCGTCGAGCGGCACTCGCTCCATGAAGTCCTCGAGCTTGCGCGGTGCCGCCGCGAGAGCGGTCATGTCCAGATCGCCGCGCAAGCGATAGAACTCGCCCGTGCCCTGCGCCAGGTCCAACGACAGGTAGCCGCTCCGTTGAAAGATCCGCAGCTTGCGAAACCGGTCACGCGACACGCGGCTCGCCGTGATGTTCGCCACCGCACCCGTGTCGAAGCCTAACCTGGCGTTGGCGATGTCCACCGATGGCGTGAGCACGCCCACGCCGGACGCCGCGAGCTCGGTCACCTGTCCGCCCACCAGCGTGCGCACGAGGTCGATGTCGTGGATCATCAAGTCGAGCACCACGGCCACGTCCGACCCGCGCGGATTGAACGGCGCGAGGCGATTGCTCTCCACGAATCGCGGCTCGGCGATGTGCGGGAGCGCCGCGCGGATGGCGCGATTGAACCGCTCGACGTGTCCCGTCTGCACCAGCGCCTTGGTCGCGCGCGCCGTGGCCAGCAGATCGTCGGCCTCGTCGAGCGTCGTCGTGATCGGCTTCTCGATCAGCACGTGCACGCCGCGCGCCAGCGCCTGCTTGGCTACCGCATGGTGCGCCGGCGTCGGCACGACGACCGTCACCGCATCCACCCGATCGAGCAGCGCGCCTAACGACGGCGCCGCCGATGCGCCCAGCTCCCGCTGCACCGTCTGCGCACGCGTCGCATCGATGTCGTAGAAGCCCGCGAACTCGACATCGGGCATCTCGCGCAGCAAGCGCACGTGATGGTAGCCCAGGCTCCCGGCGCCGATCACACCCACGCGCGGCGCGCTCACGTCGCCACGCCCCGGCCGCTGCCGTCGACGAACGACAGGAAGTGCCGAACTTCCGGGAACAACTCGAGCTCCGTGTTCGCGCGCTCCATGGCCTGCGACACGTTGAGCTCCGACCGGAAGAACAGCCGGTAGGCGCGCTTCAATTCGCGCAGCACCGCCGGATCGAAGTTCGCGCGCTGCAACCCGATGGTGTTGAGACCATACAGCCTGATGGGGTTGCCCACCGCCTTGAGATACGGCGGAATGTCCTGTGGCACGCGCGACGCACC
The DNA here is from genome assembly GCA_035279625.1 of Gemmatimonadaceae bacterium. Taxonomy (GTDB): domain Bacteria; phylum Gemmatimonadota; class Gemmatimonadetes; order Gemmatimonadales; family Gemmatimonadaceae; genus JADGGM01. Next base: position 6,304 of record DATEHK010000092.1, read on the forward strand.
GCCGATGAAGCTGTACGCGCCGACCTTCACGAACTGATGGATCGCGCACAATCCCGAGATGGTCGCGCGATCCCCCACCGTGATGTGCCCGGCCAACTGGGTGCCGTTCGAGATGATCACCCCGTCGCCCACGTGGCAGTCGTGCGCCAGATGCACGTAGGTCATGATGAAGCAGTTGCGTCCCACCGTGGTCTTGAGCGATTCCGACGTGCCGCGGTTGATGGTCGCGTATTCGCGCACCACGGTGCCGTCGCCGATCTCCACCGTGGTGTGCTCGCCCTGGAACTTGAGGTCCTGCGGATCGCCGCCGATCACCGAGCCGATGCCGATCCGCACGCCGTCGCCTAACTGCACCGACCGCTCGAGGACCGCCCGCGCCGCGATCTCGCACTCGTCGCCCACGACGCACGATTCCCCGATGATCGCCCACGGGCCCACCGCCACCCCGTCGCCTAACTGCGCGTCGGGCGAGATGATCGCCGTGGGGTGGATGCGTGCGCTCATCGATCGACGACCATCGCCGCCATGTCCGCCTCGCAGACCAGATCGCCCTCCACCCGCGCCACCCCTCGCATCTTGCACACCCGGCCCCGGATCTGGACCATCTCCAACTCGCACCGCAGCTGGTCGCCAGGCCTCACGGGCTTGCGCCACTTCACGTTGTCCAACGACATGAAGTACACGATCTTGTTCTCCGGATCGTCCACCGCGCCCATGAGCAGCATGCCGCCCACCTGCGCCATCGCCTCGACGATCAACACGCCCGGCATCACCGGGTGCCCCGGGAAATGCCCCTGAAAGAACGGCTCGTTGATCGTGACGTTCTTGATCCCCACGATCCGCTTCCGCGGCTCCATCTCGAGGATTCGATCCACCAGCAAGAATGGATAGCGGTGGGGCAGCACCTTCATGATCTCTTCGATCCCAAGCATCCGCGACGTGTCCTCCCGGGTAGCCTGCGTGACCATCTGTTGCACCAGCGTGACCGTGCCGCGATGGCTCGGCTTGACCGCGATCACCCGCGCCCGGACCCGCGCGCCGGCCAGCGCCAGATCGCCGACGCAGTCCATCGTCTTGTGCCGCACGAACTCGTCCGCCCAACGAAGCGAGGAATCGACCAGCCCCGTGTCGTCCAACACGATCGCATTGGCCGTCGACGCACCGCGAATCAATCCCATCCGCTCCAGCATCTCGACCTCGCGCACGAACCCGAACGTCCGCGCCTGCGCCAACTCCCGACCGAAGGTGTCGCGCGTCACGCCGACGTCCAGCGTTTGCCGACCGATGAGCGGATGCGGAAAGTCGATCGTGACCTTGAGGGACAACGACGGCGCCGGCAACACCTCGTACGTCGATGCACCGCACTTCACCGACATCGGCCGCGTGACGGCGAGATATTGCACCGCGCCGGGCCGGTCGGCAATCCCCGCCGCGCCTAACGCGTCGAAGTACGGGCCCGCGCTCCCGTCCAGAATCGGCGGCTCGGGACCGTCCATCTCGATCACCAAATCGTCGATCTCGTGCGCCGCCACCGCCGCCAGCACGTGCTCCACCGTGTGCAGCGCTTCGGGACCGGTGCCGAGCTGCGTCCGGCGATCGCTCAACACCGCCTGCTCGGCGCGCGCGGGAATGCACGGCCCACCCGGGAGATCCACGCGGCGGAACACAACACCCGATCCGGCCTCGGCCGGCCGAAACGTGAGGCGACACGGGCGCCCCAGGTGCAAGCCGATTCCTTCGAGTGTCACCGACTCCGCCACCGAGTGACGCTGATCGCTCACGCGTCGCCCTTGTCCAGGAGCTTCTCGATGCGCCTCATGAGACGCGCCAACTTGAAGAGCGCCGCGTGCGCCCGCAGCATCTCTCCGTGGGGACGCGCCGGATATCCCGACCACGTCTCGCCGGCAGGAATGTCGCCGAACACGCCCGCCCGCGCCGCGAGGCGCGCGCCCGCGCCAATCGTGTGATGACCACTCACGCCAACCTGCCCGGCAAGGATGCATCCGTCACCAATGTGCACCGACCCGGCGACGCCCACCTGCGCCATGAGCAGGCACAGTCGTCCGATGCGCACGTTGTGTGCGATGTGCACCAGGTTGTCGATCTTCGTGCCGGCGCCGATTACCGTGTCGTCCACGCTGCCGCGATCGATCGTCGAGTTCGCGCCGATCTCGACGTCGTCGCCGACGACGCACCGTCCCACGTGCGGAATCTTGGTGTGTCCGCCCTCGCCCGGCACGTAGCCGAAGCCATCGCAGCCCAGCCGCGCCCCCGCGTGCACGCGCACGCGTTGGCCTAACACAGTGCCCGGATAGAGCGTCACGCCGTCGGCCAGCCACGCCTGCGCGCCCACCACGACTCCGGCGCCCACCGACACATGGCTCCCGATCACGACGTCGTTGCCTAACTGAGCGTCGTCGCCGATCACGGCGTACGGGCCGATCGCCACGCCGTCGCCCAGCCGCGCGCCGCGTCCGATGACCGCCGTGGGATGCACGCCGCGTTCGCGCGGACGTTCGGGATAGAGCTCCGGCAGCACCCGCAGCATGGCTTCGTGCGGCGCGCGCACCACGATCCGGCACGTCGCAACGCCCGGCGCGTCGGCCAACTCCGGAGCGACGAGCACCACGCCGGCCGCCGATCGCTCGAAGAGCGCCGCGTATCGCTGCTGCGCCAGAAAGCTCAGGTCGTCCGCGGTCGCTCGATCGAGCGGCGCCACACTGCGCACACGCGTTTCACCATTTCCGCGCACCGTGCCACCCACCAAACGCGCAATCGCCTCGGCGGTGAGTGAGGGACTTACAATTCCCTTCTTCACATCGCCGGGGCTCGCGCGCATCACGTCCCGCGACATTACGGCTTGTTTGGATCCGGTGTTCGCGACGCGCCTGTGGGCTTGATCGTGGGACCAGCAGGGCCGGTGGCCGGCTTCGACGGAGGTGTCGTCGAGATCGGCCCCGCAGCCTTGAGACGTGCGATCACCTTGGCCGTGATGTCGAGCGACGAATCGGCGGCGACCACCACGCCGGCCTGACTCCCCGCGTCGAAGACCATCGCGATGCCGTCTTCGCTGCGAATCTGCTCGATTACTTTGTTGATCTGTTGCATGATCGGGCGCATGAGCTCGGCCTGCCGTTGCTGCGCCTGAGCCTCGAGCTGCTGCACGCGCTGCTGATACTCGCTCTGCTTCGTCTGGATGTCCTTCTGTCGCGCTGCCTTTGCCGTTGGGCTGAGCGTTGGCTCGGCCTTGTTGTACGCAGAGACGATGGCGTTGAGCGAATCGCTCATCTTCTGCACTTCGGCGCGGTAGCCTTCCATTTCTTTCTGCATTTGTGCTTCCGCGTCCGTGCGGCCCGGCACGTCCGCCAGAATTTTCTGCGAGTTCACATAGGCGATCTTTGGCGAGCCGCTCGCCGGAGCCGTCGTAGGCGGCACGACTCCGCCCTGCGCCTGCGTGGTTCCAGCCATAAGCGTGGTGATTGCCAGCGCTGCAAGCGCGGCATGAACAAACGAACGCATTGTGACTCCGGTTAGAAAATTTGTCCGAGCTTGAAGTGCAGCATCCACTTCGGGTCCGGGCGCCCGTTCACGTCGACACGGTCGAACCCGTACGCCCAATCGAGGCCAAGCGGGCCAAGCGGCGTCACGATTGCCACACCGATACCGGCACCGCGGAAGAGTCGCGTCGGATCGAAATCGCGAGGACTATCGTAGACGTTTCCCGCGTCGTAGAAGAGGTCCGAGTACAGCATCGAATTGAAGCGAATGCCGAGCTCGGCCGTCGTGCTGAAGAATGCGTTGCCGAAGGACCGGACGGTAGCGTTGCTGTTCGTTCCTGGGATGAATCCTTCCGGCGTGATCGAGAACTCCTCATAGCCCCGCAGCTGCTCGCCGTACTGCGTGCCGCCCATCGCGAACTTCTGCGAATAGAAGAACGGTCCTGCGTTACCGGACAGCATTCCGGCGCGCGCCGTAAGGCCAAACACCAGCTTCATGGCTTGCGAACCGGGCTGCTCGCCACCCCACTGCGCGACCGTGGAATAGTTACGCAACTCCGTCGTATAGCGCTGGTAGCTGGCGGTCCCGCCCAGCGGTCCGCCGTTGAACTGCGCGTCAATGCTCCGTAAAGATCCGGCAGACGCGAACGGCAGGTCGATTCGGTTGTCGTGCGTCAGCGTGAAGCCCACCGTCGACCGGAAATGCTGCCGCGTGTCGATCGCCGTGTCGCGCGTCGCAATGCCGCCCGTAAAGCGCACGGCCTCGCCGCCATATGACACGTAGAGTCGCGTGAATGGCGACCCGTGCACGGGGAAGCCTAACTGGAGCGAGCCGCCTGACGCCCGGCTTTGTCCCAAGTCGGCGATCAGGTACCGCGAGTACGTGCTGTATGCGGTGGCGGTTGCCGACGTGCGCGACTCGCGAACCGCCGGATCGGTGTAGCTCAGCTGGAAGTCGTTTACGTACCTGCCGTATTGCCACTGCACCGACGCCTTCTTGCACAGCCCGAACAGATTCGGCTGATCGAGCCCGATGAAACCGCCGAGTCCCGTTCCTTCGCCAACCGACGCGCCGAAATTCACGCTTCCGGTGTGCTTTTCCTTCATGTGGAAGATCACGTCGACGTCACCCTTGTCGTTCGCCTGCTTCGTGTCGGGCGGCGGCATGGGCGACTCGAAGAAACCCAGATTCTGGATGTTTTGATAACTGCGGATGAGGCGATCCTGACTGAACACATCGCCCGGCAGGATGACTAACGCGTCGCGGATGCACTGGTCCGACGTGTAGTCGTTGCCCGCAATGTCGATGCGATTGATCGTGGCCGGCGTCTTCTCGTCGATTTCCCATCGCAGGTTCACGATCGGCACCGAGTCCTTGCTCATCGCGCGCTCCACCACCGGACGGATCTGCGCGTAGATGTATCCTTCGTTCGCGTACGCCGTGCGCAGCTTCTCCGTCGCATCATCCCACGCGGCGGCGTCGAACAGGTTTTGGTTGTTCTGCCCCTTGCCGATCAACCCTTTCACCTTCTGGCCTAACGAAGCCGGACGCGGCGTAAAGGGATTGAAGCGCTGGATGTCCGCCGTCGAGAAGTGCCGGTTGCCGACCACCTCGACGCTGCCCACGTGATACTGCGGCCCTTCCCTCACCTGCACCTGCACCAGCGCCTTCCCGTTCTGCTTGTCCACCAGCAGCGTGTCCTTTTGGACCTGGAAGTCGATGAAGCCATCCGATTGATACAGCTTGGGGATGCGGTCGTTGATGTCCGACTGGAACGTGTCCTCGTCGAACTCGCCCTTGCGCCAGAACCAGAAGCCTTCGGGCTTGGTCTTCATGGATCCGACGACGTCGCTCGACGGCATCAACTTCCCGCCCTCGATCTGCACGCCCGACACCGCGAGCCGCCGTCCCTCGCTCACCTTGAACACGACGTTGGTGAAGCCGTTCGAAACCGTGCTCTCTGGCGTCACGCTCGCCAGATAGTATCCCTTGGACTCGTACATCGAGTCGATGCGCTGAACGGCGCGCGAGACTAACGACGGGTCGATCGGCTTCCCCGACAACAGCTCGATCTTGTCGCGCAGCGCGCCCTCGCCGATCACGTCTTCGCCTTCCACCGAGAAATGTCCGAGCAGCGGGCGCTCTTTCACGGTGAACACTGCGGCCGCGTGTCCATTCGCTCCTATCTCACAGCCCATTTGCACGGTGCTGAACTGCCCCGTTGCATAGAGGTTGCGGATGGCACGTTGCAGAACGCGGAAGTTGAGTGTGTCGCCTTTCGTGAGCCCGATGTCCGAGAGAACGGTCGACGTGGTAACGCGGCTGTTGCCCCGGATGACCACGGAGTCCGGAGTTGCACACGGGCCGGAGGCCTGCGCGCCCACCGTTGCCGGTACGACAAAAAGGGCGATTGGGAGGACCAGTCGTCGGAGCATGGCCTCTAAGATACACACGAAACGGCGGAATGGCCCACTGGGTCCGGGGAAGCGCACGCTTGGCGTGCTGAGGGCAGCGCTTCGCTTGGGGAAAGAAGGGATAGCGAGCGCGACAGATGCGCCGTGTTGCCGGATGCAAACTGGGGGACGAGGGCGGCTACCGCCCCTTTCCCCCAGCGTCAGCGCTTCCCAACGCGAAGCGCCTCCCTCAGCGCGCGGGCGCGCGCCTTTCCTGATCTACGTCGTCTTGCTCAACACCCGGAAGTCGAGCTTCGACCCGTCAGCCGACACATCCACCTCGACTTCATCGCCTTTCGCAAACTCGCCGACCAGGATTTTCTCCGACAACGGATCTTCGATGTACTTCTGAATTGCGCGCTTGAGCGGACGGGCTCCAAAGTGCTCGTCATACCCATGCGTGCTGAGGAAGTCGTTGGCGGGCGCCGACAGCTTGAGGGTGATCTCCTCGTCCGACAACCGCCGCTGTACCTCACGCAGCAGAATGCCGACGATCTGCGAGATGTGCTCCTTATTGAGCGGATGGAACACGATCACGTCGTCCAACCGATTCAGGAATTCAGGATTGAAGACTCGCTGGATCTCCTCCTTCACCTTCTCCTGAATGCGATCGAAGTTTTCGCGATCGTCCGGCGCCGCGAAGCCCAGGCCTTTGCTCTTCGTGATGTCGCGCGCGCCGACGTTAGACGTCATGATCACGACCGTGTTCTTGAAGTCGATGACGCGACCGTAGTTGTCCGTGAGGTGTCCTTCATCCAATACCTGCAGGAGGATGTTGAACACATCGGGATGGGCTTTCTCGATTTCATCGAGCAGCACCACGCTGTACGGCTTGCGACGCACGGCCTTGGTGAGCGTGCCCGAATCCTCGTAGCCCACGTAGCCCGGAGGCGCGCCGATGAGCCGGCTCACGGAGAACTTCTCCATGTACTCGCTCATGTCGACGCGGATGAGCGCCGACTGATCGGCGAACAGGAACTTCGCCAACGCGCGCGCCAACTCGGTTTTACCGACGCCCGTTGGACCCGAGAAAATGAAGGAGCCGATCGGACGCGCCGGATCCTTGAGACCCGCGCGGCTGCGCCGGATCGAGCGGGAGAGCGCCTTGATGGCCTCGTCCTGCCCAACGACGGACGCGTGCAGCTCATCTTCCATGCGCAACAACCGCGCGCTCTCCGCCTCTTGCAGACGCGTCACCGGAATGCCCGTCCACCGGCTGACGATGAACGAGATTTCCTCTTCGCCTAACACAGGCCGGAACGACTGGCGGTGCTTCTCCCACTCTTCGCCCTTGCGACGGATCTCGCCCTGGAGCTCGCGTTCCTTGTCGCGAAGCGCCGCGGCACGCTCGAAGTTCTGATCGCGCACTGCCGCTTCCTTCTCCACGTTCACTTCCTCGAGCTTCGCCTTGAGCTCTGCCACTTCCGCCGGCGGCGCCTGCGCTGCGAGACGCGCACGCGCGCCCGCTTCGTCGATCACATCGATCGCCTTGTCGGGCAGGAACCGGTCCGTGATATAGCGCTCCGACAGCTTCGATGCAGTCACCAGCGTCGTATCGGGGATCGTCACGTGATGGTGATCCTCGTACTTCTTGCGCAGACCACGCAGGATCTCTACGGTCTCCTCCACCGAAGGCGGATCGACGATCACCGTTTGGAAGCGGCGCTCGAGTGCGCCGTCCTTCTCGATGTATTTGCGATATTCGTTGAGCGTGGACGCGCCGACGCATTGCAGCTCGCCGCGCGCGAGCGCCGGCTTGAGCATGTTGCTCGCGTCGATCGCGCCTTCCGCGGCGCCCGCGCCGACCAGCGTGTGCAGCTCGTCGATGAACAAGATGATGTTCTTGTTCTGGGCGATCTCGTTCATGACTGCCTTGAGGCGCTCCTCGAACTGGCCGCGATACTTGGTCCCCGCGATCACCGCCGCCATGTCTAACGCAAGCACGCGGTGGTCGCGCAGCGACTCTGGGCACTCGCCGTTGGCGATGAGTTGCGCCAGCCCTTCGACGATGGCGGTCTTGCCCACGCCGGGCTCGCCGATGAGCACAGGGTTGTTCTTCTTACGGCGCGTCAGGACTTCCATGACGCGCTGAATCTCCTTGGCGCGCCCGATAGTCGGGTCCAACTGTCCCTCGCCGGCGAGCTGCGTGAGGTCGCGGCAGAAGTGATCGAGGGCAGGCGTTTTGGACTTTTTCTCGCCCTTTGCCTGTTGCGGGGCCGGTGGGCTGCCCGCCTGTGCCGTGGCACCTCCAGCCGGCATCTCCGTGCCCAACAAGCGAAGCGTTTCGGCGCGGGCGGCATCCAAATTGACACCCGTATCAGTTAGTACCTGCGCCGCAATCCCTTTCTCTTCCCGTAACAATCCGAGCAGGAGGTGCTCCGTACCCACATAACTGTGGTTGAGCTCCCTCGCCTCGCTCATGGCAAGCTCCAAAACCTTCTTGGCTCGCGATGTATACGGAAGGTCCGGCCCGGTGGTTTGTGCTGCTTTGCCTTTCTTGACCGTCTCCTCGATCTTCTGCTGAATCTCGTCGAGATCCACGCTCAAATTCTGGAGAACGGCCGCGGCAACACCCTCACCCTCTCGGATGAGGCCGAGCAGAATGTGCTCAGTCCCCACGTACTCGTGGTGGAGACGTGCGGCTTCCTCGCGGGCCATCGCGAGAACTTTTCGCACACGCTCAGTGAAGTTGTAGCCGTTCATAGGTCCCTCAGTGCCGGACAGCCCTGCGTCGGGTCAGCCTAAGTCCCTGCCTCTTCTGCCAGCAACTGTCGCACATATCGTGCGCGGACGAGGTTTGCCTCACTATCCGTGAGCGCTCGCCCCTCCGCCTGTGCCAGGTGCGCAGATTGGGAAAAAATCAGGAGCTTGTTGAGGGTATATACACTGAGGCCGGTGATCAGTTTCAATCCAACGGCCAGTCGTACGCCACTGAGGTAACTCATCGCCTCGTCGAACGTGAGGCTTCGTGCGTACCGGAGGGTGCCGTAAGCTCGCCAGAGCTTGTCTTCAATAATATAACCGGCGTCGCGAAGCAATACACGTCGCGCATCCTCTTCGCGAGAAATCACCGTGCGCAGCACATACATCAGCTGCTCGATGATTTCTTCCTCCGACCGCCCTAACGTCGTCTGATTGGAAATCTGGAAGAAATTCCCGACGACTTCGCTCCCCTCTCCGTACAGTCCCCGATACGTCAAACCCATCTGCTGCAAACCGGCTAACGTTTTCGAAATCTCTTTCGTCGCGTTGAGCCCCGGTAGATGAATCATCACCGACGCCCGCATCCCAGTTCCTGTATTCGTTGGACACGACGTGAGAAATCCGAACTCTTGATGGTAGGCGAACGGAATCGTCGTACCCAACTCCTGGTCGATCCGCTCGAGCGCGGCGTATGCCTCGGTCAACGCGAAACCCGAACGCAACGCCTGCAGTCGGAGATGATCCTCTTCATTTACCATGACGCCTGTACCGGGCCCGAGAAACACGGCGGCGCCGCTTCGCACCGGGTGCTGTGGGTCGAGACCGGCCAACTCGCGGCTCACCAGGTGCCGTTCGTGCAGGAGCAACCGATCCTCGTTCTCCAAATCATCGACCCGCACCAGCACGTGGTGGCGGAGACTCGACGCGCCGCCCACGGCTTCACGCACGCGCGACAACACCCGCAATCGCTCGCCGTCGCGTGCGCGACCGGGGAACGCAAACCCTTCCAGGTTTCGCGCCAAGCGGATTCGCGTGGACAGGACAATGCCGGAATGATCGCCCGAGGCGTCCAACCAGCTCACGCCGCCGTCAGGCAGCAGCGACAGATCGAGCGTCATTCGAGCACCTTGATCTGATCGCGGAGACGCGCGGCCTCCTCGAACTGCTCCTGCTCCACGGCGCGACGCAACCGATCGCGCAATTCGGCTAACACGGTGGCGCCCTCTTCGACCAACGGCGGCGGCGGTTGATACCGCTTGCCCAGGTGCTTCGAGTTGCCGTGAATCCGGCGCAGCAAGTCGCGCAGCGTGGCTTCGAAGGTGGCGTAGCAATACGGGCAGCCTAACCGGCCGGTATTGCGAAAATCGCGCAGCGTGCCCGAGCAGAATCCGCAGCGCGCACCATCATGTGGCGACGCCGGGAGTTGCTGATGCAGCGAGTTGATGAAGTCGGCCAGCGGCTGCTTGGGCTGCGTGATGTGCGTCTCGATCCCGCGCGCCACCGCGCACCGCTCGCACAGGTGCTCCTCCGTGACCACGCCATCGGCGCTGGACCGCGTCAACGTCACAACCGAATCACGCTCTTTGCAGCTGTCGCACAACATCAGGCTACGACCTCTCGCACGTCCGTCTCGCGCAGCCGCCCGCCGTCCAGCAACAAGGTCCGGTCGGCGCGCGCAGCCAACGCGCGATTGTGTGTCACAACGATCATTGCGATTTCGAGCTGCCGCACCAGCGTCACGAACTGCTCGTGCAGACGCTCCGCATTCATGTTGTCGAGATTACCCGAGGGCTCGTCGGCCAACACGACCTTGGGATCGACTGCTAACGCGCGCGCCACCGCCGTGCGCTGCTGCTCGCCGCCTGACAACTCCGATGGCCGGTGCGCCATCCGACCTTCCAACCCGACCCTCGCCAACAATTCCTCGGCGCGCGAGCGCGACTTTCGTTCGCTCCATCCGGCAATGCGCAGCGGCATCATCACGTTCTCGAGCGCCGAGAACTCCCGGAGCAAATGATGGAACTGAAAGACGAATCCCACTTTCTGGTTCCGGATGCGAGCCAGTGCTTCGTCGGTCAACGAGGCATTCAGCGGCTCACCGTCCAGCACCACGAATCCTCTCGTTGGGCGATCCAATCCGCCCAACAAGTGCAGCAACGTGCTCTTCCCCGCACCGCTCGTCCCGACGATCGCCACCATCTCGCCCCGACGCACCTCGAGGTTGACGTTGTCGAGCACCTGAATCGGCGCTCCATCACCGCCCACGTAGTACTTCGAGAGGTCCCTCGCCTCGACGATGCTCATTCGTGACGGATGGCTTCCACCGGATAGAGACGTGCCGCCTGCAGAGACGGGTACAACGTGGCCAACGTGGCGATGGCGATACTCGCCAGCACGATCCACAGCACATCCAACGGCTGAATCGACACCGGCAGATGGTCGATGAAATATACTCCGGGATCGAGGGCGATGAGCTTGTAACGATCGAGCAGCACACCCACCGTGATCCCCACGACCAGGCCGATGCCCGTGCCGACGACACCGATCACGAGCCCCTGCATCAAGAACACCCGGAGCACCGCCGATGATCTGAGCCCCATCGCCTTGAGGATTCCGATCTCGCGCGTCTTGTCCGTGACCACCATGGTTAGCGTGCTCACGATGTTGAACGCCGCCACCACCACGATGAGGAGCAGAATCACCCCCATCGCCAACTTCTCGAGCTTGAGCGCGTGAAACAGCGACGAGTTCTGCTGCTGCCAATCGACCACGCGATACGGATAGCCTAACGTGGTGCGGATCCGCTCACCAATCGCGCCCGCCGCATTGCGCGACGTCGTGCGCGCTTCGAGGCCCGTCACCGCATCGCCAAGATTCGCGAACTGCTGTGCGACCGGCAGCGAGACGTAGATGTACGAATCATCGTACTCGTACATGCCGGTCTCGAAGATGCCGCTCACTTGGAATTCGAACGTCCGCGGCACCACGAAACCGACCGACGCGCTGAACTTGGACCCCGCGGGCGAGATGATGGTGAGCTTGTCGCCGATCGCGAGATCGAGACGGTCGGCGAGCCGCGCGCCGACCACGGCGCCGTGGCCCGTGCCGTCCTCGCTCAGAAACCGGAAATCGCCTTGCTTGGCTGTATGCCTAACGCTGGTGATCTCCGGCACGCCGCGACCCGACGGCTCGATGCCTTCCACGTATACCGCCGCCGGATAGTTGTGCCCCGCTTGCGCGAGGCCCTGCGTGAGCACGAACGGCGCGACCGCCAGGACGCCCGGCTGCTGCCGCACCCGTGCTAACGCGTCGCGCCATTTGGGCATCGTGAGGTCGTCGCCATACGTGAGCACGCGCAGATCGGGACTGCCCACCAGAATCTTGTCCCGCAGATCCGTCTGCATTCCCGTCATCACGCCGTTGATCACGATCAACGCGCTCACGCCCACCAGCACCCCGCCGATCGCGATCGCGCTGATGAACGAGAACAGCCGCGAGCCGCCGCGCGTGCGCAGGTAGCGCCAGGCAATGCTCAGCTCGAGCCGGTTCATTCGGGCCGCATGGTTGGAAAGAGAATCACGTCGCGAATGTGCGCCGTTCCGCTCAGGTACATGAACAGACGATCGATACCGATGCCCACACCGCCCATGGGCGGCATCCCGTACTCCATAGCGCGAAGATAGTCTTCGTCCACGACGCTCGCCTCCTGGTCGCCGGCCGCGCGCAACGCTGCCTGCGCCTCGAATCGCGTGCGTTGGTCGATTGGGTCGTTTAGCTCGCTGAACGCGTTGGCCATCTCCTTCCCGTGCGCGAACAACTCGAATCGCTCCGTGAGCGCCGGATCACCGCGTTTGGGCTTCGCCAATGGCGATAGCTCGCGGGGATAGTCGACTACGAACGTCGGCGCGTCCAGCCGCGCTTCGACCAGCGCCTGAAACAATTCATCGAGCAACTTGGGCCGGCTCAATGTCGAGACGTGCTCGACGCCCACGCGCTCGCCGGCGGCGCGAAGCGCGGCCATGTCCAACGACAAAGCGTCGCCGCCCAACGCAGCGCTGAGCGCCGGCACCCATTGTACCCGCGGGAACGGCGGACGGAACGCCGGTACGCGCTCCGCGAGCGACGCCTCCCCCCGCACGGCGTCGGCGGCCGACACGACCAGCGCTTCGACCACCGTCATCATGTCGTTGTAGTCGGCGTACGCTTGATAGAACTCGAGCATCGTGAATTCCGGATTGTGCGTCCGGTCGATGCCTTCGTTTCGGAAGTCGTGTCCGACTTCGTACACACGCTCGAGACCGCCCACGATGAGCCGCTTCAGATACAGCTCGTCGGCGATGCGCAGATACAGCGGCATGTCGAGCGCTTCGTGGTGCGTCACGAATGGTCGTGCGGCCGCGCCACCGTAAAGGGGCTGCAGCACCGGCGTTTCGACCTCGATGAAATCGCGCCCATCGAGGAACCGGCGAATCGCCGACACCATGCGCGAGCGCGCTACGAACAGATCGCGCACCTCGGGATGCACCGCCAAATCCGCATACCGCTGTCGCGACCGCTGCTCGGCGTCGGCGAATCCGCTGTGCTGCACCGCGCGTCCGTCGACGACCTCCTCTTTGCCGAACGGCAGCGGGCGGAGCGACTTGGCGAGCAGCTCGTACGACTTCACACGCACCGTCGCTTCTCCGGTGCGCGTCCGGAACACTGGACCCGCGACCCCAATCACATCGCCCAGGTCGAGCAGGTCGAGCGCCGCGTAGCGTTCCTCGCCTAACTCATCCTGCCTGAAATACAGCTGGAGCCGCCCGGACCGGTCGGCCAGATGGGCAAACGCCGTCTTCCCGTGCGCGCGCCACGCCACGAGCCGGCCGGCGACGCGCACCTCGGGGCCCGGCGCGTCGCCCGTGGCCTCGCCTAACGCAGCAATCGCGCTCCGCGCGTCGTGGGTCCGGTCGTACCGGTACGCGAACGGGGCAATGCCCCGCTCGACCAGTTGGTCGAGCTTCGTGCGACGCACGCGGAGCACCGCATTCAGATCATCCGAGCTCACGCGGCACCAGCGCTGGCGCCGAACTTGCGCAGGTAGGCCTCGATGAACGGATCGATGTCGCCGTCCATCACCTTGCGCACGTCCGGAATCTTGAGCTCGGTGCGGTGGTCGTTCACCATGGTATAGGGCTGGAACACGTAACTCCGGATCTGGTTGCCGAACGAGACGTCCGTCTTGGCGGCGTCGATCGCCGCCTTCTTCTTCTCCCGCTCCTCGACCTCGCGCTGGTACAGCGCGTTGCGCAGCATCTTCATCGCCGTCGCTTTGTTCTTGAACTGCGAGCGCTCCTGCTGGCAGCTCACCACGATCCCGCTCGGGATGTGCGTTAGGCGGACCGCCGAGCTGGTCTTGTTGACGTGTTGGCCGCCGGCGCCCGACGCGCGAAAGACGTCCATCTTGATGTCTTCGTCCCGCACATCGACCGTGATCTCGTCGTCGGCCTCGGGATACACGAACACCGACGCGAAGCTCGTGTGGCGTCGTGCCTGCGCATCGAACGGCGAAATGCGGACCAACCGGTGCACACCAGCTTCGGGACGCAGAAAACCGTAGGCATAGGGCCCGCGAATCTCGATCATCGCGCCCTTGATCCCAGCTTCTTCGCCCTCGCTCAGGTCGAGCACCTCCCACGCGAATCCGTGGCGCGCTGCCCAACGCTCGTACATGCGCATGAGCATCTGCGCCCAATCCTGCGCCTCGGTGCCGCCCGCGCCCGCGCTGATCTCCAGCATGGCGGCGCGCCGGTCATCCGGGCCGGCGAGCAGCGACTGCACCTCGAACGCCGGCACCTGCTCGTCCAACGCCGACGCTTCACGCTCGATTTCCGCCGACAACGCCTCGTCAGGCTCCTGCTCGAGCAGCGCGTCCATCTCGAGTAGCTCCTGCACCTTGTTCGAGAGTCGGTCGTACGGCTCGACTATTTCCTTGAGCTTTTTGATCTCGGCAATGACTTCGCGCGCGCGTTCCTGATCATCCCAGAAGCCTTGCTCGCCCATGCGCGCTTCGCGCGTCTCGAGCTCGCGCCGTTTGCCGTCGACGTCAAAGATACCTCCGCAGCTCGCCGAGTCGTTCTTCATGGCGGTGCAGCCGGCGGGCCCGTTCTGTTTCAGACATGACTTCCCCGTGATGTGAATGACCGAGGGGGAAATATAGACCAACGACGGGAGAACGCCCTATTGCACTACGAACATCGGACGAGCGTCAGAAAATCCGCTTGCCCCCGGCCAACACGTCGTTCAGCGCGTCCTGAAAGTGCGTGGTGCTCTCGGCGAACTCACGAGTCATCTGGTCGACGTACTCCTCGTAACTCTTCTTGATTTCCTCGCGGAACAACTCACGCAGTGTTCCGTTGCGCAGTCCTTCGCGATGTTTGTCGGGGAAATACGCGACGATGTCGGACACCAACGCACGCGCCAGACGCTTGGCCTTGATGTTGGGGTCGTTGGAGAGGAAGGGATTGATCGGCGCGCGCGAGCCGCCGCTCGACGGACGCGGAATCGGCGCCGTCGCGCGGTGGCCAGGCGCG
>DATEHK010000093.1:0-27634 GCA_035279625.1 Gemmatimonadaceae bacterium
TCGGTATAGCGAAGTGGAAATCGAGGGAGTGGAGCCGCCACCGCAGCCCGAGGTGCCGCCGGCTCTATCGGAAGCGCCGTTTGCTCCGCTGCTGACGAGTACCGCGTCGATCCCGTCTCCGTTCCCGTTGGGCGGCGACGAATAGCGGATATGAATGGAGCTGCACCATGGTGGCCCGGGCGACCTTTTGGTTGTCCGGGCCATTTTGTTCAGGCGGCGTGATGTGCCGGATACTCAGTCGTATTTGTCGACCCTTCGGTGGAGGTACTGATGCGCGCGTCCATTGTCGGACTTGCCGGAGCTGGCGCAGTCTTCCTCGCGTTCGCTATTTCCGGTAGCAGCTCCGCTGCCGGAATCCATCGGGACCCCAAGTGCGGTCCCCACGGGTGGGTCATGAACATCCTCGACACGTCGCACGTGTATGGCGGGTTGGAGGTGGACAAGCCGGCCGAGGCGTACCGGAACAATCCCACTATTCCATGGCCAGGCACCCGAGACCAGACTGACAACGGTACGGCGGAGACTGATCAGCGCGACGCCAAAAACGCGTCCGTCATTGCGAGGTTCGTGGTGGACACCATGGGCTGCGTGGACTCGACGTCGTTCAAGGTCGTTTCGGCGAGCGACTCGGCCTTCTCGAAGGCCGTGCAGCAGTACATCACGAAACTACACTACAAGCCCGCCCAACGCGGCGACCAGAAGGTGCGGAGCTGGGTGCTCTGGAAGTTTCTGCTGTATCGCGCAAATGGCTCTGAGATCCCGGGGACCCACTAGCGCGTGGCGGTCCGGTCGAGACCCATGATTTCATCGCTCTGTGTGTTGGCCGCACAATGTGGCGTTGGGTGGACCCAACGCCCACAATGTTCCTCGGTTGACAGTCCCTTTCTAGACGTCTAATTTCAACAGTCTGTACCGCCTAGGGGCGGCTTTCGTACGCACTACCAGAGGTTATGCCGACTATCAATCAGCTTGTCCGGCGCAGTCGCCAGGACGTCGAGAAGAAGGAGAAGGCGCCGGCGCTGCGCGGGAATCCGCAGAAGCGCGGTGTGTGTACGCGTGTGTACACGACGACGCCCAAGAAGCCGAATTCCGCGTTGCGGAAAGTGGCGCGCGTGCGACTCACCAACGGATTCGAAGTCACGGCCTACATTCCCGGTGAAGGGCACAACCTGCAGGAGCACTCCATCGTGCTCATTCGCGGCGGACGTGTGAAGGACCTACCGGGCGTGCGGTATCACATCGTGCGCGGCACGCTGGACGCGTCGGGCGTGAATGGTCGCAACAAGAGCCGCTCCAAGTACGGCGCCAAGAAACCCAAGGCCGGTGCGGGAGGTCGCAAGTGAGCCGCAGACAGAAATCGATCAAACGTCCGGTCCTCGCCGATGCGCGCTACGACAGCCAGACCGTTTCGAAGTTCATCAACACGCTGATGATCGAGGGCAAGAAGTCGACAGCCGAGCACATTTTCTATGGTGCGATGGATCTGGTCGAATCGCGCACCGGTCAGCCCGGCGTGAACGTGTTCAAGCAAGCGCTGCAGAACTTGAAACCGGTGGTCGAGGTGAAGAGTCGTCGCGTAGGCGGCGCCACGTATCAGGTGCCGGTGGAGGTTCGACCCGAGCGCCGCACGGCGCTGGCCATGCGCTGGCTCATGAGCTACTCGCGCGAACGCAGCGAGAAGTCGATGGCGGAGAAGCTGGCGGCCGAAGTGATCGCGGCGTCCAAGGGCGAAGGCAACGCGATGAAGAAGAAGGACGACACGCACAAGATGGCCGACGCGAACAAGGCGTTTGCTCACTACCGGTGGTAGGTGGTGCGAGGGAAGCGCTGCGCTGAGGGAAGAGGGAACAGGAAAGGGGCATCCGGAAGATCCGGGTGCCCCTTTTGAGTTTCCGAGAGGTTCAGGTCCTAGAACAGCGGTACGCCGGGACGGGGGCCGTGGATTTCGTACCCGGCCGGCGGCTCCGTGCCTAACAGATAGCGGACGAAGTAATCCCACCGGCGGCGGATCATGTACGGTTCGTTGCCGAAGCCGTGGCGCCGGTTCGGCAGCGCGATCAGGTCGAAATCCTTGTTGTGCTTGATCAGCTCGTTCACCAGCAAGAGCGAATTGTAGGGCGGCACGTTGTTGTCGGTGGTGCCGAACGCGATCAGCAATTTGCCCTTGAGGTTCGCGGCCATGTTCTGATTGGCCTGGTCGTCATAGTTCGTGGTGCCATCGGCGTTGCGGACCAGGAGACCCTGCCACTTCTCGCCCCAGTCGTCCTCGTATTCGCGGTTGTCGTGGTTGCCGGCCTCCGACACGCCCACCTTGAAGAAATCGGGATAGCGGAGCATCGCGTCCGCGGTGGCGTATCCGCCGCCCGAGTGGCCGTAGATGCCCGCGCGACGGAGATCGATCCACGCGTAGCGTTGGGCGAGCTGCTTCATGGCGGCGATTTGATCGGGCAGTCCGTTGTCGCCCATGTTGCCGTAGTACGCGGCGTGGAACGCGTGCGAGCGCATCGGCGTCCCCATCGCATCGATCTCCACCACCACGAAGCCTAACTCTGCCAGCGACTGCGCGTCGCCGCGCGACGGCGCGAAGAAGCGCGATCCGACGCTGCCTACCTGCGGGCCCGGATAGATGTGATTGATGATCGGATACTTCTTGGTGGAGTCGAAGTTCGTTGGGCGAAAGAGGAGACCGTAGAGATCGGTCGTGCCGTCGCGCGCTTTCACGGCGATCGGCATTGGCGGCTTCCAGCCCGCCGCCACGAGACGCGAGATGTCGGCTTTCTCGAGCGGCATCACCGTGTGGCCGTCGGCATCGCGCAGGACAGTCACCGGCGGCACGTCCGGCCGCGACCAACTGTCCACGAAGTAGCGGCCGTCGGGCGACAGCGACACCTCGTGGTCGGCGGTCTCCGGCGACAGCAATTGCAGGTGCGTGCCGTCCAAGCGCACGCGATACAGCTGCCGGAAGTACGGATCCACGTTGGGCTCGCGTCCGGCGCTCGTGAAATAGATGGTCTTCTCTTTTTGATCGACGCGAAGGATCTGCAGCACGTTGCCCGGGCCGGTCGTGATCTGCTTGACTAACGCACCGCTCCCGTAATCGTACAGATACAGATTGCCCCAGTCGTCGCGCTCCGAATACCAGATCACCTGGTGCAACGAATCGAGCACGCGCCAGTTGGCCGCGTTGTCTCCGGCTTCGTAGAACGTCGCCACCGATTCCTGCATCACGTCGCGCACAGCGCCCGTCGATGCGTCGGCCACGCGCAGCGTCTCGTGCTTGTGGTCGCGCGACGTGGACACGAACGCCACGTGCGATCCGTCCGGGCTCCACTCGACGTCGGCGAACTCGCGGCCGCACAGAATGTGGTCGCACGTGGTGGAACGGTGCTGATCGGGCGGCATCTGGAAGCGGACCACGCGCGCACCGTCGAGGTCGATCACTACGCGCTGAATCGTCGGAATGATGCTGTCGCCCGGCAGTGGATACTTCCATTGCTCGAGCACCGGATGCCCAACGCGCGTCTCCACCAAATACATCTCTCCCACGTTGCGTTGGTCCTGTTGGAACGTCGCGATCTTCTTCGAGTCCGGCGACCACGCGATCACCGGCCGGTCGCTCTGCGTCCACCCGGCGTTGTCCGTGGCGTAGCCGAAGTCTTTCACGCCGTCCGTGGTGAGCTGCCGGTCGTTGCCGGTTGCGAGGTCGCGCACCCACAAGTTGTAATTGCGGGTGAACGCCGCGAGCTTGCCGTCGGGCGACACCACGCTATTGCGGAGATCCGGTCCGGCCGGCTCAGGCGTGCAGCGATTGCCGCCGACATCGCAGGTGAATCGCTTGTGCGAATCTTCCGTCTCGAACGAGATGGACCGGGCGTCGGCCGCCAGGTCGAAGCGGGCGAACGGCAAGTGCCACGCGTCGTACGTGCGTCCCGCCGCCGCGGAGAGCGCTGCCGCTACTCTGTCCTGATCGAAGGCACGCGCGCGCGAATGATGCGCGGCGTCGACACGCACGAACTCGAAGCCCTGTGGCGTCGAGTTCCGGTACAAGAACTTGTCCCCGTCGAGCCACGTGACGCGCACGGTCGCGCCGGACACGAGCGGCGCCGTGTTCCACGCGAGGAGTTTTTCCGCGCGCGAATAGTCTTGGGCGGTGACTGTCGCCGTCTGGGAGACAGCGGGTTGGACGAGAAGGGCGGCAGCAAAAAGCGGGATGAAGAGCACATGTGCGCGTTGACGCATCAGAATTCTCGGAGATCGAGGTGGAAGGAATCGCTCGAGAGAGACGCTCAGGCCGGTGACGTCCCCAGTACGCAGGGGCAGAGGGTGATGATGACCCCGGTCAATCGGCCCAGCGTCGAAGTTGTGGCCCGGACAGCGGCTTGGCCAGAAAATCGGTCGTTCCGGGCTTGCTGGATCAGAGTCAGGTGGTCATGATGATTGGCGACACAGGCCGGGAATAGTCCCGGTCGCTCCTGGCCAGGCCAGGCTGGACGGGGTGGAGTAGTGGGGAATGGCGCCGTTTGGCGCCGGTATCCATGTGGCGCGTTCGCACTTGGGGTGTGGCAGGAGTGCGTGGCGCGTATCGGATCCGAGGCGCGGTGTTGCGCTTCGTGACACGTGTGATCGAGGACGGGCTCGTACAGCCGGGGTTGGCGTGCTACGCAGCAGATTGGCACTGGCACGTTCGGTGCTCGAATCCCAGACGGGTTCGAGCGACGAACCCGACTATTCTGGTGCCGAAGTGGGCCTCGGACCGCGATGTAGCGGCGGTGCTCGTCGAATGGCGAGGCAACTGAGGCTCGGTATCCGCTTGCTGGGGACTGCATGCTTCCGGTTGCGAACCCGAGAGTCATCTATAAAGCGCTACTCGACGGCGAGGCCGTGCTCTTCTCGACCGAAGAAGAAGTGTACTTCGGGCTTAACGAGGTTGGAGCGCGCGTATGGGAGCTCTTGCCGCCCGCCACCAACTCGCTCGACGAGCTTTGTGCGGCGTTATCCGTGCAGTACCCGGACGCCGATCCGGCCATGATTCGAGCCGATGTGATGGAGCTCATAGCGGAGCTCTCGAGCCATCGGCTAGTCATTCCGCACGGCAGCGAGCGGACGGATGAACAGAGTGACGAAACTCCTTCACAAACTGGCCACGCTGAGTCCGCGCGAGTGGGTTGACCTCCTGCAGGGGCAGGTGGCTCTCTTTGCAGCGCAGGTCTTGGTGTGGACGCGACCCACGGGGCAACTCGTGGCGCATTCGGCCGCGTCTGCGGCCCAGGCGGCCGCATCGCATTCCGATGTCGAGCCCGCTACGATGCAGCGGGCCCAGCAGCTTGGGTTAGCGGTGAGCCGTGCGGGTGACTTTGGATTGTTCAGGCCGTTGTGTCTCGTGCGGGCCGTTGCGGTTCATCGCATGCTCGAAAGGCACCGGATCCGGGGCAGCCGGATTCGCATTGGAGTTCGTATGCGGCGCGGACGGTTCGGTGCGCATGCATGGGTCGAGTATGGGGGCCGGGTAGTCGGAGACAACGTGGAGCACGTGGGTTCATTCGCCGAGCTGTCTGAAGTTCAACTGGTAGACGCCAAGTGACTGCGCTACTCGGCGTGTTCGCCAGCGGTGACGACAAACGTGCACCGTCGGAGACAGTTGGGCGACGCATCCTCGAAGCCATGCGCGCGCGGGGCGGCGACGTGAGCGAGATCCGCGCGTTCGATGGCGCGATGGTGGCGGCATCCCGCCACGGGTGGGAGTGTGCTCCGGACCTGGCGGGCGACACGCTGGTGCTGGAGTGGGACGGCCTCGTAGTGGCCGCCGATGCATCGCTCTACTATCGCGCCGACCTGCGCGCTGCGTTAGGCAGACGCGGCGTCGTGCCGCACGGGGATGGCGCGGCGCACTTCATCGCCGCGGCGTACCGCGCGTGGGGAGACGACTGCGCCGAACGTCTGGAAGGCGATTTCGCCTTCATCGTATGGAATCGAAAGACCGGCCGCGTGTGTGCGGCGCGCGATTTCAGCGGGAAGCGCACGCTGGCATATGCGCAGTTGGGTGGAACGCTCGTTGTCGCATCGACCGTGAGCGGCGTGCTGGCGCACCCCGAATGTCCGGCGGAGCTCAACCTGACATCGATCGCCGCCACCGCCGGGGGACTCTTCGCGGCGGGCCACGAGACGGCGTACACCGCCATCCAAACGGTGCCCGCGGGTTGGACGTTAGCTCGGCGCGTTGGACAGCGCGCCGAGCTCTTCCGCCATTGGTTGCCGCCTGCCGCGAGTGATGGTGGCCGCGGCGCGACCTCGTTCACCGAAGGGGCGCTGCACCTGCGCGAGTTGCTCGAGCGCGCGACTGCCGAGCGGATGCCGCAGCAGGGCGACGTCGCCGTGTGGTTGAGCGGCGGATGGGATTCGTCGGCAGTGTTCGGGACGGCGCAGCAAGCCCTCGTCGAGCGCGGACATGCACGACGCGCACGCGCGGTGTCGATGAGCTATCCCGTGGGAGATCCCGGTCGAGAGGATGAGCTCATCGAGTCGACCGCAGCGCGATGGGGCGTCGACGTGCATTGGGTTCGCATCGCCGACGTTCCATTTTTCGAGCGACCCGCGCAACGCGCGTCGCGTCGCGACGAGCCGTTCGCGCACGCATTCGAGATGTGGCATCGCGCGTTAGCGCGCGGCACGCGTGCCGTGGGAGCTCGGGTGGCACTCGACGGAATGGGCGGCGACCAACTCTTCCAAGTGTCCGAGGTGTACTTCTCGGATTTGCTGCGTACGGGACACTGGATCGAGTTGGCGCGCGACTGGAAAGCGAAGGGCGGCGGTGTTCGTCCTCGCGATGCGCGGGAGTTCGCGCGCACGGCGCTCGATCCGTTGCTGCCTGAGCGTGCGCGGCGCGCGCTAACGGTCCTGCGTCACGGGCGTCGCCCAACGGGATACCTGGAGCGTCGTCCACCATCGTGGATCCGGCGCGGGTTCGCGGCCGAGCACCATTTGGAAGCACGCGAGCGTGCGTTTGCGCCGCAGCGTGGGCGCGTCAGTGCGGCAGCATTCGAGACGGAGTGGTACCTCTCGCACGCGTATTTCCCGCGGGTGTTCGGTACGGTCGCCGCGTTGGCGCTCGAGGAAGGAATCGATCTCAGATCACCGTTATACGACCGGCGCGTGATCGAATTCGCAGTGTCGCGTCCGCGTTGGGAGCGTTCTACGGGGCGGGAGACGAAGTTGCTGCTGCGACGCGCTGTGCGGGGGCTCGTTCCCGATAGCGTGTTAGCACCGCGTGCCGCAAGGACCGGAATCACATCCGGATATTTCGACGACTCGATGCGTAAGCACTTCCCGAGCCTGAGCAACGGACTCATGCGAGACTCGGCGCTCGCAGACGTTGGAATAATCGATGCAGAGGAATATCGGCGCTGGTCCGAGTATTACGTCCGGAATGGCGGTGCGCAGCTTGGTGTAACGTTGTATTTCACACTGCAAGCAGAGCTCTGGTTGAGATCTCGTGTTCGGCCGCTGGATGCCTTGGTAGGCGAGCTGGACGCCGCGCGCGAGACAGCGGTGCGCAGTTAGATTCGAGGACTATTGCTCGTATCGTGCAGTATGCTCGACGGCCACGGGGGCCGTACTTCCGCCGGGCAAGCAGCCCGGCCGCACGACACAGGGAGGCGTCGCGTGTATCAGAAACCGAAAGTGGAGCGCTTCGGGACGTTCCGGGAGCTCACGCAGATCGGTCTGCAGGGTTCCTCAGATGGTTATACCATCTGTGGCATCGGCGGAACCGGCAACAACTTCTGCGGAACTCCGGACAACCCGTGTCCTAGGACAGGTTCCTGACGCTCTGCTCCAGGGAGGTCGTCGATCTGGCGGCCTCCTTGGATCCCCTCTTCGCATGCCCGACTACTCGATCTTCGGCGGGTGTCTGCGCTCCGAGATCGCATTTCCAGAACTTCGTGAGTCGTCGGACGCCGCGCCTAACTGGACGTTCTCCACGCGGAGCTCCGCGCCGCACGTCGAAGCCGCCGAGTCGTTAGGCGAACTCGAGGTGGCGCCGACGTGTCGCGTGCGCATGTTTCGCCATGCCGGCGGGTATCGCTTGGCGTACGACGATACGGGCACGTACGACATTTCGCGCGACGGGCGCACCATTGCCTGGACGAGCGGGCCCAATCCGGCGCACAGCGCCGTGCGGGCCGACGTCACGGGTCGCGTGCTGGCCACGGCGCTGCATGCCGCCGGTTTGCTGTGTCTGCACGGGAGCGCCGTGGCGCTCGACGGCGGCACGGTGGCCTTTCTCGCGCCCAAGTTTCACGGCAAGTCCACGTTGGCACTGGCATTGGCGCGCGCCGGGGGCCGGTTGGTCACGGACGATGTGCTGCCGGTGGAGTTAGGCGAGCGGCCCACCGCCATCCCCGGTGTGCATCAGGTCAAGCTCTGGGACGACACCGCCGCGTTGTTCGGCGTATCACGCGAGGGAGTGGAGGCCGGTGAGAAGCACCTCGTGCACGACTTCTCGGACCGCCTGCTCATGACCGACCGATCGCCCCTCGCCGCGTGCTATCTCCTGGCGCCCGTCGCCAACGACCAGCCGACCGACGCGGCCGCGGTGCGCACGCGCCTGGGTGACATGGCGTCCGCGCTCGCTCTGGTCCGCCAGGCGACCCTCGGCGCACTGTTAGGCGGAAGCGAGGCGGCGGTCGTGTTCGATCGTGCGGTGTCGATCGCCAAGAAGGTTCCGGTGTACCGGCTGGACGTGCCGCCCGGGCTCGATCGCGTGCCGGCGACGGTGGCGCAGCTGCTCGCGTGGCACGACGGCGCGCGCACGCCGGTGGCCGCGGCGTGACCGGCATCGCGACGCCGATTCCCGTCCAGCCGCCGAGTCCCGCGACCGCGCGGCCGGTTTCGGTCGTGCTCCAGGGGCTGAGCAAGCGCTTCCCGATGCGCCGCGGGTGGATGGAGATGATGCGGCACCCGCGTCGTGTGTCGTACATGCCCGTGCTCCAGAACGTGAGCGCCGAAGTGTACGAGGGCGAGTTCTTCGGGCTCCTCGGGCCTAACGGAGCGGGCAAGACGACGCTGTTCAAAATTCTGGCGACGTTGGTCCTGCCCGATGCGGGGACGGCAACGATCGGCGGGTTCGACATCATCCAGGATGCGCACAAAGTGCGTCGCGTGCTGGCGCCTGTGATCGCCGACGAGCGCAGCCTGTACTGGCGCCTCACGGCGCGCGAGAACCTCGAGCTCTACGGCGTGCTGCAGGGCCTCGACACGAGGGCGGCCCGCGAGCGTGCCGACGAGCTGCTCACAGTGGTCGGACTCGATGACACGGGCATCAAGATCGTCGCGTCGTTTTCGTCGGGCATGAAGCAGCGCCTGCTCATCGCGCGCGCGCTGATCGGCGGTCCGCGTGTGTTGCTGCTGGACGAGCCGACGCGAAGCCTGGATCCGATTTCGGCCCGTCAGTTTCGCGCCTTTCTGCGCGACGAGATTTCCGGTCGCCAGCGGTGTACCGTGCTGCTCGCGACGCACAACACCGAAGAAGCACTCGAGCTGTGCGACCGCGTGGCCGTGCTCGATCACGGACGCATGCTCGCGACCGGGACCGCCGAGCGGCTGGCGCGAGAAAACGGCGACGAGCGATATCGCCTGTGGACGCGCGATCCACATCAGCCCGGCATCGCGGCGCTCGCGGAACGCGGCATTGCGAACGACGTCGAGATCCGCGGGGCGGATGAGGATGGATGGACAATCGTAGAGCTCGAGATTCCGGGCGGCCCTGACCGCGCCGCGCAGGTGCTGGCGTTCCTCACCGAACAGCGCATTCCAGTCGCGCGCTTCGAGCGCGTGACGCTCTCGTTAGCTGACCTCATTCAGCGCATCGTGGAGCGGCAAGGCACAGCGGGGTCCGCCGATGCGTGAGACCATTGCGCTCGTCCTCGCCAGTTGGCGCACCGCGCTGAGCTATCGACTGTCCATGGTGTTCTCGCTGGTCGGGTTGGTGGTGGGCATCGTGCCGGTCTACTACGTAGCCCGCGCGTTGCAGGGCACGATGGCGCAGAAGATCGAGCTGCAAGGCGGCGAGTATTTCGCGTTCCTCCTCGTGGGCATGATCGCGACGTCGTTCATCATGACGGCCGTGAACGCGATCCCCGGCGTCGTGACGAGCGGGATTGCGACGGGAACGCTGGAAGCGCTGCTCAGCACGCGCGCGTCGCTGCCGTCGCTGGTGAGCGGGCTCATCGGCTACAATTTCGTATGGACCGCGTTGCGCAGTGTGGTGATGATGGCGGCCGGGCTTGCGTTAGGCGTACACCTGGTGTGGAGCGCGTGGCTGTCGTCGCTCTTCATCATGACCCTGATCGTGCTCGCGTACCTGCCGTTCGGGCTGTTCGCGGCGGCGTTGCAGCTGGCGTTCCGGACAGCGGGGCCGCTGCCCTCGGTGGTGCTGCTCGCTTCCAGTTTTCTGGGCGGCGTGTACTATCCGACGCATGTGATGCCGTCGTGGCTGCCGCGCTTGTCGGACGCCATCCCGCTCACCTACGGACTGCGCGCGCTGCGGGAGACGTTGTTGGAGGGGATCCCATTCCGGATGGTGCTGCCCGACGTAGCGACCTTGATCGGCTTTGTGCTGTTGCTCACGGCGTTGAGTTTGTTCGCCCTCACGGAGGCGTTGCACTACGCGCGTCGCAGCGGAACGCTTGCCCAGTATTGACGCCGCGCCCGTAACGGGCGAGGTGCGCGGTGGGCGTGCGCTGTCCCCCGAAGCGCGGTTGTTGCTGTTGAGCGCCGGCGGGCCCGAGAACGATCACGGGCTGCGCGAACTGTTAGGCGCGCCGGTGGATTGGGAGCGGCTGTGCGCGCTGGCGACGCGGGAACGCGCCGAGCCGGTGCTGTACGAGCGACTGCGCGCGGTGTCCGCGGGACGCGGCGCGCTGCCGGCGGGAGCGGCGCCCCTCGAGCGCTTGGCCCGCGTGTCCCAATTCCGGATGATGCACCTGGAGCAGCGGTTAGGCGAGTCCCTTGCGGCGTTGGCGCGCGAACGCGTGGACACGATGCTGCTCAAAGGCGCGGCGCTGGCCCTCACCGTGTACGGTTCGTTCGTTAGGCGGCCGATGTCCGACCTCGACCTGCTGCTGCGGGGCGGTGGCGCGGTTGCGAGTCGCGCGCGCGCCACGCTCCTCGCATCGGGCTGGGTGACCACCGACCTGGAGCAGCTCCAGGAGTTTTTCGAGGGGCACCAGCACCTGCCGGCGCTCGAAGATGCGCGCGGCACCGGCGTGCAACTCGAGCTACACACGGCGCTGTTCTTCGAGGGACACCCCTTCCGGCTGTCGCCCGAAGACATCTGGTCGCGCGCGACGCCGATCATCGCGTTCGGCCAGCGGACGAATGTACCGTCGGTACACGACCAGGTACTGCACCTCTGTCTCCACTTCGCGTGGTCGCACATGATGGCAACCGGCTCGTGGCGTGCGTTCCGCGACTTGCACACACTGGTTGGGACGGGCGCCATCGTGTGGCACGACTTCATCGCGCTGGCGCAGTCGAGCCGCGGCGGGAGCTGCTGCTACTGGACGTTTCGCTTGGCGCGCGAGTTGTCGGGCGTGCGCGTGCCGGATGCGATAATGGACGCGCTCAAGCCGCCGGTTCCGGAATTCGCGTTGCAGCGGCTGGCGAGCCACTTCGCCGCGAACCTGTTTCCCACCGAGGCGGTGTGTCCATCGGTGGCCATGGCGTACACCATGTGGCGCGTGGGCGTCCGTCCGCGGTGGAGCGGCCACGGCAAAGTCAGGCCGTGGGATCGCACGGACGACCTGCTGTTCGACGAGACGACGCGCATGTCGGGCGCGCGCCGACTGGCAGAGCACATGCGCAACGCGCGCGGGTGGGCGCGGTACGCGAGAGCGGTGATGAAAGGCTAGGCAAGCGCGCGCGCTAAGGCGCGCTGCGGGAAGAGGGAACAGGGAAGGGGGCGGGGAGCGGCCTCCTTCCCAGGATGCGAGCAAAACGCGGGCGTGATTAGGGCGTAGTGGTTTGGGGCTTTCCGTCGGCGTCCAACAGCGTCAACTCGCCTAACGCAAGCTCGCGCACGCCGGCCTCGATTTTCGCGCGGTCGCCGACCACCAGCCAGAGCTCGCGATCGGGCTTCACGAACTCCGCGACCGCTTTGGCGATGTCGTCACTCGTCAACGCGCGAACGCGCGACTCGTACGTTTGATAGTAATCGTACGGCAGCCCGTAGGTCGCGATCTCCGACAACGCGCCGCGCACCGAGCCGCCGGTTTCCCACCGGCCGGCGAGCTGCAGCGTCTGGCGATCCTTTGCGCCCTGGAGCTCCTCGGCAGACAGCGGGCGCGCGCCGGCAATGTCGCGCAGCTCTTTCACCAGCTCGCCTAACGACTCCTTGGTCTTGTCGGTCTGTACCGGGGCGTAGATGAACCACGGCCGTTGGCCGCGCGCGTCCTGCGAGAACGCGAAGCTGCCGTAGGACCAGTGCTTGTCCTCGCGCAGGTTCATGTTGATGCGCGAGCTGAACGAGCCGCCGAACGCATCGTTGAGCGTCTCGAAGGCCAGCTCGTCCGGGTTGGCGGTGGGCGCGACCAGCGAGCCGCCGATGATGATCGACTGCTCGGCGCCCGGGCGGTCCAGGATGTACACCTTCGTTTTCGCCGGCCCGGCGACGGTGGCGATGTTCTCGTTAGGCACGTCGCCCGGCTTCCAATCCTTGAACGCCCGCTCGAGTTTCGGCGTGAGCTCGGCCATCGTGATGTCGCCCACCACGACGAGCGTCGCGTGGTTTGGCTTGAACCACGTCGCGGCGAAGCGCTGCAGATCCTCGCGGGTCATCGCGCGCACCGACTCTTCGGTGCCGCTCCCCGTGAGCGGTTGCGAATAGGCGTGGCCCGGTCCGTAGAGCAGGGCCGGCATGACCCGGAGGGCGAGGCCGGTGGGCTCGACCTTTTCCTGCTGAATGTTGGCGAGCGTCGACTGCTTCTCGCGCGACAGATCGGCCGCGGGGAAGGACGGATGCAGAATGACGTCCGCATAGAGCGCCAGCGCCGAGTCGAGCTTGTCGCGCAGCGACGACAAGGACACGGTCGATACGTCGAGACCGGCATTGGCCTCGAGATCCGCGCCGAGCGAGGCGAGCGCGTCGCTGATCTGGGGGGCGGATCGCGTGCTCGTGCCCTCGTCGAGCATCCGCATGGTCATCGTCGACACGCCCGGTGCGTTAGGCTTGTCGGCGGCGAACCCGGCGTCGAGCAGCATCGACATGCGCACCATGGGAATGGCGGTCCGATGCGCCAGCACGACCTTGAGGCCGTTGGACAGCACCGCCCGTTCGGCGGAAGGCAGCGGCGCATCCGGCGCGGCGCCGAGTGCCGGCATCGTCTTGCGGTCGACGCCGCCGGCGGCGGCGGCGAAGTCCGGGAACGGGAACACGTCGAGCACGTACACGCCATCGCTCAGCCAGCGTTGGGCAGCGCCGTGCAAGTCGGCCACCGTGGCGCGTTGGACGCGGCCGAAGTCGATCTTGTACTGGCCTGGATTGCCGGTGAAGGTCTGGCCTCGCGCGAGAATGTCCGACGTGCCGCCGAATCCGCCCACGCGTTCCATGCGCCGCACGAAATCGGCGCGGTACTGCGTTTTCACCCGATCGAGCTCCGCGGGCGTCGGACCGTTGCGGATGAACGCCGCCAATTCCTCGTCCAGCGCCCGTTCCACGGCGGCCAGGTCTCCGTTAGGCTGAGCCGTCGCCACGATCTGGAACTGGCCGGCGATCTCGCGCGCTTGGAGGAACGCGAACGCGTCGGTGGCCGAGCGGTCGCGATACACGAGACGCTTGTACAGGCGCGACGATTTCCCGGAGCCGAGGATGTCGGCGACGAGACCGAGATACGTCGCGTCGGCCGAGCCGTACTGCGGCACGTTCCACACCTTGTACACGCGGGCCTGCGGCACGCGATCCTGCATGATCTGGCGGTGCTCGCCCGTCATCTTGGCGATCCACGTGCCTTGCTTGGTGATCGGCGGCCCCGGCGGAATGTCGCCGAAATATTCCTGCACCTTTTGCTTCGCCTGCTCGACCGTGATGTCGCCGGCGATGGAGAGTGTGACGTTCGCCGGACCGTAATAGGTGAGGAACCACGTTTTCACGTCATCGAGTGACGCGGCATTGAGATCATCCATGGAGCCGATCACCGAGTGCGAATACGGGTGGCCGGCGGGATACGTGTTCTCGGGGATGGCGAGGTCGGTCTTGCCGTATGGTTCGTTCTCATCCTGCCGCTTCTCGTTCTGCACCACGCCGCGCTGTAGATCGAGGCGCGTCTTGTCGATTGCGCCCACGAGATGCCCCATGCGATCGGACTCGAGGAAGAGGGTGCGATCAAGCGCCGACACCGGCACGGTCTCGAAATAATTGGTGCGGTCTTCGTTCGTCGTGCCGTTGAGATCGGTGGCGCCGAGTGCTTCGGCAGCGGGGATGTAGCGGTCGTTGTGATTCTCGGAGCCCGCGAACATCAGGTGTTCGAACAGGTGTGCGAACCCGGTTTTTCCGAATACCTCGTTCTTCGAACCCACGTGATACCACAGATTGACGGCGACGATCGGCGCCTTGTGGTCTTCGTGGACCAGTACCGTCAGTCCGTTGCCGAGCACGAATTTGGTGTACTTGATGTCCGGCACGGCGGGCGCCGGCGCCGCGACCGGGACGGACGACGCGGGCTGCAAATGGCCCACGGGAGGCGCTTGGGTCTGCGCGGCCAGGGCAACTGGCGCAATGATGGCCGCGGCGGTGAGGGCTGCGTGTCGGTACACGGACATGGGTGAACAGCCTCGAAGAAAAGGTGTCGCGGACGCGAGTCGTCCAACGGCGAGGATGTCTCTCCTGGGCGCGTTTCTCAAGGGTGATTCCGCCCAACGACGCGGTTTCTAACGGTTTGCGGACACGATTTGGCGGGCCAACCTCACGCGTTCCGCCGCGCGGTCACTCGGCGAGGCAGCGCCCGGGATGGACGCGCGCGGCGCGCCAGCATGGAATGAGGGCGGCCGCGAGTGACGCCGTGACCAGCAGGCCGGCGACGAGAACCAGTGTTCCGGGGCTCCCGGCGGGAACGCCGTACAGGACCGCCCGCAAGAGCTGTGCGAACGCCTCCGCGCCGCCGGCGCCGATGGCGATGCCCAACACAGTTAGGCGGACGGCGCCCCCGGCCACGTGCGACACGATGGCGCGCCGGCTCGCGCCCAGCGCCATGCGCACGGCCAGCTCGCGGCGTCGCTGTGACACGCCGTAGGCGATGACGCCGTACAACCCGACGACCGCGATCAACACGACGATGATCGCGAACGTGTTCACGACGTCGGCCATGAGCCAGAACGGCGAGACGTGCCGCGCATCCATCTGGCGCATGGTCATCATTCCCCCGACCGCGGCGCGCGGGTCGACGGTCGCGATGGCGAGTCGTATGCGCTCGCGCATGGCGGAGGGATCGCCGGCTGTCCACACCTCGACATCCATCGCCGTGGACGGAGCCTGCGCGGCGGCGCGATAGATCTCGTTCCGCAACGACTCATCCAGTCCGCCGTGGTGCACGTCCGCCGAGACGCCGACGATGGTCCAGGGTACGGAATCGATCGTGATCGTGCGCCCCAAGGGGCTGGCGTTAGGCCAGAGACGCGCCGCCATGTAGTGATTGATCACTGCGACGCGTTGGGCACTCGTGTCCGCGCGATCGTCCGCGGTGATGCCGCGACCGCTGAGAATCCGGACGCCCATTGCGCGAAAGTAGTCTGGCGTGATGTGCTGGTCGTTCGCCGAGAGCGGATTGCCATCGGGCTGGGGAGCACGGCCGGGTATCGAAAACGTGGTGCCCCAGAAATTGTTGCTGAGCGGCGTGGTGCTTGCCGCGGCGGCCGCGAGGACGCCCGGGACGCTCCGGAGCTGGTGGTCGAGTCGCGTCACGAATTCGCGTGCACTGCTGTCGCTCGTGCCGCGCGGCAGCGACAGCTGCATGGTGAGAACGTGATCGAGGCGAACACCCGGGTCGCCGTTGACCATGTTGCTTGCGCTGCGTGTGAGCAGCGCCGCGGCGGTCAGCACGATGAGCGCGACGCTCACTTCGACGACCACGAGCGCGGCACGGACGCGTGTGCCGTGCGCATCGCCGGCGGCGCCGCGTCCTCCGCTGGCCAGCACGGCCGACAAGGGTGTGCGTGTGACGCGCAATGCCGGTCCGAGCGCGAACAAGAGCGTCACCACGACGCAGAGCGCGAGCGCAAAGCCGAGCGCGTGGCCGTCGACTTCGACACGCGCGAATCCAGGGCTGTATCGGGCGAGGTCCGCCGGCAAGATGCGACTGGCGGCGCGGATGCCCCACGCGGCCAACCCCATGCCTAACGCAGCACCGGCGAGCGACACCATCCCGGCCTCGACCAGCAGGTGTCGGGCGAGTCGCCCGCGCCGGCCGCCGAGTGCCGCCCGCAGGGCCATCTCGCGCCGGCGCGCCGATGTGCGTGCCAACGACAGATTCGCGACGCTCACGCAGGCGGCCACGAGGACGAGCGCGACCGCTGCCGCGATGATGCGGACGAGGATCGCCACATCGTCGCTGTGGAACTCCTTGAGCGGACGCGGCACCAGGAGCCAGCCCGCGTCGGACTTCGGCGCCTCGCTCGCCAGTTGCGCGCTGATACGCGCCGCCTCGCGTTGGGCATCGGCCGCGGTTCGTCCGGGGGCCAGCCGGCCGAAAATGTCGAGGTCGCGCGATCCGTGATTCTCGAGTGTCGCGGCGGTCAGCACGAGCGGTGTGTAGAAGTCGGCTTCCTCCGGAAATGCGACACCCTTCGCCAGCACGCCCGCCACACGGCGAGGCGCGCCATCCAGCGTGATGATCGAGTCGAGCACGCCGCGGCTCGCGTTGAATCGATCGTGCCAGTAGTCGAAGGAGAGTATCGCCACGCCGTCGCGACCCGGCGTTCCCGCGTCGTCGCTGAAGCCGTGTCCGAGCGCGAACGGCGCCGACACCAGCGACAACAAGTTAGGCGTGACGCGGTAGCCATTCACGAGGTCGCTCGGCGCGTCGGCGCGTCCGCCTAACGCAGCACGCCACAGCTGGGCCGCGCCAACCGCCGACATCGTTTTGGAGCGCTCCGAGAGCGCCGCGAACGCGGCGGGCGATGCGTTGTCACACGTTGGGCACTGGCGCGCCGAGCGCTGGACCACCCACACGAGATCATCTTGCGGCAGGAGCGGAAACGGCCGCGAGAGAACGTGGTTTCCCAGGCTGAACACGGCGGTCGACGCGCCGATGCCGAGCGCGAGGGTGATCGTGGCCGTGAACGCATACACGGGGCTACGCCAGAGGCCGCGGATGCCGTGCCGTATGTCCTGCGTCAACTGATCGAGCCACGTTGGGCGCCACACCGCGCGCACGTTCTCGGCGGCCAGCGTCGCATTGCCGAAACGCCGGTGCGCTTCAGCCGCCGCGGCGGCGGCACTCGTGCCCGGCCTGCGCTGCGCGATCTCCTCGGCTTCGAGATCGAGGTGATCGGCCATTTCGCGACGAATGTCATCGTCGCCGGGAGAACCGGGTGTGCCGAACGGGCCGGGCACGATCACGTCTCCGGTGCGGGCTGCATGACGCGGCCGATGGCGCGCACGAGCGCCTCCCACCGCGACTCCTGCGAGCGGAGCTGCCGCCGGCCGGCCGCAGTTAGGCGATAGAACTTGAACTCGCGCGCGCGGCCGGGCGGGGCCTGCCAGCGGGAGGCAATCCAGCCGTTGCGCTCGAGGCGATGCAACGCGGGATACAGCGACCCGTGCTCGACGACGAGCACGTCGCGCGTGGTCTGTTGGATGTGCTTGCCGATGCCGTGCCCGTGGGCGGGGCCGAACAGCAGCGTCTTGAGGATGAGCATGTCGAGCGTGCCCTGGAGGAGCTCGATCTGGTCAGGTGCGTCGGGCATGTGTCATCAGGGTAGGCTGTCTACCGTGAGAGGGATAGTAGACACTCTACCATCTGTCAAGACGGGCGGGGTGAGCGGGCCCGCCCGGTCGGTCGAACCCGTCCCCCGCGCCGGGTGTGCCCTGGAGGTTCCGGTGTCCGCGTTGCATTGTCCGTCTGTTCGGCGGCAGGGCAAGCGTGGGCAGATCACGATTCAACACGGGTGCGATTGCAAATGATCTCGACACGTAATCGGAAGCGCGTCACCGCGATCGGCGTCGCGGTCGCGCTGGCAAGTGTGCTGGGTGCCGGCCTGGCGATTGGACTCGGGCATCGAACCGCCCTCGCGGCGCCTCGTGCGTCACGCCGAGCGGCAGGGTTGCGGTTCGAGATCACGTTTCCGTCATCCGCATCGAGCGACGCGCAGACGGGTCACATCATCTTGATCGTGTCCAAGGACACGAGCGAGGAGCCGCGCTTCCAGTACCAGGTGTACGAGCCGAATGTTCAGCCGGGGTTCGGCCTCGACGTGGATGCGCTGGCGCCAGGGAAACCGGCCGTGATCGACGGGTCGGTATTCGGGTGGCCCCTCACGAGCGTGAACGACCTGCCGGCCGGCGACTATCACGTGCAGGCGGTGCTCAACCGGTACGAGCAGTTTCATCTCGCGTCGGGACACACGTTGTGGCTGCCGCCGGACAAGGGCGAGGGCCAGCACTGGTTCTCGAAGCCGGGCAACTTCTACAACGCGCCGGTCACCGTGCACCTGGATCCGCACACGGACCAGACCGTCCGCCTAACGTTAGACAAGGTGATCCCGCCGATTCCGGCGCCCAAGGATACGAAGTGGGTGAAGTACGTGCGAATGCAGAGCGCGCTCCTGTCCAAGTTCTGGGGCCGGCCGACGTACCTGGGCGCGATCGTGCTGCTGCCGGCCGGCTTCGACGACCATCCGAACTCTCACTACCCGTTGGCCGTCGATCAGGGCCACTTCCCGACGGGATTTCACAACTTCGACCCGAATCCGCCCACCGGACTGCACGGGCGCGACAGCGTGCGCGCATCCTACGGCTACGACCTGTACCGGAAATGGACCGGCCCCGGGTTTCCGCGCATGCTCGTCATGCAGATCCAACACGCCAATCCGTACTACGACGATTCGTATGCGGTGAATTCGGCGAATCTGGGTCCCTATGGCGACGCGATCGTAAAGGAGCTCATTCCCTATGTCGAGAAGAAATTCCGCGGCATTGGTGCGGGGTGGGCGCGGACGCAGTTCGGCGGGTCGACGGGCGGATGGGAATCGTTAGGCGAACAGATCTTCTATCCCGATGACTTCAACGGCACGTGGACGTTCTGTCCCGATCCCGTCGACTTCCGCCAGTACGAGACGATCGACATCTACGGCGACACGAGCGCGTACGTGTTCAACGCGCAATGGAAGAGCACACCGCAGCCGTCGGGGCGCGACTACCTGGGCCACCTGTTGACGACGGTGGCCAACGACAACCACTGGGAGTACGTGCAGGGCCGGAAGGGACGGTCGAGCGAGCAGTGGGACATCTGGGAGAACGTCTGGGGCCCGGCGGACACCGACGGCTATCCGAAGCCGCTCTACGACCAGCTCACGGGACACATCGATCCGAGCGTCGCCGCGTACTGGAAGGAGCACTACGACCTCAGGTCTATCCTGCAGCGCGACTGGAAGACGTTAGGCCCGAAGCTCGTGGGCAAGATCCACATCTACAGCGGCACGATGGACAGTTGGCATCTGAACAACGCCGTCTACCTGATGCAGGATTTTCTGGACTCGACCAAGGATCCGGCCTACGCGGGGTCGATCACATACGGCGATCGCTACGAACACTGCTGGACGGGCGACTCGCAGCACTCGCTCGAGGTGGGGTCGATGACGGTGTTCCAGCGGTTCTTGCCGGTGATGGCGCAGCACATCGTGGAGACGGCGCCGGCGGGAGCGGACACGACCAGCTGGAGATACTAACGACAGGGAAGCGGGAAGAGGGAACAGGGAAACGTCAACTTTGGCGGAGGCGCTCGAGCGACTGACTAACGGAAGCCGGGAGGAACAGGTTGTCGGAAATCGCGGCAATCTCCTCGGCTTCCTGCCAGGCGCGCTCGAGCTCCCCCAGCTCGCCCTCGAACGCGCGGCGCTCGGCTTCTTCGTGCAGGGCCATCTCGAGGGCGAGGCGATATTCGCCGGGCAGGCCGAACAGCCCGTGCTTGGTGAAGCCGGTCGACATCCTGTCGCTGCCCCAGCGCGAGGCGCGGGCACGCGGCCGCGTGTAGACGTGGCTGCTTCCAGTTAGGCGGTCGATGAACCCCTCGGCGCTGCCGGCGCTCTCGATCTCGTTCACGGCGCCGGCGATCATCGTCTTGTTGCCGCCGAACCGGTTCACCGTGGGAATCACGATCGCCGCGATGTGCTGCGCCTCGCGTCCCTCGAAGTGTGCCTGGCCGTTCTTGAACCGCAGGTCGATGGCTAACGAACCGTCGCTGCCACGCCCCAGAGACGTTTCGCCGAGGTGACGCCGGCGCACGTGGACCACGCCGGCTTGCGACGTGTTGATCTTCGCAACGACCGTTTCCGGACTGCCGTTCACGGCCACGGCGCCGGCGCGCGCGGCGAGCCACCCGATGCCGCCGATAATCCCTGCGTAGGCACCGAGTGCGACGATCCCGCCAACGGCCGCAACGCTTCCGCCGGCGATGAGCAGTTGGCGATGACGGCGTCGGCCGAACTGGTCGCCGTAGCGCCAGGCCGCAAATTCCGGCCTCAGCGGTTGGCCCACGCGCACCAACGTCGTTCCGTCGCGCAATTTGGCCAAGCCGATGTTGTCGCTGGACACGCGGCGCCTGGTGTCGCGATAGAGGCGCTCCGCCTGTTCGATTGCTTCCCACCGCTCTTCGAGCGGCGTCAGGTTCCATCGCTCGCAGTGCGGGCAGACCACCCACAGACGGCCCTTGGCGGCGTCGAACGCGAGTCGCTTGCCGACCGGAAACGTGTCGATCGACTCGTTCGAGCCAAGCGGCCGGTTACAGAAGAGGCAGGTAGCGTACATGAGTCTTTCATATATACGACCGCCGGACGCCAAAGTGTCATTGCCAACTTGGTTCACGGTCTTGGTTGCGGATGCGGCGGGTTGGGCGGTAGCATCGAGTAGAAGGGCCCGGTCATGTCATCGGGCCCGATTGCTTCGGTCCTCCACTTCACTCGAGTGGTGAGGGCACCATCCATGGCCACCGTGACCGCCGTCGACCCACGGGTGTCACCGCGCAAACCGCGCGACGACGAGATCGACGTCTGGGGCCTAACGCACCCCGGGAAAGTTCGCAAATCCAATCAAGACCATTTCCTGCTCGGCTCGCTGCAGAAGCGGCTCGAGGTCAAAGCGACGTCGCTCCCCGCGGCCGAGCAGCTCCGGGCGTGCGACGATCGCATCGGGTTCATGGCGGTGGTCGCGGACGGCGTGGGCGGTCAGGCATCGGGCGAGGAAGCGAGCCGGCTGGCCCTCGAGGAAGTGACGCAGTACGTCGCGCAGAGCACGAAGTGCTACTATGAGTGCGACTCACAGGCCGACGATTTCACCGATGTGCTGCAAGGGGCCGCGATGCGCAGTCACGAGCGCGTCCTCGAGCACGCGCGCGCGAATCCGGAGGCGCGCGGCATGGCGACGACGCTCACGCTCTGGATCGGCGTGTGGCCGTGGATCTACCTGCTCCAGGTTGGCGACTCGCGCTACTATCTCTACCGGGGCGGAGTCCTCACGCAGGTGAGTCGCGATCAGACGGTGGCCGAGGAGCTGGCGAGCCAGGGTTTGTTGACGCGCGCCAAGGCGGCCGCTTCTCCGTTAGCCAACATTCTGTCCAGCGCCATCGGCGGCCAGGAGGCGGCGCCGGTGGTGACGCGGCTGCGCTCCGATTGGCAGCACGTGCATCTCCTGTGCAGCGACGGCCTGACGAAGCACGTGCCCGACGCGCGCATCGCCGAGCGTTTGCGCACGATGACGTCGGCGCGCGCCGCGTGCGAGGGATTGTTGCAGGACGCGTTGGACGGCGGCGGGACGGACAATATCACCGTCATCGTCGGGCGGGCGGTGCGGCGGGATGCAGCGGGAAGCGGCGCCTAACGACAGGTTCCCGTGGACGCCTTCGGGCGCCCGCTTCCATGACTCCCGTGCTCGCCGAGTCCTGCGACCGCCGCTCGTTTCTTACCGCGTGTGCGCTGGCCGGCGCGGGCCTCCTCGGGCGAGTACCGAAGGACGCTCGCGTCGTAGCGTTAGGCTGGCGCGGCGCACGCCCGACCGCGGCGCAGCTCCGCTACCAACGGCGCGAGCGCGCGCTCTTCCTGCACTTCGGCGTCAACACGTTCACCGATCGCGAATGGGGCACCGGCAGCGAGAGCCCGTCGATGTTTCATCCGACGGCGCTCGACGCCGGCCAGTGGGCGCGCACCGCGAGCGCCGCCGGCTTCCGCTCCATGGTGCTCACCGCGAAGCACCATGATGGATTCTGCCTGTGGCCCAGTGCCGTGACGGCCCACAGCGTTAGGCAGAGTCCGTGGCGCGCCGGCGCCGGCGACGTCGTGCGCGACTTCGTCGACGCCTGCCGAGCTGCCGGGTTGGGCGCCGGCCTCTACCTGTCGCCGTGGGACCGCCACGAACCCACGTATGGAGATTCGCCGCGCTACAATGATTTCTACGTCGCGCAGCTCACCGAGCTCCTCACGCGGTATGGCCCCATTACCGAGGTCTGGTTCGACGGTGCCAACGGCGGCGGGCCTAACGGAAAGCGTCAAACCTACGACTGGGACCGCATCCATCGCACCGTGCGGCGACTCCAGCCGGACGCGGTCATGTTCTCCGACGCCGGCCCCGACGTGCGATGGATCGGCAACGAACACGGCATGGCCGGAGACCCGAATTGGGCGATGGTCGACCCGGCTGCGGTGCCGTTCCCCGGCGCAACGGGCCCGGCCGTGGATCGAACGCTGCAACACGGCGATCGCGCCGGAACCGTGTGGCGCCCCGGCGAAGCCGATGTCTCCATTCGTCCCGGCTGGTTCTGGCACGCAGCCGAGTCCGGCTCGCTCAAAAGCGTCGATGACTTGGTCGACCTGTACTTCGACTCCGTCGGGCGCAACGCGAATTTGCTGCTCAACGTCCCTCCCAATCGGGCAGGATTGCTGGACGACGCCGACGTGAATCGCCTAACCGGGTTCTCGAACGCGCTCGCCGCGCGGTTCGGAGCGGATGTTGCACAGGATGCGCACGTCACGGCGTCATCGGCGACACCCCGTCACGCAGGGCGAACGGTAGTGGACGACGATCCCGAAACGTGGTGGAGTCCAGCCGGCTCCGATCGACAGCCGTCGCTCACGTTCGGGTTTCGAACGCCGGTGCGGTTCGACGTTGTCGACCTCCGCGAGGCGATCCAAAACGGACAACGCGTCGCGGCCTACGCCGTCGATGCGCTGGACAACGGCACGTGGCAGACGATATCGAACGGCACCACCATCGGGAACCGCAAACTGGACAAGGTGCCGGCGACGATCGCGAAGAACGTGAGGCTCAGAATTGTGGCGTCCGACGGCAATCCAATGATTGCACGCACGGCGTTTTGGTCCGCGCATGCCTAGCCGCTCGATCAACATTGGATTGAACGACGAGAAGCGAGGTTCCCCCAGCTCGGAGCATTCAACGATGTCCAAATTCGCTCGCGGTTTTCGCCGGCTAACCTCGCCCATCGCCCTCGCCGCCACCATCGCCCTACTCTCGGCGTGCGCCAGCACGACGCCCATCGGCCACCTGCTCGATGACCCGGGCCGCTACGACGGGAAGTCGGTACGCATCCAAGGCGTCGTGAAAGGCTCGGCGGGCGCCTTCGGCGTGGGGACCTATCAGGTCCGGGACAACACAGGCACGCTCACCGTCGTCAGCGAAAACAACGGAGCCCCGCGCGAGGGCGACAAAATCGACGTCCAGGGAATCTTCCAAGCCCTCTTCACACTCGGCGCCCAAAGTTTGGCGGTGCTGCGCGAGCAGAGCAGATCATTCCCCTGATTTGCGGGCGTGGGCGTTGACATCGCCTTATCGCGCGGTATGTTTTCAAGGCTACAACTAAACCGCCGAGTGGAACGAACTCGGCGCGCCATTGGGTCCCCACACGCGCAGCAGCGGCGAGTGCACCCGGCGGCAGCGGATGGATACCGGCCCCACGTCGGGGCGTCCGGTCCACCCGTTTTTTTGCTGGATTTCACAGGCCTCGAGCCTCGGCAGCGATATCGACATCATGGCACGCACAACACCGCTCGACCTTTATCGGAATATCGGCATCATGGCGCACATCGATGCCGGGAAGACGACTACGACCGAGCGCATTCTGTACTACACCGGCAAGAGCTACAAAATCGGCGAAGTCCACGATGGCGCGGCCACGATGGACTGGATGGAGCAGGAGCAGGAGCGCGGCATCACCATCACGTCGGCCGCCACCACGTGCTTCTGGCGCCGCAACGGCACCGAATACCGCATCAACATCATCGACACGCCGGGACACGTCGACTTCACAGTCGAAGTGGAGCGGTCACTCCGGGTGCTCGACGGCGCGGTGACCCTGCTGGATTCGGTGGCCGGCGTCGAGCCGCAAACCGAAACGGTGTGGCGACAGGCGGATCGGTACGGCGTTCCGCGCATCGTTTTCTCGAACAAAATGGACCGCGTCGGCGCCGACTTCGATCGGTGCGTCGGCATGATTCGCTCGAGGTTGTCGCAGAAGTCGTATCCCCTGCAGCTGCCCATTGGAACGGGCGAGCTGTTCGTGGGGCACATCGACGTCCTCCGGCGCGTGGCGATCGTGTTCGACGAGGCGACGTTAGGCAAGACGTACGTCGAAGAGCCGGTGCCGGCCAAGTATCATGACGCGGTCGAAGAAGCGCGGCACGCCGCGATCGAGGCCGCCGTCGAGCACGACGAGACGTTGCTCGAGAAATATCTGGGCGGCGCGGAGCTCACATTCGACGAGATCCAGCACGCAATTCGCAAGGCGACGATCGCCGGCCAGTTCGTGCCCGTGTTGTGCGGCGCCTCGTTCAAGAACAAGGGCGTCCAACAACTGCTCGACGCCGTGATCGACTACCTGCCGGCGCCGGTGGACCTGCCGCCGATCAAGGGACACGTCCCGCACCACGACGAGACGTTCGAGGAGCGCCAGGTGGCCGACGACGAGCGGTTCGCGGCGCTCGCGTTCAAGATCGCGACCGACCCGTTCGTCGGAAAGCTGACCTACATTCGCGTGTACTCCGGTGTGTTAGGCGGCGGCTCGTACGTCTACAACAGCACCAAGGATCGCCGCGAGCGCGTGGGCCGGCTGCTCCAGATGCACGCCAACAAGCGCGAAGAGATCGAGGAAGTGCGCGCTGGCGACATCGCGGCCGTGATCGGGCTCAAGGACACGCGCACCGGCGACACGCTGTCCGACGACGCGCACCCGGTGGTGCTCGAGGCCATGAAGTTCCCGGCGCCCGTCATCGACGTGGCGATCGAGCCCAAGACGAAGGCCGACCAGGACAAGTTAGGCATCGCCCTGCAAAAGTTGGCGGAGGAAGACCCGACGTTCCGCGTCCACTCGGACGCCGAGACGGGTCAGACCATCATCTCCGGCATGGGCGAGCTGCACCTGGAGATCATCGTCGACCGCATGCAGCGCGAGTTCAAGGTCGACGCGAACATCGGCCGCCCGCAGGTGGCGTATCGCGAGACCATTCGCCGCCGCGTCGAAAAAGTCGAAGGCAAGTTCATTCGGCAAACCGGCGGGCGCGGTCAGTACGGCCACGTCGTGATCAACATGGAGCCAACCACCGCGGGCACGGGCTTCGTATTCGAGGACAAGATCGTCGGCGGCGTCATTCCGCGCGAATACATCGGACCGGTGGAGCAGGGCATCAAGGAAGCGATGGAGAACGGCGTGATGGCCGGCTATCCGGTTGTCGATGTGAAAGTGGAATTGATCTATGGTTCGTACCACGACGTCGACTCGAGCGAAATGGCGTTCAAGATCGCGGGCTCGATGGCGTTCAAGGACGCGGCCAAGAAGGCGCATCCGATCCTGCTCGAACCGATCATGAACGTCGAAGTCGTGTGTCCCGCCGACTACATGGGCGACATTCTGGGCGACTTGTCGGCGCGGCGCGGAAAGATCGGCGGCATGACGCAGCGCGGCGAAGCGCAGGTGATCGGCGCGAGCGTGCCGCTCTCCGAAATGTTCGGCTACTCCACCACGCTGCGCTCGGCGTCGCAGGGACGCGCCGTGTATTCGATGGAGTTCAGCCACTATGAAGAGGTACCGAAGAGCAAGGCAGAGGAAATCATTTCGAAGGTGAAGGCATAGAGCAGGGAAGCGCGCGCTGGCGCGCGCCTGGGGAATGGGGAGGCGGCCGCCGTTAGGCGGCCGGGGAATGGGCGGAGCACGCAAACCGACCGTTAGGCGACAACCACTTCGAGCGTAGGGAATACGGCCATGGCCAAGGCAAAGTTTGAGCGGACGAAGCCGCACGTGAACGTGGGGACGATTGGGCACGTGGACCACGGGAAGACGACGTTGACGGCGGCGATCACGGCGATTCAGGCGAAGAAGGGGTTGGCGCAGTTCACGGCGTACGACCAGATCGACAAGGCGCCGGAAGAGCGGGAGCGGGGGATCACGATCGCGACGGCGCACGTGGAGTACGAGAGTGCGAAGCGGCACTACGCGCACGTGGATTGCCCGGGGCACGCGGACTACGTGAAGAACATGATCACGGGCGCGGCGCAGATGGACGGGGCGATCCTGGTGGTGAGTGCGGCGGATGGGCCGATGCCGCAGACGCGGGAGCACATTTTGTTGGCGCGGCAGGTGAACGT
Source organism: Gemmatimonadaceae bacterium (assembly GCA_035279625.1). GTDB lineage: Bacteria > Gemmatimonadota > Gemmatimonadetes > Gemmatimonadales > Gemmatimonadaceae > JADGGM01. Next base: position 26,849 of record DATEHK010000093.1, read on the forward strand.
GCCCTACATCATCGTGTTCATGAACAAGGTGGACATGGTGGACGATACGGAGCTCCTGGACTTGGTGGAGTTGGAGGTGCGGGAGCTCCTGAGCCAGTACGAGTTTCCGGGGGATGAGATCCCGATCATCAAGGGGAGTGCCTTGAAGGCGCTGGAGAGCGGGGATCCCAATTCGGAGTGGGGGCAGAAGATCGGGGAGTTGATGGAAGCGTTGGACAGCTACATCCCGCAGCCGAAGCGGGAGATCGACAAGCCGTTCATCATGCCGGTGGAAGACGTGTTCAGCATCACGGGTCGCGGGACGGTGGCGACGGGGCGGATCGAGCGCGGGGTGGTGAAGGTGGGGGACGAGGTGGCGCTGGTGGGCTTTGGGAGCGACAAGAAGACGGTGGTGACGGGGGTCGAGATGTTCCGGAAGCTGCTGGATGAGGGGCAGGCCGGGGACAATGTGGGGCTGTTGCTGCGCGGCATCGGGAAGGAGGAAGTGGAGCGGGGAATGGTGCTGGCGAAGGGGGGGAGCATCACGCCGCACACGCAGTACATGGCGGAGGTGTACGTGCTGACAAAGGAAGAGGGCGGGCGGCACACGCCGTTTTTCAACGGGTATCGGCCGCAGTTTTACTTTCGGACGACGGACGTGACGGGGAGCGTGCAGTTGCCGGCGGGGACGGAGATGGTGATGCCGGGGGACAACATCCAGATGGAGATCACGCTGATCACGCCGATCGCCATGGATGAGGGGCTCCGGTTCGCGATCCGCGAAGGCGGCCGCACGGTGGGCGCCGG
>DATEHK010000094.1:0-24912 GCA_035279625.1 Gemmatimonadaceae bacterium
CGTCGAGCCTGGCGGCGCGCACGGCCGGCGGCGCGCCTAACGCCGCACCGCCGAGCGCCGTGAGGCCCAAGGCGGTGAACGCGGCGACGCCGGTCACCGATCCGGGGATGGGTGTGACGCCGGCGAGCAGCATCGCGATCACGCGTCCGGCGGCGAGCCCCACCACGCCGCCGAGCGTCGCAAGCGTGGTCGACTCGACCACGAACTGGAGGAGAATCGCGGCGCGCGTCGCACCGAGCACCTTGCGAAGTCCGATCTCGCGCACGCGATCGCGCACGCTCAGCATCATGGCGGCGAGGATTGCGATCCCGGCTCCCACCAGGCCTAACGCGGCGAGCGACGCGGCGGTGAGACGTGCCACCATCGGGACGAGCCGCGTGCCGTCGCGCAGCCGCTCGGCGTCGGCCACGAAGAACGTGCCTGGTGCACCGGGCTCGCGGGCGAGACGCGCGCTCACGGCCTGCATGGCGTCGTCGATTCGGGTGCCGTCGCGCGAGCGCACCACGATGTCCGTCCACCTCGCGGCGACGCCGAGCACCCGGCGCGCCGTTTCGAGCGGAACGATGGCGCGCGGTTCGGGAGCGCCGTCGTGATAGACGCCTACGACGCGGAAGGAGCGATGAGCGATCTGGATCTGTGCGCCTAACGCTCGCGACGCCGGCGCCAGGCGTGCCGCCAGCCGATCGTCGATCACGACGACGAGCGCCGCGTGCGCCTGCTCGGCGGCAGTGAACCAGCGGCCGCGAAGCAGCTCGGCGTCGCCCAACACGGGAAGCGCGCCGTCGTAGGCGTCGAGGGTGACATCGGGAATCATGTCATGGCCGGCGTCAACCGGCACCACAACAGCCTCATGCGCCGCCGCGCCCGCAATTTCCGACAAAGACGCGATCGCCCGCGCGTCGGGGCTGCCTAACGGACGGCCGCGGCGGCCCAGGCCGGGCCGCGGATAGACCACGAACCCCGACGTGCCGTCGGCGGCGGCGTCGCGCTCGAGGCGCAGCGAGAGCCCGCGCGAGGCCGCAACCGCCACGAGGATCGCGCACACGCTGGCGGCCACTGCCGCCACGGCGAGACCCGTGCGCCCGGTGTGTACCTGGAAGGCGTCGGCGGCACTCGCCGCGCCTTCGGCGACCAACGCGAACACGGACAAGGGACGTGAGCGCATGGCGACATCCACAAGGCTCGATGCGCCGCGCCGAAGTCTACCTACTCGTAGCGCAGCGCTTCGACCGGGTCGAGTTTGGACGCGCGGATCGCCGGCAGCAGGCCGAACAGAATGCCCGTGAGCGCGGCGCCCGCCAGCGCGGCGACCACCGCCCACGGCGGCATCGACGCATGAATCGACGTCTTGGTCCGGATCAACAGCGTAAGGCCGCCTCCCACGATCAGGCCCGCAATGGCGCCGATCATCGTCAGCGTCGCCGCCTCGACCAGGAACTGCCACAGAATCGTGAGACGCGTCGCGCCTAACGCCTTGCGGACGCCGATCTCGCGCGTGCGCTCGGTGACGCTGATCATCATGATCGCGATCACGCCGACGCCGCCGACCATGAGGCCGATAGCCGACAGGCCGATCATGAACGCAAAGAATTTGCCGACGATGTCGTTGTAGAGCTCCATCACCTTTTCGGGCGTACTCACGAAGAAGGTGTTGTCCTGCGCCGGCTTGAGCTGGCGGCGAATGCGCAATGCGGCGATCGCCTGATCCATGGCGACGTCCTGCGTCACGCCGTCGCGCGGCTTGACCGTGAGATCCAGCCAGCGGATGCCGAAGTTGAGCTTGCGGTAGGCGCTCTCGAAGGGCACCGTCGCCTTGGGCTGGTCGGCGTCGTCGAAGAGGCTGCCCGTCTGATCCCACACGCCGATCACGCGGAACGGATTGGCGCCGATCAGAATCTCTTTCCCCAGTGACTGTTCGTTCTGCAGATCGGGGAAGAGCTGTTTGCGAAGCGCGACATTGATCACCGCGACCGATGACGCGTCGGTGTTCTCGCCTTCCGTGAAGTTGCGGCCCGCGACCATGTTACCGCTGTTGATGTCGGTCCAGTCCGCCGTATAGGCATCCACGCTCGCCGAGGGCAGGTTGTTGCCGCGGTACTTCACCTGCGCCGACGAGCTGACGTGCACGATGACGCCGCGAATGCCGGGCTGCCGCAGGATCACGTGCGCGTCGTCGAGACTGAGCGGCGCGTTGTGCCGCCACGGGCAACTATCGGACGAGCCGTTGCACGAACTGATCGCGACGGGCCAGCGCGTCACGAAGAACGTCGTGGGGCCTGCGGCGGCGAGGCTCGCGGACACGCCGGCGTTGATGCCCTGCACAGTGGCCGACATGCCCGTGACCACGAACACACCCACCGCGACGCCCAAGATCGTTAGGCTGGCGCGCACCTTGTTGGCGCGGATCGAGTCGAAGGCGATCACGACGCCTTCGGACATCAGCTTGATCCGGTCGAGAATCTTCACGGGATCACTCCGCGCGGAGGGCGACGATCGGATCGAGCTTGGATGCGCGGCTGGCGGGATACACTCCGGCGCCGATGCCCACGCCAGCGCCTAACCCGAGCGCCACGGCGATCGACCACGGCGCGACGCCCGACGGCAGTCCGAACAGCGAGGACAAGAGCGCGGACAGCCCGAAGCCGAGTCCAATGCCGATCGCGGCGCCGAGGATGCTCAGCGTGGTCGCTTCGGCCAGGAACTGCGCCATCACGTCGCGGCGCCGCGCGCCTAACGACTTGCGAATCCCGATCTCGCGCGTCCGCTCGGCTACGGCCACGAGCATGATGTTCATGATCACGATGCCGCCCACCACCAGTCCAATGGCGGGCAGAAAGATGCCGGCACCCACCAAATACCCCTTGATCGTGTCCCACGAGCTCAGCGCCGATGCCGATGTCTCGACCACGAAGTTGTTTTCCTGTGCCGGATGCAGCTTGTGCCGCTTCCGCATGACTTCGTCGATCGTTTCCTGGATGTCGTTCATCGCTTCCGGCGACGGCGCCTGCACCAGGACACCCGCGAGATTGATGCGCGCGCCCGTGAACCGCTGCATCGGCGAATCGAACGGCGCGTAGATCACGCGGTCGAGCGGCTGGCCGAACACCGTGCCCTGCTTCTCGAGCACGCCGATCACCCGGAAGGGCAGGCCGCGAATTTTGATCTCGCGGCCGATGGGGTCGATGTTCGGGAAGTAGTACTGCTGCGTCTCGATGCCGATCACCGCCACGGGCAGGCCTAACTGCTCCTCCTCATCGGTATAGATGCGGCCTTCGGTCACGTTCAAGTTCTTGATCTTGAACAGTTGCGGCGTGGCCGCGTGCGCCATGATCTGCGGACCGCCGTTGGTGTACTTGCTTTCGGCGTTGACCCAGCGTCGGTCGTCGATCGCCCAGCCCGCGCCGGGAGGCAGCGCGTCGCGGACGGCGTAGGCGTCGGCGACGGTGATCGGCGGACGCTGCATCCACTGGCGCCATTGCGCCTCGGTCACGTTGCCGTTTTGGAAGTTGGGGAAGCTGCGCAGCGTAGCCGTGTTCACGCCCAGGAACTTTCCGGCGACGGCACTCGTGACGTAGTTGGACATGCCCTGCACGATCGACACGACGGCGATGAGGAACATCACGCCGATGGTCACGCCCAACAGCGTGAAGAAGCTCTTCAGCTTCTGCACGCGAATCTGCGCCAGCGCGAGACGAATCGCCTCGATCAGCGGCACGTCTTACTTCTCCGTCAGCTTCTTGACGAAGTTCTCGCGGCGGTCGTCGGACGAGATCCGTCCGTCGCGCAGCACGACCACGCGGCGCGCATGCCGGGCGATGTCGGGCTCGTGCGTCACCATGATCACCGTCTGCCCGGTTTCGGCGAGATGCTCGAATACGCGCATAATTTCTTCCGACGTCGCGGAGTCGAGGTTTCCCGTCGGCTCGTCGGCGAGGAGGATGGCCGGACGGTTGACGAGCGCGCGCGCGATGGCCACGCGCTGGCGTTGTCCGCCCGACAGCTCGTTAGGCCGGTGGTCCATGCGATCGGCCAGCTGCACGCTCTCGAGCGCTTCGACGGCGCGCTTGCGGCGCTCCGCCGACCCGACGCCGGCGTACACGAGCGGCAGCTCCACGTTGTGCAGCGCCGTCGCGCGAGGGAGCAGATTGAACGTCTGGAACACGAAGCCGATTTCGCGGTTGCGCACACGGGCCAGCGCGTCGTCCTTCATGTCCGACACGAGCGAGCCGTTGAGCCAATATTCACCGGCGGTGGGCGTGTCGAGACAGCCCACGAGATTCATGAGCGTCGACTTGCCCGAGCCCGACGGCCCCATGATGGCGACGTACTCGTTGCGGCGCACCGCGAGATCCACGCCGCGCAGCGCCTTCACGACTTCGCCGCCCATGTCGTAGTCGCGCGTGATGCCGCGCGTCACGATCACCCAGTCTTTGCCCGGGACCGCGCCCACGCTGCCCACCACCGCCAATCGTTCGCCGGTGGTGCTGAGGGGGATCTCACTCACATCAGCGGTCACGCGCCCGTCTCCTTCTTGGTCTTCGCCGTATCGGTCTTGGTCTCACGCACGAACATGCCCTCCTTGAGGTCGCGGATCGCCTGGTAGCTGCCCGCGACGATGTTTTCGCCCTCGGTGACGCCGTTCAACACCTCGAAGTATTCCTCGCCCGCCACGCCGACCTTGACCGGACGGAACGTGACTTTGTTGTCCTTGCCGATCACGAACACGCCTTCGACGTCCTGCTTGCCCACCTGTTTCGCGGGCTGACGGCCAATGGCCGACTGCGCGGTGTCGCCTAACGGAGTGTCCTGATGCTCGCGCACGGTGAGCGCAATGATCGGGATACTCAACACGTCCTTGCGCGTGTCGGTGATCACCTTCGCCGTGGCCGAGAAGTCCGGCCGCGTGTCGGGCGGAGGATTGAGCAGCTGCACCTTCACGTAGTAATCAACGGCTTGGTCGCCCGTGGTGTTGGCCGTCGTGGCCGTCGGGTCGGTGAGCGAGCTGTTCGCGATCTCGACCACCTTGCCCACGAACGTGGTGTCCGGGAAGGCGTCGATCTCGACCTGCGCCGAGTCGCCCACTTGAATGCGCGCCACGTCTGTCTCGTCGACCTTTACTTTCGTCTCGAGCACCTTCATGTCGCTGATCGTTAGCAACAGCGCCGCATCCTTGTTGAACTCGCCTTGGATGGCGGTCTCGCCCTGCTGCACGTTGAGTCGCGTCACCTGGCCGGACATCGGCGCGACGATCGTGGTCTTCGCCAGACTCGACTGCGCGTTCTTGAGTCCCGCCTCGGCCTGATCGACGGCGTGTTGGGCAGAGTTATAGAGCGCCTGGTTCACATCGACCGTGGTGCTCAACTGCTCCATCGTGTCATCCGACACGAACGTCGGATTCGTTTTCTTGATTTCCTGCGACCGGCGCAACGCGCTCTGCGATTGCTCGAGATTCGCTTTCGCCCGCATGAGGTCGGCGCGCGAGCTCGCGACGGCTGCCGCCTGCTGCTGCACCGTTGCCTCGTACACGGCCGGGTCGATCTGCAACAGGAACTGGCCCTTCTTCACCATGTCGCCCTCCTTCACCGCGAGCCGGACGATGCGTCCGCTGACGTCGGAGGAGATGTCGACTTTGGTCTTGGGCTCGACCTGGCCGCTCGCCGTCACCGAGGCGACGAGGTCGCGCTTCTGCACCTTCTCTTCGCGCACCTCGGTTGCCTTGTTGCCGCTCGTCGCCGCGGCCAGCACCAGCACGCCGGCCACCAGCACTATCAGAGCACCGGCAACGCCTAACTTTGCCCCTTTACTCATGGGTTTCCCCTATTAGCGCAGTGGGTGGCCCACCGCGCCCTCGAGCGCGGCGAACGCCTTGTGATATTGATAGATCGCGTTGATGCGACCGTTTTCGGCTGTCGAGAACGTGGCTTGGGCGTCGGAGATGTCGAGGTACGTGGCCGCGCCCGCCTTGTACTTCACCTCGGCGAGGTCGAGTTGCTGACGTGCCTGCGCCGCGTTCTGCTCTTGCAACGCCACGGTTTGCACCTGTGCCTGCAGCGTTAGGTACGCGGCAGTGACGTCTGCCGTTAGCTGCAGCTCCTGCGCCTTGGCACGATAGTCAGCGTCGTTGCGCGTCGCCTGGGCCTGCTCGACTTGCTGCTCGCGCTGGAAGTTGTTGAAGATGGGCAACGACAGCGTCGCCGATACGGACAGCGGTTGCTGGGTAAAGTTGAACGGGAACCGATTGTTCTCGGCGCGGATCTGCGCGACATTTTGCGGCACGTTCGCTTGGAGCTGTTGGCATGTTCCGCTGATGCTCGAAAGCCCTGATCCGACACGAATCGAGTCCTCGGTGAAGCAGGATGCCACGTTTTGCGTAGGGCCGCTGAGCAGCGAGGCGGGATTCGAGAGACGCTGCGTGAATCCCTGAACTCCCGTAGTCAGCTGCAGAGTCGGGAAATACGTGCTCCGGGCAGAGCTGACGTCGAGCGACGCGACTTCGGAGCGCACCTTGAGCGCATTCAATGTTGGATTCTGCATCCGCGCCAGAGCGAGCACCGAGTCGAGTGTGAATTTCGGCGGCTCGACCGTAAACTGAGACGTGAGCTGAACGTTCTGCGGCTCCGGCACCCCCATTTCCTGGAACAGGCGAAGCTTGTCGACGTCCACCTGGTTGCGCGCTTGAATAGCGGCCACCTGCGCCTGACCAAGCGTGACCTGGGCTTTTGAGACGTCTAACTGGGTACCAGAGCCCACTGCCACTTTTGCCTTGGCCAGGTCGAGTTGCAACTGCGCCTGTGCGATGAGCGTGTCCTGCAAGATCACCTTGGCCTGGTCTTGCAACACGGTGAGATAATCTTGAGTGACTGTCGTCTGGACGTTGATCTGGGAACCCGTGATGTCGGCCTCGGCTGCCCGTACGTTGGCGTTCTGCCGTTTGGGGCCAATGAGCGTCGCCCAATTCAGGTTGTACGTGAAGCCGACCTGGTAGAACGATTGATACACGTCCGACGACTGGGCGAATTGCACCGCGCTGACCGGCGCCTGGCCAGCCTTCGTGTAGGTGCTTTGCATGAACGCGTCGAGACGCGGGATGAGGGCGCCGTATGCCGCTTTTCGAAGCGCAGTCGCGCTCGAGCGGTCGTTCACAACCGACAGGTGCGCCGGGTTGTGGCGCACAGCGAGGGTGACTGCCTGGTCGATCGTGAGGGCCGGGGCGCTCGTCGAGTCGGTGGCTTGGGCGTACGCGTGAGAGAAGAGCGCCGGGATGGCCGCGCACAGCGCCGCCGCGACGAGCTTGCTGAATTGCATCGTGTAATCCTTTTGAGCGGTGTCTGGCTGTCTTACGGGACGCCGGATGTGCGGGTTTCAGGTACACGAACAAACGAGCGCCCCGCGTGCAGGGACGCTCGCCGGCGATCCGCCGGAGTGCGCGGCGCCTCGCTTACCGGGGCGGTTGGTCGCGCTGGATCACGAGCCCAAGGGCGTCGAGAGACACCTTGAGCACGTGGCCCGCTGCATCCACCCAGACGTTCTGGGATCCGCCGCCCTGCTCGGTGAGGATCAGATGCCTCGCTGATACCGGACGCCCCGCGATAACCACGGGTTCGTCGGTGCCCCATTTGGCACTGAGGACCTGCTGCTCCGAGCGCTGTGGCACGATGACGAAAATTGTTCCGCCGGCCGCGCCCAACTTCTGCGCGCGCTGCGCCACGAAGTAATACTGATGGAAGACGTCGTCATCCAACAGCACCGCGTCGTCGGAGGCAATGAATTCCCGCGTCGATTCGCCCTTGGATGTGCGCACCTGCGTGCTGAACCGCCCACGTCCAGCGAATCCCTTGAGGCGCTCGACCACATCGTCGCCGCGGCGGACCTCCAGCTGATACTTCAGGGGACCGTAATCCGCGTCGGCCTGGAGGGCAGGCACGAGGCGGCGCCCATCGAGGTCGATGGTGCCGTTGGACACGTATGCGTCGCTCGCGCCGGCGCCCGTTTTCCGAATGGTGAACGTCTCCTTGCCGCTACGGGCGCCGTTTCGCGTGATCGTGAAACTGCCTTCGTCGACCACGGACACCTGGGCGGCCGCGCCGGTGGGAAACGGCACGGAGAGCACGGTCATGCACAACAAGCCGAGGGTGCGCATTGTCACAGAAGGAGTACCCCGAAGGCGGGAGGAGGGTTCAAGCATCGGGGGCCGGAACGAGGAAGATACGATCCCCGATCCTCTCGCGGAGCCGCTCGTAGAGGGCTTTACCCTTCGCGGCAGTGGCGAGCGTTGGCCGGCCGACGGATCCCGCACTGTCTTTCGGGACGCGCAATTTGCCGCGGCGGTAACGACGCGAATCGGCGGGCGGAATGAAGTCGCGGGCCCATTCCATTCGCACCAATTCGGGCGCGAGATACAGCATGAGCGACGTGTCGGCTTCGCCGCCGTGAAGGTGCTCGGCCTGTCCCTCGAGGAGGTCGCTCAGATCGACGGCATAGATGTCGACCACGCGGACGCGCGCCGAACGCGTGATGACGGTGTCGAGCGCTTCCTGGTGCGCGTCGTGGTCGTGCGCGGTGAGCAAGATAAATTCCCGGAACCCGGCTGCCTCCCAGGAGTCCAAGAGATCGTTGAGCAGGCGGTGCAGCGTCTTTTTGCGCAGAGACGCGTTGCCGGGGAAGGCGCATTCGGCATCGGCGTTCACGCCGTACTCCACGGGCGGCGCGACGATGACACCGGTGGCGGCGGAGAGGTCGTCGGCCAATCGTTGGGCAATAATGGTGGCGCAGCCCAACGGAAGGTGTGGGCCATGTTGTTCGCACGTCCCCACGGGAATAATGAGGCGCGGGTCGGCGGCGATGATCGCTGCCACCTGAGCGGGGCCCATTTCTTTGAGTCGTCGCGGGGCAGCAGTCGCGGCGGGAGGCGGAAGGGGCATTGCGAGGGACGGTGAAGTGAAGCCAGTGACGCGATGGCCGGCGATCCGAAGTGTGGCGGCCCACGTGTGGACGTTGAGTGCGGGCGTTGCACTCGTGGCGGACGCGTCGTGGCTCCGCAATCCGGGCATACGCTACTTATTTGCCAGCGTTGCCGCCACCGGTGTGGCCATCCTCATTGCTTTGGGGCTGCCGCGGCGGTCGCGCGGTTGGGCATACGCGGCGGTGGGCGCGGCCCTGGTGTTTTGCGTGCTCGCTATCGGCACGCAGCGGCAGTTGGGCCGCATCGACGGTGACTGGACGGCGTACCGCATGTCGGTGGTGCGGCGCGGATCGGTCGAGCTCGCTCGCGAGCTGGAATCGGTGATGCGCAGCATCAGGTCGACGGCGACCGACGCGCTCGATGCGCCGGCGAACGAGATGGATGCCTTCTCCGCGCTGCGCGAAGACGCGCATCGCATGCCCGGGTTAGGCGTGGTGCTCTACCGGCGCGGGAAGCCGGCGGCGTGGGCGGGGACCAACGTGGTGGCGACCGACACGCTGGTGGCGCCGGTCGGCGTGGTCCGGTCGCCGTTTTACGTGACGCTGTATGCGGCGGCGACGCGCGGGGAGACGCGCGCGGTGGCGAGCGCCGTGATACACGCCGCGTCGCCGGGCGACAGTTTGGTGTCGGCATTGGCGGATCGCGTCGCGAGCCGCGTTGGGCTGGACGGGTTCGTGGTGGATGCGGATCCGCGTGCGCGCCCGATCGCGGACACCTCGGACGCGAAGGCCGCGGCGGCGACGCTGGTGTTCGCGCCCGGGCGCGACACGCTGCTCGCCGCGCGGCCGGTGGCGCCGGAGCGGGAGGAGGCGCGACTCGTGGCCCTGGAGCGCGCGCGTACCTACGGGACACTGACCCTCGCGCTCGCGCTCATCTGCTTCGTGGCCGCGGTGTGGCGCGAGGAGCGGACGCACGGCTGGCGGCTGGTTCCGTTAGGCGTGTGGCTGGTGGCCGTGGCGCTGGCGCCGCTCAGCGCGCTGTCCAGCGACTCGACGTTGTTCGACCCCACGGTATACTACGCGCCGCTGGGCGGCGCGCTCACCGCCACGGTCGGTGCGTTAGGCATCGCGGCGGCGGCGGTGCTGCTCGGCTTGCTGTTGCTCAAGCGGCGGCGGGGCCGCACGATCGCGATACCCGGACGCGCGCGGCTCCTGGTGCTGCTCGGCGTCGCGGTGCTCGGGCCGTTTTTGTTGCGCGCGTTGGCCGACGGCGTGGCGCCGCCGCCGGGCGGCGTGAGCGACGCGATCTGGCTGGCGTGGGAGGTGTCACTTTTTCTCGTGACGGCGACGCTGCTCATCGCCATCGCCGGATCGGCGGGCACGCTCGCGGTGCGCGGGCGGCGGGTGGGACTCCACCCGATTGTGGCACCGCTCGTGGCCGTGGTGGCCGCGCTGCTCGCGCCGGCCGCGCTCGAGTCGCCCGGCGTGTGGCCCGCGTGGTACCTGGCGCTCTGGGTCGTGGCGGTGGCGTGCCTGGTGGCGTCGCGCCCGCATCGACGCCTGGTGCTGGCGGCGGGCGCGGTTGCAGCGCTAGGCGCGACGACGCTCACCTGGAACGCCGGCGTGCGCGGGCGTATCGCGCTCGCCAATCGCGACGTGTCGTCGCTGGACGTGGTCCAGTCGGACGTGACGGCGGCGCTGCGGCGCTTCGGCGACGCGCTGGCGGACGCGCCGGAGCCCGCGACGCAAGCTGACCTCGTGCGCGCGTACATGCAGTCGGACCTGTTGGGCTCGGGCTACCCGTCGGCGATGCAGAGCTGGACCAGCGACGACAGCCTGCGCAGCTCGGTGCGGCTCGATCCGGTGATGCCGCCAGATTCCGGCGTGCGCGCGGCGGTGGACGAGGCGCGCGTCACGTGCACCACGGTGCTGCGCACCGTGTTAGGCATGCCCGGCTTGTATGCGGTGCTGGCCGTGCCGCACCCCAGCAACGCCGTCACCGCGGTGATCGTCGCGCCGCGGACGCGGCTGATTCCGGAAGACCCGTTCCACGCATTGTTAGGCATCGAGGAGCGCGAGCGCGGTCAAGCGCCGTACACGGTGGCCCTGGTGGACGCCGATCCCGCGCTGGCGCTGGCCCCCGGACAGACGCGGTGGTATCGCTCGGGCGACCAGCTCCACGGCGACCACCTCGTGCGCACCGGATCGGGGGAGATGCGCGCGCACATCGAAATCGATCTGCGGTCGCAGGCGATCCTCGTGCAAGGCGGCACGCTGATCGTGTTCGTCGACCTGATCCTGCTGTCGGTGTTGTGGACGGCGAGCGTGTTCCCCGAGCGCGTCCTGTGGCGCGTGCTGCGCGGGCACGCGCGGCGGTGGCGGCGGAGCTATCGTGCCCGCCTAACGGTGGGCCTGTTCGCGTTCTTCGTGCTGCCGGCGGTGGCGTTCGCTTTGTGGAGCTACCAGCGCCTCCAGCTCGAAGACCAACAGGCGCGCGAACTGCTCGTGCGCGCTACGCTCCATTCGTACGCCGGCGGCGCGGATCCGCAGTCCCTCGCCATGGCCGGCGGCCGCCTGGACACGCCGCTCCTCACCTACACGGGCGGCCAGCTCAGCGACGCGAGCGAGTCGATGCTCGACGCGCTCGCGCCCACCGGACGCTTCATGCCGTCCGAGGTGTACGCCGACCTGCGCGACGGGCGCGAAGTATACGTGGCGCGCACCATGCGCGTGGGCAGCTCGCTCGCGCTCTTCGGCTACCTCACGGTGGAGAGCGGGCCCGGCGCTCCGTTAGTCCTGGCCGCGCCGGCGCGCGGCAGCGAGCTGGTGCTCGACCAACGACGCCGCGACCTGGGCGTGCTGGTGATGTTCGCGACGGTGTTGGGTGCCATCGCCGCGTTATTGCTGAGCCGCGCCGCCTCGCGGTCGCTGGCCAAACCGATCGGACAATTGCGCGCGGCGGCGCTCGCCATCGCCGCCGAGGAGACGGAGCCGCCCTTGAGCAGCGCGCCGCCGGAGGAGTTCGAGCCGGTGTTCAGCGCGTTCCGCCGCATGGCCGCCGATCTGGGCGCGAGCCGCGCCGCGCTCGAGTCGGCGCAACGGCGCACGTCGCAGGTGTTGCGCAACGTGGCCAGCGGCGTAGTGGCATTCGCGCCGCCGGGCACGGTGCTCCTGGCCAACCCCCGCGCCGAGGCGCTGCTGGGGCGCGCGTTGCCCGCAGGGGCAACGCTCGACCAAGCCGCGCCGGAGATGGCGCGTAGGCTGCGCGCGTTTCTCGCGCGCAGCCTGGAGGAGGAGGAGTTCGACCTGAGCGTCGGCGCGCGCCAGCTGCAGGCGCGCCTCACGCGCCTGACCGGTGGCGGCGGCGTCGTGCTCACCCTCGACGACGTCACCGACCTCGCCCGCGCCCAGCGTGTGCTGGCGTGGGGTGAAATGGCGCGACAGGTGGCGCACGAAATCAAGAATCCGCTCACCCCGATCCGGTTAGGCGTGCAGCATCTCAAGCGTGCGTACGCCGACGCGCGCAGCGATTTCGATCACATTCTCGACCAGAACGCCAGCCGCATCCTGTCCGAGATCGATCGCCTGGATGAGATCGCGCGCGCCTTCAGCCGCTACGGCACAGCGCCGGCCGAGCGGCAGCCGGCGGAGCCGGTCGACGTCGCGGCGGTCGCGCGCGACGTGATGGAGCTCGAGCGACTGGGCGGCGGCAGCGGCGCCGGCGTCGAGTGGCGACTGGATGGCGCCGATGACCCGCTCGTTGCTAACGCACGCACCGATGAGCTGCGCGAAGTGCTGCTCAACGTTCTCGAAAACGCCCGCCTCGCGGCGGCCACGCGCATTGCCCTGAGCCTGGACCGCCACGACGGACGCGTCGTGATTCAGGTGGCCGACAACGGACAGGGAATTCCGGCCGCCGTACTGCCGCGTATTTTCGAGCCGCATTTCTCGACGCGGACCTCGGGGAGCGGCCTCGGTCTCGCCATCAGCAGACAATTGGTCGAGAGCTGGGGCGGTGAGATCGAGATCGCGAGCGAGTCCGGCCGCGGCACTACCGTTCGCGTCGAATTGCGGGAAAACGGGGCGGAGGACACGCTCGACCGCGCGAGACGCGCGTAGCGCGGGGCAACGGCGAACGCGTTGTTCACCTGCGTTGTGTGAGCGTATCCGGGCGAGGCGAACGACACGAGCGGCGTGAACTGTTCCCGTCGTCAACGTGTTCATTACCGTGCGCCACACGACGACGAACTCTCGTCCATGAGCCGAGCATGACCGCGAAGGAAGACCCCACCATTCAGCCGCTGCTCGACCAGCATCGCTCGGAAGCCGAGCGGTTGCTCAACGGCATGCGCGCGGCGGTGCTGCTGCTCCTCGCGGCGACGGGCGCCTTCTACGCGTCGTCGCTGCCGGTCGCGGTGAATCGCGTCAATCTGCTGCTGCTCGTGCCGATTCTCTGCTGGACCATCGGGCAGTGGATCGTGTTCCGTCATCGGGCACAGTTGCCGCGCTGGCTCACGGTCGCGAATCCGATCATCGACGTCACGTGGATCACGCTGCTCATGGGCGGCTATGCGCTTGCCGGGCGCATCGAGCTCGGCCTCCGTTCGCCGATGTTCCTCGCGTATTTCGCGGTGCTCGCGTCGCGGCCGATCACGTCGTCCACGCGACTGGCGGCCACCACGGCGGCGCTCGCGGTGGGCGAGTACACCCTGCTCTCGTTAGGCCTGTTGGTGTCGAGCGGAACGCGGCTCGCGGCGACGCCAGTCGAGGCCGCGGTGGGGCACGGCCTCTCGCCGCTCGACGAATGTGCGAAGGTGTTGTTGCTCGCGGTGTCGGGTTGCGTCGCGGTGTACGCCACCTCGTGGCAGGCGCGCCTCCTTCGCAGCTACCACGAGCAGGCGCGCCACCGCGAGCAACTCGAAATCGCGCTCGCGCGCTCGCAGCTGCGAAGCCTCGAGCTGCAACTGCATCCACACTTTTTGTTCAACACGCTCAATACCATCACCGCGCTCCTCCGCACGGACGCGCGTGCCGCCGAACGCGTGGTGTCCGGCTTGAGCGAGCTGCTGCGCTTCTCGCTGCGCGGCGCCGCAGAGCAGGAAGTGTCGCTCGAGCGCGAGCTCGAATTGCTGCGCCGCTACGTGGAAATCCAACAGCTCCGATTCTCGGATCGGTTGCGCGTCGAGCTGCTGGTGGATCCACGCGCGCGCCGTGCGCTGGTGCCGAGCTTCCTGTTGCAACCACTCGTGGAGAATTCGATCCACCATGGTATTGCGCCGCGCGCGTCGGGCGGCTCGGTGCGCGTGCTGGTGGAGCGCGAAGAGAACACGATCATGTTGACGGTGACCGACGACGGCGTCGGCGCGAGCGCGGCCACGCGGCCTCGGCGCGGCGAGGGGGCGAGCGGCGCGTCGGGCGGCGGCGTCGGGTTAGGCAATACACGGGCGCGGTTGCGCCATCTGTACGGCAATGCGCACCGCTTCGAGGCGGGTGCACGATCCGAGGGTGGTTTCGAGGTACACATCGAGATTCCATTCCGCTACGCCGGGGAGTCCACATCACCGGCCATTCTGGAGGTTGTAGCATGACGATGCGTCTCGACACCTTGCTCGTGGACGACGAACCCCTCGCGCGCACGCATCTGCGCGAGCTTCTCTCCGCGCACCCAGACGTGCACATCACGGGCGAGTGCGGGAACGGCCGCGACGCGGTGAAAATGGTCCGCGAATTGGAGCCGTCGCTCGTGCTCCTCGACATCCAGATGCCGGAGCTCTCCGGTCTCGACGTGGTGCGCGAAATCGGCCCGTCGTCCATGCCGGCCGTCATCTTCGTGACGGCGCACGACGCGTACGCGCTGGATGCGTTCGGCGTGTTCGCGGTGGGGTACCTGCTCAAGCCCGTGCAGCCGGACCAGCTGCAGGCGGCGCTGGCGCGGGTCAAGTCGATCCAGCATCCCGGCGCCCGCGAGGATGGGGGCATGCGCCTAACGGACACCGCCGCGCCGCCCATGGACGGCTCGGACCCCGAGCGGCTGGCCATCCGCGTCGATGGCCGCATCATTTTCCTCAAGATCGCCGACATCGATTGGGTGGAGGCGATGGACAACCACGTTAGGCTGCACCTCGGCACCAAGGTGCACGTCGTGCGTGGTACGCTCACGAATCTCGAGCGCCGGCTGGCCGCGGGGCGGTTCTTGCGCATACATCGCTCGACGCTCGTGAACGTGAATCGGGTGGTGGAAGCCCAACCGTGGTTCGGCGGCGACTTCGTGCTGATTTTAGGCGACGGCACGCGACTCACATCGGGCCGCAGCCATCGGCCGCAGGTGCAGCGCTTTCTGCGGCAGAGTCTGTAAGGCGGGCACGGCACCGGTCTCCGCGGCGGCCCCGCGGAAGCAATCGCTCGCCATCGCGAGCGCGCGGTTCGCGGCGCAGTCGTAGGGCCGCCCCGATCCGCATGGGACATTGAATACGTAGACTGCGATCCCGCGTGCCGGCCGTCCGGTTGGCGCGTGAGGGATCGCGCGACCCCGCGCTCTTGCAGCAGCGGATGAGGTGTGTGTATGCGACGTGTTTTCTCGGCCCTGGTGGCAGTTGCGACAATCGGACTCGCCGCCTGCGGCGGCAGCTCCATGGGGCCCACCGGTACACCCGGCAATCCTCCCAATACACCGGGCGGCACCGTGAGCACCAATTCGGTCTCGATCGGCAACGATTTCTTTAGTCCGGCGAACATCAGGGTGAGCACGGGCACCGCGGTCACGTGGACCTGGAACTCGAACGGCGTGGCGCACACTGTCACGTTCGACGACGGCGCCCAAGGATCCGGAGCGAAATCCAGCGGCATGTTTTCGCGGACGTTCACGGCCGCTGGAACCTATACCTACTACTGTCAGATTCATGGTCGTGCTGTCATGTCGGGATCGATCACGGTCCAGTAGAACTTCTTTCATTCGGAGAGCGCATGCCTGTTATGACACGAGCGAACGAGTCTGTCCCGTTCCGTCGCGCTCGACTCGTTCGCCCGGCCACAGCGCGCATGCGCAACGCCGCCGCCGTTCTTGGTCTGGCCATGGCGGCGGTGCCGGCGGCCGCGCAATGCACACCGCCGGCCAACAGCAACGAAGCCAAGCTGCTGGCGTTTTATTCGGCGCCGGTCGCGTATTCGGTGGACGCGGCGCCCGAGCACGTGGCGCCGTGGTCCGCGCGCGTGTCGTTCGAAGTCGAGCCCATGCCCACGCCTAACGACGCGATCGCGCAGACGCACCTCTGCTTCGCGAGCAAGGGCGAGAACACGCGCCTGTCGCCGATTTTTGGACGGCCGCGGATCACCATCGGTCTTCCGGGCGGATTCATTTTCGAAGGGAGCTACGTCCCGCCCATTCAGCTCTACGACGCCAAACCCGATCTGGCCAACTTCGCGTTGTCGCGCGTTCAGCAGTTGCGGGCAGCGCCGTGGGGCGGCTCGTTGTCGTTCATGCTTCGCGCCCACGGAACGGTGGGACAGGTGCAAGGTCCCATCACGTGCCCACAGAAAGGACTGCAGACCCACGACGAGGGCGCCCCGTGCTTCGGCACCACGCCGTCCAAGGACACGTTCCATCCATATCTGGTTGGCGGGGAGGGTGCGTTCACGCTCACGACACACGACCAACGTTGGGCGTTCTATGCGGGCGGCGGGGTCAATTTCCTCAAGCCGCGTTTTCAGGTGGGCTTCACCGACGGCAACGGCGTTACCGACTCGACGCGCGTGAACGTGGACCTCACTCGCGGGACGGTCTTTGGCGGCGTCACCGCACACGTGACCCACGCTTTCGCCTTGTCGGCGCAGGTGTATTCGCAGCCGGCCGACGTGACCACCGTTCGATTCTCGGCTGGGTACATTCTGCGCTGATCGCGGGCGCGCTCGTCTGCGCGCCCCAAATCTTGCCGCGGAGCGGACAAGGCCACTGATTTCCATCAGTGACCGAACAGCTCGCACCAGTGACGATGCCGCTTGCGCGGCCGGACGACGCCGACAGGCAGGCCCAGCTCGACCGCATGAAGCGGCGGGCGTCGGGCCTCCTGGTGCTTGCGACGGCGGTGTTCGGCGTCACCCGATGGTACGAAAGCCGGATTCCATGGCTGGGCTTCCTTCGCGCGACCGCCGAAGCCGCGATGGTGGGCGGTGTCGCCGACTGGTTCGCCGTCACGGCGCTGTTCCGCCACCCGCTGGGCATTCCGATCCCACACACCGCCATCGTGGCCGCGCGCAAGGATCGCATCGGGCGCACGTTAGGCAACTTCGTCCAATACAACTTTCTGGCGCGCGAGGTCGTGGCGCGGCGCCTCGCGTCGATTCACATCGCCGACCGCGCCGTGACCTGGCTGGCCGAGCCGGCCAACGCGCGGCTCATCGCGCAACAGGTCGCACTTGGTCTGGCGCGGTCGGCCGAAGCGCTGCCGGACGATGATGCGCGCCGGCTGATCGGCGACGGTCTCGCCGCTCGCGTCCGCGCCACACAGGCGGCGCCCGTGCTGGGCTCGATGCTGTCGTTCATCACAGCCGACAGCCGTCACCAGGATCTGCTCGACGATGCGTTGGAACTGATCGAGCAGTCGGTTCGTGACAACCGCGAGATCATTCGCGTGAAGGTGGGCGAGGAAAGTCCGTGGTGGATGCCGGGCGTGGTTGACGAACGCATCTACCTCAAGATCGTGGGCGCGATCGAGAATCTGCTGCACGAGGTGCGGGAGTCGCCCGACCATCCACTGCGTGCGAAGTTCCACGACGCACTCGTCCGCTTCACGGAAAAGCTGCGCACATCGCCCGACGTGATTGCCAAGGCCGAGGCGCTCAAGGACGAATTGTTCAGTGCGCCGGTGTTGGATGAGATCGCGACGTCCATTTGGCGGACAGCGCGCACCGGTCTCGTGAAGTACGCCGAGCGGGAGCAGAGCGGGGAGGCCACCGCGAACCCGGGCGCCCTCGAGCGCGGCATCGTGTCCTTCGCGCAGGCGGTGAAATCGAACGACGCGATGCTGGGAGAACTCGACCGGTTCATCGCCGACGCCGCGCTCGCGGTGGTGGATCAGCATCGCGACGAGGTGGGCGAGCTCATTGCCAGCACGGTGGCGGCGTGGGACCCCGGCGCAACCTCCAGGCGCATCGAGCTCGCCATCGGACGGGATCTGCAGTTCATCCGGATCAACGGCACGCTCGTGGGCGGACTGGCGGGCCTCGTGATTTACGCCGTGTCGCGTCTCTGGTGACCGGCACGATGCGTCGTTCCTGATTATTGTTGTAGGCAGCGATCATGGCCGCACCCACACTCACCACCGAGATCACCGACACCGTCAACGCGCGGATCCTCGCCGTGTCCGAGGATCGGGTGGCGGGCTTCCACGCCGATCCGTTCGCCGAGATCGCGCGGATGTCGACCGTTCCGTTAGGCGTGGTGTTGGACCGGATCCGCGGCATGCTGGCCGCGGGCACCATCCGGCGCGTCCGGCAAACGCTGTTGTCGACCAATCTCGCGCCGGGCGCGCTCGTCGCGTGGCGCGTCCGCGCGCCGGCGCTCGACGCGGCGTTCGACTTCATGGTGCGCGACGATCCTTTCTCCGGCCACGTGGTGATTCGCTCCACCGACACGGAGACCGAGGGATCGGCCTATCGCCTGTGGACCACGCTCAAGGTGCCGCAGGGGTTCTCGATGCAGGGGCACGCCGAGCATCTGGCGCATCGCGTGGGCGCCGATGCGTTTCTGCTCATGCCGGCCAAGGCCCTGTTCACCCTCGGCGTTGGGCACGTGCGGCGGCGGGGCATGGAGCCGGGCAGCCGGTCCGACGAGCCCGGGCGCATTCTCGATACACACATCGTGCGCCTAACGGAGCTGGAGTGGCGCGTGTTGGAGCGGCTCAAGCGCGAGCTGGCGGTGGACGAGATCGTGGACGACCCATGGCGCGCGCGGGCGGCCGAAGCCGGCGTCTCGCTCGATGAGTTTCTGCGCGTGGCGCGCGCGCTCGATGAGCGCGGTGTGATCGGACGCTTCTCGACCTTCCTCGAGCACGTGAAGCCGTCTGCCGGCGGCACGCGGGTGACGCGCTACAACGCGCTCTTCCATTGGCGTGTGCCGCCCGGCCGGGAGATCGAGGCGGGTTGCGAAGTCGGGCGACATCACATCCTGACGCACGCCTATTGGCGCGAGGGCGGCCCGGCGTTCGCGAACGTGAACATCATGGCCGTGGCGCACGGCACCGACAAGGCGCTGGTGTTGGCGCACAAGGCGGCGATCGACGAGCATCTGGCCGACGCGTCGATCGACGTGAGCTACACGAACGTATTCTGGGGTGGACGCAGCGAGATCAAGCCGTCCGAGATTTCACCGCTGGCGTACGAGGAATGGTGCACACGCGAGGGGCTGGACCCATCCGCCATGCGAGAGGCATCCTGATTCCTCGCGTGATCGGAGCGCTGTTCGCGCTCGGTGTCGTGATTGCCTGTGCCGATGCGCGGAGCGACCCGCCGCACGCGCCGTCGCACGGCGCGGTCGCTTCGCGGCCCGCGACGCACGCGGACACGATGCTCGATTCGGCGCACGCGGTGACGGCGCGTCAGCAGCAGCGATGTGCGTCCGATGCGCGCATGACGAGCGTGCTGGCGGCGATTCGGGCCGACAGCGACTCGGCGCGCGCGGATTCCATCCGCCGGGCGGCGCAGGACAGCGCGGAGCTCGTGTCCGCCGATTCGTTAGGCGCACACGACAGCGCGCAGGCGGGCTCGTCGCACACCGCACGCGCGACAAGCCGCCGGCGCACGCACCACGTGCATCGCGCGGCAAGGGTGGTGGCGGCGCAACCCGCGTCGTGGCATGGCGAGGTTGCGCGACGCGCTTTGGGTCAGGTGCCGCTCCGCGGCTCGGTGTTTCCGGGGTGCCGCGTGGTGTCCTACTACGGCAATCCGTTTTCCAAGCGGATGGGGATTTTAGGCGAGATCAATCCCGATTCGATGCTCGCCCGTCTCGAGCGGCAAGCCGATGCGTACGCGAGCGCCGACAGCGCGACGCCCGTGATTCCGGCGCTCGAGTTGATCGTGACCGTGGCGCAGGGCAACGCGGGGCGCGATGGGATGTATCGCGCGCGGATGCCGGATTCGGTAATCGACAAAGTCGCATCGTGGGCGGAGCGCCGCGGCTACCTCTTGATTCTCGACGTGCAAGTTGGGCGAAGCTCCGTGCGCAGCGAGATCGCCCCGCTCATCAAGTATCTGATGCGTCCAACGGTGCACCTGGCGCTCGACCCCGAGTTCGCGGTGCAGGGAACGAAAGTGCCCGGCCGCGTGATCGGGACGCTCGACGCGGCGCAAATCAACGTGGCCGCCGACACGCTCGCAGCGTTAGTCACGGAGTACCAGCTGCCGCCCAAGATGCTGATCGTGCACCGGTTCACGCGGCCGATGCTGACGAATCACGAGCGCATCCATCTGGACCCGCGCGTCCAGATGGTGATCGATATGGATGGCTTCGGTGCCCCGACGCTCAAGCGCAGCTCGTACCTGCATTACATCTTCGATCACCCGGTCCAGTTCGCGGGCTTCAAGGTGTTCTACAAGAACGACAAGCCGATGCTGACGCCGGAGCAGGTGGTGAAGCTGAAGCCGATCCCGGTCTTCGTCATGTACCAATGAGGCAGGGAAGCATGCGCCGCAGGCGGCGCGCCGAGGGAATAGGGAACGGGAAACGGGGCGGGGGATGGCGACGGGTAGCGTTCACGTTCCGTTCCCCGAGCGCAGCGCTTCCCGAAGCACGCCGTTAGGCGCGCGCATCCCAATTCCCAGCTCTCGTGTTTCTCTACGTGCTCGCGCTCCTCTTCTCGGCGGACCGCCGGCGGGTCGTGCTCGTGGAGAAGGCGCGTCCGGCGTGGCAGGCGGGGCGGGTCAATGCGTTAGGCGGAAAGGTGTGCGAGGGCGAGCGCGTCGACGCGGCGGCGCGGCGCGAAGTGCGCGAGGAGGCGGGCGTCGACGTCGCGGAGTGGGAGCATGTGCTCGTGTGGCGCGACGCGCAGTACACCATGCACGTCCTGCGGGCGTTCGATGACGCGGCGTTGCGCGCCGTCACGGCCGAGGACCAGCGCGTGTTCCTGGCCGACGTGGATGCGTTGCCGGCAACCGTGATCGACAATCTGCGATGGCTCGTGCCATTGGCGCTCGATCGCGACGTCGCATTCCCGATCGACGTCCGGAGCGCGGCACCGGAAGGCTCGGGCCTTACCGAGCTGCCGCCGGCGTAGCTGCGACACGGGCGCCGGGCGGCGTTCGCTTTCGGCACGGGCGATCCCATAGCCGGACACACGGCGCGCGGCTGGCGTCGCGCTGCATGAGCTAACATGCAATGGGAGCGTGATATGGCGCGCGCGCGAGCGTGGCACGAGTATTCCCTTTGCACGCCACGTCCTTGCCTCGCATCCACCGCACGCACACGGGCCTCCATGCTCAATGACATTCGGTACGCGATCCGCACGCTCGTTCGGACTCCGGGCTTTGCCGCCGTCACCGTCATCACGCTGGCCCTCGGGATCGGAACGAGCACGGCGATCTTCAGCGTCGTCGACGCCGTGCTCCTGCGGCCGTTGCCTTACCCGCAATCGGACAACCTCGTGGACATCTCGGCCAGTGGGTTAGGCGGGAGCTTCCGACTCGGCCTGTCGTATCCGTACGTGTCGAACGTGCGGAGCATGCACCAGGATTTCGCGGGCATCGCGGCGTACACGACGCAGCGCGCGAACATGACCGGGCTGGGCGATCCGGTGGAGGTGCAGTCGGCCCTCGTGTCGCCGGATTTGTTCTCGGTGCTCGACGTGCGCCCGGTGATCGGCCGCATGTTCAGTGCGGCCGACATCCACCAGCCGGTGACGGTGCTCAGCTACGCGACGTGGTCGGGCCGCTACGGACGCGACCGTTCCGTGTTAGGCAAGACGATCACTCTCGACGGTCGCACCTATACCGTGATCGGCGTGCTTCCGCCCGCCGTGCAATTCCCCGACGAACGGACCGAGCTCTGGCTGCCCATCGGCGTTGCGTTCGCCGACGATCCGCAGATCGAGGTGAACGAGCACTACTACGCGTTCAATGTGGTCGGGCGGTTGGCGCCCGGTGCGACGATGGCCCGCGCCGCCGTCGACCTGACGACGCTCGCGAAGCGGCTCGCCGCGCGGCCCGCGTCCACCGGTGGCGCTGCGCGTGCGGCGGGTCCGGTGCGCCGGCAAATCATCGCGCGATCGGGCGGAGGTCCTGGCGGCGGCGCGCCCGCTGCGGGGTCGCCAAAAGCGGGACTGGACGAGCCCGACTTCCGGCTGGTGCCGTTGAGCCGGACGGTGGTGGGCAGCAGTCGCACGTCGATCCTCGTGCTCTTCGGCGCGGTGGGCGTGGTGATGCTCATCGCCTGTGTCAACGCCGCCGGATTGCTGGTGGCGCGCGCCAGCAGCCGGCGCCGCGAGATCGCGGTGCGCCGAGCGTTAGGCGCGGGGCGCGGGCGCATCGTGCGGCAACTGCTTGTCGAGAGCGTGCTCTTGTCGATCGTCGCGGGCGGCGTCGGTCTGGCGTTAGGCGCATGGGGCCTCGAAGCCCTGCTCGGCGCGTGGCCGGGTGTGTTGCCGCGCGTCGGCGCGATCGGCATCGACGGGCGCGTGTTGCTTTTCACGCTCGCGTTGGCAATCGTTACCGGCGTCGCGTTTTCGCTCTTGCCCGCGCTGCGGGCGGCCGCACCCGACGTCGAGCGCACGCTGCGCGATGATTCGGCATCGAGCATCGGCGCGCGCCGCCGGACGCATGGGGCGCTCGTCGTCACCGAGATGGCGCTGGCGCTGGTGTTGCTCGTCGGCGCCGGCCTGCTCGTGCGGAGCTTCATCCGCCTGAGCGAGATCCAGCCCGGCTTCGATCCCGAAAACGTGCTCGCGGCGCGCATTCGTCTCACGCCCGCGCGGTATCCCGGCGTGGAGCAGCAGCGTGAGTTCTTCGACCAGGTGAAGCAGGACTTGCTGCGTCACGCCGGAGTCAAGGCCGTGTCGCTCTCGCGCACGCTGCCGTTGAGCGGCGCGTCGATGATGTTAGGCATGGATCCGCGGGAGGTGCGGCCCGATGATCCCCAGCAGCAGTTGGTGATGGCGCTGGACGTCGTGGACGACGGATACTTCAAGGCGCTGCGCATTCCGCTGCTCGCCGGTCGTGTGTTCGCGCCATCGGACCGCGCTGGCGCGCCGAACGTCGCGATCGTGAACGACCTGTTGGCGAAGCGGTTGTGGCCGGGGCAATCGCCGATCGGCAAATTGCTGCCGGTGAGTGAACCGGGCAGTGCAAGCGGCCAGGCGACCGTGATTGGCGAGATCGCCGCGCTCCGATCAGGCGCCATCGACCACCCGCCGCAGCCCGAGCTCTATCTACCGGCAGCGCAGTCGCGCGCGCTGCCGCAGATGTGGGTGGCCGTGCGGGCCGACGCACATCCGTTGCAGCTCGCCGGCGCCGTGCGCGAGGCCGTATTGCGCGCCGACGCGCAGCAGCCGATCGGCGAAATCGTGAGTCTCGAACAGTTGATCGAACGGCAAACGGCGGCGCGCCGCCTCACGATGGCGCTGGTGTCGCTCTTCGCCGCGGTCGCGATGACGCTGGCGGCGGTCGGCATGTACGGCTTGGCGGCGTACACGGTGACGCGCCGCACGCGCGAGTTCGGCATCCGCGTTGCGTTAGGCGCGCGCTCGCGCGACGTGTTGGACATGGTGCTGCGCGAGCACCTGCGGCTCGTCGCCGCCGGCGCCGCGTGCGGCATCGCCATCGCGCTCGGATTGACGCGCGTGATGCGCTCGATGCTCTACGAGGTGAGCCCGACCGACGTGCCGACGTTCGCGTGCACGGTGGCGGCCCTGGCGCTCATCGGCCTGCTGGCGGCGCTGGTGCCGGCGCGCCGCGCCACCCGCGTCGATCCAATGGTGGCGTTGCGCCACGACTGAACATCCGCCGAACGAGTATCGGT
This sequence comes from Gemmatimonadaceae bacterium, assembly GCA_035279625.1. Taxonomy (GTDB): domain Bacteria; phylum Gemmatimonadota; class Gemmatimonadetes; order Gemmatimonadales; family Gemmatimonadaceae; genus JADGGM01. The sequence continues at coordinate 23,903 of DATEHK010000094.1, forward strand.
TAGGCGGTTAGGCGGCGCCGTCCAGGATGTGGCGGATCTTGCGCGTCAACGCGTCCGGCGAGAACGGCTTGCCCAGGAACTCCACGCCGTCACCCAGGAAGTCGCCCTGCTGGCTGGCGCTCTCGGTATAGCCCGACATGAGCAGCATCGCGATGTCCGGATGCCGCTCGCGAATGCGCCGGGCGAGATCGGGACCCTGCATTTCCGGCATCGCGATGTCCGACAGGACCAGATCGATCGAATCGGCGGACTTCTCGCAGATCCGGAGCGCCTCGGCGCCGTTAGTCGCTTCGATCACCCGATGGCCGGCGCGCTCGAGAATTCGCTTGATCACGGCGCGGATGCCGTCGTCATCCTCCACGACGAGCACCGTCTCGCTGCCGCCGCGCGCCGCCGGACGCGCCGGTTGCCCTGCCGGCGCCGCCGCGGTGTCGGCAACGGGCAGGTACACCTCGAACGTCGACCCTTCCTCGAGATCGCTGATCACCCGGATGTAACCGCCGGACTGCTTCACGATCCCATACACCGTCGACAAGCCGAGTCCGGTCCCCTTGTGGCGGTCCTTGGTGGTGAAGAACGGCTCGAAAATCCGCGACTTCGTGGCCTCGTCCATCCCATGCCCGGTGTCGGTCACGGCGATCAGCACGTAGTCGCCGGGCCTAACGGCGAACGACCATCCCTCGCGCGCCGATGCCGCGTCGATGGTCACGTTCTGCGTGCGCACCGTGAGGCGGCCGCCGTCCGGCATCGCGTCGCGCGCGTTGACGACGAGATTGACGATGACCTGCTCCAGTTGGCCGGCGTCGGCGCGCACGGTGTGGAGGTCGGATGCGAGCCGCGTGGAGAGCGTGATGTCCTTGAGCAGGAGGCGCTGGAGCATCTTCTCCATCTCGCTCACGGTCTGATTCACGTCGAGCACGCGCGGCTGGAGCATCTGCTGCCGGCTGAACGCGAGCAGCTGACGCGTGAGGCGGGCGGCGCGGTCGGCGGCGAGGTCGATTTCCTGAATG
>DATEHK010000095.1:0-39846 GCA_035279625.1 Gemmatimonadaceae bacterium
GTCCGCCGTCCGGGCGCGTGCCCGGCGGCCTAACGCAACAATCGCGGGCCGGGCGCGGGGCATCGGCGTCGTGCCCGCGCGGAGCCGGTGCTTCCCGGTGCCCAACGGGCTGGTCGCGGGCGGGATCCGTCTCAATCTGGCCGGTCGCGAGCCCCGCGGCATTCTAGCGCCGGGCGACGACGCGGCGCGGTTCGTCCATCAGCTCGAATCCGACTTGCTCGCCATCGTGGACGATGTAACCGGCGCACCGCTCATCTCGCGCGTCGTCCGCCCGCGCGACCTGTACCAGGGCGACCGCATCGATGACCTCCCCGATCTGCTCGTCGAGTGGAGCGAGCGCTCGGCGGTGGGCAGCACTGCGTTAGGCGGCGCGGGCGCGCAGGTGATCGCGCGATCGCCGCGCATCGGGGTCATTCACGGGGCCAACGACTACGGGCGCAGCGGGGAGCACCGGCCCGGCGGATGGTTCGTGGCCGCGGGCCCCGCGATCGCCAAAGGACGGCTGGATCGGGAGCCCTCGCTGCTCGACCTCGCGCCCACCTTCGCCGCGCTGCTCGGCCTGTCGCTGCCCGACGCCCAAGGCACGCCGATCGCGGAGATCGTGGCACGATTTGCCGAGGGGCGCACGTGATCCGGGCCGCGAATCGTCGCGTGACGTGCGTTAGCCGGCGCGGAGCGTGTCCAGCGGGTCGATGCGCGTCGCGCGTCGCGCGGGCAGATAGCAGGCGAGTGCCGCCGTCCCCAGCATCAGCAGCGCCACCGACGCGAAGGTGATCCCATCGATCGGCGCCACGCCGTAGAGCATGCCGCGCACCACGCCCGTGAGCGCCGCCGCGCCCGCCAGCCCGATCGCCAGCCCGACTAACGCAGCGCCCACGCCCTGGGCCATCACCATGCCCAACACAGCCGACGGGCCGGCGCCGAGCGCGATCCGCACGCCGAACTCGCGCGAGCGCTCGAGCGTCGCGTGGTTGATCACCCCGTAGACGCCGACCAGCGCCAACGCGAGCGCCGCCGCCGAGAAGCAGCCGAACAGAGCGAGCACGAAGCGCCGCGGCTTGAGCGAGTCGGACACCATGTCGTCCAACGTCTTGACACTCGCCACCGGTAGCTCGGGATTGAGCTCGGCGACCACGCGGCGGAGCTCGTTGGTGAGCGCCGCCGGGTCGATCGCCGTGCGCGCCACCACGCTGAACGAGCCCGTCGCCGCCTGCGCGTGCGGCAGATAGATCGTTGGTTCCGGCGCCACGTCGAGCGCCGCGCCGGGCACGTCCCGCACCACGCCGACGATCTCGCGATCGACGGGCCGGTCGTAGAATCCGACCGTGAAATGCCTGCCCAACGGATCCTCGTTAGGCCAGAACCGCCGGGCCATGCTCTCGCTGATCACCGCCACGCGCGCCGACGACGAATCATCGAAATCGGTGAACAGCCGGCCCTGGACCAACGTCATGCCGAGTGTCGCGAAGGCGCCGGGCGTGACCGACGCGATGTGCGCCGTTGGCTCGGAGCCGGCCGGAACGGGATGCCCAACGATGCCGACCTGGCCGTGATCGAGGCCGATCGATTGCATGAGCGGCAACGATGATGATGCGCCGGCTGTGATGACGCCGGGCAAATGCGCTACGCGATCGACCAATCGCTTCGCGAACGCCACGCGATCGGCGTCCGTCGGAGTCCACTGCCAGACGAACATCGTCGCCGCGATCACGTGATCCGGGCGATAGCCGCGATCCCGGCGCATCACGGACGTAAAACTCCGCGCGAGCAGCCCCGATCCCACGAGCAGCATCACCGTCAGCGCGACCTCGGCGGCCACGAACGCGCGCCGCAGGTAGCGTTGCCTGACACCCGTGCCCGTGCGTCCGCCGGCGGCGAGCTCGGTTTGCGGATCGGTGCGCGCCGCGCGCAGCGCCGGGAGCACGCCGAATGCAAACGTGGTCACGACCGTGACCGCGAGCGCGAAGAGCAGCGCCGCCCAATCGACGCGGATCTCGTCGGCCCGCGGCAGCGACGCCGGCGCGAGATGCCGGATCGTGCCCACGGCCCAAAACGCCAGCGCGACGCCGGCCGTACCGCCGATCGCCGACAGGACGGCACACTGCGCCAGCACCTGCCGCACGACACGCGCGCGCCCCGCGCCTAACGCAACGCGGATCGCGAACTCGTGCGCGCGCTTGTTGGTGTGCGCGAGCAGGAGATTGACCACGTTCGTGCACGCGATGAGCAGCACGAACCCGACGGCGCCCAGGAGCAGGAACAGCGCGGTGCGCGAGTCGCCTACGATGCTGTCGCGCAGTGGCACGAGCGTGATGCCGGTCTCGCGATTCGTGGTGGGATACTCGACGGCCAACTGCCGGGCGACGCGATCCATGTCGGCCGACGCGCCGGCCATCGCGACGCCGGGTTTGAGCCGCCCGACTGCGTAATACCAGGCGTCGCTCCGCAGAGTGAGCTCGATCGAGTCGAACACCTTGGGCGCGAACATCTCGCCGCGCAAGGTTGCGAGGTACGAGAAGTCGCGCGGCAGCACGCCGACGATGGTCGCCGGCGCTTTGGAGATGAGAATGGTGCGGCCGACGATACGTGGATCGGCGCCGAACCGGTGCTGCCACGACCCGTACGACAGGACGAGCGACAGCGCGTGGTGCGGCTGGTAGTCGGCATCATCGAAGAGCCGCCCCAGCATCGGCCGCACGCCTAACGCCGGGAAAAATCCACGCGTGACGTTGAAATTCGGAACTTCCTCCTCGCCTTCCGGCGCGGAGTAGGTGAGGCCGAACGGCTCCGCCGCGCCGAGCGCCGCGTAGACGCGGCTGCGCTGGTCCCACTCGGCGAAGTTGCCCGGGGCCACGGCGTCGCGCTCGATGCCCTTCGCATGATTGTTCTGATAGACGGCGACGAGCCGGTCCTGATCGGGGAAGGGTAGCGGCTCGAGCAGCACGCCGTGCACGGCGCTGAAGATCGCCGTCGTCGCGCCTATGCCTAACGCCAAGGTGGCGACGGCGGCCATGGTGAACGACGGCGCGGAGCGGAGGGTCCGCAGGGCATGGCGGACGTCGCGCGCCAAGTCGTCCAACGCCCGGCTCCGATACTCGTCCCGCGACGCCTCTTTCCACTGGTCGCGCCCGCCGAATCGCACCAGCGCCGCGCGCCGCGCGTCGGCCGCCCGCATACCGGCGCGCTGGTTGCGTTGGGCGAGCATCTCCACGTGGAAGCGGACCTCTTCGTCCAGGCGGGACTCCATGTCGCGCCGGCGGACAAATCCCACCACATGGAGCACCCGCGCCCGAACGCGCTGGGCGATCGTGAGTCGCATGGTCGGCGTCCTCTCGGGCGTTAGGCTGGTGCGAGGCGCAGCACGAGGTTCACGGCGTGGGATTGCCGCGTCCAACGGTCGAGCTCGATGCCGAGTTGCCGTCGCCCCGCGGCCGTCAGCGCGTAGTACCGCGCGCGCCGATTGTTCTCGGTCGTTTTCCAGGACGAGCTGATCAACCCCTGTCGCTCGAGACGGTACAACGCCGGGTAGAGGGACCCCTGGTTGAGCTGGAACACGCCCTTGGACGCCTGTTCGAGCCGCTCGGTGATGCCCCACCCGTGCATCGTCCCGACGGTGAGCGTCGTGAGGACCATCATATCCAGCGTACCCTGCAGCACGTCGTCACGATTGGCCGGCATGCGCGCGATCTCCCTTTAGGGCGCCAAAAGGAGTGTACCATGCCTCCTTTAGCCCGTCAAGGGGAGGGGCCGGACCGCCCCCAGAATGGGCCGATCGGCCGTCTTGCGCCGCCGCGCGTTCCCGCGCCTCTTTCAACACCACGCGTCGTCCGCCCCTCCCTTCACCAGCTCGCACCAGAGCGCTCGGGAGACGGGCGATGCAAGCGCAAGGGCCATGGGATGAAATACGTGTTGATGTACGAATCGACGCCGGACTTTCTGCAAAAAGTTCCGCTGCACATTGCCGCGCACCGCGCGTTGTGGCGTGCATTTCAGGCCGACAACCGGTTGTTGCTCATTGGACCATTCACCGACGCACCGGCGGGCGGCGCGATGGGCGTGTTCTCGACCCGCGCCGCCGCCGAGGAGTTCGTGCGAGACGATCCGTTCGTTTCCAACGGCATCGTCGCGCGCTGGACGATTCGCGAGTGGCATGAAGCGCTGATGCCCGACTGATACTGCCGACAACCGCCGCTCGACCGTCGCGGCCCGCGACGACCGCGCTGCACCATCCGGGGATCCCATGCCATCGCCTTCTCTGCCTAACGCACTGGCCCGCGTTGTCATTACCTGTGCCGTCATGTCGGCCGCGCTCCCGTCGGGGCGTCTCGCGGCGCAAGCCACGACGCTGCCCAGCGAGACGCCGGCCAAGTTCACGCCCGCGACGTCCACGTTCGACTACGAGCGCCGCGACGTGATGATCCCGATGCGCGACGGGGTGAAACTGCACACGGTGATCCTCGTGCCCAAAGGCGCGCACCGCGCGCCGATCCTGCTCACGCGCACGCCGTACGATGCCACCGCGACCACCTCATACGCGCAGAGCGCGCACCTGGCTCCGGAGCTCAACGGCTACGACAACGCCCTCCAGGTGATCATCCCCGGCGGCTACATCCGCGTGGTGCAGGACATCCGCGGCAAGTACGGGTCCGAGGGCGACTACGTGATGAACCGTCCGTTAGTCGGACCGCTCAACCCGACCACGGTCGACGAATCGACGGACACGTACGACACCATCGACTGGCTCATCAAGCACGTCCCCGAAACGAACGGCAACGTGGGCGAGCTCGGCATCTCCTACGATGGGTTCGAGCCGCTCATGGGATTGGTGCATCCGCATCCCGCGCTCAAGGTGTCGGTGCCCATGAATCCGATGGTCGACGGCTGGATGGGCGACGACTGGTTCCACAACGGCGCGTTCCGCGAGCAGAACATGCCGTACATCCTCGAGCAGGAAGCGACGCGGGACAACAGCGCCAAGTGGTGGACCGATCACTTCGACGACTACGACGTCTACATGCAGTCCGGCTCGGCCGGCGAGTTAGGCAAGCTGCACGGCCTCGAGCAGGTCGGCTTCTGGAACAAGATTCTCGCGCACCCGAGCTACGATTCGTGGTGGCAAGAGCAGGCCATGGACAAGATTCTCGCCGCCCAACCGATCACCATCCCGGTGATGCTCGTCCACAGTCTCTGGGATCAGGAGGACATCTATGGGGCGATCGCCGTCTACAAGGCGATCAAACCCAAGGACACGTCGAACCAAGTCTTTCTCGTGATCGGCCCGTGGCACCACGGCCAGGAAATCGAGAACGGCAGCTCGTTAGGCGCGATCGATTTCCAGGCGAACAGCTCGGAGTATTTTCAGCGCTACATCCTCGGTCCGTTCCTCGCGCACTATCTCCAGGACGGCGCGCCCCCCATGGACGTGGCGCCGGTGAGCGCCTACGAGACCGGCACCAATCGTTGGGAGCGCCTGCGCGCCTGGCCCGCGGGCTGCGACGGCGCCTGCACCATTACGCCCACGCCGCTCTACCTCGGCGCCGGCCTAACGGCGAGCTTCGATGCGCCCGCGTCCACCGCCGCCGGCGCGGCCTTCGATTCGTACATCTCCGATCCCGCGAAGCCCGTTCCGTTCCGCGTGCGCCCCATCCAGCCCGTCGGCTACACGTATCCGCTCACCTGGGTGCAGTGGCTGGTGGACGACCAGCGAGAAATCGGCGGACGCACCGACGTGCTGTCGTACGAAACCGCTGTCCTAACGAAACCCATCAAGATCAGCGGCCAGCCCGTGGCCAACCTCGTCGCGTCCACGAGCGGGACGGACGCCGACTGGGTGGTGAAGGTGATCGACGTCTACCCCGATGAAGTGGGCGACGACCCGGCGATGGGCGGCTACGAGCTCGCCGTGTCGATGGACATTTTCCGCGGCCGCTATCGCGAGAGCTTTGCGAACCCCAAAGCCATCACGCCTAACGTAGCGCTCGCGTACAAGTTCGACCTGCCGACCACCAACCACGTCTTTCTGCCCGGGCACCGGATCATGGTGCAGATCCAGTCCAGCTGGTTCCCGCTCTATGATCGCAACCCGCAAACCTTCGTGCCCAACATTTTCTGGGCGAAACCGGGCGACTACAAGAAGGCCGAGCAGCGGATCTTCCACGAACCGGGACACGCCAGCTTCGTCGAACTGCCGGTCGTAACCGGCGATCGATAAGAAACGAGTCAGATCGCCTCGCGGGACGCCCGTGCATCTTGACCGTTTGGCCGTCGCTGCGCATGGTCATGCGATCCGGTGCGCGAGGAGCGTTGTGTGCTGAACACCCAAGCCATTGAGCAGCTGCCCACACGTCGAACGACCATGCGGTCCGTCGCGATGCGCGTGCTCATCCACGTTGGGCTCTTGGTCGTCGCGATCGGATGTCTCGGCGCGTACCAGCATTTCAAGGTCGAGGGACAGTCGACGGCATCGATGGCGAGTCTCGTCGGCGCGGCGCTCTTCGGGTTCGCGCCGCTGCGCGACGTGACGCACCTCGCGTTCGGCATCGAGGGCAGAGTGCTGCACCTCGTGCACATTGTCGGCGGTGTTGGGCTTGGCGTGCTCCCGCTCACGGGTGTGGTGTCCGGAACGCCGGTGTTGACGCGCGCCGCCATGGCGCCGTTCGCGATGATGGGCGCAGCGCAGGCGCTCATGCACTCCAACAATCCGCGAAACACCGAGCAGGCTGCGGCGATGCATCGGTTCGTCGAGAGCATGCCGGAGCTCGAGGCGGTCGGCAATCCGCGCAGCTTCTCGTCCGGCGCGAGTGCGCAGCGGGCGATCACGGCGCTGTCCGACGTCATTGGCAAGGCCCAGTCGTTAGGCGAGACCGAGCTTCGATCGGACCCGGCCTTCAAGAGCGCGTGGCGGCAGGCGTCGACCCGGTTCGGTGCGAACCTGGGACTGGACGCCGTCGACGACGCGCTCGGCAAGCTGGCCCGGAACCCTGCGACAGCGAGCGCCGTTCCCGGCCTGCGCGCGCGTCTTGCGTTAGCACGGCGGACGCTCTCGGGCAACACCGCCGTGGCGTCGCATTGAGTGACACGTAAGGCCCTAGCGCGACGCGGTGCGGCCGGCGTCCTTGGCCGTCCACTTGGCCAGCCACGCGTTCACGGCGTCGTGCCATTGCACGCTGTTGTGCGGCTTGAGCACCCAGTGGTTCTCGTCCGGGAACGTGAGGAACTCGCTCGGAATGCCGCGGCGCTGGAGGGCGGTGAAGGCGCCCATGCCCTGGGTGATCGGGATGCGGAAATCCTGATTGCTGTGCACCACGAGCATCGGGACCCGCCAATCCTTCACGTGATCGAGCGGGTTGAATTTTTCGTAGTTCTCGGGATGCGCGAATTGCGTGCCGCCGTTCTCGCGCTCTTCGAACCACAGCTCCTCGGTGTCGTAGTACATCGCGCGCGTGTCGAACACGCCGTCGTGATCGACGAGGCACTTCCACGGCGTGTTCCAGACGCCGGCGATCCAGTACGTCATGTAGCCGCCGTAGCTCGCGCCTAACGCACAGGCACGGGTGCCATCGAGGAACGGGTATGTGGCCAACGCGGCCGCCCAGCCCAGCTTGAGGTCCTCGAGCGGCTTGCCGCCCCAGTCGCCGGAAATCGAATTGGTGAACGCCTGCCCGTAGCCCGTCGAGCCGTGGAAGTTCACGGCCACGACGGCGAATCCCTGGCCGGCGTACGTCTGCGGATTCCAGCGATAACTCCAGCCATTGTCCCACGCGCCCTGCGGTCCGCCGTGAATGAGAAACGCGACCGGGTACGCTTTGCCCGGCTCGTACCCCACGGGCCTGACCACGTAGCCCTGCACCGTTTCACCGTTCCATCCCTTGAACGTGAAGAACTCCCAGGTGCCTTCCTTGGCGTTGGCGAGGTCCGCCGCGTTGAAGTGCGTGATCTGGCTGGGGTGCGCGCCCGCGCGCGCGTCCACCGTGTACAGGTCCGCTGGATGACCGAGGTCATCGCGCGCGAACACGATGCGTCCGTGCGCTTCGGAGTACCCGCCGATCGTGCCGTCGCCCACGAGCTTGGTTGCGTTTCCGTTAGACACGTCGATCGCGAACAGCGGGTGTTCGCCGTTCTCGTCCGCCGTCGCATAGAGCGTTTTGCCGTCCTCGGAGATCGTGAGGCCGCCCGGCGAGCGGTCCCACGATAGATCGATCTCGCGCGATCGTCCTGAGGCGAGGTCCATCGCCATGATACCGAAGCGGTCGGACTCGAAGGCCGGCGTTTTCATCGCCAAATAGTAGAGTGTCTTGCCGTCGGGCGACGGCACCGGATACGCGTCCCACGCCCTGTTGGCGGCGGTCAGATCGTCAGGCGGAGCGGAGCCGTCGGCCGGCACGCGATACACGTCGAAGTTGGTCGACCAGGGCTCCGTGGTGCCGGCGATGCGAACGCCGAAGTAGACCGTCTTGCCATCGGGCGCGAACGAGAACTCGCTCTCGTCGCCGAACGGCTTGCTCGGCACGTCGCCATCGATGCCCTTGCTCAGGAGCGTCGGCTCCGCGGGCACCTGGCCCGAGGCGTCGATCGCCGCGATATACAGCTGATTGCGGCGGCCCGTGGACCAGGTGTCCCAGTGCCTAACGAACAGCCGGTCGTAGAGGGTGCCGCTCGCCCTGTCGGCGGCGCGGGCCGCGATACGCTGCGCGGTGCAGGCGAGCGTCGCGCAATCCGTGTTCACCTCGTACGAGAGCAGCACGTGCGAGCCGTCGGGCGACAGCTTGAAGGTGTTGAGGTCGAGCGGCGCGTGTGTCACTTGCGCCGGAGCGGCGTGGGTTGCCAGGTCGAGTCCGCCGGCGCGGCCCAGGTCCACACGCCACAGCTGCTCGACCCCGTCGGCCGCGGCCATGTAGTAGAGATGATGTCCATCCGATCCCCAACGGGGCGACGCGGCCTTGTCGATCACTTGCACCGGCGCCGCGCCGGCGCTCAGGTCCTGCACGTAGATCGCGGTGATGCCGCGGTTGGCGGCATAGTCCGTGCGGCGCACCGTGAATGCCGCGTACCGGCCGTCGGGCGACACCTGCGGGTCGCTCACGCGATCCATCATCACGAGGTCGCGCACGTTGAACGGGTGCGGTCCCTGCACGTTGCCTAACGATGTGTTCACCGTCTGCCCGGCCAGCGCGGGCGCCGCGGCGAGGAAGAAGGACAGCGCGGCCGTCATCGGCTTCATGCCAGGGCTCCTTGAGTCCGGATGCGAATGAATGAGCGACGAGCACCACCGGCCGGTCCGGCCGCTGCCACCAACTTACTGCCGCCGGCGCGCACGGTCGAGCGGCCGAGAGGCGTCGTGGGCGCAACGGCCACGGCCGCACTGGCGCGAGCCGATGCGCTCCGCATACGATGTACGTCGGCCAATGCGTTGGGCGGGTGGCGGAGAACGCAGCGCGAACCAGCCGTTCGACCTCGCCGTGTTAGGCGCGATCGCCATCATCGTCGGCGCGCTGATTGGACACGTGCGGGTTGCGCCCGCGCGCCGATTGGTCGCCGTTCCGACAGAGGTCGTGACGCATGTATGATGTCGTTCCCATCGGGTTCGTCCGGTCGACGCTCGCCGATCGCGAAGCGTCGCCCAGTCGACCGGACCGGCCGAATCCCATCGGCATCCACCGCGTGCGTATCGTCGACGTCGAGAGTCCGCTGCAGTTCCGGGTCGCCGATCTCGAGGCCTTCGACGGGACACCCATTCCCGACGTCAAGCCCGTGCTCGACCGCTCGCTCGAGCGCTGAGCGCCCGATGCGAGAGATCGCCTAAACGAAGGCGACCGTCCGAGGCCGTCGCGTGATCGCCTTGCGGAAACAGCCGGCCGGCCGAATTATGTGGCCCCCTTTGTGACTTCGACCGTGCCGCCAGGAGCGCCGATCCGTGCTCAAACACGCCGACCTCATTGCCGATTCGCTGGGGTTTTTCATTCTCATCGCCAAGACCTGGTTCGACGTCTGGGGCAACGAAGCGCGCACGAAGAAGGATCAACGGCGATTCGAGAGCGACGCCAGCACGAAGAGTCAGGCGGAAGCCAAGGCGCTGTCGGCCAAGATCAAGCGGCGCGACACCTCGAACATGCTCACGTTCCTGGCGCTGGCCGTGTCGTTTCTCTTCGCGATCCTCGGTGATCTCTATGGAAAAGCATGACGATTTACTCACCACCGTGATTGCCACCGTGCACGAGTTGAACGCGCGTACCAAACGCCTCGAGAGAGCGGTGTTCGGCGACGATGGAAAGGGCGGGGGAGGCGATCCCGGATCGGGTGGACCACCGTCGCTCCCCACGATCGCCAAGCGCCTGACCGAGCTGGAGGACGTGGCCGCACTCCGCACGGAGCTGGACGAGCTGCGCCGTCAGGTCCGCGAGATCGCGCGCGCGCTCGCCTAACCCACGCTTCCCGGCACGTGTCGCGCGATTCACTCGACGCCGTCCTCTCGCCGCTCGCCATCGCCGCGGCGTTTCTCGCCGTCGGCGCCGTGGTCTGGGTGCTTCGCCGCGCGGTGATCGCCACGGAGAGTCGTGCGGAGTCCGAGCCGCTACCGGATGGATGGTTGCATCTGCTCGAGAAAAACGTGCCCGCGAGCGCCGGCCTCACGGCCGCCGAGCAGGCGCGGCTGCTGCGTTTGAGCCGCGATCTCATCGGCCGCGTGCGTTGGGAGGGACGCCGCGGTGTAATCGTTGATGAGACCATGCAGTTGGTCATCGCCGCGCAGGCATGTCTCATGACCATCCGAATTCCCGGCGAGCACTACGAAAACGCGCGCGAGATCCTGCTCTATCCGAGCATGTTCGTGCCGCGCGGGGCACGCCACCCGCTCGTGCCGATGAGCACAGACGGCAGTGAGCCGCAGCCGGAGCTCGGCGAGACGTGGACTGACGGAGTGGTCGTGCTGAGTTGGGACTCGGTGAAGGAAGGAACCACGGCCGCCTAGAAGGCGGCCAGGTCCCGATAGGCGCGAACGAAATCGTCCGTCTGTGGGAGGATCGCGTCCTCGAGCGACGGCGCGTACCCCACGAACGTGTCGGTCGACGCCACCCGCCTAACGGGCGCGTCGAGCCACGGGAAGCACTCATCGGCGATCGCCGCCGCGATCTCGGCGCCGTACCCCCACGAGAGCGAATCCTCGTACGCCACGATCACGCGCGACGTCTTCTTCACCGACGTCATCACCGCGTCGCGATCCCACGGCGACAGCGTGCGCAAATCGATCACCTCCACGTCGATCCCGTCCTCGGCCACCTGATTGGCCGCGACGAGCGCGCGCTGGACGGTCGCGCCGTACGTCACCAGCGTGATGCCAGCGCCCTCGCGCACGATCTTCGCCTTCCCGAACGGAATCATGAAGTTAGGCCCGGGATTGCGACCCTTGTTGTAGGTCTGGCGGTAGAGGTGCTTATGCTCGAGGAAAATCACGGGGTCGTCGCACCGGATCGCGGTGCGCAGCAGGCCGTTCGCGTCCAACGCCGTGGCCGGACACACCACGCGCAATCCCGGACAGTGCGTGAACAACGACGCGCCGGTCTGCGAGTGATAGATCGCGCCGCGGATGTAGCCGCCGTACGTCACGCGAACGACGGCCGGCGAGCTGAACGCGTTGTTCGACCGCCAGCGCATCGTGGCCATCTCGTTGCGAATCTGCATGTACGCCGGCCAGATGTAGTCGAAGAACTGGATCTCGACCACCGGCTTGAATCCGCGCACCGCCAACCCCACCGCGCGGCCGGCGATGTTCGCTTCGGCTAACGGAGTGTTGTACACGCGGTCGCCGCCGAATTCTTTCTGCAGACCCCACGTCACCTTGAACACACCGCCCTTGCCCTTGACCTTGCCCAGATACTGCGAGCGCGACACGTCGGCCACGTCCTCGCCGAACACGAGAATCTTGCCGTCGCGATGCATCTCGTCCTTCATGCACGCGTTGAGCAGATCGACCATCGTCGTCGGGTCGCCCGAAAACTTGGGATCGTCTTCGGTGTCGAACTGCTCGCTCGCCGGGTCCACGTCGGGCGAGTACACGGCGTAGAACACCGTGTCGGCTGCCGGCTGCGGTTGGGCGAGCGCGTCGTCGGTCGCCGCGAGAATCTCGGCGTCGACTTCGGCTTTGAGCGCGTCGAGCTCCTTCCCCGTGGCGTGCCCCTCGGCCACCAGCCACTTGGGGAAGGTGACTAACGGATCGCGCGCCGCATCCACGTCGCGCTCCTCGGGCGGCCGGTACATCGTTTCCTGGTCGGACAGCGAATGCGAGTACGGCCGGATGACGTGCGCGTGCACGAGCGCCGGTCCGCGCCGCGCGCGGGCGTACGCCACGGCTTTGGTCATCGCGCCATAGCTCGCGACGAGATCGCAGCCATCCACTTCCTGGATGAACAGTCCCGGCATCGACGCGAGCAGCTTCGAGATGCTGCCGCCGGCCGTGTTCACTTCGACAGGTACCGAGATCGCATATCCGTTGTCTTCGATGAGATAGACGACCGGCAGACCCAGGTTGCAGGCCGTGTTGAGCGATTCCCAGAATTCGCCCTCGCTCGTGGTGCCATCGCCCGCCGAGACGTACGTGACTTCATCGGACTCGAAGCCTTCGGTGATCGAGAGCAGCGATGCGCGGAGCGACGCCTCGGCGCAGCCCGTGGAGTGCAAAAACTGCGTGCCGGTGGGCGACGACGACGAGACGATGTTGAGCGGCTTGCTGCCCCAGTGACTCGGCATCTGCCTTCCGCCGGAATTGGGGTCGCGGGCGGCGCCGACGGCTTCATACAGCATCTCGGCCGGCGTCATTCCTAACTGGAGACACAGGGCGCGATCCCGATAGTACGGGAAGAACCAGTCGTGCCCGCCACGCAGAGCCATGCCGGCCGCGGTCAGGACCGCTTCATGTCCGGCCCCCGAGATCTGAAAGAAGATCTTGTTCTGCCCTTTGAGCTGGATCTCCTTGTCGTCCAGCTTGCGCGACAGATACATGGTCCGATACGCGGCCAACAGCTGGTCGCGGTTGAGCGTCGCGCCCGTGCGGCGCTCGGCACGTGTCTGAGTAGCCATGAGTCCCAGTGTGAGTGTCTGCCAGCACTTGAAGATACCATTTACGCCTGGCGATTGGCACCTCGACCAGGCGACCTGCCGGTCCACGGACGGCCGAGAGAGGGCACGGTGTTTGGCGCCGCCTATTTGGCGGACGCATGAGCAGTGGCCGCGGGCACTCTTGAATGCCTCGGAGCCCTCGAGCCGACGCGTGTTTTGCGGACGCGTGCCGGGCTCGCTAGCTTCGCGCTATGGGCGTTCCGCACGTCACCGACCAAATCTCGCCGGCAATCGAGGCGGTGTTGATGCGCTTCGCGGCCATGGTGCGCCGGATCGGCATTCGTCATGGGCTTTCGGAGAGCGACGTCGACGAAGTGTTTCAGGAGGTGCGCATCCGTCTGTGGCGCGCCAGAGGAGAAGGCTCTACCCGAGCGTTGAACGACGCGCCGGCGGGTCAAATTGGGGGTGAGCAGATTTCGTCGGTGGGTTCGTCATACTTGTACCGGACGGCGGTCTCGGCGGCGCTCGACGTATTGCGACGCCATCGGCGCACGCGGGAGGACGCGCTGGAAGACGTTGGGCAGGAACCATCGGCGCCCTCACGTCGCGAGCCGGAGCAGTCGCTCGAGTCGTCGGAGCTGGCGCAGCAAGTGGCGCGCGCGATCGACACGATCACCCCGTCACGGCGGCCCGTGGTCCGCATGTATCTCGCGGGCTACACACGCGAGGAGATCGCAGGACTCTTGGGATGGTCGGAGGCCAAAACGCGGAATCTGCTCTATCGCGGGCTCGCGGACTTGCGCGATCGCCTAACGGAGCAGGGAATCGGACCGGAGGCAGTCGCATGAACGACGGACGGCTGCAGGAACTGTATCGGGAGGCGATGGCCGCGCGCGACGCGTCGCATGGTGCGTCGTGTCCGGAGCCGGAGGCGCTCAGGGCGCTGGTCGAGCGCGACGGGAGCGAGGAGACGCGACTGGCCACGCTCGACCACGCGCTCGCGTGCGTGTCGTGCAGCCGCGAGCTCGAGTTGCTGCGCGCGCTGCGCGTCGGCGCACCAGCTGTCCGGCGGCCGCGCATTGCGGCGCCGTGGCTCGTGGCGGCGTCGGTCTTCGTCGCTGTGGCGGCCGGCACGGTTGCGATTCGGTCGATGTCCGCGCCAGCAAGCGTGCTCCGCGGCCCGGGCGACGCGCGCGGCGTGGCGCTCATCGCGCCCGCGCCTCACGCGGCGGTGCTGCGGTGGCACGCGGTGCCGAGCGCGGCATCGTACGTCGTCGAAGTAATGGATGCGCAGGGCGCCGTGCTGGCGGCGGACACCACGATCGACACGGCGTTCGCCCTACCCGCGTCGGTGGGCTCGACGACGGCCTCGCGCGATCAGTGGTGGGTGCGTGCGCGCCTTTCCGACGGATCCGAGGTGCGCTCGGCGATCGCGCCGCTGGCGCCGCGCTGAGTTCCGCCTAACCGAGCAATCGCGGCCCCCGCGTGTCGCCGGGTGCGACGCCCGGCGTCTGGCGCGCCATCTCGCGGATGCGCGCCACCAGCTCGTCCAACAGGGCTTTGTGCCGGCGTTCGCGTTTGCGCGCGGTGACTGAATAGATCGTGCGCGCGAGACCGTACGTCGCGGCCAGGTAGCCGATCAACACGAGGCCGATCGACCCGCTGCCGAACAAGCTCTGCCCGATCGCTACCACGCCGCCTGCGCCGCCACCGCCCACGCCTCCGCCCACACCGCCGAAGATCCCGCCGATGAGCGAGCCGAGTCGCTCCTGGATGGTGACCGTGGTCCGGCCGGCCCGCGACGAGATGGTGACGTTGAGCCTGCGGTCGGTTCCCGACGGACTCCAGGACAACGTGCGCGCGAACATGCTCATGTGACCCGCGTCGCCCATCGCGCGCCGGATGGATCGCAGCAGCACCTCGAAGTCCGCCTCCGAGACCTCGGCATCCACGACGGCTTCGAAATGAATTCGCGATGGCCCGCCGATGAGCGCGCGCACGAAGGGGCCGGTGGTCGGGGGGTCGAACTGCGCCACCGATGACTCTGGCGGTTGCGTTAGACCGGCGGCCGGAGCGCCGGCCGGCGGTGTGGCGAGGCCCAGCTCTTCCACCGCACGCTGGATGTACGGCGCCGAGATGCCCGCTTCGATCGCCGCATCGCGGACGTGCTCGATGCGATAGCCATGCGTGTACGAGCGCGCCGCTTCCGCCTGTTCCAGTAGCCTGACGGCCGGCGCGGCGCTGGTGAGCGCCTGCAGCTCGGCGGCGCGCTGCCACACGGCCATCGCCTGACGCTCCGACAACACCGGCGGCGCCGCGGGTGCGCTCGCGCGCGCGTCGTCGAGCGCGCGCGCCAGCGTGTCGCCATCGGCGAATCGCGCCGCGGGGTCGCGCTGGATGCAGCGATCGATGATGGCGGCGATCGGCTCGGAAATGGCCGGCGCTGCCGTCCGCAAGGGCGGCGCGATTTTGGTCACGTGTGCGACGAGCACTGCCGACGCCGTCGCGCCGTCGAAGGGAAAGCGGCCGGACAACGCGAGATATCCCACTACGCCTAACGAATACAAGTCGCTGCGCCCATCGAGCGGGTCGCCAGACACCTGCTCCGGGCTCATGAAGTGCACCGTGCCCAACACCTGGCCCGTTGCGGTGAGCGGCGGCGCCTCGGCCAATCGCGCGATGCCGAAGTCGGTGACCATCGCGCGTCCGGATGTGGCGTCGATGAGCACGTTCTCCGGTTTGATGTCACGGTGGATCACGCCGTGCGCGTGGGCGTATCCCAGCGCGCGCGCGACATCGGCGAGCAGCGGCACCACGTCGGACGGGACGAGCGGTCCCCGCGCCCGAATGTGATCGGCGAGGGACTGGCCCTGCACGAGTCCCATCACGAAAAAAACGTGTCCGCCTAACTCATCGGCCCGATGGATCGGGACGATGTTCGGATGCGTGAGCCGCGCGGCCGTTCGTGCCTCGCGCAGGAAGCGCTCGCGCACGTCGGCCACGCCGGCGAGATGCGGCGGCAGCACCTTCACTGCCACCAGCCGATCGAGCTTGATGTCGCGGGCGCGGTACACGACACCCATCCCGCCGCGGCCGATTTCCGATTCGATCACGTAGTCGCCGGCGAGGGCGGCGGCGAGCGCGGCAATGTCGGCCGCGGCCGAATCCGTGCCCGAGACTATCGCCACCACGGCCACCCGAAGATCCCGCGCGACTGCCGGAGCGGAACGCGCACGGTGGGGTCGCCGACGAGCCGGAACGCGGCCCATTCGCGCGGCGGCGCCCCGCCGCGCATCGCGCCGAGTGCCGCCTCGCGGAGGGCGTCCGCAGTGGTGCGCCCATCGGCGAGGGCGGTGTAGAACGCGACGATCATCGGGACGGTGCGGTCGTCGTCCACCGGCCATTCGGTGGCGAGCACCGCGCGCGCCCCGGCTTGCAGCAGCGGGGCGGTGAGGCCGCGCACACCTTCGCCGCCTAACACAGCGCCCCCCGCGGTGTGACACGCCGACAGCACGACGAGGTCGGCATTGAGCTGGAGCGCCGCGAGATCGCCGTCGCTCACGAAGCCGTCGCTACCGTCTCCGGGCGCCAGCGCGAGGCCGGCGTGCGCGATGCCGTTGTCTTCGGTCACCGCATGCGTCGCAATGTGGATGACGCGATACGCCCCGAGCGGCGCGCGCTCCAGAAACGCCGCGCTCGCATCGTCGCGCAGGCGGATCACGGCGTCGGCGGCGAATCGCGCCACGGCGCGCACCTCGCGGCCCGTGGCCGGGAGACGCGGCAGCGGCTTGTTAGGCGTGGCCGCGCGTAGCGCGATCGGCCCCGCGCCGGCATCGTCCTCGCCGGCGAACCGCGGATCGCCGAACGCCAAGAGCCGCGCCGGGCCCGACCGGACCGGCCGCTGCCACAACATCACCGACACCGCGGCCGCCGGCACCGTGGTGATCGCGTAGCGCTCGATCGCCCACTTTCCATCGCCGAGCACCAGCGCCTCGAACGGCACCAGCCATACGGCGTCGTCGGGCACCACGACCAGACTGGTGATGCCGGGCGGCAAGTCGGCGAGCGCCGGCTGCAGCAGGGCTTTGCCTAACTGTTGGGCGAGTGCGCGGACGTTGCCGCCGCTCTCGATCAACGCCTCGAAGCGCGCCGCCAGGTCCCGCACCGAATCGAGCGGTGTGAGGATCCGCGCGCGCACGGTATGCCGGGTGATCGTGAACACCGTGGTCGGTTGCCCGGATCGTCCCGCGACGTACTCGATCAAGGCGGTGCGATCATCGGGGATGGCGCGTTGCACGTCGGCTACGGTTACCGGCGACGCGGCCGCAGCATTCGTATTCTCGGTCTCGCTCGCGACGCGAAGGCCGGCGGCGCGACTCAGACGGTCGCGCAGGTCGCGCGCGCGCCGCCGCTCGGCGAGCGCGAACGCCTGTTCCACACGTCCCGAGCGCGCGATCCCGGCGATGACCATCGCGATTGCCGGCGGACGTCCGCCGAACACATCGCGTACCTGGAACGCGAGCTGCTTGAACTGCTGATCGCCGAGGGTTTGCCGCCATGCGTCCAACTGCGCGCTCGCTTCGCCTAACCGTTGCTCGGCGGCGAGTGTGTCGCCCTGGCGCAGGAGCACCTCGGCGAGCATCGCTTGCGAGAGATAGCGGCGCACGTGCTGGGCGCTGTCGAGCGTGGCCATGTCGCCGGCGAAGCGGCGCTGCGCTTCACGCCAGTCGCCCTGGCGCACGGCGAGCACGCCGTAGTAGAAATCCTGGCCGCCGGCCCAGCCCGTCGCGCCGCCGCGCTGGAATGCCGCCTTCTGGGCCGCGAGCTCGCGCCGCGCACCGCGCCAATCGCCCGCCCGCACCGCCAGGTCGGCGAGCGCGAGGTGCGCTCCGCCGATGCCTAACGCAAGCCGGTCCCGTTCCGCGAGGTCCAGCGCCACCGTGTACTGACGCCGCGCCGCCGCGGTGTCGCCGATGTCCAGCGCTACCTGTCCCCGGAGTCCGATCGCCGTTGCCAAGCCCCACTCGTCTCGCGTGGCCCGGAACGTCGTTTCGGCTCGTGCCGCGCGCCGCTCCGCCGACGACAGGTCGTTCATCGAGAGCGAGATCTCGCTCAGGTTGACCAGCGACCACGCCAGCGACGACAGCTCTCCGGACATCTCCGCCTCGTGCACCGCGCGCTGCAGCAACTGCTGCGCGCGGCCGTAGTTCGCGATCGAGACTTCCATGAACCCGTGCCACTGGAGCATCGCCGACAACCCCGCGTGCTCGTGCACCCGCTCGAGAATGGTCTCGCTGCGCGTGAGCAGCACGGCGACCGTGGCCATGTTGCCCTGGCGGACATAGTCCTGCGCGAGCGTCCACGTGCATCGCGCTTCGAGCCGGGCGTCGCCGGCCTTACGGGCTAACGCAATGCCCTGCGTGGCCAGGGGCGCTGCGGTCCGCTCACCGATGCGCGCCGCCAGCGCCGCGCGCTCGCACCGCCACGACGCATCGAGCGCCGGATCTTTCGGGATCGCACGCCCCAGGCTGTCCAACATCCGCAGCTCGACGCCCGCGCCTAACGTACGCCCTCGCGCCATCGCCACGCCGAGGGTCGCGTCGAATTCGGCGAGCGGTTCGCGGGTCGCGCGCGCGTAGGCGATGCCGTGCACGAACGTCGACTCCGCTTGAACGAGGAGGCCGCGGCGGAACAGCGTCTTCCCATGCTCGACGGTGCCGTATGCCGTGTAGCTGTCCAGCCCCGTGCCGGGCGCGGTCAAACGGGTGTAGTACGCCGTGGCCGTGGGAAAATCGAACTGTCGCTCGGCGAGTATCTGGAGGCCAAGCAGCGCCTCCCGATTGCTCGAGTTCGCACGCAACCGGCCCATCCAAATGTCGCGCGCCTGGATGGCGCTGTCCTGCTCCACCGCCCGTGTCGCCAACGCAACGATCTGTGTCGGCGACCCCGCGTTCCCGGGAGCCGATTGGAAAAAGGCAGCGAAGGCCAAGGCGGCGCGGGCGAGGATCATCACGCTACTAATAAGGATCGGCCGCCGCATGCAGCAAGGGCGAGCGGCGATTGGCAGCTGAAATCGGTGGCACCGCCCGTGCGTAAGTGTCCTGTCTCACGGGAGGGAGGCTCCATGAATCGGCCGAACGGCAACTGCATCTTCTGCGACATCATTCAGGGGGCCGCGGAAGTCTCGATGTGCTACGAGGACCGCGACGCGCTGGCGTTCATGGACATCCAACCCGTAAACCAGGGACACGTGCTCGTCGTCCCGCGACAGCACTACGAGTCGCTCCTCGATTTGCCTTCCGACCTCGGGATGCACCTGTTCTCGGTGGCCATGGAGCTGGGTCCCGTCATCAGGCGGGTGACCGGCACCGAGGGCATGAATCTGGTCGTCTCGAGCGGGGAGTCAGCGGGTCAGGACGTGTACCACTTTCACATCCACCTCATCCCGCGCCGCGTCGATGATGGGTTCGACGTCCCGTTGCCGTTCCCCGGGTCATCGATGCCGGACCGGACTCAGCTGGATGCGACGGCGGCCCGCATCATCGCGAGCTTGCGAGATCCAATGAAGAGGGGGCGCCGTGTGCCGGAGCTCACCGCGCTCTGAGCGTGCGCGGTTAGTCGGCCTTTCGGACTGCGGCCACCGCGCCGGACAACTCGTGCGCGGTCATGCTAAGGCGCGTCGCGGCGTCGTTGAGCGCCTCGATCGCGCTTTCCTGCTGCGTGCTGGCGCCGGCGACCACGTCGGTCTCGGTGGCGGCGTGCGACGCGTCCTGCTGCGCGCCGGCCAGTGCTAACGCCATGATGTCCGACCGCTGTGCGTTCTCACGCGCGGCGTCGACAATACGATAGCCAGCCGACGCCACCGTCTCCGACGCGGCGACGATCCGGTCGAGCTCGTCCACCCAGCCGTTGCTCGCCTGGGCCACGCCTAACACTTCCTCGCGCGTGCGCTGCATCAGCGTGACCGCGCGATCGAGCGCCGCGCGAATGTCGCGCACCGCGCGGTCCATCGCTTCGGCCTCTGCCGCGCTGCGATCGGCGAGTGCGCGGATTTCCTGAGCGACCACCGCGAATCCGCGGCCGTGCGTGCCGGCGCGCGCTGCCTCGACTGCCGCGTTGAGCGCGAGCAATCCGGTTTGGTCGGCCAACGACGTGATGGTCTGCCCGAACTTCTGAACGGCACTCGACACGTCCTGAAGTCGCGATACTTCTTTCGCGCCCTCCTGGACGATCGCCGCCGCCGCCGTGAGCTGCGTGGACGCCTGCTCGGTGGCGCCACGCACGATGCGCGCGTCGCGCAGCATCTGCTCGCCCTTCACCTGCGTACCGCGTCCTTCGACCACGGTGCTCTCGGCCACCTCCTGCGCGGCCCGTGCTTCGTCGGTGCCCTTGGACAACGTGTCCGACAGCGCGCGCACCGTTGCCGCGAGCACGCGCGCCGTGTTCGCGCTTTCCTGCGACGACGCGTGCAGTTGCTGCGTCGTGGCCGTGATGGCCTCGACGTGCTGCGTCATGTGCTCCGAGGCATCGAGCACCGGTTGGATGAGCGAATCGAGCGACAGCGACAGCGCGAGCTGCGGCGCGACCCCATCCAGCAGTTGCGCATCGTAATCGCGGTACATGTCGGTGCGCGAATGCCTAACGGTCCACAACCCCATGAGGCGGTCGCCGTACTTGAGCGGCACGGCGATTTCGGAGCCGCGGTGCCGCGTGATCTCGTTGAGGTCGGCGCCGGCATCGCGCCGCGTCACCGCCCGGCCACGCTCGAGCGCCAGCGCCGGCATGCCGCGGTTGGCCGGGAAGCGCAGTCCACCGCTCAGGGCGCCGCCCGTGTCGGTGAGCACGACGAATTCGCGCGTCGAGTCATCGTAGCGCGCGATGCCCATTTCTTCCCACGGCACGAGCGTGCGCGTGAGCTGCTCGATGTCGCTCATCGCGCGGTGCAGCTCGGGACGCGCGCTCATCACGCGCGACAACCGCTGCACCATCTGCAAGCTTTCGCCTAACGCACCTTTCTTCACCAGCCAATGCGTGAGCGCGGCCACGCCGATCAAAATCGCGCCCTCGACGAAGTACCAGTGCGAATCGGCCTTGCTGTACGCGAGCCGCATGGCGGTGAGCGCGAGCAGCGTGGCCAACACCGACACCGTGCTTTCCCAGCGCGCGGTGAGGCGCGCGTCCACCCACGCGATGGCCGGCGACAGCCTGAGTTGCAAATAGAAGGTCGCGTTCAGCGTCGCAATGAAGAGCACGATGAACAGCGCCAGCCGCCACGAGTTGGACGATGCGAACACGTTCACGCCCAGCTCGCCGTTGGCTGCCCAGAAGTACGCCATGCCGGCCAAGCTGCACGCGGTGCAGAAGTGCGCGGCGTTGCCTACCGCATTGCGGAGTGGCAATCGCCGCGCGAGCGCGTCGCCAAAGAGAATGCCGAGTCCGGAGGCTAACGCGCCGGCCGCCCACCCCAGCGCGACCACAGCCGCGATCCCGACGCCGACCGCGAAACTCGCGAACCCCTTGCCGGGAAGCGGTATCCCGAACGCCCTCGTCGCAATCGCGACGAAGAACAGCAGCACCGCGCCCAACCAGGGAAATGGCCGCGCATACTGATGCAGCGCGAATCCCACCGGGATGGCGAACGCCGCATACGTGACTACCACCCGGCGAACGGTTTCGTCCGTCAGCCAGGATGGCCGGTTCGGCAGCAGGATTGCGGGTTCGGCGGCGGTCGAGGTCATCGCTCGCCCGACCGCGCGCGCAGTCGCATCGCGGTGACAGGGAGGAAAGACATTGGCTCGTTACGGTGCGGACTGCGCAAAGCTCTTGCGCGGAAGCCGGTCGGCGTGCAATGCTGTGACGCACGGCGCGGTTGTAGCGTCACGCCTATCGGAGGATCATGAGCACGCACGGTCCGCGACGAAGGACATCAACGGATCGATCAGGCGTCGAGAGCGATGCACGATCGAAAGAACGTGCGAACGCGTCTCGTTTTCCAGCGACGCCCAGCTCGGGAGATCCCCGAAGCTGGGCGTCGCTGCTTTTCGGCGAGGTGCAATGTCACGGCATGCTCTTCACCGCATCGTCCCTTCACTCCCGCGGTGCACCCGCGGGCTTCACCGTAAACCCCTCCATCCCCGTCGCTACGAAGAAAAACGCGCGCTCAAACGCGCGATGATGCGTGACTGCTGCCGCCGCTGTGTGTACTGCGGCGCGGCACTCGACCTCGCTGTCGCCACCATCGATCACGTATACCCTCTTGCACGCGGCGGCGCGCACGTGCCGGGCAACCTCGTCGTGGCGTGCGGTCCGTGTAATCGGATGAAGGGCGACATGCTGCCGCACGAATTCTTCATTCGATATCCCGTCGCCGGTCTCAATTTTCTGACGTACGCGCGCGTGGTCCATCGCGCGCTCAAGCGCGGCGCTCGCCGCGCGATAAGCTTGGCGTACGCGGCTTAGACACGGTCTCCGGCGGCGACCCAGAGTCGCCGCCGGTCAGGACCAGATCTTGTCGAGCAGTGTGTGGAGCTCGCGCGGCGCGAAGGGCTTCTGGAGATACGCCACGACGCCCAGCGAGCTGCCCAGTTTCTCGCGCATCGCATAGGCACGGGTGCTCGAGAACATCACCGGGATGTCGAGCGACGCGTAGTCGTGCCGGAGGCGGTCGAGAAACGCCGGACCGTCCATCACCGGCATGTTCACGTCCAGCACGATGAGGTCGATGCTCGGGACCTGCGCGACTTGCGCGAGGGCCTCCTCGCCATTCGACGCGTACAGCACTTCGAGCGGTTCTTTGGCGTAGGTCGCCAGTGCGGCGGCGTACGCCTTCTGGAACAGAGCCGAGTCCTCGACTACCAGCACCGTTTTCGACATCACGGCTCCAAGGTGGAGGACAGTACGCGCTTCCTCACCGACGAGCTTGCCCGACCGTCGCAACGCAAGTGGTTGCGTCTCTTGGTCGCGCGCGTCGATGACATGCATCAGCTGCGCCGCGCCCGCTAGGGCCGCCCATCCCGCTCCGATCCCCGCCTCAACAGCGCACCCGTTCGCGTGCCCAAAGCATCGCACCGCACCGCCCGCTCTCTCCTCGTCCGCTTCGACAAGCTGAGCGTCGCCATCGCTCAACTCGGCGCCTCGGATCTCGAAACACGTGGGGTGCTGCACGCAGACGTGATGGGTGTGATCGAGCGCGTGCCGGCGAACGAAGCACGAGCGTGCGTGTCGTTGCGTCTCGTGGCCGAGGCGCTGCGGACGGACCGCGACCGCGGCGATCGCCAGGCCGCGCTGCACAGCGCGGCGAACTCGCTCCTCGATGCGGTGCGCACCTACCTCGCGTCGCCCACCGCGGCCAACCGTCTGCAGCTGCTCGAAGGGCCCGAGCGCTCGACCATCGCGATCATGCGGAATCTGCCCGAATCGTCGCCGGCGCTCAAGCCGCGGACGTCGGACCTGATCGGACAGCCGGAGCGCCCGCCGCGTTCGGCGGTGGCGCGCGCCGACGCACTCCCGCCGCTTTCTCTGCCTAACGATACCGACAGCACGCTGCTCGGCGACTTTTGCGACGAGGCGCGCGAGTACATCGAGAGCGCCGAGGCGGCGTTGCTCGTGCTCGAGCGTGCACCGGGCGACGGCGAGGCGGTGCAGACCGTGATGCGCGCGTTCCATTCGATCAAGGGCACGGCCGGTTTTCTCAAGCTCGACGGTCTGGTCGCGCTGGCGCACCACGGCGAGTCGCTGTTAGGCGAACGCCGTCGCCGCGACGGATTCGGCGGGCGCGTCGCCGCGCTCTCGCTGCGCGCGCTCGACGCGCTGAGCGGCGCCATCAAGAACCTCGACGCATCGCGCGACGGCGCGCCGCTGGCGTATCCGGCCGGGTTCCTCGAGGTGCTTCGCGAGCTGGAGGAAGTCGACGACACGGCCGCCGGACCGGCGCCCGTGTCGTCGTCGGCGCGCGGCTTCGCGCCGGCCGTGACGGCGCGCGATGCCGGCACAGCCCACAGCGCGCGCGTGCGGCTCGATCGCCTGGACGCGCTCGTCGATCTCGTTGGCGAGCTGGTCGTCGCGCACTGGATGATCGCGCAGGATCCCGCCTCGGGCCGCGATCACCCGGAGCTCTCGCGCAAGGTGGCTCACGCCGGCAAGCTCGTGCGCGACCTCCACGACATGAGCATGGGCATGCGCATGGTCCCGCTGCGCGGGACCTGCAACAAGCTCGTCCGCCTGGCGCGGGACCTCGCCCAACGGGCGGGCAAGGACGTCGATTGCCGCGTCGACGGCGAGATGACGGAGCTCGATCGCAACATGGTGGAGCTCGTCGCCGATCCGCTCATGCACATGGTGCGCAATGCGATCGACCACGGCATCGAAACGCCGGACGAGCGCACGGCCGCCGGCAAGCCCTCGGCCGGCCGCCTAACGCTGGCCGCGACGCAGGTGAACGGGCAGGTGGTGATCGAGTTGCGCGACGACGGCCGCGGCCTCCAGCGCGATCGCATTCTCCAGCGTGCCGAATCGCGCGGGATCGTTAGGCCCGGCGACCAATTGAGCGATGCCGACGTGCTCGACTTGATTTTCGCGCCGGGCCTCTCGACGGCCGACCACGTGACCGACGTGTCCGGGCGCGGCGTGGGGATGGACGTGGTGCGTCGCAACATCCAGGCGCTGCACGGCCGCGTGGATGTGCAATCGGTGGCCGGCGAGGGCACCACGATCACGCTTCGCGTGCCGCTCACCCTCGCGATCACCGACGGCATGCTCGTTCGGGTGGGCGCAGAGCGCTACATCGTGCCCACGACCAACGTGGTGGTGAGCTTCCGCCCCGAGCGCGGCGCGTTGTTCACCGTGGCCGGCCGCGGCGAGATGGTGCGGCTCCGGAAAGAAGTCCTTCCGTTAGTCCGGCTGCATCGCCTGTTGGGCGTGGACGGAGCGTGCGACGATCCGGTGTCCGCCCTGCTCATGGTGGTGGGTGCCGCCGAGCGCCGCTGCGCGCTCCTGGTCGACGGCATTCTCGGACAACAGCAGGTGGTCGCGAAGCCCGTCACCGCCGGAATCGGCGAGGTGCCCGGCATTGGCGGCGCCGCGATCCTGGGCGATGGACGCGTCGGCCTCATCCTCGACGTGCCGCAATTGTTCGAGCTCGCGCGGCGCGCCCAACCGTTCCTGGCAACGCAGGCGGTCGCATGACCTCACGCGCGACAGCGGGCAAGTACCTCACCTTCTTCCTCGGCGCCGAGGAGTACGGCATGGAGATTCTCGCCGTGCACGAAATCATCGGCGTGCTGCCGATCACGCGCGTACCGCGTACGCCGCCCTTCGTGCGCGGCGTGATCAACCTGCGCGGACGCGTGATCTCCATTCTCGACCTGCGCCTCAAGTTCGACCTGCCGGCGGCCGACCCCGGCCCGACGAGCTGCATCATCGTCGTCGCGGCGCACGCCGCGCACGTGGGACTGCTCGTGGACCGGGTGTCCGAAGTGGCCGACATCGCGGCCGGCGACATCGAGCCGCCGCCGTCGTTAGGCGCAGGCATCCACACCGACTATCTGGTCGGCATCGCGAAATCGGCGTCCCGCGTGCGCCTCCTGTTGGACATCACCCGTGTGATCGACGCCAGTGACCTCGCAGGCTCCGGCGCTGCCGGCGGCTCGCCAACCGCCGCCTGACTGTATCGCCGCCCCTCCATCCGGGATCCGTTGGCCATGACCATGAACTGGTTCTACAACCTCCGCATGCGCGGCAAACTGACGGTGGCCTTCGCGGCGGTGTTCGCGATGGTCGTCGCGCAGGGCATCTCCATGCACGAGTCCATCACCACCGCGGCGGCGGACCGGGGCGCGACGCAACACGCGATCGACGTGATCGACGGCGCCCAGGACGCGCTGGCGTCCCTTCTTACTATGGATGCGGGCTACCGCGGCGCGATGTTGGGTGTCGGCGATGCGGCCGAGCGCGACGTGGAGACCGGCTGGGACGCGTTCCGCCACCAGGTCGATGCGCTGCAGCGCCTGTCGGCCGACATGCCGGCCCAGCGCGCACGGTGGGAGCAACTCGAGCGGTTAGGCGTGTCACTGCACGACGACGTCGTCGTTCCGGCACTCCACAACCGGCACACGGCCGGCGCCCCGGCAGCCGGGTTTGCGGCGGCCAACGAACAGAGGCAGATCGAGGACATGCGCCGCGTCATCGCCACCGGCATCGCGCAGGAAGAGGCGGTGCAGTCCGGCGTACGCGTGGCCGGCACCCAGCGCGACGCCACCTCCGGCCGCGCGCTGGTCTGGGGCACGCTCATCACGGTGCTCGTGACGCTGATCGCGGCGTTCGTGCTCGAACGCGGCATCAACTGGCCGGTCTCCGAGTTGTCCACCAAGATGGACCTCATCGCCAAGGGACAGGTCGACGTCGAAGTGTGGGTCACGTCTCACGACGAGATGGGCGATCTGGCGCAGGGCCTGCGCCGCATCATCGATGCCCAACGCGAGTTCGCGGCCGTGGCGCGCCACCTGGGCGAGGGCGACATCAGCGTCGCCGTGACGCCGCGCGGCGCCAACGATGTGCTCAGCCACTCGTTCCAGGAGATGGTCCAGGCCTTAGCCGGCCTAACGCAAGAGGTCCGCGCGCTCATCGACGCGGCCAAACAGGGCGAGCTCACGCGGCGCGGCGACGCGGCGCGGTATCGCGGCGCGTTTCACGACCTCGTGTCGGGCTTCAACGAAACCCTCGACGCGGTCATCGCACCGGTGCACGAGGCGGCCGAAGTCCTCGATCGCGTCGCCGCCCGCGATCTCCGCGTCCGCATGCGCGGCGAATACCGCGGCGAACACGCGCGCATCAAGCAGGGGCTGAACAAGGCGTTAGGCCAGCTCGACGAAGCCCTGGCCGAGGTCGCGATGGCGGCCGAGCAGGTGGCCGCCGGAGCAGGGCAGGTGAGCGCGGGCAGCCAGCTCCTCGCGCAGGGCGCAGCCGAGCAGGCAAGCTCGCTCGAGGAAGTGTCGAGCAGCCTGCAGGAAATGGGCGCCATGACGCGCCAGAATGCGCTCAGCGCGCGCGACGCACGCCAGTTGAGCGAAGCCACGCGCGACAGCGCGGCGCGCGGCGCGCAGAGCATGAAGCGGCTCGCCGAAGCAACCGATCGCAGCACCGGCGCAGCCTCGGCCACGGCGCGCATCGTGAAAACGATCGACGAGATCGCGTTCCAGACTAACCTGTTGGCGCTCAACGCCGCGGTCGAAGCGGCGCGAGCCGGCGATGCCGGCCGCGGCTTTGCCGTCGTCGCCGAAGAAGTGCGCAATCTCGCGATGCGCAGCGCCGAAGCGGCGAAAAACACGGCATCGCTCATCGAGGAATCGGTAAAGCACGCGGAAGGCGGCGCGGCCATCAACCGCGAAGTCATGACGAGCTTCGGCGACATCACCGACCACGTCAACAAAGTGAGCGTCGCGATGGCCGAAATCGCGGCGGGCTCGGAGCAGCAGAGCCAGGGCATCGAGCAGATCGCGGCCGGCGTCGAGCAGATGAACGCGGTGACGCAACAGACCGCGGCCAACGCCCAAGAGTCGGCAAGTGCAGCGGAGGAGTTGTCGGGCCAGGCCGAAAAAATGGAAACGTTGGTTGGGCACTTCCAACTCGCGAGCGCGCCGTCCACGACGCGCCGTGAGACGGTTGCCCGCTCGGCGCGCCGGACGCCGCACCGCGGCGTGCCGGCCGGTCCGTCGCCCATCCGCCCGATGGAGCCGCGCGGCGGAAACGGCGGACGCCACGCGCTGGGCACGCCCGCGTCGCCGGCGCCTAACGTAACGCCGCATCCGTTCGACGGGGGCGATGACGACGTTCTCGAGGAGTTCTGACGCTCCCGCCGCCGACGCTCCGGCGGCACCCTGGGCACTCATTCCTCCCCTTCGGCCGCACGAGTTCCGACGCTTGCGCGAGTTACTGTACGAGACGTGCGGCATCCGCCTGCGCGCGGGCAAAGAAGAGCTCGTGCGTTCGCGCCTCGGGCGCCGCGTGGTCGACACCGGCGCCGCGAGCTTCGCCGCGTATCTCGATCGCGTCGAACAGCGCGCCGTGCACCGCGAGTTCGCCGAGCTCGGCGTGCTCATCGACGCGCTCACGACCAACCAGACCGCGTTCTTTCGGGAGCCCGCGCACTTCGACTTTTTTCGCGCCAAGGTGCTGCCCGCGATGGCGCACGGAACGCGGCCGATTCGCGTCTGGAGCGCGGGCTGCTCGACTGGCGAAGAACCGTTCACCATCGCCGTTCTGATGCGCGAGCATCTGCCGGCCGATCGGTTCGCCGGCGCACGCATTCTGGCCACCGATGTGTCCTCGCGCGTCTTGGTGCGGGCGCGCGCGGCCACGTACAGCGCGCGCGCCGTCACCGCCATCCCGGCCATGTTGCGCCGCCCCATGCTCGACGTCTCGTCATCGGGCGAGCGCTTCGTGGTACGCGAAGACCTGCGCGCCATGGTGCGATTCGCGCGCCTCAACTTGATCGGTGAGTGGCCGCTGCGCGGGCCGTTCGATGCCATTTTCTGCCGCAACGTGATGATTTACTTCGATGCCGGGGTCAGGCAGCGACTGGTCGAACGATTCTGGCACATGCTGGCGCCCGGCGGCCATCTGTTCGTCGGACACTCCGAGAGTTTGGGAACGCTGACGCACGGGTTCCGCTACGTGCAGCCGGCCGTGTACATGCGCTAGGATGGCGACGGCGTGGGTGACCGGCGAGCGAATCGTGGCCGTGGGCTCTTTGTGCGTGTCGAACGCGCCGGGCGATCGGCTCGTAGCCCATGCGTTAGGCAGCTGTCTGGGTGTGGCGGTGTTCGATCCCGTGGCGCGGGTGGGTGGTCTGTTGCACGTGCCGCTGCCGTCGTCGATCGAGGATCGCGACCGGTCGCGCGGGCGCCCGCTCGAGTACGTCGACACCGCGGTGCCGGCGTTGTTTCGCGATTGCTACAAGTTAGGCGCGACCAAAGGGCGCTTGCGCGTCGCGGTCGCCGGCGGAGCGTCGGCGGGCGACGCGAGCGCGGACGGATTCCAGATCGGCAAGCGGAACTTGATCATGCTGCGCAAACTGCTGTGGAAGAACGGAGTGCTCATCCACGCGCACGACGTCGGAGGCGAACGCGTGTGGCGCACCATCTCCCTCGACGTCGCCACCGGGCGCGTCTGGCTCAAAATGTCCGACCGGGAAGGTGAGCTCTGATCGATCGCCATGTGACTCCCGCCGCCGACGCACCCCCGTTGAGCGTGCTCGTCGTCGACGACAGCCGGGTGATGCGAGCCATGATCATCCGCACGCTGCGCCTGTGCGGCCTTCCGTTAGGCACAGTCCACGAGGCCGCCGATGGCCTGGCGGGACTCGGCATCCTCGAGGCGGAACCGATCACGCTGGCGCTCGTCGACATCAACATGCCGAAGCTGAGCGGGCTCGACATGCTCGCGCGCCTGGGCCGGCCCGCGTCGGGGCCCGTCGTCATCGTCGTGTCGTCCGACGGGAGCGACGCGCGCGCGGCACAAGTGTTGGCGATGGGACACGGCTTTCTCCACAAGCCGTTCGCGCCCGAAGACCTCCGCGACGCGGTCCTCCGCGCGCTCGGGATACCCGACGATGACCGATAACGCGATCGCCTTGCGCGTCGCCGCCACGCTGGCGTTCGAGGAGTTGGGGCTCCTCTGCGTCGGCTCGGCTGTCGATACACCGAGCGAGCCGGACGCGCTCCCGGCGGCAGTGAGCGTCGCGTTCGACGGCGCTCACACCGGCTGCCTCACGCTGCGCGTCTCCGACGATGTGTTCCGCGCACTCGCCGAGAACATGCTGGGCCTCGAGGGCGACGACGCCGAACCGTGGCGATGGGATGCGTTAGGCGAGATGGCGAACGTGATCTGCGGCAACGCGCTGCCGTACATCCTCGGCGCCGATACGCGACTGACGCTCGCGCCGCCGGCCCGCGGCGCGCCGCCCATGAGTCGCGCCGCGTCGCACATCGAAATCGAGGTGGAAGCGGGACGCGCCCGCGTCCTCCTCGAGCTGGCCGAACAGCGGCGTCAGTAGTCGACGGGCCGCAACCAGCTCTCGCCGATCGCCGTCGAGCTCAGGATCGCGACGGTCGGCAGCCGCCGTTTCCAGTGCGTGCGCTCGAGGCGTCGCCTCACCAATTCGACTTCCTCGCGCACGAATCCCCGCGCTTCGAGGTCCGGCGGCGCGTAACCGTTGAGCAGCCAATGGAGAATCTGATCGGCCTTGGCGTACGAGATGCCGAGGTCGCCTTCGTCGGTCTGGCCGGTCACGAGGTCCGCGGTGGGCGGCTTGTCGATGATCTCGGCCGGCACGCCCAGGTGGCGCGCCAGGTCCCACACCTGGGTCTTGTACAGGTCGCCTAACGGATTGAGCGGCGGTGAGTCGTCGGCGTGCCAGGTGAAGTAGCCCAGGAGGCGCTCGGTCTTGTTGCCAGTGCCTAACGGAATGGCCGCGTAGCGCGCCGAGAGATCGAACAGCGCGAGCATGCGCGCGCGGGCCATGACGTTGCCGCGCCGCGTCGCGTCGGCGCCGGGCTCGTTACCCAGGTAGCCGTCCACTGTCGCGCTGATGTCGAGCGTGCGCCCTTCGATGCCTAACGCATCGATCACGAGCTGCGCGTGCGCCAGGCTGTCGGGACTCGAGTGGCGGTACGGCAGCCGCACCCCCACCACGTGCTCGGGACCCAATGCGCGCGCCGCCAGATACGCCGTCACCGACGAGTCCACGCCGCCCGAGAGCGCCACGATGCTCTTCCGGAACCCGCGTCCGGCAATTTCGTCGCGCAGGAATGCGGACAGCCATTCCTCGGTGAGCGCCGGATCGATGTCCAACGGCGGCGGCGTGCCCGCCGCTGCCGCGCCGCCGTCCACCACCGCGATCGATCGCACCCGCAGCGTCCCCACCGTCGCCGGACGCTCCCGTACCGCGCGCGTCTCGCCGTCGTCCGCGTCGTACACCGGCGGCTCCGGGCGCCCCGTTTGAATCTTGCCTAACGAGTCGACGAGATGCGGCATCGCCGTCCGGAGATCGGCGAGGAGCGGCATGTCGGCGCGCGCGCGAGTGAGATCGCCCAGGTCCATCGCGATCGGCAAAACGGCTTCCGTCCACATTGGCCCGCGGATGCGCACCTCGCCTTTGGGACCGGCAACCAGCGCTCCGCCCGGAAACGACTTGCCCGCTTCGCTCGATGCGAGATTCGAGAACGACACGAACACGCCGTGCTCTTCGGCGATGTCCCGCACCAACCGCTCCCAACGCGCGACGCTCGACGGACCGGGAATGCCGTCGTCCCGCGGCCAGGGCCCACGCGCCGGCGCGGCCGAGCAGATGAAGATCGCGCGT
The DNA here is from genome assembly GCA_035279625.1 of Gemmatimonadaceae bacterium. GTDB lineage: Bacteria > Gemmatimonadota > Gemmatimonadetes > Gemmatimonadales > Gemmatimonadaceae > JADGGM01. The sequence continues at coordinate 31,409 of DATEHK010000095.1, forward strand.
GCGCCGTCCAGCGCGAGCAACGTCCCCGTGAGACTGTGCCAGGCGTCCTCGCAGATGAGCACGGCGCAGCGGCCCCACGGCGTGTCGAATGCGCGGAACGACTGTCCGCGCTCGACGAACCGCTCTTCGTCGAACAGACCATAGGTGGGCAGAAAGTTCTTGCGGTGCACGTGCCGCACGAGCGGCGCCGCTCCGCCCACGCGTAGCCACATCGCGCTGTTGTAGAGCGTGTTGTTCCAGACCTCGTAGAAGCCCAACACCAGTTCGAGGGTCCGGTCGGCCGCTTGGGGCACTGCGTTCCGGTACACGCGCTGCAGGTCCGCCGCCTGCGCGCCCGCAGTGAGCGCGAACTCGCGCACCCCGCCTTCCAGGAAGTAGCCGGTAAGAGCCGTCTCCGGCAAATGAAGTACCTGCGGTCTGGGCGTGAGCGCGTCCAACTGCGCGAACAGTTCGCCCAGGTGTGCGAGATTCGTCTCGTATTCGCCCTTTCGGGGCGCAAACTGCACGGTTGCGACGTCGATTACAGGAGGCATGACAAAAAGGTGGTGCGACGGACCCAGTGGAGCAATGTCACAGAAATTCTGGAGGGGCGGGTTATCTTGCCGCCCGCTGATCGTGTGTCAATCGGAGTCCTGTCGGGTACTACTCTGGGATGTCCGGCGCACGGTGCGTCGGGATGATGATGGAGCTTTGGTGAACGATATGAACGTTAGCGGGGCTGCGGGCCGGCGCGCGCACTCGATGCGGGTCGTACTCGCGGCGATTTCGGTCATGATTGCCGCGTCTCGAGTCGCGGGCGCTCAGAGCGGCGGCACGACCGGCGAGGCCTGGCAGATTGTCCAGCCCGCGCAATCGTCGTTGGTCCTTGCGCGCGACGGCACCTCGCTCATCGGCGAGATCGGCCGCGAGATGCGCACCAGCGTTGCCCTGCGCTCGCTCCCCAAATACGTCGGACAAGCGTTCGTGTCGGTGGAAGACCAGCGCTTCTACCAACACGACGGTGTCGACGTGGTGGGCGTCGCCGCCGCGCTCAAGGACGCGTTGCGGGGACATGCCCGCGGCGCAAGCACGATCACGCAGCAGCTCGTGGGCAACATGCATCCCGACCTCATCAATCGCAGCGACAGGAGCATCGCGCGCAAGCTGCGCGAGCAAGCGGCGGCGCGCGAGATGGAGCGCCACTACACCAAGGAGCAGATCCTCGAGGCATACCTCAACGACATTGACTTCGGCCACGCGTGGTACGGCATCGAGGCGGCGTCGCGCCACTATTTCGGCAAGGAAGCCTCCAGCCTAACGCTGGCCGAAGCGGCGACGCTCGCCGCGCTGCCCAAGGGGCCGGCCATCTACGATCCGATCAGACATCCAGACCGGTCGCGCGAGCGACGCAACCTCGTGCTCTCGCTCATGGCCGACCAGGGCTACATCACCCGCGAGGATGCGGATCGCGCGGCGCAGCAGCCGGTGGTCACCGCTCCCGATGCGGGCATGCCCGCGGCGGCGCCATACGTCGTCGACCTCGTCAGACAGGAAGCGCAGGATGCCGGCGTGCCGGTGATGAACGGCGGATATCGCATCGTCACCACCATCGACCCCGACCTGGAGCGCGACGCGACGCTCGCCCTCGATTCGGGACTCACGCGCGTCGAGGAGCGGCCCGGCTACGCGCATCCGACATTCGCACACCACACAAAGGGCAGCACCGACTTCCTCGAGGGCATGGTAGTGGCCATCGATCCGCAGACGGGCGATGTGCTCGCCATGGTCGGCGGACGCGACTACGCGGCCTCACCGTTCAACCGTGCCGTGAACGCCATGCGCCAACCAGGCTCGGCGTTCAAGCCGATCGTGTACGCGAGCGCGCTGCGCGACAGCATCCCGCCCAACGCACTGATCGACGATACCGCGCTCGCCATCCCCATGCCTAACGGATCCGTGTACCGGCCGGGCAACGCCGACGGCCGGTTTCTCGGGCCGCTCACCATGCGCGAAGCGCTCGTGAAGTCGCGCAATCCGGTGGCCGTACAGCTGGGCTTACAGGTCGGCATGGATACGGTCATCGCGCTCGCCAAACGACTCGGCATCGACACACCCATCGCACCCTATCCGTCGAGCGCGATCGGCGCGAGCGCGGTCCGCCCGGTGGACCTCGTCTCGGCGTACTCGGTGTTCGACAACCTGGGCGCCGTGGTCGAGCCGCGGTACGTCGTGCGCGTCGACGATCGCGCCGGACATCAGGTGTGGGCGCCGCCCGCGCTGGCGCCGCGGTTCGCCCTCGATCCGCGCATCGCGTTCATCGTCCGCGACATGATGCGCGACGTGGTGACGCGCGGCACGGCGACGTCCGTCCGCAAGCTGGTGCCCGATGCGATTCCGGTGGCGGGCAAAACGGGCACGACTAACGACAACACCGACGTCTGGTTCGTCGGCATGACGCCCGATGTCGTGGCCGGCGTGTGGTTGGGCTTCGATACGCCGCAGCCGATCGTGGCGGGCGCGGCCGGCGGCACGTTGGCCGCGCCGATCTGGGGCGACATGATCGCCAAGTATTATCAAGGCAACCAACCGGCGGGCACCTGGGACGACGTCCCGGCCGGCATCGCGACCGCCGAGCTCGACCGGTCAAGCGGAGAGCCGGCCACCGACAGCACCCCTGCCGACCAACGCTACACCGAGTTTTTCATGGCCGGCACGCAGCCAGGCGCGCCGGCGCAAGCGGCGTGGGCATTGTGGTCGTGGGGTCCGATCGGCCTGCAGTAGACCGCTCGCGCGTCAACGCGCGCCGGCCGTCACTTCGTCTTCGACCGGCGGACGCGCGGTCGCGCCGGCGCCGTTAGGCGCCAACGCGATCGCAAACACTTCGTCCAACGTCGTGACCGGATAAAAGGTGAGCGTCTTCCGCACCTCGTCCGGAATGTCCTCGAGATCAGCCTCGTTGTCCTTCGGCAGCACGATGGTCGTGATGCCCGCCCGGTGCGCGCCGAGCACTTTCTCCTTGAGGCCGCCGATCGGCAGCACGCGTCCGCGCAGCGTGATCTCGCCCGTCATCGCCACGTCGCGCCGCACCGGCACGCCGGACAACGCCGACACGAGCGCCGTCGACATCGTGACGCCCGCCGACGGGCCATCCTTCGGAATCGCGCCCGCCGGCACGTGGATGTGCGCCTCGATGCTGCCTAACCCATCTTCGGCGATCTTGAGACTCCGCGCGTGCGTGGCCGCGTACGTGAGCGCCGCCCGCGCCGACTCCTTCATCACGTCGCCCAACTGGCCGGTGAGAATGAGCGACACTGTGCCTAACGGACCGGCCTGGGTGAGCGTGTCGGGGGACGCCGAGCCGTACAACCGGCGCACCGCGGCCTCGACGAACATGATGTCGCCCCCCGCCGGCGTGTAGTACATCCCGGTCGCCACACCCACCTCGTTCTCCTCGGCCGCGCGCTCGGGATGCACCTTGGGCCGGCCGAGCAGCTCGCGCACGTCGTTCGCCGTCAGCTCGTGCGGGATCTGTTCCCCCGATGCGAGCTTTCGCGCCACCTTGCGTGCCACCGCGCCCACCTGACGCTCCAACTGCCGCACGCCGCTCTCGCGCGTGTAGTTGCTGACGATGCTCATCACCGCGTCGTCCGAAAACACCACGCCCTTCTCCGACAACCCCGACTCCTCGAGCTGCCGCGGAATCAGATACTTCTTGGCGATCTCCGCCTTCTCGCGCTCCGTGTAGCCGGAGAAATCCACCACTTCCATGCGGTCGAGTAGTGGCGCCGGAATATTCTGGATAAAGTTGGCCGTCGCGATGAACAACACCTCGCTCAGATCGAACGGCACGTTCAGATAGTGATCGGTGAACGTGTCGTTCTGCGCCGGATCGAGCACCTCGAGGAGCGCGCTCGCCGGATCCCCCTGGAACGACACGCCCAACTTGTCGATCTCGTCCAGCAGAAACACCGGATTCTTCTTGCCCGCCTGTTTCATCCCTTGCACGATCCGCCCCGGCATCGCGCCGACGTACGTGCGGCGATGGCCGCGGATATCCGCTTCGTCGCGCGCCCCGCCCAACGATGCCCGGACGTACTCTCTGCCTAACGCACGGGCGATGGACTTGGCGATGCTCGTCTTGCCTACACCCGGCGGGCCGACGAACAACAGAATCGGGCCCTTGGCCATCGCGCGCGCCTTCGCCTCGCGCTTATCCGTGATCGGGCGGTCGTCATCGGTGGCGTTGAGCGACGGCGTCGCGTCGTCCCGGCTCGGCTTGATCTTCGCCGCGGGAAACTCGCCCGTCTTCTCGACCTCAGCCGCCAATTCTTGCGCACGCAGTTGGCGAACGGCGAGGAACTCCAACACGCGGTCCTTCACATCGGGAAGACCGTAGTGATCCTCGTCCAACACTTCTGCTGCATGCTTGAGATCGAGATTGTCGTCGGAGCGCGTGTTCCATGGTAGCTCGGCGATCCACTCCAGGTACGTGCGGATCACCTGCGCTTCCATCGACTCGCGACCCGACCGCTCCAGCCGGCCCAACTCGCGCTCGACTTCCTGACGCGCGGTTTTCGGCAGCTCGAGCTTGGAGAGCTTCTCGCGAAGCTCTTCCATCTCGCGGCTCTGATCGTCGTCGCCCAACTCCTTCTGAATGGCCTTCATCTGCTCGCGCAGATACATCTCGCGCTGACGTTGGCCCAACTCTTCCTGGACCTGCGACTTGATCTCTTCCTGCGCCTCGAGCAGCCCGATCTGCCGCTGCACGTGCACCAACACGCGCCGGAGCCGCTCTTCCACGCTCAGCGTTTCGAGCAACCCCTGCTTCTCCGGAACCGAGAGATCGATGTATCCAGCGACCAGGTCCGCGAACTTGCCGGATTCGGTCACCGAGTCGAGTACTTGATGCACGACCTCTTCAGGCAATCCACGCTTTTCGCCGAGCTCGGCGGCCCGCTCGCGCGCTTCTTTGTGCAAGGCCTCGAACGCCGGATCGTGGTCGTCCAACGGATTCATCTCATCCACCGGGACCACCACAGCAGCGAGATAGTTGTCAGTCGTGGTGTATTGCAAAGCAGTCGCCCGCTGCTCACCCTGCAAAAGGAGCTGCACGCCACCCAATCCGCGCTGCACCTGCCCGATACGCGCGATGACACCCATGGAGTACAAGATTTCGGGCGAGGGCTCGTCCGTGTTGTCTCGTTGCGCCACCGCGAACACGAGGCGGTCGGCCTTGAGTGCGGCTTCAATGGCGCGAAGAGTGCCCGGACGCCCAGCCGCAATGGGCTGAGTGAGGCCGGGAAAAATCACAGTCCCCCGAAGCGGAAGGACTGGTAGTGTTTGTCGTTGTGCCATGTCTTGGTTCTCGCGGTTACTGTCTAAGAGCGTGAATCGAGCCGCAGGATCGCCGGTTCCGATGTCACGCACCGGCATGAGGTACGCCACGCGGGCAGGATTTGCAACTTCCTCCCGTCGCTTTGACGTAATGCAACTGCCACGTCGGCCGGATCGTCTTTTCAGACAGTGCCGGGCATGGTACACTAAGCATCTTGCATTCCCTTCGGACCCCTTTAGTGCCCGATCCAACGGCCCTCTCTTCCGATTCTGAGCTGAACGCGCTCGTCGAGCGCGCGTTGTCGGCTAACTACGAGCTGGATCGCGAGCTTGGACGCGGCGGTATGGGCATCGTGTATCGCGCCAAGGATCGTCGCCTCAAGCGCATGGTGGCGATCAAGGTCTTGCCGCCCGAGCTGGCGTTCCGCGGGGAAATCAAGTCGCGTTTCTTGCGCGAAGCCGAGACCGCCGCGCAGCTCAACCATCCCGACATCGTTCCGATCTACAGCGTCGACGAGCGTGAAGGCCTCGTGTTCTTCGTGATGGCGTGTGTGGACGGCGATACGTTGGCCAAGCGGCTCGTCGAGCGCGGGCCGATGCCGGTGGAGGACGCGCGCGGCATTCTCCGTGAAGTGGCGGACGCGCTCGCGTACGCACACGCGCGCGGCGTGATCCATCGCGACATCAAGCCCGACAACATTCTGTTAGGCGAGGACGGACGCGCGATGGTGACGGACTTCGGCATCGCGCGCGCGATCCAGGAAGGCGCCGACTCGCGCCTCACGGCGACCGGCGTCGCCATCGGCACGCCGGCCTACATGTCGCCGGAGCAGGCGGCGGGGGACCGCGAGATCGACGGCCGCAGCGATCTCTATTCGTTAGGCATCGTGGCCTATCAGATGCTGTCGGGCCAGCTGCCGTTCCAGGCGTCGAGCACGGCCGCGATGTTGATGAAGCACATCTCGGAGCGTCCGGCGCCGTTGGACCAGGTGCGTCCCGACGTGCCGCCCGATCTCTCGGCCGCGATCATGGCGCTGCTCGAGAAGGAGCCCTCGCTGCGTTTCCCCAGCGCGTCGGCGTTCGAGGCCGCCTTGTCCGGCGACATGAGCCAGATGCCCGCGCGCACCGGACACGTCACCGCGCCGCAACCGGCCTGGGGGCCGCCGCCGCAATCGCCGCTGCCCGTGGCACAGTACCCGATGCCGTACGGCGCCGGCGTGGGCGTGATGCCCAACCAGGTGCATCACACCACGCCGACCGCCGATGACGTGGCACGCTGGTCCGCGCCCGAGGTGCAGAAGTTCCGCTCCAGCTTCCTGAAATACTTCTCGGTCAACGTCGTCATCGTCCTCGCGTCGATCTTCTGGAGCTCGGGACTGCTCGGCATCACGGTCATTTGGAGCATGATCATGGCCGCGCGGTACTCGCGCCTCTGGTCGGCCGGGTACGATTGGCGCGACGTGTTCCGTCAGCCGCGCGACCGCCGGTTGGTCGACGTCGCGTCGGAGACGGTGGAGCAGGCGCAGTCGGTGTTCAACAAGCGCAAGCGGGACGAGCTCCGCCTCAGGGACCAGGCCGCGCGGGCCGCGCTTCCCGCCGTGCCGACGACGCCCGGCGGGACGCCGTCCGCCGATTTCGGCCGCTACACCGACACCGTGCGCCGCGCGGAAGTGGACCGCGGCGAGATTCTTCGGTTAGTCATGTCGCTGCCGACGTCCGATCAGAATCTGGTCGACGGCGTCGTCCCGGCGGCCGAGGGGTTGTATCACCGCGTGCAGGCGTTGGCGTTGTCGTTAGTCGACCTCGACCGGAATTCTCGGCCCGACGACGCCGACCGCATCGAGAAGGAGATCGCGACGCTGGAGGCGCAGGCCAACCCCCTCGACTACGCGGCGAGCGAGGAGCGCGTGCGGCGGCTGGCGCGGCTCAAGCGCGACCGGCGCGCGGTGGCCGACGCCGGCAAGCGCCGCGGCGACACGTTAGGCAAGCTCGAGAGCTGCGCGCTGGCGCTGCAGAGCATGCGCGTCGACGTGCTGCGCCTTCGCGCCGGCGGCGTGGCCAGCGTTAGTCAACACATCACGCTGCTCACCGAGCGCGCGCGCTCGCTGGCCGACGAGGTCGATGCCGCCGTGGGCGGCGTGGATGAGGCGCGGCGGGCTGCGGCGAGCCGTGGTGCTGCGCGCGGAGCGCGGTAGCGTGTGACGGATCCCATGCGCGATCGTGTGACCGCGGCGGTCGGCGATGCGTATCTGGTGAACGCCGAAGTTGGGCGCGGCGGGATGGCGGTAGTCTACCGCGCCATGGATGTGCGCCTCAAGCGTGCCGTCGCGATCAAGGTCCTCCCGCCGGAGCTGGCGTTCCGCGAGGACGTGCGCCGGCGATTCCTCCGCGAGGCGCAAACCGCCGCGCAGCTGAGCCATCCCAACATCGTGCCCATCTATTCGGTGGACGAGCGCGACGGGATCGTGTTCTTCGTGATGGGCCTGGTCGAGGGAGAGAGCTTGGCGGCGCGCATCGCGCGCGGTCCCATGCCGATCCCCGAGGCGCGGCGCATTCTGGCGGACGTCGCGAGCGCGCTCGCGTACGCGCACGCGCACGGCGTAGTGCACCGCGATGTGAAGCCGGATAACATCCTGATCGACCGCGAGAGCGGGCGGCCCATGGTCACCGACTTCGGCATCGCGCGCGCCGTGGAAGCCGAGTCGCGCCTCACCGTCACCGGGATCGCCGTCGGAACACCGGCCTACATGTCGCCCGAGCAGGCGTTAGGCGAGCGCGAAGTGGATGGCCGCAGCGACATCTATTCGTTGGGCGTGGTCGCCTACCAGGCTTTGTCGGGTGTGCTGCCGTTCCAGGCCGGCAATACGCCGGCGATGATGATGAAGCACATCAGCGAGACGCCGCGCCCGTTGCGCTCGTTGCGCGCCGATGTGCCGCCGGCGCTCGAGGGCGCCATTGCCCGCGCGTTAGTCAAACGCCCCGAGGACCGTTGGCCCACGGCCACCGCGTTCCGCGATGCGATTCTCCGCGATGAGACGCCGCGCGTGCCGTGGCAGCACACGCCCGCATCGGCGCCGCCGCGCCTCGTGGCGCCGCCCGGCGCTTGGCCGCCGCCGGCCGACCAG
>DATEHK010000096.1:0-26029 GCA_035279625.1 Gemmatimonadaceae bacterium
CGCGGCGCCTGCGCCGGGGCCGGCGCGGCGCGGGCGACCGTCGCGAGCACCAGGCCGGCGACGAGCCACGCCCGCACCCCGTGTCTCATGGTCATGCACGCAGCATCGCGCTCTGCACGTTGCTCGGCAAGGCGTAGAAAATCGCCAGCAACCCGATCACCACCAGGCCCGCGATCGGCGAGAGGAGTCCGATCAAGGTCGCGACCGGATACAGCGTTAGGCCGACCAGATTCCACGCCGACAGTGGGCGCCGCGTGGCCGGATGCGCCGCCATCGCCGCGCGTTGGAGGAGCAAATACGCGACCGAGATGGCGGTCAGCGTGAGGCCATAGTAGACGACGGTCGGTCGCGTGAGACCGTATTGCGCCAGCACATACGTCGCGAACGGCAGAAACGAGATCAGGCCCAGGAGCAGCAAATTCGCGATGAGCACGCCGTGCGTCACACGGTCGAGATGGTGCACCAGGGCGCCGTGATTGACCCACATCACACCGACCGTGGCGAACGTCGCGGCGTACACCAAATACTGCGGCCAGATGGCGAGCAGCGCGTGCACTTGATCCGGCCCCGGTGTCTGCGTGGATGCACCGTTGGGCAAATGCAATTGTAGCACGAGCAGCGTGATGGCGATCGCGAACACGCCATCGCTGAACGCCTCGAAGCGAGATTTGCCGAGGACGAAACCGGTAGCCTGATGACTCACGAGATCACGTGCAGGTAGATGGACACGACGAATTCCTCGCTCCAGGTCGCGGAGGTTTGCTCACTCGCTCCACAAGTTCATGTGTTCCGTCCAGGCGCGCCACAGGCATTTGACCGCCGACCCGGGATGGCTCCATAGTGGAGGCGAAGCGCGCTGAGCAGCAATATGGCGGGCGACGAAGCGTACCGGGAGGTAACCATGACGACGCATCGAGTCACGGGAAGCGGCGGCGTCGAGCTCCACGTCGCCGAAACCGGAAACGCGCGCGGCCGGCCGATCCTGCACTTCGTGGGCGCCTTGACGCAGTTAGGCACGGAGGCCGCGCGCGCCGTCTTGAGCCCGGCGCGTCCGGGCATCTTTCCCCAACTCCCCGCCACCGGTGCGACGCTCGACTCCTAACGAGGCCATGTTCCCCACCAGTTAGGTCTGACGCTTGGACAGCCGACGGCTGCAGAGCGCTGCGAGCGCGAATCCAAGAATTCTGTCAGCGATTTGTGTACATCGCGTCAGCGGAGGGGGGTTGGCAGTCACGCCGGCGCGATCGCCAGCACGCGGAGCGGGCTGCCGCTTCCATTCACGAGCTTGAGGGGCGCCGCGATCACCACGGCGCCGGTGGGCGGCAGCTGGTCCAGGTTGCACAAGCTCGCCAGACCGAACTTGCCGTTGCCGTGCATCGTCGCGTGATTCGGGAAGGGCGGTTGGAACGTGCCCGCCTGCCCTGCATCGGTGCCCACGGTTTCGACGCCGACGCCTAACACGTCGCGATCCCTGGCCAGGAGCTCCGAGGCCGTTTTGTGGAATCCGGGGCTGTGCGGCCCGTCGGATTTCACGTTGAGGAACGTGGCCGGATCGGTGCGCGTGCTCCAGCCGGTGCGCAGCAGCACCCACGCGCCGCGCGGAATGCGGCCATGTTGTTTCTCCCACGCGGTCACGTGTTCGGGCATGAGCAAGTAATCTTCGTTCTTGGCGACCTCGGCGGTGACGTCGATCACGCAGGCTGGGCCGACGAACCGGCGCGCGGGTATCGTGTCGCAGCGGTTGTCGGGCAAGTCCTTGCCGGTCACCCAGTGGACGGGCGCGTCGAAGTGCGTGCCCGTGTGCTCGCCTAACCGGATGGTGTTCCAGTACCAGGCGGGGCCTTTGTCATCGTAGCGCGAGATGACGTCCATCGAGACGCCGGGCGACGACGCGAACATGGGCGGCAACCCGATCACGGGCGTGTCGGGGCCGAGAGGTTGCGTGAGATCCACGACCTTGAGCTCGCCCGAGTCGAGCGCCGAGACGAGATCGGAGAGAACGGACATCGATCGATACCGGTGAGGTGTTGGGCCGCGCGAGGTTAGACGCCGCTGAAAATGCGGAACGCGTTGGGGAGCAGCCAGGGGATGCCGACACCCAAAATGATCACGGGCCTGCAGGGCGGCTACCGGGCTCGGCCATCAGGCGTTTGTCGCGAGCCGGTACATCGGCGCCTCGAACGCGCCCTTGCGCTTTTCGCCGTTCGCGCCAATTGTGGGCGACGCACCCCGAACCACCTGCCGGCTGTGACTCACGCCGCGCAGCCGGCTGCCTAACGGCCGTCGCCGCGCGGGCGCGTGTGCGTCACCAGCCGAAAGCGCGTGCGCTGCGCATCGCAGCGAGGAGGTGCACCATGGCAACGAAGCACGAAGGGCACGTCAAGGCCGCCGATCGGGACGCACGGACCACCTTCCGAGCAGATGCCCCCGGCGCCGCACCCACCCCGGCGCCAACCCGACCGGCGCCCAGGCGCGGCGAGCCGCGCAAGACCGTCGGCGGCGTGGTGTCGCCCAAACGGCCCAAGCGGAAAATTCGGTTAGGCGTGCCGGCCGATCTCGCGGGCACGAGCGCCACTGGCAGCTTCCCGAACTTCATCTATCACGGCGGTCCGATCATCAACACGCCGCAGGTGTACGCCATCTTTTTCGGGGACTGGAGCAGCGCCGCCAACCAAACGCGCGCCACGAGGCTCGGCCAATTCGTCTCGGATCTGCTCAACAGCCGCTACATGAACATCCTGTCGCAGTACGGATGCGGCACCTCGGGCGCGCTCGTGAAATCCGTGTTCATCTCGAGCAGCGACACCGATCTCAGCACGACGGATGTGCATGCCATCGTGCAGAACGCGATCGACAACGGCGACATCCCGGAGCCGACCAATCCGTCGCAGGCACACGTCATCTATCTGGATGATGCGACGGCCGTTGATGACACGACCGCCGGCGCGGTGATGTGCGAGTCGACCAGCGATACGGCATTCGGGTATCACGACTTCTTTACCACCACGGCGGGCAACCCGGCGTGCTTCGCGGTCGTGCCGGGGCTCACCAACACCTGCCTAACCAACTCCTGCCCGGGCGACGATGGCGGCTGCTCGCTGCACCTGGCGCAGACGCAGGAACAGCGCCAAACGCAGGTGTCGTCGCACGAGCTGTCGGAAATGTTCTCGGACCCGCAGGTGACGGTGAACGAGGGTTGGAGCTCGAGCTCGCCCCTCGACCCGCACGAGAACGGCGACATCTGCAACGGGCAGCCGGGCACGATCACGGTGGGCGCCAACACGTGGACCGTGCAGCTCATGTACAGCAAGTGGCACGACATGAACACCAACGGCGCCACCACGTGCATCGACGATTATCCGTCGCCGCTGCCGTCGCTCCTGCCGGCGTGCACCGTCGCGCTCGACCGCAGCACGTTCGGCAAGGACGAGATCGACGCGCTGTTGCACCTGGGCACGCCGGCGACGATCGACGCCGCGTTCTACGTGATCGTGGACGGCTACACGCCGTCGCAGTTGGGCATCACCCCCGCGACGCTCACCGGCGTGCCGAACATCTCGCCCACCGTGTCGCTCGCACCCGCCGTGGCCGGCATGTCGGTGTCGCCCACATCCCTGGTCGCCGAGGATCCTTCGTTAGGCGGAGGCATTCAGCGATTCACGTGGGTGTACGATGTGTCGTTCACGCAAACCGGAGGCTTCCCCGCCCTGGTGGGCGGCGTGGTCGACGTGACGCTCACGGCGTCGATCATGGGCGTGACGCCGCCCGCGCTCACCGCGTCCGGGAGCGCGATCGTCGAGTTGATCCACGAACCGAACCCGTACGAGCTGGACGGTCCCGTGTCGTGGCTCAGCACGGACCTGCGCGTGTTCCAGGTCAACGCCGGCGCGTCGCGGTTCGGCGCCACCATGGGCAGCACGCCGGCCGATGGACCGACGTTCATTCAGCAGGTCATCGCCAATCTCAACGCCGGCACAAGCGCCGGTCAGACCTTCGACGGCATCTCCACGGACGAGAACGCGTCGGCGCTCGAGCTGTCCGAGACGGTGAACGGCACCCCGGTGTTCAACTTCGCCGTCGCCAAGGTGCGGTATCGCTCGCTTTCGGGCGACGCGCCTAACGTGCGGGGGTTCTTCCGGCTGTTCCCCGCGTCCACGACGTCCACGGCGTACGACCAGGCGACCACCTACCGGCGCGGCGGCCAGAGCGGCGTCACGATTCCGCTGTTAGGCGTAGTCGGCGGCGAGACGGCGACGATTCCATGCTTCGCGTCGCCCCGGATCGACACGAGCGCCGCGAGCATGACCACGCAGGCGGACGCGCCGAACGTGCAGACGCTGGTGCACGACGCCACCGGCAATGAGGCGAGCACGTATTTCGGCTGCTGGTTGGACATCAATCAGTCATCGCAGCCACTGTTCCCGATTGCGCCGTCCCCGGTGGATGGTCCGTACCCGTCGGGGCTGTTGACCATTCAGCAGTTGATCCGGAACGCACATCAGTGTCTGGTGGCCGAAATCGCGTTCGATCCGGACCCGATCGGCGCCGGCAGCACGCCGGGATCATCCGACAAGTTGGCGCAGCGAAATCTGACGATCGTCGCGTCCGACAATCCGGGCGGGCCCGCATCGCACGCCATCCCGACGACGTTCGAGGTCAAGCGGTCGGCGCCGCTCGCGCAGGCCGGTATGGCGCCCGACGAGCTGCTGATGGACGGCACCACCTTGCCGCCGGCGAGCGAGGCGACCTTGTACGCGCCCGGCGCCAATGCGCGAAAGATCGTCGAGATGGCGAACTCGATGTACGTGTCGCATCACCTGCGTCTCGTCGACGATGACACGCTCACGTATCCGGCCCGCGGGCTGACGTTCATCCCCATCCCGCCGGGCACCGGGCCCAACTTGCCGGCGCTCCTCACCGTCCAATTGCCGGCCGGCGTGCGCACGGGGCAGGCATTCAAGGCTGTCGTTAGGCAGATGACCAACGCCGCCGCGAAGCGGCCCGTGCCGCCGCCGCCGATCGGCGCGCCGACCGGCAACGGCGATACGGCGGCGGCCAACGGCAACGCCGTCATCCGCTGGCGTCGCGTGGTCGGCTCGTTCCAGGTGTCGATCCCGGTCAAGACCAAAGAGGTGCTGCTGACACCCGAGGAGCGGCTCTTGTCGGTGACGCGCTTCATTCTCGAAGCGATTCCACCAGGCAACCGCTGGAATCCGGTCTTCGGACGCTACGTCGATCAGATCGCCGCCCGCGTGAAGGCACTCGGCGGCGATCCCGACGTGGTGCTGCCGACGCCTGACGGACAGTGGCAGCAGCAGGACAAGAAGACCGGACGTCGCGTGTCGGGCAAAGTGAGCGAGGTGGTCTTCAATTGCTTCGGAGAGTTTCAAGGGTTCGTCGTCGACGGCTGCTCGGAGTGCTGCAGCATCAAGTCGAGCCAGGCCGGGATCGGCGACGTGGTCCTCAAGGCGTGCAAGGACCGCCTGTCGGTCACCGTCTGGTTGGATCATGACGGCGACCGGGTCGAGCGAGTCGTGGTAAGAAGTTAGGCTCGCGGCGGCTGCGAATGACGAGGCGGCTCGGCCCGCCTCGTCATCTCGCGGCGTTCGCTCCCGTTAGACGCCGCTGAAAATGCGGAACACTTGGGTGAGCAGCCAGTAGATGCCGACACCCAAGATGATCACGGGAATGCCGTAGCGAATCCAGTAGAACACCCACATCGGCACCGGGCGCTCGCCCTTGCCGAACAGCTCGCCGAGCGCGGCGCCGCGGTGCATGCACCACGCGACCGTGATCACCGCGAGCAGCGAGCCGAGGGTCTGCATCCCGGATCCGAACGTGAGGTCCCACGGGACGAAGATCGCGTTGTTGAGCATGGGCGGAATCGCGAGCACGAAGCACGCGGCCGACATCACCCACACCGCACGCGTCCGCGTGAGGCGCGTGTTGTCCGTTAGGCCGGCGACCAGCACCTCGACGGCCCCGATGTCGGACAGGTACCCCGCGCCGAACAAGCTCACGAAAAACAAACATCCGAAGAGCCAGCCGGCCGGCATCACGGCGAACACTTTGGGCAGCGTGGTGAAGATGAGGCCCGGTCCCGACGCCGGCTCGAGATGGAACGCGAAGACGGCGGGGATCACGGCCAGCCCGGCGATGAGCGACGACCCGGTGTCGCCGAACACGGTCCATAGCGCCGGGCTCGCGAGCTTCTCGTTCGCGTGCAGGTACGAGCCGTATACCACCATGAACGTGCCGCCTAACGAAAGGGCGAAGATGGCGTGGCCGATGGCGGCCGCCATCACGTTGGCGGTGAGATCGGAGAAGCGGAACTCGAGCAGATACCAACGCACGCCTTCCATCGCGCCCGGCAGCGTCAGCGATCGCACCATGACGACGATCGTCACGATCGTCATCGCGGGAAGCACGATGATGCTCACGAGCTCGATGCCCTTTCGCACGCCGCGAATGAGCACGACGGCGCACGCCAGGAGCACGACCGCCGTGCAGATGAGCTGGAGGACGAAGGAACGCACGACGAAGCCGTGCTGCGGCGGGAGGATGGCGCCGGCATCGAACGGCACGCGCGCGACGACCGCCAGCTGGCCTACGGCGTAGTACATCACCCAGCCGATGACCGCCGAGTAGTATCCCGTGGCCGCGGTGACGACAAAGAACAGGAACCACCCCACGTATTTGCCTAACGGAAGGCCGCCTCGCTCGAATGCGCCCACCGGCCCGCGCCGCGTGTGGCGGCCGAGCGCGAACTCGGTCATCAATGCCGGCACGCCGATGATGATCGAGACGAGGGTGTAGAACAGCACGAACGCCGCACCGCCGAACTTTCCCACCATGTACGGAAACCGCCAGACGTGTCCGAGGCCAATGGACACGCCGACGATCGTCATGAGACCGCCTAACCGTGAGGCGAATGTCTCGCGGGTGCCGGTCACCGCTCGGGCGCGAGCTCGGCGAGAAGGTCGAGGGCGCGATCGACGTCGTCGACCGTCGTGAAAAAGTGCGGCGCCAGGCGAATCACGTCGCCGCGTGCCGTCGGAAGGACACCGCGCGCACGCATCGCGTCCTCGACGGCCGCCGGGTCGCGGACGACGAACGCCGTCGTCGCCGTCTTGCGCGCCATGTCATCGGTGCCGTGCAAGCTGAGGCCGCGCGCTCTGCCGCCCTCGATCAACCGGCGCCCCAACACCGCGTGCCACGCGCGAATTTTGGCTGGGCCGATCGCGTTGATCATCTCCATCCCCGCGCGCGCGACGTAGGCGCTGATCACCGGCGGCGTCCCGATGTCGAACCGGCTCGCCGTGGGCGACCAATCGAGCGTGAGCGCGGTGGACGTGAACGGATCTGCCCGTCCGAACCATCCGGTGACCGTGGGATGCAGCGAGCCGACCACCTTGGGGTTCACGTACAGAAACGCGATCCCGGGCATGCCCATCAGGAACTTGAGGTTCCCCGACGTCAGGAAGTCGATGCCTAACGCACGCACATCCACCGGGACCACCCCCAGGCTTTGATACGCGTCGACGAACGAGAGCGCGCCGGCTGCACGCGCGCGCTCGGCAACGCGCGCGACATCCTGGATGAAGCCGTTGGCGTAGTAGCTGTGGCAGGCCGCGACGAGCGCCGTGCGTTCGTCGATGAGCGCGTCGTACGCGGCCGCGTCGATGGTCCCGTGGCACACCGGCGCGAACGAAACCGAGGCGCCGCGCGGCCGTTGAGCAAGCCACACGTGCGCGACGCTCGGAAACTCGGCTTCGCTCACCACGATACCCTCGCGAGGTGCGGAGAAGTCGAGCGCGCTCGCGACGGCACTCGCGGCTTCGGACACCGAGCTGAACACCGCGATGTCGGACGGCGTCGCGCCGATGAGCGTGGCGAACTCCGCTTTCGCGAGGCCGACTTCGGCGAGCCAGGCCTCCCAGTCCATCCCGCGCCGGTTCCACGAATCGAGATAGCGCACCGCGGCGGCCCGCGTGGACTCGGTCTGCGGCGCCTGCGAGCAGTTGTTCATCGGGATACACGACGCGAGGAGCGGAATCTGCCCGCGCCACGCGTCCAAATCGTAGTCCGGCCTGACGCCGCTCACGTCGCGCCTCCCGCCGGCTGCTTCCGCCCCTGGATCCACCGCCGGAACCGGATCGCGTTCTCGCCTAACTGCAGGTCCATCCCGTAGTGGTCGGGCCCAACGGCGGCCACCTTGGCGACGATCAGGCTCAGGTCCTGTCGCTCGACGGCCGCCAGAAAGGCTTCGCCGAAGTCGAGCGTCGTCACGGACATCGCCACGTGCACGATCCCGGCGCCGCGGGCGATCGCGTCCAGGTCCGTGAGGCCGGAGCTCGTTTGCGATTCGAAGCCGCCCGTCGAGAGCAGGCTGCCGTTGTCGAATACCACGTGAATCAGGTTTTTGGGCCGGTAGCGCGCCAGCGTGGCGAAGGTGCCGAGGTTCATGAGCACCGAGCCGTCGCCGTCGAGCACCACCACCCTTTCGTTAGGCAAGTGCGTGGCGAGGCCCAACCCGATGGACGAAGCAAGGCCCATCGCGTGCTGCAGATAGAAGAAGTTATCGCGGTGGCCCAGGTTGTAGAGCTCCTGCGCGCATGCGCCCATGATCGTGACCACGAGCTTGTCCTCGAGCTCGGGATAGATCATCTGCAGACATTCGGCGCGTTCCACTCAGTCCTCCATCAGGTCGCGCGTGAGGAGCAGCGCGACCGGCGACAGGGAGCTCTGCGAGAACGTCCACGCCTCACGGATTTGTTTGGCGACCTTCTGCGGCTCGCGCGCGTACTCGAACGGAATCTCGAGCGCGCGGAGCACGCCTTCGGTGACGATCCCGCCCCTCGTGTGCCACGGGTACGGCTCCCCCCAATGCCCGCGTAACGCGATCAGCATGCAGAGGGGAATTCGATACAGTTGGGCGAGCGAGACGATGCCGTTGATCGCGGCGAGGAAGCCGTGATTTTGCATCAATAGAATGTGCGGCGTGCCGGCGAAGTAGGCGCCGGCGGCGATGCCGATCGCTTCTTCCTCCTTGGCCACCTGGAGAAGGCGAACGTCGGGATCGTCCTCGGCGCGCTGGAGGAGCGGGCCGAGCCAGGTTTCTGGCAGCGCGGAAATGGACTTGATCCCGGCGGCTTTGATGCCGTCGAAGATGAGCTTGCTATTGTCGTAGGAGACGGTCATCGCGCGGGCGTTACTCGGTGTGCGGAAGTATCGCCCTCAGCCCGCGACCTGTCGAGGCAGGACGGCGAGGACCCGCTATCCCCTCCCGCCGCGCATCACGGAGTTGTTGCCTAGAAATGAGGCAAAAACTCCGTGATGCGCCGCGCGACAGGGAGACCATGCGCGCGGAAAGAAGACGCGCGCGTCTGACCTCGCGTCGGCGTTTTCGTCGTGCGACGCGCACACGACCGCGGCCAGTTATTTCGCCAGCGCGACAAGGCGGCGCTTGGCGTCTCGAAGCAGAACGAGCGCCGTGTCGGCGTCGGGCCAGTTGTCCAAGAACGTGCGATACGCTTGCGCTGCCGCGTCGCGATGTTGTTGCGCCTCTTCGGACCGCCCTACCCAGTAGGGCGCGACACGCACGAATTCGGAGCCCTCGTAACAGCACGCGCGGTCGCGCGCGAGATCGCCGTAAAGACGCGACGCGGCCACGAAATCGGAGTCGCTGAAGGCGCCGTGGGCTTGGGCCTCGCGGAAGTACTCCGTGGGGTCGAGTTCAGCGGCCACGGCGAACCGCTCGCGCGCCTCCTGTATTCGCCCGCCCAACACCGCCATCTCACCGTGCATCATGGAAAGGCTCGCGCGGTCTTCCGGGCTGTCGGGGTGCGCCCGCCGCTCCAGGGAATCCATCATCACGGCGGCGCGCGCAGCGTCGCCGTCCCGCGCGGCCAGCCGTCCCGCCCACATCACGAGCGCGGGCTCCAAATACGTCCTCCGAAACAGCGAATCGAACGACGCCATGGCCGTCCGCGCGGCACGCCGCGCGCCTAACGCGTAGTCGAGCTGCGCCGCGAACAACACGCGCCGCGCCGCGCCGGACTCGTCGTTGAGCGCGCGATCGACCACCAGCGCCGAGTCGATGTCCGACAACGCGACCGCATACCGCCCGCGCCACATGGCGAGAAACGCCAGCGATTGATATCCGTCGCGCTGCTGCACGCCTCCGAACGGCAGCATGGTCCGGAATACGTGCTCGGCCGAGTCGAGCATGCCGAGGCCCACGTAGGTCGCACCGAATTCGTTGTTCATGTTGCCGGTCGTCGCCGCCTCCGGATACACCGCGAACGCCCGATGGTAGGCCGCGAGCGCGGCGCGGAAATCGCCTAACGCACGGTCGACGGTCGCGATGTTCACCCACACGCCGTAGCTGGCCGAATCGACACCCGCCAAGCGGGTGAACGCGTCGCGGGCGTCCGCATATTCGTGCCCGCGCATCGCGTTGTAGCCGAGTTGGAACAGCGCCTCGCGGTCGTCGGGATACTGCAACAGGTACTCGCGATAGATCCGGACCGCGCCTAACCGGTCGCCGCGCCAGCCGGCGATGCGCGCGCGGATGAGCATCCGCTCTCCCTCCGGCAACCGGTCGAGCAACGCCAACGCGCGCGCGAATTCCGCATCGCCCTGTGGGCGGCGGTTCTCGTACCAGTAGTAGAGGCCGCCGAGGTCGGCGTGCGCCATCGCGAAATCCGAGTCCTGCTGCAGCGCGGCCTTCCACAATTCCTCGGCCTCGACCTCGTGCCGCAAACCGAACGCCCGTTCCCCCGCGGCGTAGTTCTCGAGCGCGCTGAGCGATCCCGTGGTAGCCTCTGGCAGAGGAACGCTTTCGGTGGCTAACGACCACACCGATTCGCCGAAGTCCCGCCGCAACCCGCGCGACAGGTTGTCGAGCGCGTCGAGCACGCCGGCGCTGTTCGTCGCCCGGGTCAGCTCGGCCGCCAGCGTCGAGTCGGTGACGGGGTCGATGATGCGCGCCGTGAGCACGTAGCCGCTGTCCGCGCGTGCCACGGCGGGCACCACCACGAGGCGAGCGCCATCGCGACGCGCCACTTCGCGCGCCGTCGCTTCATCGAAAACGACGGTCCCGGGCACGCGCCGCATGCGCACCAGTGTTTCGTCGATGCGGCTGCCCGGCATCACGGCGACACGCGGAGATTGATCCAGCCCCGTCGTGAGCGCGAGGCTCACCGCGCGGTCGAACCTGGGATCGCCGCCCGAGTCCGCAACGTCGCTCACGACCACCCAGTCGCGGTGTCCGGCCGCGGCCACACCCGGCACATGCGGGGTTCGCAGCGCGATCCAGCCGCCTAACGCAGCCAGCGTCGCCGCCGCGAGGCCGATCGCCACCACTGGCCTCACGACACGCCGGCGCGGGGAAGTCGCCCGCGCCGCACCGGCCACGGCCGCCGTGTCCGGATGAGAGTCGCCGCCCACCCGCGGCGTGCCGCGCGGCGGCGATGATCGCGGCGCCGCCGACTCGCTCCGCAGACGACCGACCAGTGCCGCCACCGCCGGCCCCGCGTCTACGCCTAACTCACTGCGGACGATCGCCTCGTGGATCTGCGCGTGGCGCAGCGCACCGGCGCGATCGCCGGCCGACGACAGCGCGTGCATGAGCCGAAGCGCGATTCGCGAATCGTGACGGTCGGCGGCCGCGAGCCGACGCAGCCACTCGACCTCCGCGGCCGGATCTCCCCGCTGTGCCGCCGCGTCGGCGAGCTTGCTCAGTGCGCGCGTGTACTCGTGCACCAGTGCATCGCGCTGCTCGTCCGCCCAACGGTCGTACTCCGGCGCATCGGCGAGATGGAATCCGTCGAGGAACGGTCCCTTGTACAGGTCGACCGCGCGCGCCCAGTCGCCTTGGTCCAACGCCTCAGTGAAGGCGCCGACGTCCGATGTCATCACGTCGGGATTCAGCCGCAGCGCGTTCGTCCCCGTGAACACGTCGTCGCCAAAATCGCGACGCACGGCATAGACCAGTTGGTTCAACGCTCGGCGCGCGTGTTCCTCATCGGCGTCGGGCCAGAGTTGGGCCATGGGCGCCGCGCGACCCAGTCCGCGCGAACCCGCCACGGCGACACGAGCGAGCAGCGCAAGGCGGCGAGGCTGCGTGGAGGCGCCGCTCAGCGGAATCGCGCCACGCAGCACCGACAAGCCGCCCAACGTGCGCAACGTCAACATGTTGACGGATGATCGCCGTGTGATTGAGGGATGACCCCGCTGCACTAGTGTAGCGCCCACGAGTTCCGTGGAGCAAGGCGCTCCAGTCGCAGCCTCGACAGGCATTGTATAGAGGGGGTTCAGATGCGTGGTTCACTTTCGCGCGCGGCCTTCGTCGCGTTGGCAATGGCGTCGCTCGGCGCCGCGGCGGCAGCTCAGGAAATGCCCATTCCGTCGCCGATGAGCCAGCAACCCAAGCGGTACATCCTGAGCCTCGGCGTCAGCGGCGGGATGGCTGTTCCGACCGGGAACGGGAGCACGAACGTGAAGAGCGGGTTCGGCGGACGCGGGTTTCTGCTGCTTCAA
Organism: Gemmatimonadaceae bacterium; assembly: GCA_035279625.1. GTDB lineage: Bacteria > Gemmatimonadota > Gemmatimonadetes > Gemmatimonadales > Gemmatimonadaceae > JADGGM01. Next base: position 12,544 of record DATEHK010000096.1, read on the forward strand.
CTACCCGGCGGCCTTCCGGCGCTTCGATTCGATCTGGGCTACCAACGCTTCGACCTCAAGAACGCGTTGTTGGGCGCGGCCGGCGCCGATCCGCTCGGGGCGACCGGCACGAATCAGGTCTTGAGCGGCGTGGGCGGCCTCACGATCAATCTGCTGCACGGCCCGGTCCGCCCGTACCTGACCGCCGGAATCGGCGGGTTCCAGGTGAAGACCAACATCGATTCGTCGAGCCTCGGCGGCCCAACGTCGAAATCGCAGTTCAACTTCGGCGTGGACGGCGGCGTGGGCCTCGCGCTCAATTTCGGCCGGGTGGGCATGTTCACCGAAGGCCGCGTGCAAAACGTGTACACGAAGAACGGCGGGTTCATCAAGAGCGCCAAGTCGATCCAGTCGGTGCTGGTGTCCGCCGGCCTAACGGTAGGTTTGTTCTAACGCTCGGCGAAATCCGCCGGCGGCGCCGCGATCGATCGCGGCGCCAGCTCCGGCGCGGCCGCGAGACGCGGCAGCGCATGCACCGGCATCGGCACCTCGATCTCACCCTGCCCTTCCGCCGCGCCTAACGCACGGAAGCGGCGCGCCGTGCTGAGCACGCGCGACTCCAGCGACCCGACGGCGTCGTTGTACGCCTCCACCGCGCCCGTGAGGCCGCGATGGAGCCGCACGAGGTGCTCGGCGAGCGTGCAGATCCGTCGATAGAGATCGGCGCCCAGGTCGCGGATCTCTTCGGCGTTGCGCGCGATCCGCTCCTGCTGCCGCCCGTACTGCGCCGACTTGAGCAGCGTCACGAGCGTCGTGGGTGTGGCCGGCACGACGCCGCGCGTCGCCGCCAACTGGCGCGAGCGCTCACCTCCCCAACCGCCCTGCTCCGGCCTTGCGTCCACCGGGCAATCCCTTACCATGAAGTAAGGAAATGCTCACGGGGTAATGCCATGGCTACCATTACCAGCAAGGGCCAGGTCACCGTGCCGAAACGGGTTCGCGAAGCCCTCGCCGTCGAACCCGGCGACAAGCTCGCGTTCCGCATCCACGCTGACGGATCGGTGACGGTCGAGGCCGAAACAGTCGAGCTCGCGAAACTCCGGGGCGCCCTCAAGCCCAAGATCAAAGGCGTCACCATCGACGACATGAAAGACGCCGTCAAACGCTCGGCGAATCGCCGGTGATCGCTCTCGATACTTACGTCCTCGTCCGCTATCTCGTTCAAGACGACAAACCCCAGTCCGCGGCGGCCGCGTCAGCCATCGATCGCGCAGTCGCCAAGGGCGAGGAACTGTTCGTGTCCGATGTCGTCCTGTGCGAAACCGCGTGGGTGCTCGCCGCCAGTTACAAGGTGACGCGAGCAGCCGTCGCCGCCATCCTCCACGACCTCCTGCACGCCAAGCAGCTCGCCTTCGCTTCGCCGGACGAGCTCACGCGCGCGCTCGACGCGTTCACGCGCGGCAAAGGCGAGTTTGCCGACTACGTCATCCGCGAACACGCCCGAACCGCCGATTGCAACACCGTCCTGACGTTCGACCGCGCGTTGTTGGGCGACAAGGCGTTCGTCACGCCGTGACGTATACGAGACGAACACCCGCGTGAGCGCGCCGGCCCGGGCCGCCATCGGCGACGACGCCGGCCGCACGGCGTTCGTCGTGCTGTGCGCCATCAGCTTCTGTCATCTACTGAACGACATGATGCAGTCGCTGCTGCCCGCCATCTATCCGATGCTCAAGACGTCGTTCGCGCTGAGCTTCATGCAGGTGGGGCTCATCTCGTTCACGTACCAGGTCACCGCGTCCCTGCTCCAGCCGCTCGTCGGCTCGTACACGGACCGCCGGCCCAAGCCCTATTCGCTGGCCATCGGCATGATGTTCACGCTGCTCGGTTTGTTGCTGCTGGCCAGGGTGAATCGCTTCGCGTTGCTGCTCCTGGCTGCAGGGACGGTGGGCGTGGGGTCGTCCGTGTTTCATCCCGAGTCATCGCGAGTGGCGCGCATGGCGTCGGGCGGCCGCCACGGCTTCGCGCAAGCGTTCTTCCAGGTGGGCGGCAATGCCGGATCAGCGTTAGGCCCGCTCCTCGCGGCGTTCATCGTTCTACCGTTAGGCCGCCATAGCGTGGCCTGGTTCTCGCTCGCCGCGCTGCTCGGCATCATCATCCTGTGGAACGTCGGAATCTGGTACAAGCATCGGGGCACGCGGCGCGGCGCCGCGCACGCCGAACCGTCCCCGGCGCCGCCGGTGCCGCCGCACATCGTGAGGCGATCGCTCATCGTCCTCATGGCGCTGGTGTTCTCCAAGTACTTCTACCTGGCCAGTCTCACCAGCTACTACGAGTTCTACCTCATCTCGAAGTTCCACCTGTCGGTGCGCGCGGCCCAGATCTACCTGTTCGTTCTGTTAGGCGCGGTGGCCGCGGGCACGATCATCGGCGGACCGGTGGGCGACCGGTTGGGCCGCAAGTACGTCATCTGGTGCTCGATCTTGGGCGTGCTGCCGTTCACGCTCGCGCTGCCGTTCGCGAATCTATTCTGGACCGCCGTGCTCAGTGTGGTGATCGGCGTCATCCTCGCGTCGGCGTTCTCGGCCATCCTGGTCTACGCGCAGGAGCTGGTGCCGGGAAAAGTCGGCATGATCTCCGGCCTCTTCTTCGGCCTCGCCTTCGGCATGGGCGGCATCGGCGCGGCGGTGTTGGGATGGATGGCGGACCGCACGGGAATCGACTTCGTGTATCGCGTCTGTTCGTTCCTTCCCGCCATGGGCCTGCTCACCGCCCTCCTGCCTAACTTGAAAACCGCCGAGCAGCGGCAGCGACACGAAGCGCTCGCGGGAGCCGCGCCCGGCGGTTGACCCGCTCGCGGCGTCTGTCCGCTATCACCGTCGTGCAAGCTCGTTCCTGAATCGACGGCGCCTACGTGAGATGACTCGACTACACCTCATCTCGCTCTTCCGCTGCGACTCATCTCAGAGTTCCACGAGAGGATAGCGGACAAATCCGGACACGGACGGACTCGGCAGGACTTTTTTGTCAACACACACCGTTGTCGCCCTCGCCGACGCATTTGCGCCGGGCAGCCGGCGCGGGTAGATCCGGTGTCGGTTCTTCGCGCGGAGTAGCGGCGCGACGGCTTCCGGCGCCGTATCTTATCACGTGTGAACGGCCCCTTCGCGTCAGCGCGACTCGACGACCATTGGAATGGTGGACCTGGCGGCGCCTCGGGCGCCGACGAGCTCGACCAACTGGTCTACCTCTCGAACCTCGTCGGTCGCGAGCCGAGCCTCGTGCAACCGGGCGGCGGCAACACGTCCATCAAGATCGGCGACGCGTTGCTGGTCAAGGGAAGCGGCACCGACCTGCGCACCATCGGGCGATCCGGGTTCACGCGTCTCTCGCTCCCGGCGTTGGGCGCGCTCAAGACCGCCCACTCGATGCGGGACGATGAGATGATGCGGTTCATGGCGGGGTGCATGCTGGAGCCCGGCCCAACGCCGAGCGTCGAGACGCCGCTGCACTCGCTCCTGCCGCACCGCGTGATCGCGCACACGCACGACGTCGCGACGATGAGCCTGACCAACGTGACGGACGGCGTCGCCCGGCAGCTCGTCGCTGACGTGTTAGGCGGAGAGATCGTGTACGTGCCGTACGTGCGCCCCGGGTTCCCGTTAGCCCGGGAGGTGGGCGAGATGGCGGACCGGCTGCCCGAGTCGGCCATCGGGCTCGCGCTGGCGCACCACGGGCTCATGGTGTGGGCGGACGACGCGCGCGAATGTTACGCGCGCCTGCTGCGCACGGTGAACACCATCGCCGATTTTCTGGCGGCCAAGCGGCACGGGCGCGCGGCGCCTGTGCGAGTATCCGACGTGCGTCCGTCCGCCGACGTTCGCCGACGAGTCGCCGGCATCGTCCTACCGGCGGTGCGCGGCGCGCTCGGCGCCGCGAGCCGGGTCATCCTGCATTTCGATGATGGCGACGATGTTCGGCACGCACTCGACGACGCGCGCATGCAGGAGCTGGTAGGCCGCGGGATGGCCACGCCCGAGCACATCCTGCGCGCCGGCCGCCTGCCGGCTTGGTTAGGCATCGACCACTCGGCGACGCCCGATATCATCGCCGCTGCCGTGCGCACGCAGCTCGCGAGCCAGCACGCCGAGTACGAGTCGTATCACGCCCGTCACGCGGCGACGGGGGAGCGCCCGCTCGACGACTGGGCCAAAGTGGTGCTCGTTCCCGGAGTCGGCATGATCACCGCCTCGCGCGACAAGCGCGGCGCAATGACGGCGGCCCTCTGCTACCGCGCCGTGCTCGCGTCGATCGCGAACGCCGAGTTGATCGACACGTTCCGATTCATCGGCGAACGGGAGGTGTTCGACTTCGAGCACTGGTCGCTCGAGCGGCGCAAGATCGACGAACAGGACGCGCGCGAGCGTGCCACGCTGCTCCTGCCGCGGCACGTGGCGGTAGTGATCGGCGGCGGGAGCGGCATCGGCAAGGCGGCGGCGCTGCGGTTCGCGAGGGAAGGTGCGCACGTCGTGGTGGCCGATCTCGACGGGACGGCCGCCGAGGCCGTGGCGGCGGAGATCTGCCTAACGAATAAGGATCGCGCCATCGGCGTCACGCTCGATGTGCGGGACGATGCGAGCCTCGCGCACCTCGTGGAGCACACGGTGTTGGCGTTCGGCGGCATCGATTCTCTCTTTTACACCGCGGGCCAGGCGCCCCGATTCGCGCGCGTGACCGCATTGCAGCGCGAGGATCTCCAGCGACAGTTGGACGTGCACTATCTGGGCGCCGTTCTCTGCGTGGGTGCCGTTGCCGCGGTGATGCAGCGCCAGCAGCTCGGCGGCTCGATCATCGCGTCGGTATCGAAGGCCGCGCTGGCACCTGGACGCGACGCGGCGGCGTACGGCGGCAGCAAGGCGGCGCTGCTGCAGGCGATGCGGGTCGCCGCGCTCGAGTTAGGCGGCGACGGCATTCGCGTCAACGCGATCAACGCCGACCAGGTGGAGACGCCGCTGTTCCTGCGATTCGTGCGCGAGCGGGCCGCCATGCGCGGCGTCACGGTGGAGCAGCAGTTGGAGACGTACCGCGGGCGGAACGCCATGGGCGTGTCGCTCATTCCCGCGGATGCGGTCGCCGACGTCGCGGCGCTGTTGGCGAGCGAGCGGTTCCGTTATACCACGGGCGACATCATCACGATCGATGGCGGTCTGTCCGACGCATTCCCCAGGTAACTGTCGCTCTCCCCGTCACGATACTTCTGCGCCGTGTGTGCAAATAGCTGACTCGCCTGAGCGCCGCCAGCTATTTTCGCCTCCGCGACCTCACGCTTCGCCTGCGCGCGGTGTACGCAGCCGGCGCTTCCGCCACATGTCTCACCTTGGATGTCAGCCACTCTGGAATCTCGTTAGTCAGTTCCAGGAGTCGGACCGCCGCTCCGTCCGGCTCTCGAGTCCCTTGCTCCCACGCCCGTACAGTCGCTGGGCTAACGTTGAGGACGTGTGCGAAGACCGCCTGTGAGAAGCCCAGTCTTGCGCGAGCGCGTCGAATACGCTTCGCGCTGAACGCCGGCGGGGGCGACACAACGGCCTCGCGCTCGGTGACGCGCGCCGGTCGGAGCGTACCACGCGCAATGCCAAGCGCCTGACGCGCGCTCTCGATGAGCATCGCCTCGTACTGCGCCGCCGTGCGCTTCTTTGTGGCCACTAGGCGTCCCTCTCGATCGCTGTGATGATCTGCCTCACCGCCCGCAATCCAGCAGAGCTCAGATTGTCGGCTGCGTTCTTCGGATACGCCAACAGCAGGTAGACGCGTGCCGCCGAATCGTGAAAGTAGTGGATCACGCGCACGCCACCGCGCTTGCCCCGGGCACCGATGCCCAATCTGACTTTCCGTGCCCCGCCACTTCCCGCGATCACTGCCCCGACATGCGGGTCGCGGAGCAATTCCCGCTGCAGGTCGTCGAGATCCGCCTCGCTCAACACGCCTTAACGCTCACGCGAAACATCAGCGTCTCAACGAATGTCAGGCGCACGACTCAAGTATAATACTTAGTATTATAGTTGCCAAGCCAATCGGTCGGCGACGGAAGAAGCGGCGCGGTTCAGCGCCGCTGATCACCAAATCGCTGCGCCTCGCGCAACGCCGGCCGTCGTGTGCCGCCTTTGGCCACGGTGAGTAGTTGACCGTACAACGTCCGCGCCTGCGCCGTATCACCGGCCGCGCGCGCCGCCCGCGCCGCGCCTAACAGACTGTTGAAGCGGTTGGGATAGAGCTCCAACGCGCGCCTATACGCCGCGAGCGCCTCGCTCGATCGACCCTGCTCCACGAGCATGTCGCCCAGCAGCTCTTGGGCGGGCAGCGTGGGCGCCGGCGTCACTGCGGCCTTGGGCGTCGCGGCCTCGAGGACTACGGCTTCGTTCATCAACTGAGCGCTCGAGTCGCACTGGCCGGCTACGTGTGCGATCCACGCCCTGAGCTCGAGCCGAAGCACGCGCACGTTCCGCGCGAACAGTGTTTCACCTGCCTTACCACTGGCGCTGTCGAGCACATCGAGGCGGTCCGCGGACTGTCTCGCTTCGTCGATCCTGCCTAAATGTGCGGCTCCGAGTCCGCGCGCGAACCACGAGATCGCTTCGGGCCACGCGAACCGATCCCAGCTGATGGTCGAAGGTTGGCGCGGAACGATCGCGGCGGCGTGGTTCCAGTCGCGGCGCTCGAGTGCGTATCGAGCCTGTGTCGACGACAAGTGAAATGCCGTCTTGAACGTCGGCTCCAATCGCGGCGTCGCGCGCAGCCGGCGAATCTGGTCGGCCGCGGCCTCGTCGCGGCCCTGCTGCAGATACGCGTACACGAGATACTCGATCGCGTGCGGGAACTCGTCCCACACGAATTGCCCGCTGTCGCCGGCCCGATATTCCAACGCTGCGTTCGCCGCCTCGAGATTGCCGCGCACCACCGCGTCCCAGTCGCCGAGTCGCGTATAGATGTGCGTCGGCATGTGGAGGGCGTGCGGATTGCGCGGCGCGATCGCGTCGTAACTTCGGACGATGGCCAACGATTCGCGTTCACGTCCCGGTACATCGTCGGCGTGAATGAAGTAGTGAATGGCACCGGGGTGTCGCGGGTTGCGCGCGTACACGCGGAGCAGAATCGCGGCCGCGCTGTCGGCGTTCACGCGCGATGCGGTGTCGGCGGGCGCCGTGGCCAGGAGTGCCAACGCATAGAACGACGCGGCGTCGTCATCGTTAGGAAATGCCGAGTACAGTTGCTCGGAGCTGTGGGCCCAACGACGGATGCGCAGCCAGTAGTCGGTCGACGCCGGCTCGAGGAAGAACGCTTCCGCCGCCGCAACGAAGAGTCGTTCTCTCTCCGTCGGTACACCGATCGCGTCGGCTTTCTCGACTGCGTTCCAGCCGCGCCGGAGCGCATCGGGACCCGGGCGCGTGGGCCAGAGCGGCTGGAAGAGCGTCATGGCGATGCCCCACTGCGCCATCGCGCACGTGGGATCCGTGGCGGCGACGAGCTCGAACGCCTTCCGCGCCTCGGGATACGTCATATGGTGGAGGAGCGCCACCGCGCGATCGAACGCGGGGCGCACGCCGGCGGAGCAGCTGACCGGGAAATCGACCACGCCTAACGAATGGCCGTCGTGGCCCGGGGCCTGGCCTAACGACACTCGCGCGACACCCGCGAGCAGCACGCACGCGAGGGTCGCGCGGAAGAACCGGGCCGACGACCGTGAACGCGCGCGGCGCACTACGGCATCTTCGACCCTTCGGTGCGCAGCGTGATCACCGAGTCCGGGCCGGCCTTGGCGTAATGAGCAGTGGTCGTCCCGACGAGCTTCCCATCCTGCAACTTGAGCGACCCCTCCGTCATCACCTTCATTCCCTTGCGACGCTGGCTCGCGAACGTACCCGTGCGCTCGAGCACGCTGTCGCCTGAAACCGAGATCTGGAGCGGCACCTTGAGGCCCGATGGGAACGCGATGACCCAGCCCGTTGTGTCGGCCGTCGCCGTCATCACGTACTTCGTGGGCGACGTGTCCTTCCCCGACATGGGCGTGGACTGCATCTGCCACTTGCCGGCGAGGTCAGCCAACGACAGCGCAGGAGCAGGAGCTGGAGCCGGCGCTGCGGCGGCCGAGCTGTCAGCGGCGACGGCGGTGCTGTCACCCTTTGCCGCTTGATCGGTCTTCGTACAGCCCGCGAGCAGCAAACCAGCGGAACAGGTGATAGCGATGCGCGAGACAATGTGCATACGACCTCGGCGGGTTCAGGACACAACCTTCCTGCAGGTCCATACCACGTTACGAGGTCAGAATGCGATGTCAAGCAGGGAGACTCTCGGCTACTACCCACGTCGCACCGGCGAGCGCACCGGAAAAGAGGAACTCTCCCCAATTGGAATGCAGCGCCGGATTGGTCACCACGGCGGGAACCCACACGAGCAGCGTGAACAGGCCTAACATTGCGGCCTCGGCTCTCGCCGCCCAACGGGGATAGATGGAGAAGAGGACGCCGAGTCCCGCCGCGACCTGCGCGGCGCCGGCCAAATCGGCCACGACTTTCGGGAACGGAAGCCACGACGGCACGAGCGTCACGGTTCGAGCGGCGAACTCGAAGAAGTGCGACAGCCCGTACGTCGGCACCGAGAGACCGACGAGGATCCGCGCGACCGTCACACCGTGCGTCCGCGTGATGGCCTCCAACTTCGATCCCGCCTGCAAGCCGGCATGCCTAACGAAGAGCACCAGGGCCCCGGCCGCGAGCACGGCGATCTCGGCGACGAGAAACCAGGTGATTTCCCTGCCCGGACCCGCGATGGGCAGCGGCACACGCGTCAGCGTCCAGAGGCCTAAAAATGGAAACAGAATACGAATGGCGACCCGCGCGGTGCGCTCGAACAGCAACCCGGCACCGGTTCCCAGCATGAGGATGCCGCACGCATAGCCAAGTCCTTGCGGCCAGGGGAACCACTTGGGGAGCGGCTGCGCAACCAGCACCTCGTAGCCATACACGAGCGTCAGGGCGCCGACGCTCATCATCCCGAGGGCGAACGCAATCCGGGCCAACTGCTGGTTTCGGTTCATGGGCTTCCGTGAGTGTGCGGGGGGGATTGTTCGTGCGTGGCGTGTTTGTGGTTCAATCGGCGCTCGAGCTCCAGCACCAACCGCTCCACGCGCCGAGCGTCGTGGTGTTCGACATCATGACGTTCTTCCGCCTAACGCACCGGTACTGGACGGGTCCCTCGGCCTGGACCTGTTTGCCGGCCGGCCGATCACCCTGGAAATAGCGCGCCGCACGCTCACCGTCGAGAGCCCGGCGAGCCTGGCGGGGCGGGTCGCGCATGCCACCGAAGTGCCGATCCGCCTCGTGCGCGACGCCCAGGGGCTGGCGCTCAGCGTTGATATAGGTGTTGCCACAGGGACGGAACCGCGTGGATGGAGATCGATTCGGGGAGCGGCACCATCACCGCGTGCAAAGCGATCGCGGCGGCCTTGGGCCTCGACCCCGAGTCCCAGGCGGCGCAGCCGGTGCCGCAAGGCCTGACGAAAGTCTGTTTTCGTCGGTTTATTGACATTGCTGCCATGGCGCGTTCCGTGTTAGGTTCGAGCCATGACGCAACGACGCATCGGATTCCTCGCCTTCGACGGCGCGCAGGCGCTCGACCTGATCGGTCCGGCCGACGCGTTTGCATCGGACGCCTTCGACACGCCGGCGCTGCGGGCCGGGCGCGCCGACGCGGCGCCGCCCTACGAGATCGTGCTCATCGGCCTAACCGGCCGCCGGTTCACGACGAGCGCCGGCATCACGATGACGGCCGATGCGACGGTTCCGTCGGCGGTGCGCCTGGACACACTCATCGTCCCCGGCGGCGCCGGCCTCCGCCTGCCTAACGCCGCCGAGCGAGCCGCGAAGTGGATCGTGAGCCGCGCGCCGCATACGCGGCGGGTCGCCAGCGTGTGTACGGGCCTCTACGGACTCGCGCCCACCGGGCTGCTCGACGGCCGTCGCGTCGCAACGCACTGGTCGGCAGTCGACGACATTCAGCGCCGGTACCCCGCCCTGCGCGTCGAGCCCGACGCGCTGTTCCTCAAGGACGGCCAGTTCTACACGTCCGCCGGCATCACGGCCGGCATCGATCTCGCGCTCGCCATGATCGAGGAAGACCACGGTCCGGCGGCCGCGCTGGCCGTGGCGCGCGAGATGGTGGTGTACTTCAAGCGGCCGGGCGGCCAGCAACAGTTTTCCGAGCCGTTACGATTCCAGCTCGAATCCACCGATCGCTTCGGTGACGTCGTCACCTGGATTCAATCGCACCTGCGCTCGGACTTGTCGGTCGACACGCTGGCGAAGCGGGCGTGCTTGAGTCCGCGCCATTTTGCGCGAGAGTTCAAGCATCGGTTAGGCGCGACGCCGGCGGCATTCGTCGAAGAGTCCCGGCTCGCCGAGGCCAGCCGCCGGCTCTCGACGCGCTCGGCGCGCATCGCGTCGGTGGCCCGCTCGGTGGGCTATACGGGCGAGGATGTGTTCCGCCGGGCGTTCGAGCGGCGGTTCGGCGTATCGCCCAGCGGGTATCGCAGCCGGTTTCGCCACGGCACCAACCCCTTCACGCCTAACGGACCACAGGCATGACCGTCCGCTTCATTGGCTGGGCCGGTACCGCATTGATCGTCGCTGCGTCCGCGGGCGCACAGACACCAGCCGATTGGCCCGCGTATGCGCACGACGCTCAGGGAACCAAGTATTCGCCGGCAACGCAGATTACGCGTGACAATGTGCAACGCCTCGTGCCCGTCTGGACCTATCGCACGGGCGACTTCTCGCTCGGCGACGCCATGGCGCGCGACGAGACGACGCCGCTGTTCGTCGACAACGTGCTGTACGCGTCCACGCCGTTCGGCGGCGTGCGCGCGCTGAATGGCGATACCGGCACCGAGCTCTGGTCGTTCGATGCCCAGATCGACCTGTCCGCCGGCTACGGAGACTTCACGAACCGCGGCGTGTCGACATGGGTCGACCCGTCGCGCCCAACCGACGCGCCGTGTCACCGTCGCATCTTCATCGGTACCGTGGATGGCCGGCTGATCGCGCTCGACGCGCGCTCCGGGGAACCGTGCGCCGATTTCGGATCGCACGGCCAGGTTGTCCTGACGAATGGTCTCGTGAACGCGCCGGCCAAGGGCGAATACGAGGTGACGTCGCCGCCGGCCGTGGTCGACGGCCTGGTGATCATTGGATCGACTGTCGCCGATGGCCAGAGAGCGGCGTCACCGAGCGGAGTGGTTCGAGCATTCGACGCGCGGACCGGCGCGCTCCGGTGGAGTTGGGACCCCATCGCGCGCGATGCATCGCAAGCGGGATACGACACGTGGCGCGGCCCCAATGCCCATCGCACCGGTGCGGCGAACGCGTGGTCCGTCATGAGCGTCGACTCGGCGCGCGACCTCGTATTCATACCAACCGGCAGCGCCAGTCCCGACTTCTACGGTGGCGAGCGGCTCGGCGAGAACCTCTTCGCCAACTCGGTTGTTGCCGTACGCGCATCGACGGGCAAGATGATCTGGTACTTCCAGATGGTGCATCACGATTTGTGGGACTACGACGTGCCCGCGCAGCCGATGCTGTTCACGATGCATCGCAACGGTAAAGCAATCCCCGCGCTCGCACAGACCACGAAGATGGGCTTCGTGTTCATTCTCGATCGCAGCACAGGGAAACCACTCTTCCCCGTAGTGGAGCGGCCGGTGCCGGCGAGCTCCGTGCCGGGCGAGCACGCGTGGCCGACGCAGCCGTTCCCGACACTGCCGCGTCCGCTCGTGCCGACGCGCTTCGACACGACCGACATCTTCGGCGCGAGCGACAGTGGCAGGGCGTGGTGTCGCGAACAGTTGAGCGGTGCCAGGTCCACCGGGATCTTCACGCCGCCGTCGACGACGCCGACCGTGCTCTTCCCCGGGAACGTGGGTGGCTCGAACTGGAGCGGGATGACGCTCGATCCCGTTAGGCATCTGGCCATCGTGCCGTCCAACCGGCTCATCACGGTGGTGGAGCTCGTGCCGCGCGACAGCGTGCACGCCACGATGGGCCGCGGGAACCGATTCGACGAGTTCGCGCCGCAGGCGGGCACGCCATACGCCATGCGGCGCCGTCATCTGCTCGCGCCCGACGGCGCGCCGTGCAATCCTCCGCCCTGGGGGACGCTCACGGCCATCGACCTCGAGACCGGCCGCGTGAAATGGGATCGTCCGTTAGGCTCGGTCGCGACCCTCGCCGCCGTACCGGGAAGCGCCGCATGGGGGTCGCCCAACTTGGGCGGCGCGATGACGACGGCCGGCGGCGTCGTCTTCGCCGGCGGAGCGGTAGACCACCGGCTGCACGCGTACGACGTCGAGACCGGCAAGGAGCTGTGGTCGGCGGCGTTGCCGGCCGGCGTGCACGCGTCGCCGATGACGTACACCAGCACGTCCGGACGCCAGTATGTTGTCGTGGCAGCCGGCGGGCACAGAGAGCTGCACGCGCGGGCGGGCGACACGGATGCGCCCGGCGACTACATCGTGGCGTTCGCCCTGCCTAACGGGTCGCAGCGGCCGGTGCGACGTGACACGATCGCCGCCGGCAAGTACGAGGGCCACATCGTCCTCGATCGCACCCGCCTCGGCGTGACGTGGGATCTCTCGATCGCCGACGCGGACGCCACGGTGACCCTGTCGACCACAGGTATCGACGTCACCGGCCACGGGAAGGGCCGTGTGAGCGCCGACAGCCTAACTGTGGACATCGACTGGACGTACCCGGCCCAGCACTGTTCCGGCACCATGCACCTGACCGGCGCTGCAGCCAACGACAACTCGGCGATCATCGGCGAGCTGAGCTACGTCGACGGGTGCACCGGCGGCCAGACGAGGCCGGGAACGTTCGCATTGTGGAAGGCGGGGCGGCGCGAGAGCATCATCCGTTAGGCGTCCGCCCGTGTCCGGCCTTGCCCGCTATCACCTCCAGGAACGTGCCAACCGCATCGCAGGTTACGCCCGAGCGATGAACGACCGGCGTCGAGCGCGCCGTGGGATGCGACGCACCTCGTGAGGCAGGCATCGACACCGCTGTGCTGTTTTTCCGGTTCTTCCGGGAATTTCGGGAAAGTGGCGGACGTCACGCGCCTCGGTGTCATGCGCGCCGGTCGAGCGGTATCGGGATGCGACCTGCGTCGTGCGGCGGGCATCGACACCCTTGTGCTGTTTTCCAACAACAACAAACCGCTCTCAGCACAGTGATCGCACTTGGCCTCGCGCCGCCGAGCGATCCTTCAGTTTCCTTCAGTTTCCTTTTCGTTATCCCTTGTGACAGAGCGAGGAAGCCTTCCACGCGGGACGGCGATCAGCCTCGAACCAGAACTCCTCTGGAAGCGCGACATGAGGGCTCACGATGGCGCGCGTGGAGGGCTTCCTCGCTCTGTCACAAGGGATAACGAAAAGGAAACTGAAGGAAACTGAAGGATCGCTCGG
>DATEHK010000097.1:0-31858 GCA_035279625.1 Gemmatimonadaceae bacterium
CTCACGATGGCGCGCGTGGAGGGCTTCCTCGCTCTGTCACAAGGGATAACGAAAAGGAAACTGAAGGAAACTGAAGGATCGCTCGGCGGCGCGAGGCTCAGTGCGATCACTGTGGTGAGAGCGGTTTGTTGTTGTTGGAAAACAGCACAGCGGTGTCCATGCTTGCCGCACGACGCAGGTCGCATCCCGATACCGCTCGACCGGCGCACACGACACCGAGGCGCGTGACGTCCGCCCCTTTCCCGAAATTCCCGGAAGAACCTTTCAAAAGAGTCTTGCAGTGTCCGGCCGTGCCCGGATGTGTCCGCTATCGCCTCATCTAACCCTGAGAAGAGTCACAGCGGAACGGCGAGATGGAGACCGGTTGATTCATCTCGCGTACGCCCCCTCCGTTGTAGTTGGAAGGTTCCACGACGATGATAGCGGACACATCCGGACACGAACGGACACTGCAAAGCTTCTTGTAAGACAAAAACAGCCTCACCACTGTCGAGGCTCTCGGCGCCGAGCAGCCGGGCGATCCGATTTTTCCGTGCAGTTATCAGATTTGATCCGTTTCAACAGAGCGAGGAAGCGCACCAGGCGGCGCCCCTCACAGCAGCACGCTTCCTCTGCTCTCGACTCCGACGACGATCTCCGACGATAGTCCGAGGAACAATCCGGTGTCGACCACGCCGGGCCGCGCGCGAAGCTCGCGGTGCATTGCCTCCGGATCCGCGATACCGTTAGGAAAGCGCGCGTCGATCACGTAGTGGCCTTCATCGGTCACGAACGGGTGCTCGCCGTCGCCCACGCGCAGTGCACAGTCGGCGCCCATGGCGCGTAAGGCATCCTCGTGCGCCTGCCATCCGAACGTCACCACTTCGACCGGCAGCGGGTACCGCGCGCCCAGGTGCGGGACGAGCTTGCTCTGATCGATCACGAGGATCCACCGCGCGCTGCGGGTGGCGACGATCTTTTCGCGGAGGAGCGCACCGCCGCCGCCTTTGAGCACGCGGCCCACCGGATCGATCTCGTCGGCGCCATCGATGGTCACATCGAGTTTCGGGTGACGCTCGAGCGTCGTGAGCGGCACGCCCCACTCGAGCGCCAGGTGGTGCGAGGCGTTCGACGTGGGAATGCCGACGATGTCGCGCAGCGCACCGGCTGCGATGCGGCGCCCCAACTCCTCGATCGCGAACGCGGCGGTGCTCCCCGTGCCTAACCCGACGACGTCGCCCGAGCGGACGGCCTCGACGGCGCGCACCGCCGCGTCGCGCTTGGCGGCGGCGCGCGGATCGGTCATGGCTCCCGCCACGCCGCGCCATCCTTGGCCACAAAGGCGTCGGCCGCCGACGGACCCCACGTGCCCGACGTGTAGTTGGGCAGCTTCACCAGGCTCGGGTTCTTCCAGCCCTCGATGATCGGATCGATGATCCGCCACGACGCTTCCACCTCGTCCCAGCGGGCGAACAGCGTCGCGTCGCCCAGCATGCAGTCGAGCAGCAGCGTCTCGTACGCCGGGTGGGTGGACGCGCCGTACGCGTCGGCGTAGTTGAACACCATGCGGACGGGCGCCATGCGCACGTCCACGCCCGGCGTCTTGACCTCGAACCGGAGCGAGATGCCTTCGTCGGGCTGGATGCGCATCACGAGCACGTTGCGCTCGAGCGTCTCTCCGTTAGGCAGGTGAAACAACGAATGCGGCGGTTCCTTGAACTGCACCGCGATCTCGGTGGCGTGCTTGGCGAGCCGCTTTCCCGAGCGCAGGAAGAACGGGACGCCGTGCCAGCGCCAGTTGTCGACGGTGAACCGGATCGCGGCGTACGTCGGCACGCGCGACTCCTTGGCCACGCCGGGCTCGTCGCGATAGGCGATGACATGCTCGCCGTCCACCTCGCCGGGCCCATACTGGCCGATCACCGACATGTCGGCCGCATCCTCCGGCGCCACCGGGTGGATCGAGCCCAACACCTTGGCCTTCTCGCCGCGGACCGCGTCGGCGTCGAATGCGTTAGGCGGCTCCATCGCCGTCAACGTCAGGAGCTGCATGAGGTGGTTCTGGAACATGTCGCGGATCACGCCGGACTCTTCGTAGTACGACGCACGGTGCTCGACGCCCACGGTTTCGGACGCCGTGATCTGCACGTGGTGCACGAAGTTCCGATTCCACACCGGCTCGAAGATCGAGTTCGCGAACCGGAGCACCAAAATGTTCTGGACGGTCTCTTTTCCGAGATAGTGATCGATGCGATAGATCTGCTGCTCGGAAAAAAGCGACAGCAAGAGTTTGTCGAGAGAGCGCGCGCTGTCGAGGTCGCGTCCGAACGGCTTCTCGACGATGATGCGCGCCCAATTCTTGTCGTCGCGCACGGTGCGCGGCACGAGCCCGCTCTCCGACACCCGCTTGGCGGCATCGGGGTACAAGCTGGGCGGGATCGCCAGGTAGACGAGCCGGCCGATGTCGCCATCTTCGCCGGCGCCGCCCTCGAATTGCGTGACCCGCTCGGTGATGGCCTTGTACGTCTCGGCGGACTCGAGGTCGCCCTTCACGAAGCGCAGCATGCCGAGGAACTTGGTCACGGCAGCGGCATCGGTGATCTGCACCTCGTCCGACGTCTTGAGCGCCTCGCCCATGGCGGCGCGCCACGACTCGTCGGTGAAGTTGTCGCGCCCAACGCCGATGATGATCGACTCCGGATCCATGAATCCGTCGCACGCCAGATGCGCCAGCGCGGGCATGAGCTTGCGTCGCGTGAGGTCTCCGCCGGCGCCTAAGATGACCATCGCGCAGCGCGCTGCCTTACGCATGGACGTCTCGCCCGTGTGCTCGTGGGCGAGCGTGGCCGGGGCAATGATCGGCGCGCTCATTCCGAATGCACCGCGTGTCCGCCGAACTCGTGCCGTAAGGCGGCGATCACTTTCGCGCCGAACGACTCCGCCTGGCGCGAACGCAGCCGTGTGAGCAGCGACAGCGTGATCACCGGCGCCGGGACATCGATGTCGATCGCTTCCTGCACGGTCCACCGGCCTTCGCCGGAATCGTCGACGTAGCCGCGGAGGTCCTTGAGCGACGGGTCGCGCGAGAACGCGGATTCGGCCAGCTCATTGATCCACGAGCGAACGACGCTGCCGTGATTCCATACGGCCGCCACTTGATGCAGGTCGATGTCGAACGATTTCGAACCGTGCAGAATCTCGAAACCTTCGGCGAACGCCTGCAGCATACCGTACTCGACACCATTGTGCACCATCTTCACGTAGTGTCCACTGCCCGTTGGGCCGACGTGCGCATAGCCATCGGTGGGCGCGAGCGCGCGGAAGACGGGTTCGCAGATGGACACCGCCGTGTCGTCGCCGCCGACCATCAAGCAGTAGCCGTTCTCGAGTCCCCAGATACCGCCGCTCGTGCCCGAGTCGACGAACGCGATGCCTTTGGCCTCGAGCTCGGCGGCGCGCCGCATGGTGTCGTGAAAATTGGAATTGCCGCCGTCGATGATGATGTCGCCCTTGGCCAGCTGCGGGACGAGGGCGGCGATGGTGTCATCCACCGGCTTGCCGGCGGGCACCATGATCCACACGACGCGCGGGGCCGAGAGTTTGGCGCAGACCTCCGTGAGCGACGCAGCGCCGATCGCGCCTAACCCGACCAGTTCTTTCACCGCGTCGGCGCTGCGGTCGAAGGCCACGACCTCGTGTTTGGCTCCGAGGAGCCGCCGGGTCATGTTGCCGCCCATGCGGCCGAGTCCGATCATGCCCAATCGCATAGTTCCACGTCCGATCAGAAGGAAATGCCTAACGTGCGGAACGACGACGCGAGGTCGGCGGCCGACGTGAAGCGAATGGCGTGCATGCCGGCGTCGCGCGCCGGCTCGAGATTCTCCTCGCGGTCATCAATGAACACGCTGCGGTCCGGTTGGGCCTGCGTGAGCGCGAGGGCGAGCGTATAGATGCGGCGTGCCGGCTTCCCCACGCCCAACCAGCACGACGAGAGAAACGCGTCGAAGATGCTGGACAGGCCGAAGCAGGCGATGCGGAACACGTTGAGCGCCTCCGACTCGTTGTTCAACGTGGCCATGTGGTAGCGTCCGGTGGCCGACACGGCGCGCGCCAGCGCGATCGACTCCGCGTTCGGCACACTCAGCGCGAGCATGTACTTGGTGAACTGTTCGCGCGTGAACGGCCGCCGCTCCTGGAACACCGTATGGCCGAGATATTCGTCCAGCGCCATCGCGCCCGTTTCCCAGGCGCCCACCACGGCGTGGTGGCGGTGCTCCGCCTCGTCCGCGTCGTATCCGAAGTGCCTGGCGGCGCCGGCGCGGTCGGCCGTGCCCCATCCCGCCGAGCCTAACACACCACCGACGTCGAAAAACACGTGCGTGATGCCATCGCGCATCGCGCGACCCGCCGTCACGCCCGCGCCGCGACGCCGAGCGCGTGCCGCTTGCCCGAAATCACGCCCAACAGTTTGCGATACGAGACCTCGAACTTCTCGATCCCTTCGTCTTCGAGGGTTTTCGTGACGTCGTCGAAGTCGACGCCCGCTTCGGCCACCTGCTCGAGCAGCGCGCGCCCATCGTCGGCGTTGGGCACGAGCGTCCTCCGCACCACGCCGTGCTCCTCGAACAGGTGCAACGTCTCCGGCGGCACGGTGTTGATCGTTTCGGGGCCGATGAGGCCCTCGATGTACCGCACGTCGCCGTACCGCGGATTTTTGGTGCTGGTGCTCGCCCACAACGGACGCTGCACGCGCGCGCCGGCATCGCGGATCTTGGTCCACCGCGGTCCGCTGAACAATTCGCCGAAGAGCTCGTATGCGAGCTTGGCGTTGGCGATCGCCGCCTGGCCTAACAGTGAGGCCGCGGCGGGGCTGCCGATTGTCTCCAGTCGCTTGTCCACCTCGCTGTCCACGCGGCTGACGAAGAACGATGCGACGCTGGCCACGCGATTTACCGGCGCGCCGGCGGCGATCCGCGCTTCCATCGCGTTCAAGTACGCTTCGGCAACGGCCTTGTAGTGTTCGACCGAGAAGAGCAGCGTGATGTTGATGTTGATGCCTTCCTCGAGCGCCTGCTCGATGGCGGGCCATCCCTCGCGCGTGCCCGGGATCTTGATCATGACGTTAGGCCGACCGACTTCGCGCCACAGCCGGCGCGCTTCATCCAGCGATCTCTGCGTGTCGCGGGCGAGTCTCGGGCTCACCTCGATCGACACGAAGCCATCGGCGCCGTCAGTCGAGTCGTACACGGTCCGGAACACATCGGCGGCCATGCGGACATCTTCCACCGCGATCGTCTCGAACGCGTCCATGTCCGATTTGCCGCGCATGTCGGGCCCCTGGAGCGCCGCGTCGTAATCCTTGCTGCCGCCGATCGCGCTCTCGAAGATGCTCGGATTCGAGGTCATACCGCGCAACCCCTCGGCGACGCGCGCGGCGAGCTCGCCGCTCTGGATCATGTCGCGCCGCAGGTAGTCCAGCCAGACGCTCTGGCCGAGGGCCAGCAGCGCCATCATCTTGCTCGTCGTATGGACGGTGGTCATCGATCCTCCGTTAGTCGTCAGCGATTCAGCATCGTGCGCGCGGCGGACACCACGTGCTCTGCCGTTAGGCCGAGCTCCCGGTAGATCCGCTCGTACGGCGCCGACGCGCCGAAGCGCTCCAACCCGATCACGACACCCGAGTCGCCCACCATGCGGTACCACGGCTGCGGACTCGCTGCTTCCATGGCGATCCGATGATGCATCGTGCGCGGCAGCACCTGGTCACGATACGATACCGGCTGTGCATAGAATCGCTCGATGCTCGGCACGCTCACCACGCGAGCGCGGATGTCGTTTCCCAACAAGGCTTCCTGCGCGGCCAGGAGAATGTGCACCTCCGAGCCGCTCCCAAGAAGCATCACGTCCGGGGCCGCGCCACCGCCTTCAGCGTCGGACAGGACGTAGGCGCCTCGCGAGACGCCGGACGCCGCGGCGTATCGCGTCCGATCGAGGATCGGGACATTTTGTCGCGTGAGCGCGAGCGCGACCGGCCCCGATGTGATCTCGAGCGCCGTTGCCCAGGCCTCGGCGGTCTCGGCCGCATCGGCGGGTCGGAACACGGTCATGTTGGGGATCGCGCGCAACGCGGCGAGCTGCTCGATCGGCTGGTGCGTTGGGCCATCCTCGCCCAGTCCCACCGAATCGTGCGTGAACACGTAAATCGGCCGAATCTTCATGAGCGCGGCGAGCCGTGTCGGCGGTCTCATGTAGTCCGAGAAGATGAGGAACGTGCCGCCGAACGGAATGATGCCGCCGTGGGCGCACATCCCGTTCATGATTGCGCCCATCGCGTGCTCGCGGATGCCGTAGAACAAATTGCGACCGCGCGGCGTGTCGCGCTCGAGCCGGTCGCTGGCATTGATGATGGTCTTGGTGGATGTGGAGAGGTCGGCCGCTCCACCCACGAGTTCGGGAATCTTGGGAGCGAGGGCGTTGATCACCGCGTTGGACGCGACGCGCGTGGCCATCCCCTTCTCGTTAGGCGGGAACGAAGGCAGCGCGGCACGCCAATTCTCGGGGAGCGTTCCGGCGAGGCGGCGGGCCAGCTCCCGCGCCGAGTCCGGCCGGCGCTGCGCCCAGGCATCGCGGCGCTTTTCCCAGTCGGCGCGCAGGGGCGCGCCGCGCTTCCCGGCTTCGCGCCACGCGGCGAGCGCGTCGGGCGGCACATGGAACGGGTCCGTCCACTCCCAGCCCAGATTCTGCTTGGTGAGCTTGACCTCCTCTACGCCTAACGGCTCGCCGTGGGCGGCCGACGTATCTTGTTTGTGCGGGCTGCCGTAGCCGATGTGTGTGCGGACGATGATGAGCGTGGGGCGGTCGTGGACGTCGCGCGCCTGGGCGAGGGCGCGATCCATCACCGGCAGGTCGTTCACGTCGGGCACACGGATCACGTTCCATCCGTAGGCCTCGAAACGCGTGCCGACGTCATCGCTGCACGAGAGCGAGGCCGGGCCGTCGAGCGTGATGCTGTTGTCGTCGTAGCAGACGATGAGCTTGCCTAACCCGAGGTGCCCGGCGATCGACGCCGCCTCGTGCGAGATGCCTTCCATCAGGTCGCCGTCGCTGGCCATGACGTACACGCGGTGGTCGATCACCGCGTCGTCCGGCAGGTTGAACTCGGACGACAGGTGGCGCTCGGCGAGCGCCATGCCAACGGCGTTGGCGAAGCCCTGGCCTAACGGACCGGTGGTGACCTCGACGCCCGGCGTGTGGCCGTACTCCGGGTGGCCCGGCGTCTTGCTGCCCCACTGCCGGAAGTGCTTCAAGTCCTCGAGCGTCACGTCGTAGCCCGTGAGGTACAGCACGCTGTAGAGCAGCATCGACGCATGGCCGCACGACAGCACGAAGCGGTCGCGGTTAGGCCAATCGGGATGCGCCGGGTCGTAGCGCAGGTGCTTGGTGAAAATGAGATAGGCGAGCGGCGCCAGCGCCATGGGCGTGCCCGGGTGTCCCGAGTTCGCCTGCTGCACCGCGTCCATGGAGAGCGTCCGCACCGTGTCGATGCAGAGCTCGTCCAGATCGGATGCGCCGATCGCCCCGCCCCGTTCCGCCCTCGTCGCCGTTTCCGTCATGTCACCGTGCCCCTGCGTTGTGTGCTTTGGATGTTGGAGCGCCGCTCGCACTCGGAGTGACTGCGGCGTCCGTCGTGTGCGCATCGTCCTCGGCGGCGGCGATCGCCGCACCGTAGAGTCCAACGTCGTCGTTCATCACCACGCGTACTGGCATGCGTTGCATCATGTCCGACATACGACCCTTGTCCCGAAACGCGGCAAGGAAGGTGCCGTCCATGAGTTTGTGGACGATGGCGGGCGCGATGCCGCCCACCAAGAATACGCCGCCGGTGGCCAGCACCGTGAGCGCGAGATTGCCCGCTTTCGCCCCGTACGCGCCCGCGAACATGTCGAGCGCTTGCGCCGAGAGCGGATCGGAGCCGTCGAGTCCGTGGCGCGAGATGGCTGCGGCCCCCGCGTCATCGATTTCATCGCGCACCGCGCGCTGCTCGCGTTCAGGCTCGCGGTCGGCGAGAAAGCGATAGATGTGCTCGAGTCCCGGTCCCGAAATGACGCGCTCGGCGGAGACGTGGCCCAGGTCGGCCGCGAGCCACGCCAACAGGTCGCGTTCGAGGGAGGTACGCGGCGCAAAGCCGGCGTGTCCGCCCTCGGAGGGATGCGTGCGCGCCGTGGCGCCGTGGCGCACGACGAAGGCTTCGCCGAGTCCCGTGCCGGCGCCAATGAATGCCACGGTGCCGTCAGCGTTAGGCGTGCCGTCCTGCAGCGTGACGACGTCGGCCGGGTCGAGGCGCGCCGTACCGCGCGCGATGGCATCGAGGTCGTTGAGCAGGCGTGCGCGCGGAATCCCGATCTCGCGCGAGAGGCGGCGTTCGTCCAGCGTCCACGGCAAGTTAGGCGTGGACACGCGGCCGTCGGACACGGGTCCGGCGACGCCGAAGGCGGCGCGTTCGGGCGCGTCGGAGCCGGCGGCGAGAAACGTGCGCACGACCGGCGCGAGGGACGAATAGTCTCCGCTCGGATAGCGCGCCTCGCGCACGATGCGCACCTGGCGCGGGTCCACGTCCACCACCGCCAGCCGCGCATGCGTGCCGCCGATGTCGCCGGCCAACACTCTCATGCGGGCACCCGGGTGAGCATGGACGCCGCGTCGCGATCGAGCAGCCACACGCCGCCGAGCGCGAGCTGCACCGGCAAGGCGTGGGGGTCGCGCGGCCCTTCGAGCGCCCGTTGGACCACGGCCGCCTTGTCCGCTCCCTCGACGATCAGCGCGACGCGTCGCGCGGCGGCAATGACCGGCGGCGTTACCGTTAGGCGGCGGGGCGGCGGGAACGGGCTGTCGGCGGGCATCACGCGGCGGGTCTGCTCGTCGAGCGTCGGAGCGCCGGGGAAGAGCGACGCCGTGTGGCCGTCCGGACCCATGCCTAACAGAAGAATGTCGAGTGCCTCGGGCAGCAGGCGCTCGTAGTCGCGGGCGGCGGCGTCCAGGTCCGCGCGTTCGCCTTCCATGCGGTGGATGTTCTCCGCGGGAACGTGCACGGCGTCGAGGAGCGCCGCGCGCGCCATCCGGTAGTTGCTCTGCGGATCGTCGGGCGGCACCGCGCGCTCGTCCCCGAAATAGATGTGCACGCGCCGCCACTGGACATCGTGAAATGCGGCGGAGAGGTCGGCGAACACGGCGGGCAGCTCGGCGAACACCGAACGCGGCGTGCGGCCACCCGAGAGCGCAATCGAGCAGGTTCCGCTCGAGCGGATCGCGTCGGCTATCGCATCCACGATCCAGGACGCTGCCACGTGCGGCAGAGCCTGATGGGATTCGACGACGATGCGTTCCGGTTGAGTGCGCAACTCGCGACGCCTCCAATGGTGACGGCTCGAGGCGCCCATTCAGCGAGAATGGGTTTCCCCCGCATCCGAAACTTACAGAAGTGGCGACGGCGGTGCAGGTCGGCTGGCGGATCAGCGCCCGTGTCCGCCCGGCTCGCTGCTTCGCTCATGTTTCAAAGGTCAGGCGGAAAGCTCCTCGGATCACTTCGGATCGCTCGGCTGCCGAAGCAAGGTCGCAACCGCACGTGTTCTTGTTTTTGTTTTCAAAACGAGAAACGGCCAACTCGTCACCGATGCGCACGCCAGGCCTCGGAGAGATCGATCCGATCCTTACAACATGAGCGAAGCAGCCAGCCAGGCGGGCACCATCGCCAGGTGCAAGCAGAACTACTGTGCTGCAGCCGCGCCGTCGCCGGTCCATTGCCACGTGTGCAACGCGCCATCGCTCGTGAGAGCGAAGAGCGTGTCGCCGCGCATTGCGATCTCCTTGGTAGGAAGCGGGAGACGTCTCGACCCGATGTACACGCCGCGCGCGAGATCGTAAATGTCGAGCGTCCGTTGGCGATCATCCGCGGTGCCGTCGCAATTTCAATAGAGCGCGTAGATCAGCCCGCCACTCACCGCCAGGCTCAGCGTGGCCGGCGGGTCGGTCGAGTCGGCGCGATAGGCTTGGAGGACCTGGCCGCCGACCGTGACGCTCTGCTGGTGGAAGCTGGGAATCGGGAGCGACTCGAGTGCCGGGAGGTCACGCACGGACGGAGGCGTGCCGGCCACGATGAGAAAGTGGCCCGCCCACATGTATGCCACGACCAGGGTGTCGTGAGTGAACGCGAGCCTCGCATCGCCACGCGAATAGGGCGTGGCCCCGAGCGTCGGCGGGAGGCTGAGCGACACATACCGAAGTCCGCTCGTGTCGAACAGCGCCGGTGCTGCGCCGATGATCGACGCGCCCCAGAACCAGCCGTCGCCGCGCGCGGCCAGATGCTGCCGGTAGTTGAACAAAGTACACCGCACCCGACCCTACCGTCATCGCGAACGGCTGGTGGACGATGGCGGGGTCGGTGATGACCAGACCGACCGCCCGCCACGACCCGTGTTGCCACGTGCGAGCCGTCGCGTTTTGCATCTCGCCGGCGCGACATGCCAGCACAGAGCCGGCGGCCATCACGATTGCAAGGTGTAGTCGAGTCACAGCGCGTCCGAGCCTTCCCAGGAATCTCGTCTCTTCCGTTAGCCAATCAGCACTGTAGGCGCGCCGAGGATGATCGCTCCGCCGTGGGCCGTCATGTCGCCCATGCGGGCCGCCGGCATGCTGCCGATGAGCACGGTGAACGAGCCCAGCGCAATCACGTCCGGCGGACCGACGCATACGGCCATGTCGCCCACGCGGGCCGCCGGCATTTCGGCGATGAGCACGGTGATACCGCCCGGCGGCAAGATGGGTCCGCCCACGTGCGGAATGATTCCGGTGATCATCGGGCACACGTGCATGTCGGTCACGCGCGCGGCAGGTTGACCCATTGCTCGTGTCCCGTTAGGAGTGAAGGCGCATTCGATTCGGCATCGCTACGGGGCACGGCCCAACAACGTGGAGGCGGTCAGCCGGAGGCATTTGGTGTTCGCCTTCGGGTAATCATGATAGTCGTTCACACCTTCCGTGCCGCTCTCGGCTTGCACGACGCTGTAGTGGGTGCTCCGCTTGTACTCTTGCCTCGTCTTGGCCAGCGCCAAGGCCGTATGCCCCTCATACACGAAGACGTCCCCCGGCAACACGTACTCCGGGTTTGCCCCCGTCGATTCGGACACCAGCGACGCAATCTTGCCGCCCCAGGGGTTGGTCAGCGTCTCCAGCGCTGCAACCTGCCAGTTTTGCACTAGGTTGAGTCCGCAGACGTGATTGAACACATATCGGATGAAGGAGTTGCAATCGAAGTGGAGCGTGTCGTCGCAGCCTTCGCCCCACACGACACAATCGTTCAGCGGCATGTTGTTGTGGCCGTACCAGATGACGTTTCCCGACATCTTGCGCGGCGTTAGGCGGGAATCCCATCCCACCTGTGCCCCGTGGTTCCGCTGGTACAGCTCCACGAAGTTTTTCAGGTTCTCGTCGTTTTGCGGAATTGCGATCGGCCCCGGAGTCGGCGGCGTGACCGGCGGCGCTCCGCTCCGAGGCGGAAAGCCCAGGCGTCCAGCAACGTCCTTGTGATTGAAACGGCCTGCACACACGTATTTCTGCACGGTCGGCTGGCCCCCGGCGTCCTTGGGACCGTCGCGGACGCTGGTCGTCGCCGCGCAGAACGTGGCGTCGCCGTAGGCGCCGGTGCTCAGGTTGACGTCGGCAAACGAGCCGCTGGCCGGCGGCCGATCGCCGAACGACCCCCACAAATAGTGGGCCCCGCCGTGCGCGATGTTGCACGCGAAGTCGATGATCGCCTTCCGCCTGTTGCCTTCCACATCAGTGCCGGTCGTCGTGACGCTCTGCCGGACCGTGTTGTCGAGATCTTTCATCGTCGCGTCTCCACGAAGCTGCGGAGCCCCAGGCTTTGCCTAACCAACGCGCACCGCCGCCCACCGGGTGTACCGGCCCAACCGCGCCAGCCGTTAGGCAAGGGCGGCGTGTCGGTCCGGCCGCCGGTCATCGTCCGGTCCACAATTGCAGCCGATTCACGACGTCGAGACCTTGTGCAATGAACGCCTGGAAGCGCTCGGGCGCCTTCTCCGGCTCGCGACTCACCGCCGAGGCCACTACGGCGCCGGTGATCGCCTTGGCGGTGAGGAACTCACCCGGCGGCACGGGTGGCGTGTGGGCCGGGCCCAAGCTGCCGCCGCTCAAGAATGCGGCGAGCGCGGTACAACCCGCCGGCGTCGCGACGCCCGCCGCTTCCGCGGCCTGCATCGCCGCGCGACGATTCTCGTCCGTGGGCTGGCCGATCCAGCGCTCCGTCGCGTCGAGGGCGGCCTGTGCCGACGGCGATGGCGTGTCGCCTGCCGCACGGCGCGCACAGACCCACGCCCACCAGATTCCCTCGCGCTTCGGCAACGCATGCGCCAGAAACCGCACCGCATCCACGTGGAGTGCCTGCCGGACCAGCGCGTTCATATACTCACGCGGACCATGCGTCGGCTGGAGCGCCTGCTTCGCGTCGTCGCCTAACCCAGCCAGGTCGACGAACTCCGACATCGTGCGTGCCGCAACCGGCGGTGTGCTCGTGGCCATAGTCAGTTGATCATCGTGATGCCGCCCTTTGCTTGCAGCATCCCGTCGGCGACAACCTGCGTGATCAGTCCCTTTACCTTCGCCAGCAACTCGCCTTCGATTTGCACTTCCATCCCTTTGATAGTCACGCCCATCTGGTCGATCTTGATGCTGCTCGATCCCACCTTGAGCTCGATCGACTGCATCGCTTCCGTCGACACGGCGCCGAGATCCAGTTTCGTCGTCTGATTGCCCATCGAGAGGTTCACGTCCTGGTCGCCGTTCTCGACGGTCACGGTGTGATTGCCTTTGGTCAGCCAGACCTGGTGGTTGCCATCCTTGATCTGCGTGTAATGATCGCCGTCGTCCATCGTGACGAGGTATCCGCCATCGTGGAGTTTGATGTTGCGGTCGCCCTTATCGAGCTCGATGGTCTGGCCGCCCTTCTTGAGCGTGACCGACTGGTCGCCCTCCTCGAGCGTCGTGACGTCATTGCCTTTCTTTATCGTTTTCGTGTCATCCGATTGAATCGTCGTCGTCCGCGTGCTGCGCACCTCTCGCGTTTCGTTGTTCTTGACGACGGTCGACAAGTCTTTTTCGGCCTGCACGTAGACCTGTTCTGATCCCTTCTTGTCCTCGAAACGCAGTTCATTGAAGTTGTCCGCGCCACCGCCCTTCGAGCTATGGGACTTGATCCCACTTTGCGTTTGGTTGTCGGGCAGCGCGTACGGCGGCATTTGCTCTGCATTGTAGACGGAGCCGACGATCAGGGGACGATCCGGGTCTCCGTTCTCGAACGCAATCAGCACTTCCTGTCCGATTCGCGGCAGCGCGACGAAGCCCCAATTTTTCCCCGCCCACGGAAACGCGACGCGCACCCAACAGGAGCTCTGCTCGTTCTTCTTCCCCTCGCGGTCCCAGAAGAACTGCACTTTCACGCGACCGTATTTGTCGACCCAGATTTCTTCGCCGCTTTCGCCGACCACGATCGCGGGTTGCACACCATAGACAGCGGGCCGCGGCGTTTTCCGCGCCGGGCGATACGGGGTCTTGAACGGCATGCAGGTAAACTCGTTCTGATAGCGCGACGCCTCACCACCCCCGTGGGCGGAGAAGCTGCCCGACCACGCCGAGTGCCACACTTCCGTCAGGACGTATTCCGCGTTGAAGGATAGTTGTGGGTGCTCGGAGAGTGTGAAGCGATAACCGCTGACGAACGAGCGACACGTCGACGAGCCTTTGACGGTGATCGCCAGGGACTCTTCCTCCTGCATGCGGATGCGCACACGCTCCGTTCCATCCGATCGCTTGGCATAGCGACCGGGGTACGCGTACAGGTCGTACGGGCCGTTGCCGCCGACGGGCATGGTCGTGGCTTCGTCCACGCCTAACGCGACGTTGGGCATCTCGAAATTGTAGTCGGTCAACGAATACTTGCCCGCCCGGAACTCCTGCTGCTGCATCCACGCGGTGACCACGTCTTCGGTGGCCGTTCCGCCCGCCATCTGCTCATACCGCGCCGTCTCTTGCTCGGGGACCGTCTGGTGCGCGCTGGTCTGGTCGGCGATGACCAGCGTGTGTTTCGACTCGTCGTGCTCGAAGAAATAGAAGATGCCGTTTTCTTCCATGAGTCGCGACACGAACGCCAGGTCGCTCTCGTTGTATTGCACACAGTACTCGAGCTGGGCGTAGGTGCCGCTGGTTCGCAGGGCGTAGTCCGTCACGCCCGCCCCCTTGAGCACCGCTTCGATGATGTCGGTGACACTTTTTCGCTGGAAGATCCGGATGTCGATGCGATGGGCGAGCAGCGCCAGCGAGGGGACCACGCGCGCGCGGTACATGTTGAATGACTGGTCCGACGCGCCCTGCGAAAAGGCACCGACCACACCGTTGATGTATCGTAAGGCGCCCTCGAAGAGCCTGATCTCGATCGTGACCCGCTGGCCGATGAGCTGCGACGCCTGAATCGACCGGTCCTTATCGGCGACCAAGTCGAGATCGAAGTGAAACGGCGCTGACAGTCCCTCCGACCCCACCAACCCGGCGAGCAAGAGCACGTCCTTGCCTAACGGGGTAGAGATCGAGAGCAGGCGATCGTCCTGCGTGATTCCCGACGACATGTCTAGACTCCCGCCGGGGCGAGGCCCGGCATCCAAGAGATCACGCGACGGCCACCGGTTCCGGCGCCGGCGCCGCGGCGCCGCCCGTCACCCGATAGTCGAACGTGCCATCCGGCCGAACGCCGACGTTGATGGCGCTCATCCGATCGCCTGCCGCCATGCGCTCGAGCAGCTCGCGCGAAATCTCGGGCAGGAGCGTGTTCGTGAGGATGTTGTCCACGTTGCGCGCGCCGCTCTCGACCTCGGTGCAGCGCTCGGCCACCTGGGCGATGAGCGCGTCGTCGAACGTCATGGCCACGCGGTGCGTTTCCGTTAGGCGGCGCTGGATCTTGGCCAGCTTGAGCTTGATGATCCGCTTCAGGTTCTCGTCGCGGATCGGGTAGTACGGGATGATCACCATGCGGCCCAGGAACGCCGGCTTGAACACCTTGTCGAGCTCGGGCTTGAGCGCCTTGACCAATCCTTCGTCGCTCGGCGCCGTCTCGGGATCGGCGCACAGCTTCATGATCGTGTCCGTCCCGGCGTTGGTGGTCAGGATGATGATCGTGTTGCGGAAGTCGATCTGCCGTCCTTCGCCGTCTTCCATCTGCCCCTTGTCGAACACCTGGAAGAAGAGCTCGAGCACGTCGGGGTGCGCCTTCTCGACCTCGTCGAGGAGCACCACCGAGTAGGGCCGGCGCCGCACCGCTTCCGTTAGGACGCCGCCTTCGCCGTAGCCGACGTAGCCCGGGGGCGATCCCTTGAGCGTCGACACGGTGTGCGCTTCCTGGAACTCCGACATGTTGATCGTGATCAGGTTCCGCTCGCCGCCGTAGAGCAGGTCGGCCAGCGCGAGCGCCGTCTCGGTCTTGCCGACGCCGCTCGGGCCCACGAGCATGAACACGCCCTTGGGCTTGTTCGGATCTTCGATGCCCGCGCGCGACGTCCGGATGCGCCGGCTGATGAGCTCGAGCGCGTGCGACTGGCCGATGAGCCGTTTGCCCAGGTGACCTTCCAGCTGGAGCACCGTGGCGGTTTCGTCGCGCTGCATTTTCCCGACCGGGATGCCGGTCCACCCCGAGATCACCTCGCCGACGATGCCGGCGTCGACGCACACGCGGACGAGCGGCGTTTCGCCCTGGAGCGTGCCGAGGCGATCCTGGAACCCGCCTAACTCATCGCGATGTGCTTTCGTACCGTCGCCGCCGCCGTTCTTGCCGGCGCCGGCCTCGAGCGTCTCGCGCAGCTCGCGGATCCTGGTGACCAGCTCGCGCTCCTCGTTCCACCGCGTGGTGAGCGCGGCCAGGTTCGCCTCGACCTCCGTGCGCTCGGCGGCGATCTTGCCCAACCGCTCGGCGTGGTCCGTGCCCACCGCCGCTTCGCGCGACAGCACGCGCTCCTGCACCGCCAGGTCGTCGAGGCGCCGTTGGGCATCTTCGATGGCCGGCGGCGTGGCGTTCTGGCCTAACGCAAGACGCGCGCACGCCGTGTCGAGCACGCTCACCGCCTTGTCGGGCAGCTGGCGATCGGCCAGGAACCGGTGCGACAATCGCACGGCCGCGTCGACCCCGTCGTCCAGGATGCGCACCTTGTGATGGTGCTCGAGCGCCGGCACGATGCCCCGCATCATGAGGAGGCACTGGTCTTCGCTCGGCTCTTCCACCTTGACCAACTGGAACCGGCGCGCGAGCGCCGGATCCTTCTCGAAGTATTTCTTGTATTCGGACCACGTGGTGGCCGCGAGCGTGCGCAGCTCGCCGCGCGCCAGCGCCGGCTTGAGCAGATTCGCCGCGTCGCCCTGGCCCGCCGAACCGCCCGCGCCGATCATCGTGTGCGCTTCGTCGATGAAGAGAATGATCGGCGTGGGCGATTGCTTCACTTCTTCGATCAGTCCCTTGAGGCGATTCTCGAATTCGCCCTTCACGCCGGCACCCGCCTGTAGGAGCGCCAGGTCGAGCGTGCGCAGCGTGACGTTTTTCAGCGCCGGCGGCACGTCGCCCTCGGCGATGCGCCGCGCGAAGCCTTCCACCACTGCCGTCTTGCCCACACCGGCCTCGCCGACCAAGATCGGGTTGTTCTGGCGGCGGCGCGTGAGGATGTCGACCACCTGCCTCACCTCGAAGTCGCGGCCCAACACCGGATCGATTTTCCCGTCGCGCGCTTTCTGCGTGAGGTCGACGGTGTACTGCTCCAAGTTAGGCGTGCGGCCGCCGGCGGCGCGCGGTGCGCCCTCGCTCGATTCGTCGGGGCCCGCCGCGCCTCCCGGCTCCTCGGACGACGACGCGACGATTGCCGACAGATCCTTGCGCAGCGCTTCCGACGGGATCTTCGTGAACTCCTTGCTCGCGTCCCCCACCATGCGCGCGAGCTCGGGGTCGGACGCGAGCGCGAGAATCGTATGCCCGCTCCGCACTTTGTGCGCGCCGAAGTCCACCGAGCCGATCGTCCACCCTTCGGTGAACATCTCGACCAACTTGGGGCTCAAGGCCGGCGTGCGCGCGTTGCCCGATTTCAACCGGTCGAGGCTGCGTGTGAGCTCGGCCGCGAGACGCGAGCGGTCGATCCCGTAGTGCTTGAGGATGAACGTGAGGTCGCTGTCGGGCGTATCGAGCAATTTCATCAGGTAGTGCTCGACCTCGACGTCGTAGTGCGTCCGCGAGAGGCACAGCCCGGCCGCCGACTCGAGCGCGTTGCGCGTCACCGGATTCAGCTTCCCGATCAGATGCTTGAGGTTGACGGTCATGGGAACTCCGATCCTGAGCTTTAGAGAGTGAGAACAGTGTCTTCGGGATCGCGATCCAGCGGCGCGGTGCGCAGCCAGGTGGCCCAGCCTAACGGAGCGGCGTGCGTGTCGTCGGCGCCGAGGACGCACGGCGGCACGTCGTTGCGATCGAGGATGAGCTGCGCCTCGACGTCGATGCGGCCGCCGGTGAAGAACGCGGCCAGCGCGCGCAGTTCGCCGTGCGCGCTGCCGTCGGGCAGGAACATGTCGTACTTGGCCCGCGGCATCGGGCCTAACCGAATGCGGATGCGCGCCTGCTGGTCCCAGGTTTCGTCGCCGGCCACCGCGCCCTGTCCCAGCTGCGTCGACGCCGAGGCCTCGTCGCCTAACGCGCACTGGGTGGCCGCGTCGAGCGGATACCAGCCGCCCACGAACTGCTCGATCTCGGCACGCACGCCGAAGTAGTCCTCCACCAGGTGCTCGAGCGCGACGGCCGGACGCGTGGGGAGCGCGAAGAGGCCGCTGTAGAAGAGCAGCGTCTCGTCGCGCACCGCGAGGCGGTGGTCCAGACCCGGCGTGCCCACGCCGACCAGATCCATGAGGTGCCGCATGAGCGGGTCGTTCTGCTCCCGCTCGTGCGGCACGATGAACCGGTTCTTCTCCCACGCGCGATAGAACAGCGAGATGATGCGGTGATTGAAGATGTCGATGAAGTCGCGCGGCGCCGTGTCGCGCGCCCGCTCGCGCTCGGCGACCAACGACGTGTAGTGCAGCGGGAGCACACCCAGCGGTCCCGTCAGGCCCATGAAGTTGACGCGCATCCGCACCGGGCCGGTGGCGTCGAACTCGAGCGACTGGATCTGGCTGGCCGGGAACGCCACCGACGTGTGGGCGCCGAAGCGCACGACTTCATCGGCCGGCGCACCGAACGCGCCCACCGGCGCGTGCTGGGGGCGCAGCCGCTCGAGGTGATGCACGGCCTGGAAGAACTCGAACGAGTTCGGATCGTCGCGCAGCGCGCGCTCGAGCGCGTCGGTCACAGGAGCGTCTTCCATCCGGCCCTCGGCGGCCACACGCGCATGACATCCTTTCGCTGGCCGGTGCGCGCGGCGAGAATCGAAAAGCTGTTGATCGACGCGTACAGTCCCAGAAAGCGCTCGAGCACGGTGGCAAACAGGAACGCGCCGCCGCCGGTGAACTGCTCTTCGTCGAGCGTCACGTCCACGCGCGTGCCGCGCGCGAAGCTCAGGCCGTGCGCCGACGATACGCGCGAATAGGCCGGCGAACCCGCCACCGACACCAGCCCTTGAATTTGCTTCTCGGCCGCCGCGCTGTCCGCGAAGTTGTGCAACCGCAAAATCTCGCGCAGCGCCTCGGCGCCGCCCTCGATGAGCGACAGATAATTGAGGGACAGCTGCGAGATGAGCCGCCACAACTGCGGTTGTCCTAACGGAGGCTCGACCACCGACGTCGGCTTGACGATGGCCGTGATGCGCTTGATCGGGCCGCCGCCGTCCAGCTCGAAGTCGCCCGATTCGCTGCCGAACGGCAGCCGGCTCGGCAAATCGGCGTTGTAGCACGTGAGCCGGGCGGTGACCGCGTCGACGTCCGGCTCCACCGGCGCCGACGAGAGATCGACGAACGAGAGATACACGTCCGAGCCGCCGTCCGGCCGCCACCCCGCGGTCCGCCTCACGGCGTGCCAGAACTGCTGCGGCGTGGTTCCGGAGGTCGCGTGGCGGTACGAGTAGAACGGCTCGAACCGCTCCGGCGTGCTCGCGCCCGGCGACACGCCTAACACATCGTCCACCGAGAAGACGGACACCGACTGCCGGCGCCGCGCGTCGGGGACGAGCAGGTACTCGTGCTGCCGCTGCGTGAGGAGAATCGGCTCCGACGTCTGCGGGAACAGATTCACCGCCGGCGTGCAGCCTAACCGGATCGAGCGCTCGCTGATGCCCGCCTCGAGCATCGGCCGCCGGTCGGCGCGCTCGAACGGCGAGATGAACAGGATCAACTCGACCTTGTCTCCGAACCCGGCCGCGCGCAACTGCGACAACCCGGCGAGGTCGAAGAACAGGAACTTCTCGGGGAACGTGAAATACTCCTGCAGCATCCGGTACCCGACGAACGAGCGGCGCGGGTACGGCAGCATGCCGTCCTCGTCGGCGAAACCGGCCGGCGTGAGCGCGTCCGACGGCAGCGTGATGCTGCGGCTGCCCGCCTTGGCGTTCGGATCGCGCGCCACGATGCGCACGCAATTGTTGCCTAACAGCTCGTACAGCGAGTACACCGTGGACGAGTCGCCCGCGACGTGGAAGCGGAGCGTATCCAACGCCAGCTTGGACAGCGACACGTCGGGGAAGCACGTGAGCTCGA
Source organism: Gemmatimonadaceae bacterium (assembly GCA_035279625.1). GTDB lineage: Bacteria > Gemmatimonadota > Gemmatimonadetes > Gemmatimonadales > Gemmatimonadaceae > JADGGM01. The sequence continues at coordinate 19,753 of DATEHK010000097.1, forward strand.
TGCGCAGCACCGCGATCGCATCGGGCGCCTTGATCGGCGGCCGCAAGCGATCCGGGGTGGTCCACTGCACGGCGGATACTTTGATCGGCCAGAGCGTGGTGTCGTACACCGTGCGGAACTTGCACGGCGTCCCGGCCACCGGCCGCGAGAGCAGCTGCGACCCGCGCGGAATCCGCACGCCCGTCATCACCTTGCCCTGCTCCGGGTCGAGCTCGAACTCGACCAGCGTCATCGACGGAATCGGCCGGATGTAATGCGGGTACACGATGCTCAACAACGCATCGCTGATCTCGGAGAAGTCGTCGTCGAGCTTGAGGTGCACGCGCGCCGCGAGAAACGCGAACGCCTCGAGCATCCGCTCGACGTGCGGGTCCTCGCACTTGCTCGGCTCGATCTGGAGGCGCGACGCGACTTTCGGATAGGCCTGCGCGAATTCGGCGCCCATCCGGCGCAGGAACGTCAGCTCGCGCTCGTAGTAGTACAGCAGCTCGTCACGCACCGGCATCTCCCGTCACCTGATACTCGCCGCTCGAGGCGTCGAGCGTCGTATCGAACAACACCGGCTCGGGATTGGGATCCATGCGCAGCAACGCGTGGATGACGAAGTGCAGATCGCGGCGGTTGGCGCTGCCGCCGGGATCCTCGACGAACGACGCGTGGACGTTGGCGAGGCGCGGCTCGAACACCGAGATCGCGTCCTCCACCATCCGCAACAGCCGCGTGCGCGAATCGTGGGCGTCGCGGCTCATCGAGCTGATGTCGGGCAGCCCGTAGTTGTAGAGCGACGCTTTGAGCTCGGGACTGGCATCGGTCGCTGCGTTAGGCGTGCGCCGCGTGTTGAGCAGCGCCTCGAGATCGCGGTGCACGGAGCGCTTGAGGTCGCGCACGGACTGCGCCCACGTGATGGCCGGCTCGCTGCGCTCGCGCGGCGACAGGTCGATGAGACGATCCAGCAGGGATTGCTGAACCGTCTGCTCGAGCTCGGCGCGCGACGGCCGCGATCGTGGCACGGTCAGCCCTGCCCGAAGCCCAAGGCCTGGAGCGGATCGAGCCGCGCGATGCGCGTGTAGAGATCGTGGCGCATACTGGAGTCGCCGTCGAGTTTCTCGAGGCAGCGGTACATGAGCGCCATTGGGCGCGCGACGAGATCGCCCGCTTCCCATTCATCCAGCTTGTGCGCCTCGATGTCGGCCATGAGCTCCTGCAGAATGGGCTGCGCGAGCTGCACGAATCCGGCATCGACCATGATGCGCGCGAGCTCGGCCTGCCTGAGGAATCGTCCGCGACGCGTCTTCTCGCGATCGAGCGCGCGCATGAGCAGCTCGATGGCTTTCTCGGGACGTCCGGCGCGGACTTCGCTGGCTGCGCGTTCGAGGCCGGCGCGTCCTTCGCGCGCCTGCGCTTCGCCGCTCACGAGCGGCGCCGCCGCGACTCCATCGTCCGCGACGTCGTCCTCGCCGCCAATGATTTTCTCATCGCGCAGCCACTGCAGCGTTGGACCAGTCGCCGTCGGCATGTCATCCATGAGCGTCATTTGCGGCAGCGATGGGATAGCACCCAACACCGCGCGCAACTCCCCGCGAATGGACGACGCCACGATCGCGTAGTCGTCGCCTAACGCTTGGCACGCGGTGAGCGTGTAGCGCTGGAGGTCGAGCCACCCGCGCCCCACGGCCGTCCCCATCACCGTCTCCGAGGTCTCGAGCAGCTGGTCCCACGCCGAGTCGAGCATCAGACCACGTAATTGCGTGCGGACCTGCGTGGTGGGCGCCTCGAGCAGCTTGGGATCGGGATTGCTGCCGGCCGCGCGCAGCTCGCCCCAGCGCAGCGCGCGCAGCATGAGGTACGACGCGGGGCTGAGCGGCTCGGTCCGCCGCAAAAAGCGCGACGCCGAGATGACGCGCGATGCGGCGTCGTTGCGATCGACGGGCTCGGCGGAGAGAATCCGGGGCGCTTGGGCGCCGCCTAACTCAGCGCCCGACGCCGCGCCGTCGCCAAAGGCGGCGTCGCCGGCGGCGGGCGCCGCGTCCACCGGATCGGGATCCTGCTCGAGCTTCTTGGCGAGCAGCTGGCTCGCCACGCGTTGCTCTTCCTCGAGCACCTCGCGCAGCTTGCGAAAACTCGGCGCCGCATCGCCGAACTTGGCGCGCGCCGCGTCATCGAGCGCTTGCAGCGATGCGAGCGTTGCACCGAGGTCGGCCGACAACTGCTTCACGAACGCTTTGGGCGTCTCGGCGAACGCTTTGTCGAAGTCCTCGATGGTTGGCTTCTTGGCCGCGATCGCTTCCTCGCGTTTGGCGCGCTTGGCCGTGTCGTCCGCCGCCTCCTGCTCGGTGCCGATGCTGCGCGCTTCCGCGTACTGGAAGTACGAGTGGCCGGCGCGATTCATCGGCGACGACTTGACCGGGATCTCGAGCTTGAGTCCGATCCAGTCGAGCGGTGCGACGCGCATCTCGAGGTCGCCATCCTCGATCTCGGGATAGAGGTGATCCCAGAACTGCTCGAGGAGTCCGCGCGTCATATCGAGTGACGCGCGGAAGGATCCGAATCCTTCGCGGCGCAGCATGGCTTCGCCTAACCAGGCGGCGAGCTGGAGATCCTTGCTGCGCGTGGCGAGCACTTCGCCGGTGAGCTTGATGACGAGCGGCCAGTCGGCGACCTTCCGCGCGTGCTGCCATTCACCCTGCGGCGCGTCGTCGTCTTCGCGGCGCGCCTCTTTGATCTTGTCGTAGATCGGGTCGTAGCGCAGGTCCACGCCCGCCGGGTTGTCTCCGGCGATCGGGTTCAGCAGATCATCGCGGAGCGGCATGAGCCCGCTCAGGATGCGGTCGCGGGCGCGGCCGCGGGTGCGATGTCCAGCTCGCGCACCTCGAGAATCGGGAACTCCTCGCCATCCACCAGGAGCATTTTCTGCCCAACGGGAATCGCCGTCCCGTTCGCCAGCTCGCGCCATTCGGTGACGCGGCCTAACCGCACGTGATCGTTCTGGTCTGCCGTGCTGAGCGGCGTGAGGGCGGGGAGGATGACTTCACCCAGATCGAGTCCCTTGAACAAGGGTCCGGTTTTGAGCACGGCCGGCGCCCACAACAAGTCGCGGAGCCGTTTGGGCGGCGACATGCGGAGCGACGCAATGTGCTCGAAGGGCAACATCGTGTACTGGCCCGCCGCGAACACCTCGAGGCGCGGCCCGATGCGCGGATCGCCGTCGGACAGCGACGTGAACGGCGTCCCGTTGAGCGTGCCCGACAGCTCGCGAGTCGACGCCGGTGCGGCCGGCACCGTGTCGTCGCGGAACATGCGGTCGCGCGTTAGGCCGGCGTGGAGCGCGCTGCGATAGAGCAGCGCTCCCATGCCGGATTGCGGCCCGGACTGTGCGAGCACGTCGAGATGCTTCTCGGCGCGTCCATACTGTCCGGCAAAGCAGAGAAGCTCGAAGAGAAACGTGCGCCGCTGGGTGTCGGTCGGGTTGTCCCGAACCTCGACACCCAGGGCGTCGATTGCCGCATCGAGCTGCCCCGCCTGAAAGAGCTCTCGCGCTCTCATGCGTGGCGTCGATCCTTACAGCTTGGCGTTCTTCCTGACGTCCCAGCCGGCGATGACGGCGGAGCCAGGTGTACCATCGGCCTTCTGCGGCGTGTACGTCACGTTCACCGAGCCGAACGAAAGCGATACCGACTCGGCGGGCGTGTCATCGCCACCGCTCGCGCCCGACCACTGAATCGACTCGACGAACGCTTCGGTGAAATCGTACTTGAGATAGCTGATCGATTTGTCGCCGCCGGCCTTGTTCAACACGAGCTGGGCCTTGGGAAAGTGTTTTCCCTCGCAGCACATCTGGAACATCTTCGGGCTCGAGCTGTCCGTCTTCTTCATGAAGTTGAACGAGCTGATATCGACCTTGCCGGCACCTGCACCCGCAGCGCCGCTGCCGATTCTCGACGGATTGCTCGCGCCCATGCTGAAGGAGTAGATCTCGATCCAACCCTCGAAACCGGCCCGCACGGACTCGCCTGTTATTCCATCGAGCTTGAGATATGCGTCGAACGCCATGTCGTGCTCCTCCTGGGGTGATGTTCTAATGACGCGAGGTGGACCTGCCTAACGGTACTACTTCGCGGGTGCCGGCAGCTCCGCGACCAAACGCATGGACACACTGAGTTCGTCCAACTGGAAGTGCGGCCGCAGGAACGCGATGGCGCGGTACGCGCCCGGCTTCCCGGGCACTTCCTGCACCTCGACGTTCGCTTCCTTGAGCGGACGCTTCGCTTTGACTGACAACGGCGCATCATCGTTGCCCACCACGTAGTTCGCGATCCACGTGTTGAGGAACGATTGCGCTTCGCTCTTCGACATGTACCCGCCGATTTTGTCGCGCATCATGGCCTTGAGATAGTGCGCGAAGCGGGACACGGCGAAGATGTACGGCAACTGCGCCGAGATCCGCGCATTCGCGGTCGCGGCATCGCTCGTGTAAATCTTCGGCTTCTGCGCCGACTGCACGCTGAAGAAGCACGCGTTGGACGAGCCCTTCTGGTGCACCAGCGGCGCGAAGCCCAGATCCGCCAATTCCTTCTCGCGGCGATCCGTGATGGGCGTCTCCGTTGGGCACTTCATCGCGACGTCGCCGGAGTCGGTCCGGAAGTTGTGGGTGGGCAGCCCCTCCACCATGCCGCCCGATTCCACGCCGCGGATGCACGCGCACCAGCCGTATTGCGCGAACGCGTTGGTCACGCGCGCGCCTAACGCCCAAGCGGCGTTGCCCCACAGATATTTGTCGTGGTCGGTCCCGTCCACCTTCTCGTCGTAGTTGAACGCGTCCACCGGAACCGTGTTCGGTCCGTACGGCTCGCGCAGCAGCATGCGCGGCAGCGTGAGCGCGACGTAGCGCGAATCCTCGCTCTGGCGGAACGCCTTCCAGCGCGCGTACTCGGTGGTGTCGAATACCTTGGCGAGATCGCGCGGCGAATCGAGCTGCGTGTAGCTCTCGAGGTTGAGCATTTCGGGCGACGTCGACGTGATGAACGGCGCGTGCGACGCGGCCGCCACCTGCGCGATCTTCTCGAGCAGCTCGATGTCCTGGCCCGACTTGCCGAACTCGTAGTCGCCCACGAGCGCGCCGAACGGCGCGCCGCCGAACACACCGTACTCTTCCTCGTATACTTTCTTGAACAACGCGCTCTGATCGAACTCGGGCGCGCGCTGCAAATCGCGCAGCAACTCTTTCTTGCCGACGTTCAGGATCTTGATTTTGAGCTGGTCGCTCGTTTCCGTCTGGCCCAACATGTAGCGCAGCCCGCGCCACGTGCCCTCGAGCTTCTGGAACTCGGGCGCGTGCATGACTTCGTTCAACTGCAGCGAAATCAGATGATCGATCTGCGCGATGCGCGCGTTGATCATCACTTCCGTGTCCTTCGAGACGGTGATCTGCCCCGCCAGCACTTCAGACACGAAGTTCTTGACCATGTCCTTTCCGCGTTCCTTGGCGGCGGAGTCCTTGCCCAACCGGCCCTGCTCGACGATCTGGTCGAGCAAACTCAGCTCGGTGGCCTCGGCGGTGGATGCGGCCTGGGCGGCCTTTGTTTCAGCCATTGTTAGACCCTCCCTCGGTGCCGAGCTCCGCGCGCAGCTTCTTCATCTTGTCTTCGTCGCCAAGGGTGGCCTGCAGAATGTCGTCTAACTTTTCGTTGCCCTGCAGCGTGCCGCGCAGATCAGACAACTTGGTGCGAAGGTCGAGCAGCTCCTTGAGCGGCTTCACCTGGCGCGCCACCGCGTCTGGCGAGAAGTCATCCAGGCTCTTGAACGTGAGATCGATGCCGAGCTTCCCGGCGTTCGGATCTTCGCTCAGCTTGTTTTCGACGTTGAACGCCAGGTGCGGCTTCATGCTCCCGATCACGTCGTCGAAGTTGTCGAGCGTAACGTCGACGAACTTGCGGTCCTTGAGCTTTGACAGCGGCTCGACCGGCTGACCCGAGAAATCGCCGAGCACGCCCATCACGAACGGCAGTTCTTTGACCTCGATCGCGCCACCGGTCTCCACGTCGTAACTGATGTTGACGCGTGGCGGCCGGACGCGCTCCAATTTCTTCTGCGTGCTCTCCTTTGCCATGACTGGGCTCCTGAAGCGGTGCGAGTACCGGGTGGAAGGGCTGGTGTTGCGGTTCGTTGGAATTCGAGCGCTAAAGGACGCCGGCACCGAGCACTGGAGCCCGATTACGGCGCTTGGGAATCAGAAAGCGAAGAGGAGTACGGCGTTTGGGCCGTAAACGACACCCTTCATTCTCCAGAGACCATCGCGCCGATCATACGGGTCGACTGGCTGGGTGTCAAGAAAACACATCTTCGCCGCGCGCGCCGTGCCGCACGACATCATTTCGTTGTACTCCACGACACATTTCGTTAGCGATCGGCGACACCGGAATGTCTTCACGCGACAGCCGCCGGCGCCGGCAAGAGATCGATGTCGAGGTATCCGGCGTTCACGAAGAACGACACGAGCGATACGACCGCTGCCTCCGCACCCGCTGAACCAACCAACCCGTCGGCCACGAGATCGCGAGCCAGGTCGCGCAGCGTAATTGGCGTCGTGCATCGGGTAAGAATCGACGCCGTTTCGGCGGAGCACTCGACGCTCGTCCGGAACGGTGACTCTGCCGATACATCCACGCGGCCGACGTTCCATACGCCGTTCACCAGGCGCTGCTCCGTGCGGATGCGGACGTCCGGGCGACAATGGACGGTCGCATCGAGGATGCGCTGGGCAAAGTCCGGAGATTCGCGGAGGCGCACCCAGTCGAGTTGCCACTCCAGCGACTGCCCGACGGGCGCCGTGCCTATGGAGCGACGCGCAGTGAAGGGCGTCCGCGGCGATCCGTGCCGTTCGATGGCCATCGACGCGTAGACCAGTTTCTCCGCTTGAATCGCAGCGTACGCGGCGATCTTCGCTTCGGCGTCCTGCTCGGTCGACTCGCCTCCCTTGGCCACCGCACGGAAGTACTCGACTGGATCGCGCGTCGCGCGCACCGCGACGACGACGTCGAATTCTGCGTTGGACTCGCCGATCATCCCGCGGACGCGTTCCTCCAACGGCGTATTCACGCGATCGGTCGCCACGCAGGTCATGAAATAGCGGCCGCCCGGCTCGAGAAACTCCGGTAAGCCTTTGAGCAGCGCGCGCGTGAACTGCTCGCCATCCGGCCCACCGTCGCGATAAATCATCGTTTGCTCGACCGCCGCGATATACGGCGGGTGCGCGACGATGCGATCGAACGTGAGACCGCGCACGGGCTCATAGAGATCGCCCTGCACCGGCTCGAAATTGTCAATATTGTTGAGCTCGCCGTTGAAGCGCGCGTATCGCGTCGATCGCTCCGTGATATCGCCCGTCCACGATCGCGTGCTGAATCGCGACGCAATGAGTGCCGCGATTCCGGTTCCGCCGCACATCTCGAGAAAGCGTTCGCATCTCGTTCGCGGTACAGAGGACAGGAAGTCGCGAGTATTCTCGGTGATTGCCGGATAGACGGCGTCCGCGGGAAGCGGCTTTGGGGCACCTGCGGCGGTGCTCGGCAGATCCGAGATCATCCACAGATCGTTCGTCGGATAGAGCAGCACCGTCGCGAACTGCTTCGACGGATCGTCCGGCGGACTTCTCAGCAAGCTCAACCGTTCGAGCGTGCGCACCGCATTGTCGGAATCCGGCAGGTATTGCCGGATGAGCGCGCGATCCATCGCATCGCCATCGAGGAAAAGGCGAATGAGCACGTCGAGCGCATCGCGCGCTTCGCCGGGAACGCGCCCTTGGCGCACCGATGTGAAATCGTAGATCGATTTCGCGCCGGTGCGGGTGCTCACGGCCTGCTCGGTGAATCCGACCCGCTCGAGCAAGTGGCGAAGCGCGGCCATGGACTGCGCGTCGGTCACGCGACCCGGCTCGGCAGGCAGTGCTAACGACGGCGGCGCGGCGGTCATGCGCGCCCTGCTTGCCAGCGACCGGCGAGCGCCGTGGTCGGTTGGGCGATCGATTGGAATCGCACGAGCAGTGCGGCGTCCTGATCTTTGAGCGACGCGAGGGGCATGATGCCGCACTCCAACATTCTATTGGATGAGCGCTCGGTGAGGAGCACTTCGGCGCACGGTTTGGCTTCGACGCCGCCGTTCATCCGGAGCAGCGCGTACGGCAAGCCGGTGAGCTCGCGTCGTGAACCGGGCCGCATGCGCCACCCGGCGGCGGAGAACGATTGCGCGAGCAGCGCCGCGCAGGCAAACGCGGCGTTGCCCCACAGAAATTCCGCGTGATCGTACGGCTGGCCTAACTCCTCGAACGCGAGGCGCTCGCATTCCTCGCCGCCGGCGCCGTAAGGCAAACGCGCCAGAACGCGCGGCGCCGCGAGTCCCAGGTACGCGGCTTCGGGCGAGGAGCGGAGCGACTCCCATGCGGGGATCCGTCGCGTCGACCACTCCGACGCGTCGCTCGACCGATCGAACGGATCGGCACCGGCGAGCCGCGGCGCAGCACCGGCCAGGAACGGCGCGCCGGCACGACGCCCGATCATGCCCAACTTCGAGAGCACATCGAGATCCGCGTCGTCCCACCCGAACGTGAAGGCGCCCACCAACAGCGACCACGGCACGCCCTGCGAACCGTCGACGATCGTGCGCCACAAGGCGCTCCGCTCCGGCGACGAATCGTTGCCGAGATCGGCGACGAGCTCGGCGGCCGACACGTCGAGCAGATAGATCTGGAGGTGGTCGTCGGTTTCGAGCCGGCGCGTGAGCGACCACACCGAGCGCCACGCCGCTTCGAGCGCCTGGAACGACCGCTGATGCAACACCGCGCGCATTGCGTTAGCAATCGCGCGGTCGACCTGTGCGATCAGCATATCCTGCCGCGGGTCGGCGGCGGGCACGAGATGCGGTGCGATTGCGCGCTGAATCAATTGCTGCAGCGCGTCCCCGCCCGGCTCTTCGGTGTCGGTCACAGCCTCGCCTAAAATCGCGTCGAGCACATGGCCCGGCCTGGGCGCAGCGGGCGCCGGCTCGCTCCGCGCGCCGGTATCCGAGAATGCGTCATCGCCGTGCGTATAGGTGAGCTCGCGCGCCGCGTCGGCAAACGTGGCCGGGTTGGCGAGACGCGCGCGCATCGCCTTGAGCGACGCAAAGAGCGGCAGCGAGTCGTACAGGTGGTCGGGATGAAAATCGTCGATCGAGGCGATCGGAACGATCACGGCTTCACCCGACGCACGATCGAGCACGACTCGAGGGCCGAGATGCGCGATCACTTCGTCGACAGTGTCGCGATCGATCGGGATGGGCCGGCGGTTGGCGAGTGGAGCTTGGGGCGCCGCCCTGCCGCGCGATTTGTCGCCGCTGAAATCACCCAACACCAGGATGCGGAACGGTGTGTCATCATCCGGCGCCTTTACCGCGCGCTCGTGTCCCGCGTTGACGTCCAATTCAATGTGTGCCCTACGCTCATGATCCGGCATCGGCGCTTTCAGCAGAGACGGGGAATCTTACCACGCAAGGGCGACTGTCAAGGTCGACATCAACGCGTGAGCACGCATGGTACAATTCTGGACACTGATTTGTTGCGCACTGACAATTCACGATCGCGACGCTACCTTAGGGCGCCATGAGACAGATGCAGCCGGTCCTCTGGACGAAGGGCGTGTTATTGAGCCCTCAGCACCTGCAAACGCAGGATCGGTTTCTCGAGGACCTCATTCAGTTTCAGTTGTCGGGCCTCACCTACTGTCCGTGGGGGTTTCATCGTCTCGAAATCGACCACGAGGCGTTAGCCGCCGGCTCGTTCGCCATCTCGCAAGCGGCGGGAATCTTCCCCGACGGGTTGCTGTTCGACCTTCCGCTGAACGACCCGGCGCCGGCACCCAAGGTGCTCGACGGCGTGTGGGAGCAGGACCAAACCGCGTTGGACATCTATCTCGCCGTACCCGAATATCGCGCGAGCGGACACAACGTGGCGGTGTCGCCGGGCGACTCGAGCGCGCGCTATGCCGCCGAAGTGCTGCTCAGGCGCGACGAGAACACGGGATCGGCGGAGAAGCCGATTCAGGTTGCGAAGAAGAATTTCCGTCTGCTCGTTCAGGGCGAATCGCTGGAAGGAAACTCGACCCTGCGCGTGGCGCGCGTGCGTCGTTCGGCGACGGGTGATCTGTCGCTCGATCCCCAGTTCGTGCCGCCGCTCATCGACATCGGCGCGAGCGATTTCGTCATCGCGATCGCGCGCCGCCTGGTCGAGATTCTCTCAGCGCGGAGCAGCGTGTTGGCGGGCACGCGCCGTCAAAAAAATCAGAGCCTGGCCGACTTCAGCATCGCCGACGTGGCGAGCTTCTGGCTCTTGTACACGATCAACACGTACTTCCCGCAGCTGCGCCATCTCTACGAGACGAAGCGCGGACATCCCGAGGAATTGTTCACGGCGATGCTGTCGCTCGCGGGCGCGCTCACGACGTTTTCGACGGTGGTGCATCCGCGAGACCTGCCGGCGTACGAGCACGACGATCTCACGACCTGCTTCGCCAAGTTGGATGAGCAGTTGCGCATGTTGTTGGAGACGGTGGTGCCGTCCAATTGCGTGTCGCTGCCGTTGCGCCTCGTCCAACAATCGATTTACGCGACCGCGCTCGACCAGGACAAGTATCTCACGGCCCCGCAGCTCTATCTCGCGGTGGATGCGAACATGAGTCCGGCCGATCTCATCCAGCGCGCGCCGGCGCTGATCAAGATTTCATCGGCCGACCGGATCGATCACCTGATCCGCCAGGCGCTGGGCGGGGTGCCGCTCACGTACACGCCTAACCCGCCGCCGGCGGTGCCGGTGAAGGTAAGCGCGCACTATTTCCAGGTGGGGAAGAGCGGCAGCGAATGGGACGCGATCACGCGCGCGCGGAACCTGGCCGCGTACGTACCCTCGGATTTTCCGAGCCCCCAGCTGGAGCTACTCGTGGTCCTGCCGCCTAACAGGTAGGGAAGCGCGCGCTTGCGCGCGCTGAGGGACACGGGAACGGGGAAAAGGGGAGTCCCTGGTCCCTGGTCCCTGTTCCCTTGTCCCTGTTCCCTGTTCCCTGTTCCCTGTTCCCTAAGCGCGCGCGAGCGCGCGCTTCCCTTGCGGGCAGCTATTTCTTCACGACGAAGTATGCGATCAGCGCGATCGCGAGAATAACGATCACATTCAACGCGACGACCAGCGGCACGTAGGTCGGTTTGCGCGGCGGCGCCGCCGGCGCAGCGTTAGGCGCAGCGTTAGGCGCAAGGCTAGGCGGCGCGGACTGGACGGCGGGCACCGCGGGCGGCGTGGCCGAGCTCAGAATGCGCGTGAACTCGCTCGGCACGTGCGCGGATGGTGCGGACACGGCGAACAGCGGCGGCGGGAGCGTCGGCACCGGAATCATCGGCGCGGCCGATGGCGGTGTCGGCGGCGCGTTGGGCGACTGCGACGGCGGCGCGGAAGGCATCGCGCCGGGCATCATCCCGAAGTTGGGTGCCGGCGGCGCAGGCGGAACGTGCGGCATCTGCGGCACGTGCGGCACCACGTGCGGCGCCGGCGGCATCGATGGCGCCTGCGATCGCAGTCCCGGCATCCCCATCGCGCCGAGTCGCGGCTCCGGAATTACCGGAGCTGGCGGAGCCGGTGGCGGCGCAACTGGCGGGACGACCATCGGCGCCGGCTCGTACGGCTTCGGCTGGCCCGCACTCATCATACCGGTCGCACTTGCACCGCGCGGCGCGGGAGGCGCGGGCGGCATCACGTTTGGCGGCGGCATGAACGGCGGTGGCGGCGCGGCCGACGGCGGAGTCGGAATCATCGGACGCGGCGCGCTCGGCCCACCGACCGGAGGCGAGTAGAGCGGTGCGCTCGGTGTCGGAGGCGTCGAGCTGCCGGTGAAACCGCCCTTCTGGAAAATGCGGGTGAACTCTCCCGGCTGCGCGGCGGGTGACGGCGGCGGGGGAGGCGCAGCCGGCGGCGCCGGCGGCACTTTCTTCTCGACCGTCGCCGAGACCGGCTGACTAACGGAGGGCAGCGGAGCCGGCGGGCGCGTGGGCGGCGGCGGTGGCGGTGGCGACGGCACGAGGGGCAGCGGTGCCG
>DATEHK010000098.1:0-4057 GCA_035279625.1 Gemmatimonadaceae bacterium
GTCCTCGCCCTCGTCGCCCTGCTCCTCGCCGCCGTCGCCCTCCTCGCCTGCTGGCTCCCCGCCCGCCGCGCCGCCGCCGTCGACCCACTCATCGCCATCCGCACCGAATGACCGATCCGTTAGGCATTCCAACGAACGAAGCCGGCATCCGCCCCCTCCGCGCCCGCGACCGACCCGCTGTCGCCCGCATCCTCGAATCCACCGGCAACTTCACACCAAGCGAAATCGCCACCGCCCTCGAGCTCGTCGATGCCTGGCTCGCCACCGGCGCGGCCAGCGGATACTACTGCACCGTCCTCGACACCAGCGCCGACGCCGACCGCGGCGACGTCCAGGGCTACGTCTGCTTCGGCCCCACGCCGCTCACCGCTTCCACGTACGACTTGTACTGGATCGCCGTCGACCGCGCGGCACAAGGCCGCGGATTCGGCCGGCTCCTCGTCCAAACCACCGAGATCGAAGTGCGACGCCAGGGCGGCACCCTGCTCCTCATCGAAACGTCGTCGCAGGAATCGTACGGCTCCACGATTCACTTCTACGAACGCACCGGCTACGCGCTCGTCGCGCGCGTGCCCAACTTCTATCGCGCCGGCGACGACAAACTGATCTTCGCCAAATCCCTCTGACACTTCGCGCCAAGCCTATCGACCGTGCGGTCGTCGCATTCAGAGCTATCTTATCCGCAATGAGCCCAGCCGACCCACGCATCGTTCGCGACCAAATTGCCCGTGCTGAGTTGCCCGACGCATGAGTACTGAACGCCTCCTCCATCCCGACGCCGCCCGCCGCTGGCACACGCTGACGCTCATGGACCAGCTCGCGCACGTAGGGAGCGAGGTCGACCGCGCGATCCGCGCCAACGCCGCTGGCAATACACGGCGTTTCGACGGCGCACTGGCCAGGGCGCTGGAACTGTTCGACCTCACCGCCGCCGATGAGCGCTGGCGAGGTCCGCGACGCCGGAAAATTCTCCGCGCGCGATCGGAGTTCTGTCGCCTCTTCTACGAAACCGTGGCGGCCGATTCGGCGATTGGTCTCTCGCGGTACTTCCTGGCGTTCGCGATCGCGGCGCGCCGGACGACCGCCTAACGGCGCCTCGCTCGAGCACGCCACGCTCGGCGAAACGCGTGCTGCAGATTGTTGGCGCACACGATTGGCGCGATGAGCGCCGGCAAGGTGAACGGCCGAGGCCGGGTCGAATCGCGATGCGCTGCTCCGCCCCGCTTGTTCAACCAACGCACGCCGTTCATAGTACGCATTCGCCGTTGTTCCACCCGTTCGGAGACCTTGCGATGTCCCCTCGCGTGTGCCTTAGCGCCACTGTCGTGCTCGCTCTCGCAGCCGTTTGCGTATCCGCTCCCGCCAACGCGCAGACCGTAGCCGGCACGGTTCGAAGCGCAGGCCATCCGATCGCCGGAGCGAAAGTCCAATTGCTCGAGCTCGATCGCGCCGAACGCACCGGCGCCGACGGCGCGTTCGTTTTCGCCCACGTCCCCCGCGGCACCTATCGCGTGTACGTCGCCAGTCTTGGCTACGCGGCCGCCACCGACACGGTGCGCGTCACCGGCGACTCGTCCACCGTGTCGTTCGACCTCGTGCTGTCGGCGGTGCCGCTCAAACCCGTCGTCGTCTCCGGCTCGCCGGCCGCGCGCACTTCGGACGAGCAGTTTCAGCCGACAGAATCAAAGACGCGACTCGAATTCGACAACAGCCCGGGATCCAGCTTCGCCGAAAAGATCTCCGATCTTCCCGGCGTGACCGTCCGCTGGAACGGCTCTGCACCATCGCGGCCCATTCTCCGCGGCTTGGGCGACAACGAAGTGCTGATCCTCGAGAACGGACTTCGCACCGGAGACATCGCGACATTCGATCCGGCACACGCCACGCCGATCGATGCGCTCAGCATCGCGCAGATCGATGTCGTCCGCGGACCGGCGGCCATCCTCTACGGGCCTAACACAATCGGCGGACTGGTGAACGTGATCACCAACCTGGTGCCGGTGGCGTCGGACAGGGCGTGGTCGGGGACCGTCGCGCTCGAGGGGAACACCGTGAGCAACGAGCTCTCGGGCTACGCCAACAGTATTTTCACGAGCGGCGGCTCAGCGTTTCAGGTGTCGGCCGGCGGCGTCCACTCGGGCGGCATCGACATTCCTAACGGTGTGTACACCGACCCGGGCACCGGCGCCAGGTTCTCACTCGACAAGATCCCGCAGTCGTTCAATCGCAGCGGCGAAGGCGGAGCCGGCTACTCGTATCAGGGCAACTTCGGCATGATCGGCATTGGCGGAAACCATTACGAGATGAACTACGGCATCCCGGGCGTGCCGCCTAACCCGGACTTCATCGACGTGCCGCCCACCACATCCCGCATCAGCCAGAGCCGCAACACGCTCGAGCTCCGGAGCCTGCTCAACACCGGCGGCTCCGCGTTCACGCGCCTCAAGCTGAGCGCCGGCTACAACGACTACACGCACTCCGAGTTCCCCACCGCCCAGGATTCCACCGGCGTGAGCGATCCCCAGGCCAACCACTTTCACAAGCGCGAATTCAACGCGCTCCTCCAGCTCGAGCAGCAGCCCATGGGCCGGTTGAGCGGCACGTTAGGCGTGTGGACCGACATCCAGAACCTGACCATCGAAGGCGACCAGCCGCTCGGGCCCAACTCCACCACCACCGGCATCGCCGGATTCGCGTACGAGGAGTTCGCCGCCTCGCCGTCGACCAGGCTCCAAGGCGCCGTCCGATTCGACTACAACAAAATCCAGACGCATCCGTTCGCGCAGTCCACCGATTCCGTATTCCAGACGATCGATGAATCGCGATTGTCGAACGCCGTCACCGCGTCGGTCGGCGCCATCCAACAGTTAGGCACGCACGTGAGCGGCTCGCTCAGCGTGGCGCGGTCGTTCCGCGCGCCCACGGTGCAGGAACTGTTCGCCCACGGACTCGACGCCGCGAGCGGCACGTACTCGGTCGGCACGGCCAGCCTCGGCCCCGAACACGGGCTGGGCGTCGACGCGTCGCTCAAAGGCACCTACGATCGCGTGACGTTCGAGATCTCGCCGTACGTGAATTACATCAACAACTACATCTTCGGGTTCCTGCGCGGCGACACGATTCAGGACTTCCCGGTGCGCCAGTTCTCGGCGACGAGCGCGCGACTGGCCGGCTTCGAGGCGAGCGTCGACGTGATGCCCACGCCGTCCCTCGTGCTGCGCGCGAGCTCCGACTACGTGAACGCGGAAGACACGCGCCTCAACGAGCCGCTGCCGTTCATTCCGCCGCTCCGCGGCCTGTTGCGCGCCACGTATCAAACACAGAGCTACATGGGAATGGTCGAATGGCGCACCGTCGCGCGGCAGAGCCGGTTGGGCGAGGGGGACACGCCCACGGCCGGCTACAACGTGTTCAATGTTGGGTTAGGCATTCGCCTGGTGCATCAGGGCCTGGTGTCCGACGTGAGCCTCCACTGCGACAACGTGTTCAACGTCGTCTACCGCGACAACCTGTCCGTGATCAAGGACTTCGTCCCGCAGCCGGGCCGCGGATTCCGGCTCAACTACCAGCTGCTGTACTGATCGCGAACGACGGTGCTAGCCCTCTCGATTGCTGCCGCCGAACCGCACAACCAGATCGGCGCCGTTCCGAACCATTGCCGCCGCGCCGCACGCCGCCCGATTCGCTGCCATTGCAGCGACCAGCTTCATTGCCAACTCGCCATGCAGGTCGGAGTTCGGATCGGCCATCTCGGTAATTCGGCGTCCGTTTAGATGAACGAAGGTGAATGGCATTGGCGAACTCCGTTGGGTGATAGCGGGTGTCAGAAAATAGGGGTCCTCCGCGAATTTCGGGATTCGGCGCGACAATCGGCGGGATCGCTCCGCGTGCGTGAGTAAAGGCGGGGGCCGAGTGACTACGCCATTGAACGCGGACAACGGCGAACACTGCCGGATCGAGTCGATCCGCTCCGCGGCCTGGCGCGCGCATCGGTCGTGACCAGCTGGCCGTTGTGTTTTTCAAAAACAACAGCGCTCATCTCGCCACGAGCAGCCGC
>DATEHK010000099.1:0-12673 GCA_035279625.1 Gemmatimonadaceae bacterium
GGCTGCTCGTGGCGAGATGAGCGTTGTTTTTTTTGAAAAGCAAAACGGTCAGACGGTTACCGACCGATGCGCAAACCAGCCCTCGGAGCCATCGACTCGATCCGGCAGTGTTCGCCGTTGTCCGCGTGCAATGGCGTAGTCGCTCGGCCCCCGCCTTTACTCACGCACGCGGAGCGATCCCGCCGATTGTCGCGCCCGAATCCCGAAATTCGCGGAAGACCCTGAAAAACAAAAGCCGCCAAGTTGATGTCCCGAGAGTGCACTTTGGTCACAAAACGTGTGGACCTGATCACAGATCGTGTACCTGAAAGGATTCGCGAAGCTCGAAATCGAAACGTGACCTTCCTATGCAAGGTCGATGCACCAAATCGGAAATGGGTGGGTAAGAATGGCGTGGGAGGAGATGTGAAGCGGACCCAGGCATGCGTCGCGCCGTGCGCGACACTTGCGAATAGGCTCTACCCTGTCAGAATCGGGATTGTATGATTAGTCGGGCTGGCTTCTGAGGGGTGCCGGTACTTTGAGCACACCGATGCAAAGCGGCTTCCTGATGTTGCGCAAACCGATGCCGGTCGCGCGCTCGGTCCACTGGGTACCGGTGGGATCGACCAGCGACGCGGCGGCATCGGGTGCGGATGTCCCGCTGTTCATCACGCAAGGCGCGTTGCGGGAAGCGATACGCCATCTGCGGTCCGATCCCGAGCAAGAGCTGATGGGCTTTTTGCTCGGCAATCTGTTCGAGTGTCCGGACACCGGCTCGCGCTACGTAGTGATTACGAGCGCGATGCGAACCGGTCACGTGATCGGAGAGGTCGAACCGGTGCAGATCCCCGAAGAAGAATGGTTGGGGATGCAGCTCGAGCTGCGCCGCCGGCGTGCCGGGCTCATGGGTTGGTACCATAGTGCGCCGTTCGTCGGCTCGTCGCCGGCGCGGATCGACATCGAGACGCATCGCGAGCGATTCCACGAGGTATGGCAGTCGGGCCTTGTGATCGCGACCACCGGGCCCGAGCCGACGGGCGCGTTCTTCCGGTTAGTCCCGGGCGGCAGCGCGCTCAACGGCATGCTGATCCCATTCGACGAGATCGTGGAGGACGACGGGCTTTTGCCCGGCGGCCGCAAGCGCACGCTCATCGATTGGGCGAACTACCGCACCGAGCAGCCCGTGGAAGGCGACCGGTCGGAGCGGCGGCCGCACATGCCGCCGCCGCGTCGAGCGACGCCGGATCCAATGGATCCCGCGATGGCGAACATGACGGGGCAGCCGACGCTGCCGGTGATGCTGCCGGAGCCGTCGGAGTTCGACGACATGCCGTTCCCGCCGCAGCCCGAGGTGCGGCGTCTCCGATTCGGCGTGATGGCGGCGCTTCTGTTCGTCGTGGGTGTGGGGGCCGCGGGATTCTGGTGGTGGAATCACCGGGGGGCGTTGGAGCCGCCGGCCGGGTTAGGCGGGATGTTGTCGTCGCCGCCGGCCGGCGCGGCGGCGGGGGGCAGCCGGCTGCGGGACACGTCCGTGTACACGCCGCCGCAGGACACGGCCGGTCTCGCGGCCGGCGGGAGCATGTCGGCGGCGGCACCGGCGCCGCAGACCGTGGACACGACGACGCTCGTGAAGCCCGGCGCCGCCCGGGCGCCGGACGCGGGCACGATGACTACGCCCCCGGCCACGCAGGCCGCGGCGCCACCGGTGACGCCCAACGTGGCGGCCGCACCGCCGCCTAACGCCACGGCTAACACAGTGCCCAACGCAACGCCGGCGTCGAACGCCAAGACCCAGCGGTTCGATGCGCTGGCCGATTCCCTGGAGCAGGCGATCCGCAACTTCCAGGACCGCGCCGCCGACTTCACGACGAAGCGGCTTACGTGCCGCGGGCTCGCGGTGGGGTATCAGGGCGCCGACGACGCGTACATCGCGCTCGCCAGTTCGTATCGCGGCCTGCGGGCGACGATCGACGGTGCGCGCGACGCGCGGTTCCGCAAGTTGTCGGGGCAGGTGGGCGATCTCAACAACACGTTCGACGCATCCAGGTGTCCGAGGCCGTGACATGCGCCTGAATTCCGACGGCGCCGGCGATGCGCGCCGCGACGACCCCGACGACGAGTTTCCGTTAGGCGACGGGACCGTGGACACCGACGCGATGGTCGTCTGTCCCTACTGCGGCGAGCCGGTAGACTTGAGCATCGACCCGGCCGGCGGCAGCGATCAACGCTACGAGGAAGACTGCGAGATCTGCTGCCAACCGTGGCAGGTCCACGTGACCTACGATGCCGAGGGCCACGCCGCCGTGACCGTCACGCCGCTCGACGACTAACGAACCGCGTCAGTCGTCCGATGTGCCGGCCTCGGGGCCGGTCATCACGTGCACCATCCATCCGAACAAGTGCGGCAGGAACGTTCCGCCGGCGGCGTCGCACGCCGCCCGGGTCGTGATCGTGCCCTTGGGACCGAACAACGGCTTCCCATCTCGTTGCTCGTGCCACTTGGCCGGTTGGTCGCGCGGCGGGATGCACAGGTTCGTGTGCAGGTGCCACGGGTAGATGCTGAGCGGCACGCGCGCATCGAGTTGGGCGAGCGATGACCGGTAGGGCGCGGTGTACATCGCGCCCACGAGCACGTATCCGCTCGACGTCTTCTTGTAGAGGAGCGACGTCGGGCGCGCGGCGTCGAACGCGAATGCCGCTTTGATCCCGTTGCCGCGCTTCGTGAAGTGGTAGACGTCCTGCTTCACGTTGGGCAGGAACGGCGTGAATCCATCGGCGAGCGCGACGTTGACGTCGCGATACTTGGCGATCGATGCGCGGAGCGTGGTCACGATCTGCAGGGCGCGCGCGGAATCGCCCGGTGCGGGCGCGGGCGTCGGCGTCATCGTCATGTGCGTCGACATGCCGGGCATGGCGGTGCTCATGGCGGCGTGGACGCCGGCATCGACCGGCGACGCCGTATCGGCGCCCACGGTCATGCCGGGCATGTCGGACTTGGCACCCGTAGCGGCGCGGCTGGTGTCGCTCGACTGCGCTTGGCCGCACGCGGCGGTCGAACCCAGCAGGAGGAGCGAGAGAAGTGTGATTCGCATGTGTAGTGAGACGCTCGAGTCGAGGGAGTTGTTAACGCTGTTCACTACGGGTTATTCATTTCGACGCCATGATCCCATCCAAACCGCGCTTCGTTCTCGCGCTCGCCACCCTCGGCGTGCTCACGTACGTGTCGATTGCGCGGTTGGGCGCCGTGCCTCCCGTGATACCGTTTCTCGACCCGGTGCGTGGGGTGTGGGCGGTGGCGCGGACGGCGGTGCTGCCCGACGAGGCGACGGGATCCGTACCGGGCTTGAGTGCGCCGGCGCGCGTGTTCTACGATCTGCACGGCGTGCCGCACGTGTTCGCGACCAACGAGCGCGACGCGTATCGCGCGTTGGGCTACGTGGTGGCGCGCGACCGGTTGTTCCAGCTCGAGCTGCAAACGCGCGCGGCGGCCGGGACGCTCACCGAGCTGGTGGGCCCGGTTGCGTTAGGCGTGGACCGCGAGACGCGCGCGTTGGGCCTGCCGCGGGCGGTGGAGCAGCAGCTGGCCGCGACCGACACGGCGAGCGCCGCGTGGCACAACGTGGAGGCGTACGCGCAAGGGATCAACGCGTATATCGACGGGATGCGGCCGGCTGACCTGCCGCTCGAGTATCGCCTGTTGCGTGCGCGGCCGGCCGCATGGAAGCCGGTGAACACGTTGTACCTGCTGGCACGCATGGGGCTCACGCTGGCGTACGACGACGAGGAGTTCCGGCGCTTGCGCGCCGCGTCGCTGGTGGGCGATCGCGCGGCCGACGCGCTCTTCTCGAGGCGCGCGGCGATCCAGGAGCCGATCGAGCCGAACGGGCAGCTGGAACCGCGGATCGACACGACGCCGCTGCCGCCGCCCGGCGCGCCCGACACGTCGGCGCGCGCGCTGGCTCTTGCGTTAGGCAGTGTGTCTCGCGGCATACATGCGGAGACGGGTCGCGCGGGCGGCGACGTGACGCTGGGCAGCAACAACTGGGCGGTGTCACCCGCCCGCACGCACGACAAGGTCGCGCTCCTGGCCGGTGATCCGCACCTCGACCTGTCGCTGCCGTCGATCTGGTACACAGCGCACCTGTCGGCGCCGGGCGCCCTCGACGTGTACGGCGTGACTCTACCGGGCGCGCCGCCGATCATCATTGGATTCAACCGGAACGTGGCGTGGACGTTCACCAACACCGGCGCCGACGTCATGGATTTCTACGCCGAGTCGGTGGACGTGGCTTCTCGGCCCACGACGTATCTGTTGGATGGCCAGTGGCATCCGCTCGTGCAGCGCGTCGAGCAATACCGCGGTCCTGATGGGAACGTCTTGGCCACCGACACGGTGCGGTACACGCATCGCGGTCCCATGCGTAAGGCCGGCGGCCGGTGGTTGTCCATGCGATGGACGGTGCTCGAGAAGCCGATGGTGCTCGCGCCGTTCATGGAGATCGCGCGGGCGCGCTCGGCCGACGAGTGGCTGCACGACATGGACACGTACGCGTGGCCGGCGCAGAACATGCTGGTGGCCGATAGATCGGGGACGATCGCGATCCGGTCGACGGGGACGTTCCCCGTTAGGCCTGGCGACGGACGCGGCGACATCGTGCGCGATGGGACCACGTCGGCGAGCGATTGGATCGGCGCATGGCCGGTGTCCAAGTATCCGGGCGCGCGCAATCCGGCGCAGGGATTTCTCGCGTCGGCCAATCAGCAGCCGGTGGATCCGCGCATGGACTCGACGTATTTGGGCGCAGACTGGCCCGACCCGTGGCGGGCGATGCGGATCAACGCGCTGCTGCACGCGGATTCGCAGGCAACGGTTGAGGACATGCGGAACGACCAGACCGATCCGGGGAGCGCACGGGCGGATCTGTTCGCGCCGGCGTTCCTGGCCGCGGCGCACGCGGTGCTGGCGGCGTCGCCTAACGACTCGACGCTCGAGGAAGCGTCCGACCTGCTGGAGGAGTGGGACCGCCGCTACACGGCCGACAACGAGCGGTCGGTGCTGTTCGAGATGGCGATGCGGGAGCTCACGAAGCGGCTGTGGGACGAATTGATTCCGCCCGGCGATTCGCTGCCGGCCGCGCGTCCGCCGGAGAGCGTGATCGCGTCGCTGCTCGCGCAGCCCACGAGCGTGTGGTGGGACGACCGGCGGACGCCGAACGTGGTGGAGCACCGCGACGACATCCTGGCGGCGAGCCTGCGCGCTGCGTTAGGCGATGTGGTGCGCCGCTACGGAGAGCCGAACGGCGGCGGGTGGGCGTGGAGCCGGGTGCAGCGCGCCAACATCTTCCATCTGTTGGAGCTGCCGTCGCTCTCGAGATTGAACATTCCGGTGCAGGGCGGACCGGGGACGCTGAGCCCGTCGAGCGGCCGCGGTACGGCGGGGCCGAGTTGGCGGATGGTCGTACAGTTAGGCCCGGACGTGCAAGGCTGGGGCACGCTGCCGGGCGGCGAGTCGGGGAATCCGGCGAGCGCGCGCTACGACAATCAACTGCGCAACTGGCGCACGGGCACGTTGGACGCGTTGTACTTTCCGCCCGACTCCACGGTCCTCTCGCGGCCGCCCAAGAGTCCGGCGCTCACGCTGCTGCCGGCCGGAGCCGCGCACTGATGCGCGCCACCATGCGGTTCGTGCTCGCGGCGATTCTATTTGCGTTCGGCACATGGATTGTGCCGTGGCCGGTGGTGCCGGTGCTGGCGGCGCTGCTGCTCCTGCTGGCGCCGCGGCTCTTCACGCCCGGGCTGTTGGCGCTGGCCGCCGCCGGCGCGTGGGCCGGCATTCTGGGGTGGACGGCGCTGCACGCACCGTTAGGCGTGCTCGCCCGCGAGCTGGGCGGAATTCTGCACGCGCCGACGGCGGTGGTGATCGCACTGGGGCCGGCCATCGCGGCCGCGCTCGCGTGGGCGGGCGCCGAGGTGGCGCGCGCAGTTCAGGTGCGTGGAGCGAAAGAGCGTAGTGGGACGTAGCTGGCTACTGCGCTGGAGTCCGTAGTAGCTGGCTGCTTCGCTCATGTTTTGACAGGAAAAGGCGGAAACAACGGAAGGAGCGGATAAAGCAGAAAAGCTTTGGGAAACAAGAACGAAAAAAATTACCGATTTGGTTTCAGACTCGCCTCTTGCTCCGAATCCGCTAACCAGAAAGTCTTGCAGTGTCCGGCCGTGTCCGGCCCTGTCCGCTATCAACTTCTTCGAGGCCCGCGTCCGCATCGGAGGGGGCGCGCGAGAATGAACCGAACGGCCTGTATCTCGCTGTTCCGCTGTGACTTTCCTCAGGGCTCAACGAGGCGATAGCGGACACACCCGGACACGAACGGACACTGCAAGACTTTTCGGAAAACAACAACAACCGCCCTCACCAGTGTCGACGATCTCGGCGCCGAGCACAACCCGTTCGTTTTGCTTCTTCTCCGCTCGTATATCCCGTTGTTTCCGCCGTTATCCTGTCAAACATGAGCGAAGCAGCCAGCTACTACAGTGCTAACGGAGCAGCGATCTACGACCGGACAGCCTCCTCGTCCTCCGGAACGGAATCGCCTTCGGCTGGGAAGTACGCGTTGCGCACGTATTGCTGCACCATGCGCTGCGTGTTGAAGAACGATCCGTTGAGCGCGATCGCGTGGCGCATCACGTCGACGTACGCGAGCGGCAAGCCGTAGAAGAGCGGCAGGATCACTTGCTCGAGCTTCACGTAGAGATCGTTCGACTCGCGCGTCTCGTCGGGTTCGGGCTCGGCGGAACCGCCGATGGACCATCCGGTGACGCCCTCGATGTGTCCCTCGAACCACCAGCCGTCGAGCACGCTCAATGACGGAACGCCGTTGAGCGCGGCCTTCATGCCGCTCGTGCCGGACGCCTCCAGTGGCTTGCGCGGATTGTTGAGCCAGAGATCGACGCCCGACGTGAGCTTGCACGCGAGGTCGATGTCGTAGTTCTCGAGGTAGACCACGCGAATCGCGCCTTCGAGCTGGTGCGCGGCCTCGAAGATGTGGCGGATGAGCGCCTTGCCGCCCTCGTCGCGCGGGTGTGCCTTACCGCCGTACACGATCTGCAGCGGACCGTTCGCGCTCACGATGGCGCGCAGACGATCGAGATCGGAGAAGATCATATCGGCGCGCTTGTAGGGCGTCGCGCGCCGCGCGAACCCGATCGTCATCGCGGACGCATCGAGCGTGACGCCGGTGCGGCGTTGGACCTCCTCGATCATCGCCTGCTTGGCCGCCTCGTGCGCCTCGCGGATGTCCTCGAGCGGTATCGCGACGGCGTAGCGCAGGTACAGGTTGTCGCGGCGCCACTCGGGAATGCGGCGATCGAAGAGGGCACGGACGGGCTCCGACGTCCACGTGACGGCGTGGACGCCGTTGGTGATCGAGTCGATCGGGTGCGCGGGGAACATCTCGCGGGACACGTCGCGGTGTCGCATCGCGACGCCGTTGATGTACCGCGAGAGTCGCAGCGCGAGGTACGTCATGTTGAGCGAGCCGTCGTCGTCGCAGCACTTGGTGGCGCTCAGGAGCGCGGCCAGGTGTTCGCCTAACGAACGGACGACCTGTTCTTCCGCGAACTTGTCGTGGCCGGCCGGCACCGGCGTGTGCGTGGTGAAGATGCACTGGTGGCGCACGGCCTCGAAGTCGGCGGCGGCGGCTTCCCACGGCACGCGCGAGCCGAGCTGCCGGTCGAGCAGCACGAGCGTGAGCAGCGCCGCGTGGCCTTCGTTGATGTGGTACACGCCGTGCTCGAAGCCTAACGCACGCAGCATCGCCACGCCGCCCATGCCCAACACCATTTCCTGCGCCAGGCGGTAGCGTTGGTCGCCGCCGTACAGCACATCGGTGAGCGTGCGGTCCCACGCGTCGTTCTCCTCGAGATTCGTGTCGAGGAGCAGCACGGGAATCGTGTGACCGGTAATGCCCTGCACGGAATAGAACCACGCCCGCACGTGCACGGTGCGGCCTTCGATGTCCACGGTGATGCGCGCCGGGGCGGCCTCGAGAACATCTTCGGGACGCCACTCTTCCGGCGTCTCGGTCTGCTGGCCCTGGGCGTCCAACGATTGATGGAAATAGCCCTTCCGATGCGCCAACGAGACGGCGACCAACGGAATCTCGAGATCGGCGGCCGAGCGAAGCGTGTCACCCGCGAGGACGCCGAGTCCGCCACTATAGGTGGGGATCCGCTGTTCGAGGCAGATCTCCATGGAGAAGTACGCGACTGTTTTGTTATCGAGCTCGTGCATTCCGAATCCTGGATTCCGCTCGAGTCAAAGCGTTCGGCGCACGGCCGTGTCCGGCTCGCGCGCATACGAGTGTTGAAGAAATATCGCCGATCGCTACCTCGCGCCACGCTCGCATTGAAGCGATTCGCGGACCGTCGGACTCGAATCGAGCGATTCGAGGGGCAGCCGCATGCGGCGGGTCCAGCTCGGGTATCGATCCTGGGCAAGGCCGGGAATGTTGACCGGATCGGTCTCGCCGGTGATGTCGTCGAGCGACAACCCGACGAGTGCGGCCGGCGTGGAGCAGAGAAACCGGTGCACGGCACCGACGAACGCGGGTCCCGGCAGGTTTTCCGACCCGGGCGGAACGATATGCTCCGTCGTTAGGCGATCCAAAAGGCTATGGCGGTCGCGGACGCGGGCGGCGCGGGCCGGCGCCAGATCGGGGTCGGCGCGCCGGGTGAGTCCGAGCTCGAGGTCGCGGCCCTGCCAGTAGCCCTCGAGCGGCGGCATGTCGTGCGTGTCGGCGGCCGTGAGCGACATGGGCTCGTACGACGCGGCGGGACGGAAGGCGCCGTCGGGTTCGCGCTCGAAGAGCATGACGCGGGAGCCGAGGACGCCCCACGACCGGAGGGCGGACGGGACTTCGGGCGGGATGGTGCCCAGGTCTTCGCCGACGACGATGGCGCGGTGGCGGGCGCTCTCGAGCGCCAGGATGCCCAACAGATCGTTGGTCGGGAAGCGCACGTAGGCGCCCTCGCGGCCCGGGTGTCCGGCGGGAATCCAGAACTGGCGGAACATGCCTAACGCATGGTCGATGCGCAGCGCGCCGGCGTGGCACATCGACGCGCGCAGGAGAAGAGTCCAGTACGCGTACGCATCCGCGTGCAGCGCGTGCGGCGAGATGGCCGGGAGGCCCCAGTTCTGCCCGTCCGCGGCGTACGCATCGGGCGGTGCGCCCACGGACGCGCCGGCGAGAAAGAGATGTTGGTGCGCCCATGCGTCGCTGCCATCGGCCGACGAGCCGACGGCGAGATCGTGATACAGACCGATGCCGAGTCCCGCATCGCGTCCGCGTTGGGCGGCGCGCTCGAGCTGGCGGTCGATCTCGAATTGGACCCAGCGGTGAAAATCGACTTCCGTGCGGTGCGCGGCGCGGAAATCGGCGACGTCGCTCGACGCGGCGACGCGAAAGGCTTTTGGCCACGTGCGCCACGACCCTTCCACGCCGTGCGCGGCGAAGTGCTCATCGAGCGCGCAGAACGTGGCGTAGGCGGTGAGCGTGTCGCCTTCGCGGGCCAGGTAGCGTTCGTACGCCGCGCGGCGCGGATCGTCAGGCGACTGGTGCGCCGCCGCGAACGTGCGGTGGAGCGCCGCGAGGATCGGGCGCGCGAGTGCGGTGGCGCGCTCGTATTCCACGCGCTCGCCGGCGCGCAGGGCGGCGAGCGCGGCGCGCAGGGCATCGCTTCCTAACAATGCGCGCGCCTCCTCGCTCCCGGCGAGCTCGGGGATGTCCTCGATCTGAAGGTACGCGGCGCTGCGGTACAATCGACTAACGGGACTGTAGGGCGAGACGGCCGCGCCGCGATTGCGGATGGCGTGGAGCGGGTTGAGCCCGACGAACGCGGCGCCGTGCGAGGCGCTCCACTCGGCGAGTACGGCGAGGTCGCGCAGCGTGCCGACGCTCCAGTTGGACCGGCTGCGAACCGAGTAGAGATTGGCCTGGATGCCGAACTGCCGCGTGGCGGGTGTGACGCACGCGGGTGGGGCGACGACGAGGGTTTGGCGGGCTTCGGTTTGCGCTCGGCGTCCGCGGAGCGCGAGGCGAAGCTGATAGTAGCCGGCGCCGACGAGCGGCGCGAGGCCGACGTCGACGACGTCGGCCGCGTGCCGCTCGATGGCGCCGGCGTAGGTGGTGCGCTCGCCACGCTCGTCCTCGAGCGTGCACGCGTATTCCACGCGCGACTCACCGTTAGGCGTGGCGACTTCGGCCGGGATTCGGAAGCGGAGCGTGCGGTCCCACGCTTCCGACTCGCGCACCACGCGCACCGGCGGCATGATCTCGCGCTGCTCGCGCTCGTCGAGCGCGAGCAGCGCGTGGCGGATCTGCGCCTCGGTCGACGCGTCGACGCCCATCGCGCTCAAGAGCGCGATGCGCGTCGCATCCGACGTGAGCCGCGTCTCCCGGCCGGTCTGGTCCACGTACTGGTCCAGGATGCCGAGCCGCGATGCGAGCGCGTGGAGCAACGACACGATGCGCGGGGTCAGCCGGCGCGCGGCGCCGGCCGCAACACGAGCGCGCCTAACGGTGGCAGCACGAGCGACATGGACTGCTCGAAGCCGTGGAGCGGCAACGGGTCGGTCTCGATGCGCTGGGGCGTGCGGACCGCGCTCCCGCCGTAGCGTTGGGCGTCGCTGGACAACAGTTCGACGTACGCGCCGGCCTCCGGCGCGCCGATGCGATACTGCTCCCGCGGAACGGGCGTCATGTTGAGCACCACCACGAGATGCTCATCGCCCGCTCGGCGCACGTACGACACCACCGAGTTCGCGGCGTCGGCGACGTCGATCCACTGAAAACCGTGCGGGTCATAGTCGTCGCGCCACAGCGCGGCATGGTCGCGGTACAGTCGGCCCAGATCCTGGACGAACGCGAGGAACGACGCGCGCGACGGCTCGTTCGCGAGGTGCCACGGCAGGCTCACGTCGTGATTCCATTCGCCGGGCGGGGCGAGCTCCGTCCCCATGAACAGCAGCTTCTTGCCGGGCCGCGTGTACAGATACGCGAGCAACAGCCGCAAATTGGCGATCTGCCGCCACGGGTCCTCTGCGTTAGGCATCTTGCCGAGCAGGGAGCGCTTGAGGTGGACCACCTCATCGTGCGACAGCGGCATGATGAAGCGCTCGCTGTACTCGTAGATCATCGCGAACGTGATGTCGTTCTGATGCCACGACCGGTACATCGGATCGCGCGCAAAGTAGCCGAGCGTGTCGTGCATCCATCCCATGTTCCACTTGAACGAGAAGCCGAGTCCGCCCTGCTCCACCGGCTTGGTGACGCCGGGCCACGCCGTGGATTCTTCGGCCACCGTGATACAACCCGGGTGCCGCTCGTGCACGACGCGATTCGTAGTCTTGAGGAACTCGATCGCGTCGAGATTCTCGCGACCGCCGAACTTGTTGCGAAGCCATTCGCCGGGCCGGCGGCTGTAATCGAGGTAGAGCATCGACGCGACGGCGTCTACGCGCAGGCCGTCGATGTGGAACTCCTCCAGCCAGTACAGCGCGTTGGCAACGAGGAAATTCCGCACCTCGTTGCGCGCGTAGTTGAAGATGAGCGTGCCCCAGTCCGGGTGTTCGCCTAACCGGGGATCGTCGTGCTCGTAGAGCGCGGTGCCGTCGAAGCGGCGCAGCGCGAAATCGTCGCGCGGAAAGTGCGCGGGCACCCAGTCGAGCAGCACACCCACGCCGGCCGCGTGCAGCGTGTCGACGAACGCACGGAAATCATCGGGCGATCCGTAGCGGGCGGTGGGCGCGAAGTATCCGGTGACCTGATAGCCCCAGCTGCCCGTGAACGGATGCTCGGCGATGGGCAGCAGCTCGACGTGCGTGAAGCCCAGCGTGCGCACGTGCTCGGCGAGCGCCGGCGCGATTTCGCGGTACGTCAGGACGCGCTGCCCGTCGTCGCCGCGCATCCACGATCCCAAGTGAACTTCGTAGATGGCCATCGGACCGCGCGCCGGGTCGGTCGCGGCGCGCGCCGCGATCCACGCGTCGTCCGCCCAACGGTGGCGCGACTCGGCGACGCGCGACGCCGTACCGGGCGGCAGCTCCATCGCGAACGCGAGCGGATCGCTTTTCACGCGGAGCGCTCCGTCCGCGGTGAGGATCTCGAACTTGTAGAACGCGCCGGGCTCGACACCGGGGACGAACAATTCGAACACGCCGGACGCGCCCATCGATCGCATGGGCAGGAGCCTGCCGTCCCAGCCGTTGAAGTCGCCGACGACGCTGACGCGTCGTGCGGTGGGCGCCCAGACGGCGAACGACGTGCCGCGTTCGCCGTCGATCTCGCGAACGTGGGCGCCGAAGACATCCCAGAGACGGAGGTGCGTGCCCTCGTTGAACAGGTGGAGGTCCATTTCGCCTAACGTCGGCAGGAACCGGTACGGGTCGCCGCGGTCCCAGGTCCCGCCGCCGGCGAACCGGAATCGCAGGCGGTAGGCGAGCGGCACCGCCGCGTTCTGAACGAACGCCTCGAACAGGCCGTGCCCAACGGGATCGAGCGCCACGGCGCGCCCGTCGCCGAGCAGGGCCTGGACCGCGCTGGCATCGGGATGGAACGCGCGAATCACCGCGCCGCGCTCGGCGCGGCGGCTCGCGGCGTGCGCGCCGAGGATGCGGTGGGGGTCGGCGTGCGCGCCG
>DATEHK010000100.1:0-11131 GCA_035279625.1 Gemmatimonadaceae bacterium
GACGCCGGAGCGCGAGGTGGCCGCGGCGACCGCGTTGGGCAGGGACGCGGCCCGGTTGGCCGCCGGCCGCCCGCGCGCGATCGCGGACCGTCACGTCCCCGCGACGCGTGAACGACCAGAGCGCCTTCGGCGGACCCGCGCGCACCGGCTGGATCGAGGTCATCGCGGGCGTGATGTTCAGCGGCAAGAGCGAAGAGCTCATTCGCCGCGTGCGCCGCGCCATCATCGCGAAGAAAAAAGTGCAGGTGTTCAAGTCGCACCTCGACGATCGCTATCACGGCGTCTTGTCGATTGCCAGCCACGACGGACGCACAGTCGAGGCTACGCCCGTCGACTCATCGCTGCAGATCGCGCAGCAAATCAATTCCCTCGCCGACGTCGTCGCGATCGATGAAGCGCAGTTCCTCGACGCAGGCATCGTCGATCTTGCGACGTCGCTCGCCCATCAAGGCATTCGCGTGATCGTCGCCGGCACCGACACGGATTTCCGCGGCGAGCCGTTCGGCGCCCTGCCGCAGCTCATGGCGGTGGCCGAGATGGTCGACAAGCTGCACGCGATCTGCGTGGTGTGCGGCGGACCGGCGAGCCGCAACCAACGTCTCCTGGGCGGCAGACCGGCGCGCTACGATTCTCCGACCATCATGGTCGGCGGGCGCGAATCGTACGAAGCGCGGTGTCGTCATTGTCATCAGGTACCGCGGCGCGACGAAGATCAGGTGCCGCTGCTCTAGCCCGCGGTGCTAACCGACACCCGACCGCACTACCGCAGCGGCTGGTTGACAGCGCGCCCGAGCGTCCCCTACCTTGGCCGCCGTCACGGCCCTATGTCCAAACACACGCTCGACATGAATCGCATCGCTCGATCCACGCTGTTGATCGCTGCCGCCCTGTTCGGGTCGGCATGCATGAAGGACTCGCCCGTTGGTCCACACGCCGGCAGCGTGGCGCTGCGCATTCATTTTCAGAACGGGACGCCGGGCGAGCAGATCCAGGTTGCCATCGCGTCGTTCGTCCCGGACACCCAAGGCGTGGTCGATTCACTGTTCAACGGCACGTTCCCCGTCACGTCCGGAACACAGGACCTCACGGTGCAATTCGACCTTGCCTCATGCCTCGGCCGCTTCGCGCCGGACGATCTGGGGCCGTACTGCTTGATCGAAGCCACGATTTCGCTGTTGAACAAAGGCGTGGTCCAAGACCAGCAGTTCACGGGCAGTATGATCGTGAGGCCGGGTCAGGTCGTGCAAACGCATCCTGTCGTCCTCACGGCCGGCAACAGCCCGCCCGTGATCACGACGCTCGACACGGCACGCGTGGTCGAGCCCGCTCTCATTCGCTACACACTCACGGGCAACGACCCGGATGGCGACATCACGTCGCTGCAAGCCATCGACATCGTGAACGGGAACCTGGACATCGGGACGCCGTACTCATTTTTCCCGCCGCTCGCGACGATCAATGGAATCTTTTACGCGTTGCAAACGGACTTCGTCGGCGCGAATTCGATCCAGGTGTTCTTGTCGGATTCCAAGTTCAATTCGAGTGCATTGGACACGATCCCGGCGCTGCCGACGATCGGCGCGATCGTGATCGACACCTTGAGCATCGACACCACGGCGGATTCGGTGGTCGTGAACGTGACGCCGGCCATCGACAGTGTGGAGTTGGTGTTCCTCGACAGCTCGACAGGGAATTCGTCGCTCCTCTTCACGTGCGGCGGTGCGGCGCCGCCGGATTTTACGACCAACCGCTTCGCGTGCAAACGCCCAACGCCGTTCACGACGTCGACCGTGATCGCGGTGCCCGTCGACGCCGGCGGAAATGCGGGTGCGGGTGTGCGCTGTGCCGTACCGACTGCATCGTGTCTCCCCGCGCCGCTTGGCAATCGCATACAGGCAACGCGACGTGCGCGCAGAGTGCGGGTGCGTCGATGATGCTCGTCGGCCTTACCGGCAACATTGCGAGCGGCAAGTCTTCGGTGGCCAAAATGTTCGCGGCGCGAGGCGCCACGATCATCGATGCCGACCTGCTCGCGCGGCGCGCGGTGGAACCCGGCACGCCGGCGCTCAAAGCCATCGTGTCGCGATGGGGCACAGGCGTGCTGGCGCCTGACGGATCGCTCGATCGCGGGGCCTTGCGCCACGTGGTATTCGACCGTCCCGATGAGCTCGAGGCGCTCAACGTCATCGTGCACCCCGAAGTCGGGCGCCTGCGCGATGAAGAAATCGACGCCGCCGCCGCACGCGGCGATCGCGTGGTGGTCTGCGACATCCCGCTGTTGTTCGAGCGCCGTTTGGCCGATGCGTTCACGCGCATCGTGCTCGTCGACGCCCCGCGTCCGATTCGCCTCGAGCGTCTTATGCGCGATCGCGGATTGTCGCAGGAAGAGGCGGTCCAAATGATTGCCGCGCAGATGCCGGCGGAGCTCAAGCGGGCGCGCGCCGACTTCGTCATCGAGAACGCGGGCACGCTGGAGCAGCTCGCCGAGCGTGTGCGAGAGGTGTGGGAGGCAATCGGGCGCGACGCAAACGCGACGGCGTCCGCATCGACGTGATGCGGTGGTTCGTTTGCTTGACGCCTTCTTGCCTCGCCGGTAGACTTCGCGCGACCTCACCCGCGCAGCGCAGCGCCAGCCGTGTCGAACATTCCAAGCGACCTGCTCTACACCGAAGAGCACGAATTCGTCAAGCGTCTTGAAGCCGACGTCGTGCAAATCGGGATCACCGACTACGCACAAGGTGAGTTGGGCGACGTGGTGTACGTCGAGTTGCCGAAGGTAGGCGAATCGTTCGGCCGCATGGACGTGTTCGGCACGATCGAGGCGGTGAAAGCCGTTTCGGAGTTGTTCTCGCCGCTCGCCGGTACAGTGGCGGCAGTGAACCCGCGGCTCGACAAGGAGCCGGCGTTGGTGAACACGGATCCTTACGGCGAGGGATGGATGATTCGTCTTCGCGTGAAGGACGCCGCCGAGCAGGACCAGTTGCTGGGCCCCGACGAATACAGGAAACACATCGGAGAGTGAGAGTCGCTGGGGGAAGCGCTGACGACGGGGAAGCACTTCACTTAGGGAAACGCTGCCCTTAGGGAACGGGAATCGACGGCGACGCCGCCTTGGAGGTGGAACAACATCAAGTATCCGCCAGAGTAGGTGGCGCAGCACGATACTTCACACCCGCTTACAACTGATGTTCTTCCTCGCCTAACGCGGCGTCGCCGCCGCTTCCCTTTTCCCTAAGCGCAGCGCTTCCCGAAGCGCGCTAGCGCGCGCTTCCATGCTCCTCATATTCGTCGATCGGCGGGCAGGCGCACACGAGATTGCGGTCTCCAAACGCACTCTCCACCCGTCCAACCGCCGGCCAAAACTTCCACTCGCGTGTCCACGGCGCGGGGAACGCAGCCTGCTCGCGCGTGTACGGCCGCGACCAGTCGGACGAGAGCACGCGTTCGAGGGTGTGCGGCGCGTTCTTGAGCGGATTGTCCAACTTGTCGGCGCGGCCCTCTTCGATCTCGCGGATCTCCTCGCGAATCGAGATGAGCGCATCGCAGAAGCGGTCCAGCTCTTCCTTCGATTCGCTCTCGGTTGGCTCGATCATGAGCGTGCCGGCGACGGGGAAGGACACCGTGGGCGCATGGAAGCCATAATCCATGAGGCGCTTGGCGATGTCCTCCACTTCGACGCCCGCGCTCTGCTTGAACGCGCGCGGGTCGATGATGCACTCGTGCGCCACGGTGCCGTGCACGCCGCGATAGAGCACCGGATAGTGCGCGTCGAGTCGTTTGGCCATGTAGTTCGCGTTCAAGATCGCGACTTTGGATGCACGCGTTAGGCCTTCGCCGCCCATGAGCTCGATGTACATGTACGAGATGGGCAGAATGCTCGCGCTGCCCCACGGCGCCGCCGACACCGGGCCGATGGCGTCCGTGCCGCCCACGTGGACTAACGGATGGCCGGGCAGGAAGGGCGCGAGGTGCTCCGCGCAGGCGATCGGTCCCATCCCCGGACCGCCGCCGCCGTGCGGGATGCAGAACGTCTTGTGCAGATTGAGGTGGCACACGTCGGCGCCGATGTCGGCGGGACGGCAGAGGCCCACCATCGCGTTCATGTTCGCGCCGTCCATGTAGACCTGGCCGCCGTTGGCGTGCACGATCTGACACAGCTCGCGGATGCCTTCCTCGAAGACGCCGTGGGTGGACGGATACGTCACCATGAGCGCCGCCAGGCGCGACGCGTTGGCCGCGGCCTTCTCGCGCAAATCGTCGAGATCGATGTTGCCGCGCTCGTCCGTGCGCACGACCACCACCGACATGCCCGCCATCACCGCGCTCGCCGGGTTGGTGCCGTGGGCCGACTGCGGGATGAGACACACGTCGCGGTGGCCGTCGCCGCGCGACTCGTGGTATGCGCGAATCACCAGCAGACCCGCGTATTCGCCCTGCGATCCTGCGTTAGGCTGGAGCGACACCGCGGGGAAGCCGGTGATCTCCGCCAACGCGCCCTCGAGGCGTTCGAACAACACCGAATAGCCGTCGGTCTGTTCGCGCGGCGCGAACGGGTGCAGGCGGTTGATCTCGCGCCACGAGATGGGCAGCATCTCGGCCGTCGCGTTGAGCTTCATGGTGCACGAGCCTAACGGAATCATCGAGTGCGTGAGCGACAGGTCGCGCGACTCGAGCTTGCGCATGTAGCGCAGCATCTCGGTTTCGGAGTGGTACTTGTTGAACACCGGATGCGTGAGGTACGCGCTCGTGCGCGCGAAGCGCTCGTCGAAGCGGTCGTCGACGCTCTCGGCCACCTGGGCAGCGGTGAAGTCGGGGCGCGCGCCGCGGTTGAATACCTGGAACAGGTCGTCCACGTCCTCCAGCAGCGTGCTCTCGCCGATCGCAATGCCCATCGTGTGTTCGTCGATCACGCGCATGTTGAGCTGCTTGGCGCGCGCATCGCGGAGCACGTCGGTGAGGCGGCGTTCGCCTAACTCGACGCACACCGTGTCGAAGAACACGTCGTGCCGGATGCCGTAGCCCAGGCGCCGCAGCCCTTCGGCCACCGTCTCGGCGAAGCGGTGGGCGCGCGCCGCGATCCGCTCGAGTCCCGTGGGCCCGTGCCACACCGCGTACATGCTCGCCATCACCGCCAGCAGCACCTGCGCCGTGCACACGTTGCTCGTCGCCTTCTCGCGCCGGATGTGCTGCTCGCGCGTCTGCAGCGCCATGCGGAGCGCCGGCCGGCCTTCGGCGTCGCGCGACACGCCGATGATGCGGCCCGGAATCTGGCGCTTGAACTCGTCGCGCGTGGCGAAGTACGCCGCATGCGGTCCGCCAAAGCCTAACGGAACGCCGAACCGCTGCGTGCACCCCACCGCCACGTCCGCGCCCCACTCGCCGGGCGGAATCAGCAGCGTGAGCGAGAGTGGATCCGCCGCCACCGTGAGCAGACCGCCCGCCGCGTGCACGCGCTCGGCGAAGGCGTGGTAGTCGGCCACCGCGCCGTCGGCCGTCGGATACTGCACCAGCGCCCCGCACACGTCCGTGCCTAACGTAGCCGTCCTGTGGTCGCCTACCACCACCGTGATGCCGCGGGCCTTGGCGCGCGTCCGCACCACGTCGATCGTTTGCGGGAAGCAGTCGCGCGACACGAAGTACGTGTTCTTGCCGCCGCCCCCTTTCACCGCGTGCGACATCATCATCGCTTCGGCCGCCGCCGTCGCCTCGTCGAGCAGCGACGCGTTGGCGATCGGCAGGCCCGTGAGATCGATGATCATCGTTTGATAGTTGAGCAGCGCCTCGAGACGACCCTGCGCCACCTCCGCCTGGTACGGCGTGTACGCCGTGTACCACGCCGGGTTCTCGAGGATGTTGCGCTGGATCACCGGCGGCACGAGGCAGCTGTAGTAGCCGAGTCCGATGAACGACCGGAAGACCTGATTGCGCGAGGCCACGGCGCGGAACCCGCGCAGCGCCGCCGTCTCGCTCTTCCCCTCGCCTAACGCTAACGGACGGCGCAGCCGGATCGCGTCCGGCACCGTCGCATCCATGAGGTCGTCGAGCGCGTCGTAGCCCAGAACGTCGAGCATCGCGCGCACGTCCGCGTCGCTCGGTCCGACGTGGCGGGGAATGAAACTGTCGGCATCAGTCAGCGACACCGGTGCAATCGTGGTGGTCATGAAACCCTTTGGCGCCCTGGGCGCTCGGTCCAAGTCGGTGAGCGAGAAGCGTGACGCGGGTCGACGCCGACCCGCTTCGCAGCACTGAAATCTGCCATCCCGGCTGGCGAAATTCCATCGTCGATGCAGGCATCTGAGCTTGTTCGACCAAGGGTTCTCAGGAGCTCGCCAGGTGCGGACGCCCCGCTAAGTCAAGTTTCGACTCGCAGTTCCTTGCCTCACCGGCCTCCCACACCCATTGTTGGCCCGATCGCGGTCGTCCATTCTTACGGCTGGGGCCGCCGCGGCAATGCAATCGCAGCGAAAGGAGGACTGAGCGAACCATCTCCCGAGACTTGATCGTCTTCACGGTGCGGCGGCCGGGTCAGGGTCGCCACTCTCGCACCTCCCCTTTTCGCGATTTCTGCTCATGCGAACCCCACTCGTTGCGTCGTCCTTGCTTCCGCTGCTCGCTGCGATCGCCTGCCAACCAGGCGACCACGCACGAACGGCCGGGGACACATACGGCGGCACCATGGTGATCGCCGTCGGCATCGATGCCGATGCGCTGCTGCCGCCGATCACGGTGAACTCGACCAGCTTCGAGGTGGACGGACTCGTATTCGAGAACCTGGCGCGCCCCGGCGCCACCCTCGACCCCATAGGCGATCAGGGCTGGAGCGGCGAGCTGGCCGATTCGTGGACCTGGGGCAAAGACTCGCTCACGATCGCCTTCCACATCGACTCCACTGCGCGGTGGCACGACGGCGTCCCGGTTCGGGCGAGCGACGTCAAGTACACGCTCGAGCTGTACAAGAATCCGAAGACGGCATCGTTCGTCGCCCCGCTCCTCGCCAACATCGACTCTGTGAGCACGCCGGATTCGTCGATCGCGGTGTTCTGGTTCAAGAAACGCTATCCGGGCCAGTTCTACGACGCGGCGTATCAGATGCGGATTCTGCCGCGCCACGCGTTGGCCGGCACCGATCCGGCGCAGCTGCAGTCGTCGCCGTTCTCGAGACATCCCATCGGCAGCGGACCGTACCGGTTCGTGAGCTGGGTGCCGCGCCAGTCGATCGAGCTCCAGGCCGATTCCTCGTATCATCGCGGACGCGCGCGGATCCAGCGGCTCATCTGGAGCATCGCGCCCGAGTACAACGCCAGCGTAGTGCGCCTCATGTCGGGCGACGCCGACTTCCTGGAGTTCGTCTACCCCCCCGACATCCCGCGCGTCGCGCGTGCGCCTAACGTGAAGCTCGTGCCTTACCCGTCGATGGCGTACGGCTACCTGCTGTTCAACGAGCGCGACCCGAACGACCAGTCCAAGCCCAACGCGCTGTTCAGCGACCGCTCGCTCCGGCGCGCCCTCACGATGGCCATCGACCGGCGCCGCGTCACGTCGAGCGTGCTCGATTCGTTAGGCACGGTGGCGTACGGGCCGTACACGCGCGCGCTCCCGTACTTCGACAGCACCGTCGCCGAGCTGCCGGCGAGCCCCGACCACGCCCGCCGCCTGCTCGATTCGTTGGGCTGGCATCCCGGCCCCGATGGCATCCGGACCAGGAATGGCCGGGCGCTGCGATTCAGCATGCTCGTGCCCACGTCCAGCGCGCTCAGGATGCAGACGGCCGTCATCCTCCAGTCGATGTTCCACGAAGTGGGCGTGCAGGCGGACATCGAATCGGCCGACATCGGCACGGTCCGGCAGCGCAACGAGTCGCGGCAGTTCCAAACCGTGATCGAAGCCATGCAATCGGATGGCAACCCGAGCTCCATCCTGCAGAGTTGGGGCATCGATGCGGCCAAGGCCAAGGATGGCGGCAATGCGGGCTCGTACGAGAACCCGAACTTCGACGCGTTGGTCGACACCGCCATTGCCCAGTTCGACCCGAAGCGCGCGCGTGCGTACTATTTCCGGGCATACAGCATGTTGAACGAGGACGCGCCGGCGATCTGGCTCTGGGAACCGTCGACCGTGGCCGCGGTGCAGAAGCGCATCCATCCGGTGGACATGCGCGCCGACGAGTGGTTCGCTAACATCTCGCAATGGTACATCCCATCCGACGAGCGCATCGCCCGCGACCAGATCCGGCTCGCCCAAGTCCAACGTTAGCCCGTCGCGGGGCGCGATGAGTCGCGTCCCGCGGCGCGGCGCGCGCGCCCAACGCTGACGTGGCCCGGCTGCTTCTGCGCCGCGCCATCCACGGTGCGCTGATCGTCTGGCTGGTCGCAACCGCGACGTTCTTTCTGCTCCACGTGGCACCGGGCGATCCTATCGCCGCATCGCTCGACAGTCCGCTCACCCCGCCGGGCGTTCGCACGCACTACCGGCACGAGTACGGCCTCGACCAACCGATGACGGTCCAGTACGGACGATGGTTGGTCATGATGGCGCACGGCGACTTCGGCTTCTCCTTTCCCCACCGGCGCCCCGTGAGCAGCGTCATCGCCTCGGCGCTGCCCAACACGTTGTTGCTCATGGGCGTCGCGTTGCTGTTGTCGTTCGCGACCGGCATTGCGTTAGGCCTGATCCAGGCGCGACATCGCGGGCACCCGCTCGACTGGGGCTTGGGACTCGGCTCGCTGTTCTTCTATTCGATGCCCGACTTCTGGCTCGCGCTCATGCTGTTGTTCCTGTTCGCGTTCGTCTGGCACGTGTTCCCCGTGACGGGCATGTTCGACCCGGTCATGTATCCGTACTACGGGTTCTGGCAGCGCGTGGGCGACCGTCTGTGGCACCTCGTGCTGCCATCATGCACGCTCGCGCTCTTGAGTGCCGCCGCCATCGCGCGCTTTCAACGCGCCGCGCTGCTCGACGCAGCCGGCGAAGACTTCGTCCTCACCGCGCGCGCCAAAGGCCTGAGCGAGCGCGGCGTATTGCTGCACCACGTGCTGCGCAACGCGCTGTTGCCGGTGATTACCTTGTTCGGGTTGGCGCTGCCCGTGTTGTTAGGCGGATCGGTGTTCGTCGAAAAGGTGTTTTCGTGGCCCGGGATGGGCCTGCTCACCGTGGAAGCGATCGGCACGCGCGACTATCCGCTCCTCTGCGCCGCCGTCGTCATCGCCAGCGTGCTCGTGATCGGCGGCAGCTTTCTGGCCGACGCGCTCTACGCGGTGGTCGACCCCCGCGTCAGGCTCGAGTGACGTGCATACGCTCGCCTGGATTGCCGCGGCTGTGCTCACCACGATCGTCTGCGGCGCCATCGCCCGCGCCGGCGATGGCGACGGCGGCTCGCCGTGGCGCTTGGCACTCACGCGACTGCGCGACAATCACGCCGCCTTCGCCGCCCTGTGCGTGATCGTCGCGCTCCTGATGATCGCCGCACTCGCGCCGTGGCTCGCGCCGTATTCGCCCATCGCGCAACCGGACATCGTCCGCCTCAAGAACCTGCCGCCGTCGTTCGCACACCCGTTCGGCACCGACTTCGCGAGCCGCGATGTGTTCAGCCGGGCGCTGTATGGCGCGCGCGTGTCGCTCAGCGTCGCGCTGCTGGCCATCGTCGTCTCCGCATCCGTCGGCACCGCGTACGGCGCGATCGCCGGATACGTGGGCGGACACATCGACGCGATCATGATGCGGCTCATCGATGCCGGCTTGTCGGTCCCGCGCATTCTGCTGTTGATCGCGGTGCTCGCCCTCTGGGCGCCGGTGCCGCTGCCCGTGCTCGTGCTTCTGTTAGGCCTCACCGGATGGTTCGGCGTGAGCCGCGTCGTCCGCGCGCAAGTGCTGTCGCTCCGCGAGCGGGACATGGTGGTCGCGGCACGAGCGTTGGGCGCGAGCGATCGCGAAATCCTGTGGCGCCACATCCTGCCCAACGTCCTGTCTCCGATCATCGTCTCCATCACACTCGGCATCGCCAACGTGCTGATCGTCGAGGCGGGTCTGTCGTACCTGGGCGTCGGCGTGCGGCCGCCATCGGCGAGCTGGGGCAACATGATCCTGGATGGGGCCGACGACATCGCATCCTTGTGGTGGATCTCCACGTTTCCGGGCTTGGCGATCGTCGTAACGGTGATGGCATTCAATCTTCTTGGGGATGGCTTGCGCGACGCGCTCGACCCCCGTCAGGTTGACGGGTGATGACGAGCACTTCCTCCGCGTCCCAGCCTCTCCTCTCCATCCGCGATCTGTCCACCTGGTTTCACACCGGCGGGCGCAGTGTGGCCCGGGCGGTGGACGGCGTGTCGTTCGACGTGATGCCGCACGAGACCGTTGGGCTGGTCGGCGAATCGGGATGCGGTAAGTCGGTGACGTCGCTCTCGATCTTGAGGCTTATCGAGCGCCCCGGACGCATCGAGCCCGGCAGCCGCATCGAGTTCGAGGGACGCGAGCTGTTGTCGCTCGACGATCGCGACATTCGCGCGATTCGCGGCAATCGGATCTCGATGATCTTTCAGGAGCCGATGACGTCGCTCAATCCCGTGTTCACCATAGGCGACCAGATCGCCGAGGTCGCGCGCGTGCACAGCAACGCCTCGCGTCGTGAGGCATGGGATCGCGCGGTGGACATGCTCCAACAGGTCGGCGTCCCCGCGCCGGCCGACCGCGCACGCGAATATCCGCACCAACTCTCCGGTGGATTGCGACAGCGCGCGATGATCGCGATGGCGCTCATGATGCACCCGGCGCTGCTCATCGCCGACGAGCCGACCACAGCGCTCGACGTGACGATCCAGGCGCAGATTCTCGAGCTCCTGGCCGAGCTCCAAACGCGGGTGGGGATGTCGATCCTGCTCATCACGCACGATCTGGGCGTGATCGCCGAATCGGCCACGCGCGTGCTGGTGATGTACGCCGGGCAGATCGTCGAGGAGGCGCCGGTGCGGACGCTGTTCGACGCGGCGCACCACCCGTACACCGAAGGCCTGTTGA
The DNA here is from genome assembly GCA_035279625.1 of Gemmatimonadaceae bacterium. Classification (GTDB taxonomy): domain Bacteria; phylum Gemmatimonadota; class Gemmatimonadetes; order Gemmatimonadales; family Gemmatimonadaceae; genus JADGGM01. The sequence continues at coordinate 11,014 of DATEHK010000100.1, forward strand.
GCGCGATGCCACGGTTAGGCGACAAGCGCGAACGGCTGACGGTCATTCCGGGTACGGTGCCGTCGCCCGCGCAGTGGCCGGCCGGCTGCCGCTTCCACGACCGCTGCGCGTACGCGTG
>DATEHK010000101.1:0-6562 GCA_035279625.1 Gemmatimonadaceae bacterium
GCTGAGTGCGATCACTGTGGTGAGAGCAGTTTGTTGTTGTTGGAAAACAGCACAGCGGTGTCCATGCTTGCCGCACGACGCAGGTCGCATCCCGATACCGCTCGACCGGCGCGCACGACACCGAGGCGCGTGACGTCCGCCCCTTTCCCGAAATTCCCGGAAGAACCGTTTCTTTGAAAAACAAACCACTCTCACCACAGTGATCGCGCTCAGCTTTGCGCAGCCGAGCAATCATTCGGTTTCCTTTTCGTTATCCTTGCGACAGAGCGAGGAAGCCCTCCACGCGCGCCATCGTGAGCCCTCATGTCGCGCTTCCATTGGAGTTCTGATTCGAGGCTGATCGCCGTCCAGGACAGGACGTCGTCGAGGCCGGCCGATTTGCTCGTGTCGACGAGTCCTAACGCCGGCTGGATCGAGCGGCCCGGCATGCACAGCTCGAGCAGCACGACCTGATACGTCGCGTCGGCGAGTGCCTTGTCCCAGTCGGCCAGGATCCGATACGGGCGCCGTGAGCCGCGGAATGCGCCGGATTGCCCCTGCGCGAGTTGTCGCGCGTGGGCAGCGCCGTCGAACGACTTCGCCTTGACCTCGATGATCCGCAGCACATTGCCGCGCTTGACGAGGATGTCGATGCGCGCCTGACGTCGGCCCACCAGCAGCGTCGCGTCGAACAGCGTGACGTCGGATGCCTCGAGCGCCTCCATGGTGCGCGCGAAGTCGGTCGTTAGGTCGCCGCCGTGGTCGAGCGGCACGCCATCCGGATAGCGCGCCTTGGCGAGGGCCTCGACCATGTACCCACCCTCGGCGAGCAGCCTCAGGTAGGCGTTGCCATCCCGCTTATCGGGATATCCATTCTCGCGAAAGTAGAGTTTCGCCGCGCAGTCGCGCGCGAGCAGGAAGTCGGATTTGGACAGCGTGCGCGAAACGCTCGCTGGACCTTCGTTGGGCGGGGGCACTGGCGTGGCAGTCGGCGTGGGGCAGGTGCTTGAAGTTAGTCACGTGGCGCTGCAAAAGGCGAGCGATGTGCCGGGCAGCCGCCGCGCGGCGCCCCTATCCGTGCGCGGGTCAGACACGTGCCGCGATCTTGCCGAAAGAGCCCACTCTATGTAGGTTGTATAGAACTGTACAACATTATATACATGCCCGGAGGTCGGATCATGGGCGGGCGTAAGAAACCCACCACCGAATCGCGCGCCAGGCGGAGCGCGAAAGCGTACGAGGCACCGGCGGGCAGGCCGGCTCGCGTCAACGAGCCCACCCTCGCGATTCGCCGTAAGAATTTCGACCTCGACCAGCGCCGCCTCGACCAGCTACGAGCGGCACTCGGCGCCAAAACGGAGCGTGATGCCATCATTGGCGCCATGGACATCGCGTTGGACGTACTCGCATTCGAACGCGAGCTTGGCGTTGGCGCCGAGGCGTTGTTCGGCGGCGGGGGGTTCCGGGACGTGTTCGACGCCGCCGATGCGCTCGACTTCGGCGGGTTCGCCGCCGGCGCCAGACGGCCTATCCGTTAGGCAGCCACGCCGCAGCCGTGTTCCTGCTCGACACCAATCTCTACATTCGGGGCCTCACCGATGCCGGCTTCGGTGAGGCGCTCGCGCAGTTTCAGCGGAGCGCGGTCAAGCAGCTGTGGATCAGCGCCGTCGTGGTCTACGAAGTCACCGTCGGCGCTCGCAACGCCGCCCACGCGGCCGCGTGGGAGCGCTGGCTCGTCCGTCCCTTCCGCACGCGCGAACGCGTGCTCCTCCCTGGCGAGGCCACCTGGCGCATCGCCGCCGAGGCGCGGCGGCGGTTGCAGGCGGGCAAGCAGTACGCCGCCAGTCTCGCTCGCGCATCGTTCCAGAACGACCTCCTCATAGCGGCCACGTGCCGCGAGCGCGGCGCCACCTTGATCACAGCCAACGCGCGCGACTTCGAGATCATCAAGCGCGTCATCGCACTGCGCTACACCACCTCATTCCCCTCGACGAGAGCGAAGTAGCCCGCGGCGTTAGGCAAGTGTGGTCGCGAACAGGTCGAGCAGCGTACGCCAGTGGTGTTCCGCTTCCACGGGGTCGTGGACCGGCGTGTCCGATGGGACCCACCCATGATGAGCGTTGTAGAACGCCGGACGGCCGCCCAGCCAGTAGCCGGCGATGCCGACGGTCGCGCCGCGTACGTTAGGCGACTGCGTGTTCCGTCAGGATCTGCTTCCTACAGTCGACTCCGCCGGTCAACGGCGCGAAAACCGGGACGAATTCAGGTCGAAACGTCCTTGGGCGGTCCCGTCTCTACGGGCGTATCCGGTCGCCCGCCCCATTCGGTCCAACTTCCATCGTACACCGATACATTTGCCACGCCCAGAAGGTCGAGCGCCAGTGCGAGGCTGCACGCGGTGGTGCCGGATCCGCACGAGACCACGATGGGACGCGAGAGATCGGCGCCCGCGGCGGCGAAGACGCGGCGCAGCTCGTCGGGCGGCCGCACCGTTCCGTTAGGCGCGACGACGTCGGTGTACGGCACGTTTGCGCTGCCCGGAATGTGTCCGCCACGGAGTCCGGGTCGCGGCTCCGGCGCCGTGGCGGCGAAGCGGCCGACGGATCGCGCGTCGATCACCTGCTCGCGCGCCGTGTCGACGTTCGCGCGCATGGCGGCCAGGTCGCGCACACGGGACGCGTCGAGGCGCGCAATGAGTGTTCCGCGCGCCGGTGTACCGATACCCGACTCCACCGGCAGCCCGGCGGCGCGCCACGCGCCGAAGCCGCCATCGAGCACCGCGGTCGCGCCATGACCGAACACGCGGAACATCCACCAGACGCGCGGCGCGCTCAAGTTGGTGCCCGAGCCATCGTACACCACGATGTCATCCGTATCCGAGAGCCCCAGTGCGCTCATTCGCTCGGCGAACTCTGTTGCACTGGGCAGCATGTGCGGGAGCGGCGTGTGCTGATCGCTCGACGCGTCGAGGTCGAGGAACACCGCGCCCGGAATGTGCGCGGCCGCGTACTCTTCGGCGGCCTTACGCGGATCGTTCGGCAGATACCACGATGCGTCGACGACCCGCATGTTCGGCGCGCCCAAGCGTTGGGCGAGCCAACCAGGTGCGACGAGGGATGGAATCACGGGCGAATCCTTTGGCATGCCCAATTCTATCCCTCGTGACGCGCCACACCAGGCGCCGAGCGGCCGAAGTAAGGTCGTGACCGCACGTCGTGTTCTTGTTCTTTTCGCCTGCGCATCGGTCGGTGCCCACCTGGCCGTTTTGTTTTTCACAAACAACAACGCTCATCTCGCCACGAGCAGCCACACGCAGTTCCGCGCAGCCGAGCGATCCTTCAGTTTCCTTTTCGTTATCCCTGTGACAGAGCGAGGAAGCCCTCCACGCGCGCCATCGTGAGCCCTCATGTCGCGCTTCCATCGGAGTTCTGCTCGAGGCTGATCGCCGGTCCCGCGTGGAGGGCTTCCTCGCTCTGGTTCACAGGATAACGAAAAGGAAACTGGAAGGATCGCTCGGCGGCGCGAGGCTAAGTGCGATCACTGTGGTGAGAGCAGTTTGTTGTTGTTGGAAACCAGCACAGCGGTGTCGATGCTTGCCGCACGACGCAGGCCGCATCCCGATACCGCTCGACCGGCGCGCATGACACCGAGGCGCGTGACGTCCGCCACTTTCCCGAAATTCCAGGAAGAACCGTTTTTCAACAACAAGAGCACCCAGCTGGTCACCGTCCGATGCGCGTGCCATGCCTCGAACGACTGTCCACGTTGCGCTCGTCCATTCGGCGCCCTAGTCTTCGCGAGCGGCGCCCCAAAGTCTGTGGCATGCCGCACCATACCTGCGACCCATTGGTTAGGCAATGAAACGCGTCAAAGGCATCGATGTACCGCAGACGCTCGAGGACGTGTGCAGCCGCGACCGCATGGCGCTCGTGATCTATGACATGCAGGTCGGTATCACGCGCCAGCTGAAAGATGCGGACGTAATCATAGGAAAAGTGCAGCAGGTGCTTGCGGCGGCACGCGCCGTATCGATGCGCACGTTCTTCACCAGACACATGTCGCTGCCCACGGCGCTCATGGGCGCATTTCAGTACCGCATGGCCATGGCGTGGCAGCGCGTGGACGATCCGGACAAAGTGGTGCCGTGGTTTTTGCGCGACTCGCCCGGTTTCGCAATCGTACCGGAGCTCGCGCCCACGCCCGACGAGGCGATCTTCGACAAAATCACCATGTCGGCGTTCGAGGGCACACCGCTCGCCATCGCACTCCGAGATTGTGGGATCACCGCCGTCGCGATCGCCGGCATCGCGATGGAAGTCGGCATCGAGCCGACGGCGCGACACGCGGCGGATCTTGGTCTCGTGCCGGTGATCATTGCCGATGCCTGTGGCGCCGGACACCAAGAGGCGGCGCAGCGATCGCTGGCAAGCCTAACGTTCGCCGGCGACTCGCTGGTCACGAACGCCGATGAGTTCTGCCGGCTCCTCCGCGCACCATGAGACACAGCCGCGTGAGACTCTCGTTGGCAATCATCGCAATTCTCGTCTCGACAACCGTCCACGCCCAAACCGCGAGCCGGAAATTGACCGAAGACGAGCGCCTGCGCACGGACTGGGCCGACCTGCACCGCTACGCCGCCGACAACGCGCGACTTGAGGCCCCTGCGCCGGGCGAGCAGCGTGTCGTGTTCATGGGGAACTCGATCACCGAGCTCTGGATGACGTTGGACAGCAGCTTCTTTGCCGGTCACCCGTGGGTGAATCGCGGCATCAGTGGTCAGACCACGCCCCAAATGCTCGTCCGGTTTCGGCAGGACGTGATCGACCTGCATCCATCGGTCGTCGTAATTCTCGGCGGCGTGAACGATCTGGCCGAGAACACCGGGCCGACCACGTTGGACGCGATCTTTGGGAACATCGTGTCGATGGCGGAGTTGGCGAGGGCTAACGGAATCGCGGTTGTGGTGAGTTCCGTGCTCCCGGCCGCGTCGTTTCGCTGGCGCCCTGGTCTCGAGCCCGCGCCGCAGATCGTGGCGCTCAATGCGATGCTGCACGCGTACGCGGTCGACCATCATCTCGTGTACGTGGACTACCACGCGGCCATGGACGACGGGCACGGTGGGTTGCGGGGCGATCTCACCGAGGACGGCGTGCACCCGAATCTGGCCGGCTACCGCGTGATGGAACCGCTTGCCGCACGGGCGATTGCCGCGGCACTGGGCGCGGCGGCGAGCAGCGGTCGTTGACGCCTAACCGAGCCTAACGGCCGACCGCGGCCAGCGCCGCCTGCAGGTGCCCGATCCGTCTCGCGTCGGACGGGACGCGGCGCGTGTCGATGGCGTCGGCGTTGTCGCCGAACAGGAAGTCGCCATCCTTGGTGAACACCATGGTCTCCGGGCTCTGCTCGCCCGCGATCTCGAGGGCCACGGCGATGAAGTCGCCGCGCGTGCGGACCCTGGCCGTGCCCGTGTCCCAGTGCGCCGTGTACGGCCGGAAGATGGCGATCGGGTGCGGGGCGCCGTCGCGCGGCAGGGCCAGCAACACCGGGGTCAACAGCTCGTTCATGGCGTAGTCGGCGATGCCCCACGACGCGCCAGCCGGAATCGCCACCGACGTTTCCGGCTGGCCGCGCCTAACGACAAGCAGCGAGCCGGCGCGTACGGTGACGGCCTGCGTGCGCAGGCTGGTGCTGTCCGTCCATGTCGCGCGATAGCCGGTGATGCTCGAGGCGTTCACATCCACCGATGCAACGCCCACCAGGCCGTCGTTGCGCGCCAACGACGCGCTGATGCGTGTGCGGCCGCGGGCCGTGGTGTGCAGCAGAATGATCGAGCGGTTCGAGACGGTGAAGGTGAGCGACGTATCGGCGCCCGGCAGCGGCTCCAGGAGGAATCGCGTGAGCGGCGTGTTGGCCAGTGACACCACTTCCAACGACTCGAGTCCCGCCGGCACCGTATCAGGCGCATCGGGCGGGACGCCGCGGCCCACCAGGTGCATGGTCCAACGCCGGCCGAGAAGCCGACCCGCGTCGGTGTCGAACAGATATTGCTCCGTATCCGGTCCGGCCACATCGAGCCACGCGATCTTGTGGGCCTCCGAATCGACCAGGAACCCGAAGCGGTAGTGAATCGTGCCCTGCGCCTCGACCTGCGCGACGTGCCGCGCGCCTAACGTGTCGAGCACCTGGCGAACATTGTACGTCCGGATCACCTGATAGAGCTCGGCGCCCGCGGGATCGGTTCCATCCATGCGCACGGTATCGGTCCACGAGGTGCCGGCGCGGAGGGGCGCCGGCGGGAGCCCGAGCAGGAGGTCGCTCGACTGCGACGCACGCGGCGCGCCGCCATCGACGGTGCGCAGTCGTCCGTTAGGCTCGAGCGCGAACACGTGGTGCTGGAGCCGGCGGCTGACGTCGAGCAGTTGATTCCGGATGGTAACACGAGGGCGCTCCGGCGGACCATCCCAGACGTGCGACTCGACGCTCAGCTCCCGTTGTTCGGGGCCCACGGTGTCGTCGCCGCGGAGCCAATACAAGCGGAACGGGTTGAGGATCGTGTAGCGCAGCGTGTCGCGGCGCGCCGAGT
>DATEHK010000102.1:0-5192 GCA_035279625.1 Gemmatimonadaceae bacterium
TTGGATTCCGTCGCATGTACCACCGCTGGATGGAAACGAGTACGACGAGACCCATAAGTACTAACGCTGCGCCAGCCTTGACGAGCTGCGCTCTCGGACGATGGTCTGTCATTGCACCTGGCCGTTTGTGTTTTTCACAAAACGAGAGCACTCATCTCGCCACGAGCAGCCGCGCGCGGTTCCGCGCAGCCGACCGATCCCTCAGTTTCCTATTCGTTATCATTTGAACCAGAGCGAGGAAGTCCTCCACGCGCGCCATCGTGAGCCCTCATGTCGCGCTTCTATAGGAGTTCTGCTTCGAAGCTGATCGCCGTCCCGCGTGGAGGGCTTCCTCGCTCTGTCACAGGGATAACGAAAAGGAAACTGAGGGATCGGTCGGCGGCGCGGAAACCGCGCGCGGCTGCTCGTGGCGAAATGAGCGGTGTTCTTTTTTGCAAAACAAAACGGCCAGATGGTCACGACCGATGCGCGTGCCAGGCCGCAGAGCGATCGATTCGATCCGGCAGTGTTCGGCGTTGTCCGCGTTCAACGGCGTAGTCACTCGGCTCCTGCCTTTGCTTACGCACGCGGAGCGATCCCGTCGACTGTCACGCCGAATCCCGAAATTCCCGGAAGTCTCTTTCAAAACAAAAACGCGCATCTCGCCACGGGCAGCAGCGCGCGGTTCTGCGCATCTCACGTTAGCGCGCCGCGCGCGTGCCCAACACTGCGTGGATGAGCTCCGGCGCCCGGTCCGGATCGAACGGCTTGCTCGTCATCAGGCGGCAAAAGAAGACGGCGCCGAGGAGGGCGAAGGCGGTGAGCTCCGGGTCGACGTGCCGCGGAAAGGCGCCCGATGCCACGCCCTGCTCGAGCAACGCGATGAGCGGCCGCCGCGCCTCGGCTTGAAACCGCCTGTGGAACGTGCGCATCGCGGGATCGCGCTCGGCGGCGTCGATGAGCGCCGGCAGGCACTTGGAGAAGGGCGACTGCTTGGCGACTTGGGCAACGTGCCGCACGACGCGCTCCAGCTTCTCGCGCGGCGTGCCGGTGGCAAGCTCCGGATCGCCCTCGTCCTGCAGCATGCGGAACGCGTCGGCGATGAGCGAGAGTTTGTGCGGCCAGTGCCGGTAAATCGTGGCCTTCCCGACGCCGGCGCGTTGGGCAACGGACTCGATGCCGAACGTGCCGTAGCCCGCTTCGCCTAACTCATCGAGCGCGGCGAGGAGAATCACGCGGCGCGAGCGCTCGACGCGCGGATCGATCGGCTTGGTGCGGTGGGCGCGGCGGGCGGCCATGTGCCCCGTCAGTCCGACTTGCCCCAGCCGCCGGCGCCGCCGGCGCCCGGCGCGCGATACGCCGCGGTGTTGGGCTCGAACAGCTCGACGAGATTGCCCGAGGGATCCTCGAGCAGAATCTGCTTGCCGCCCACGCCCTGGACCACCGCGTTCCGGAACCGGCAGCCGGCCGCGCGCAGCGTGGCGATCACGGCGTCCAGGTTAGGCACGAGGAGATGGATGCGGTTCCAGCCGCCCGGGGCTTGCTGCTCGCCCGACGGCATGGGCGCTCCGCCGCCGCCCGGTCCCGGCTGCGTGAGATAGAGGTGCAGCTCGTCGCGCGCGATCTCGGCGAACGCGGGAGCCGGGTGCATCTGGACGGTGAATCCCAGATGCCGGGTATAGAACTCGATGGCGGCGTCGACGTCGGCGACGATGTATCGAACGCAGGCGGGCACGATGCGCCTCCGGCGCGGAAGACGAAGTGAAACGTAGGCGTATCGCAGCGAGACGGCAACGTCTCAGAACATCCGGGCCGGCATCTGATGCGGAACGGCCGTATGGGGGACGAGGGAAGCGCTCGCTGGCGCTCGCTTAGGGCAGCGCTGCGCTGAGGGACGCGGCGGCGACGCCGCCTCAGGGAGCGGAACAACATCAATGACCTGCGCAACGAAAGTGCCATGCGCGAGTCCGCGCGATCCGGCACCCTCCATCCACAGAACATTGATGTCCTTCCACTCCCCAAGGCGGCGTCGCCGCCGATTCCCCAAGCGCAGCGCTGCCCTAAGCGAGCGACAGCGAGCGCTTCCCTCGTCCCTCTAGCCTCACGCCGCGGGCACGATGTTCTGGTTCGTCCTCAGCACGTTCGACGGATCGTACTTCTTCTTGAGCGCCGCCAACCGCCCGTAGTGCGACCCGTACGCCGCCTCGACGCGTGCGCCCTCGTCCTGCGTCATGAAGTTGACGTAGGCGTTCCCCGTGGCGTGCGGTGTGAGGTCTTTGAACAAGCGCCGAGCCCATCCGATGCACTGCTCATCCTCGGCCGCGTCGGTCCACCGGGCGTGCACGTTCGCGATCCAGTCCGCGTTCCGCCCGCTGTAGGCCGTCGCATCTTCCGCGGTGTCGCGCACCGCGCCGCCCATCTGCGCCAGGAACACCTCGCACTGCGGGCCCGGCAGATGCCGCGCCGCGTCGATCGCAATGTCCAACGCGTCGTCGCCTAACGGAGCGAAGTCGTGCGTCTTCCAGTAGTTGCGCGCGCCCGGCGCCAGCAGCGGGTCGAAGGCAGCCTGGAAGCCGGCGTAGGGGTGCGGCGACACTACGTCGGCAATCGGTTTGCCGATCGCGCGCAACGGGGCGATCGCCCGCTCGCCGGCCTGCATGTCGCCCGAGTACAGCACCGCGATCACCACGACCTCCGTGCCGTGCACGTCGGCCGGCAGGAAGGGCAGGGGCGGTGCCTTGCGCATCACCACCCACGCCGACAGCTCCTTGGGCGCGGCGAGCGACACCTCGCGATACCGCCGCAGCAGCGCGTTCGCGTCGGCGAACGGGTGGACGATGAGTCCCGCCATGACCTGCGGTCCCACCGGGTGCAGGCCGAACTCGAACGCCGTCACGATGCCGAAGTTGCCGCCGCCGCCGCGCAGTCCCCAGAACAGATCGGCGTTCTCGCGCTCGCTAACGCGTACGAACTCGCCGGATACGGTCACCACGTCGGCCGAGCGCAGGTTGTCGACCGTCATGCCGTAGGTGCGCGAAAGCCAGCCGAACCCGCCGCCTAACGTAAGGCCGGCGATGCCGGTGGTCGAATTGATGCCGACCGGCGTCGCCAGGCCGAACGCCTGCACGTCGTGGTCGAATTCGCCTAACGTCACCCCCGGCTCCACCACCGCCGTCCGGCGCGCCGGATCCACGCGCACCGACTTCATGCCCGAGAGGTCGAGCACGAGGCCGCCGTCCACGAGCGCGCTGCCGGCGATATTGTGGCCGCCACCCTTGACCGCGATCTCGAGCCCCTGCTCGCGCGCGAATTTCACCGCATGCTGCACGTCGGCCGCGCTCGCGCATCGCGCGATCACCGCCGGACGCTTGTCGATCATGGCGTTCCAGATAGTGCGCGCCTGGTCATAGCCCGGCGTATCGGGTGTGAACACGTGGCCGCGCAGCAGGGCAGCCAGTGCGCTGACGGCGGCCGGGTCCAGGCTCCGGACCGCCGGCTGTGCCTGGGGTGTGAGGGTGCTGGTCATATCGGATCTCCGCGACAGGTCATGCCACTATAGCGAACAATCGAACCAAAACGGCTCATGCCGACATTTGTAGTGGGGCTGCGGCGACCCGTGCGGTTGCGCGGTGTACAGGGCGACGTAGCTTTCCACGTCTGTTGAGCTCGACTCAGCGGTTGGTCGCGTGACGCGCCGCCGCGATGGAGTGGCAATGCCCGAGACGCGCGAACTGAAGAATGCGGACGCCCGAGCTTCCGCGACCGGAGCCGGCGGCCGTGCCACGGTGGATTCGCTCGTGCCGCTCCTCTACGACGATCTGCGGCGCATCGCGCACCATCGCCTGCGCGCCGAGCAGACCGGGCACACGCTCGAGACCACCGGACTCGTGCACGAGGCGTATTTGCGCCTGGTCGGCACCGAGCATCTGAGCATCTCCGACCGCGCCCACGTGCTCGCGGTGGCAGCGCAGGCCATGCGGCACGTGCTCATCGACAGCGCGGTGCGGCGCAAGGCGATCAAGCGCGGCGGCGGACGCGCGACGGTCTCGATCGACGACGTGCCGGTGGTGGACGACGCACGCTCGGACGAGCTGCTGGCGCTGGACGAGGCCCTCTCCCGGTTAGGCGAAATCGATCCGCGCCAGGCGCGCGTGGTCGAGTGCCGCTTCTTCGGCGGCATGAGCATCGAGGACACGGCGGCGGCGCTCGACCTGTCGCCGGCCACCGTCAAGCGCGATTGGGCGCTGGCGCGCGCGTGGCTCAACCGGGAGCTCCGTCCGTGACCGACTTGGGGCTCCTGGGCCTCCTCCGCCGGTTAGGCGACAAGCTGCCGTGGGATGCGCGCCCCAAAGCGGCCCGGTGGTGGCGCCGCACGGGCGATGCATTCACCCGGCTGCTCGCGCTCTCCCCTGGGGAGCGTACGGCGTGGCTCGATGCGATCGACACGCCCGACGGCGCGCTCCGCCGCGAGTTGGAGTCGCTCCTCGCCGCGCACGCCCGGCCGGGCGTCCTCGACGGCTCGGCGCTCGACTTCGTGTCCGTTCGCGGCGAGGACGCACCGTCTCCGTTAGGCGCGGAGATCGCCGGCACGCAATACGTGTTGCAGGAGTCGATCGGCGGCGGCGGGATGGGCGTCGTGTACAAGGCGTGGGACCGGCGTCTCGAGCGCACGGTGGCGCTCAAGTTCCTGCACTCGTATCTGCTCGACGACGCGGCGGCCCGCGAGCGCTTCCGCGTGGAAGCGCAGGCAGCGGCGGGACTCGACCATCCGAACATCTGCACGATCTACGAAGTCGGCGAAACACAGGATGGCCGTTTTTTCATCGCGATGCCCTACTACCACGGCGAGACGATCGCGCAGCGGCTGGCGCACGGACCGCTCACCGTGACCGAGTCGGTGTCGGTCGCGCTGCAGACGGCGCGCGGACTCGCCAAGGCGCACGACTGCGGCATCGTCCACCGCGATGTGAAGCCGGCCAATCTCATCGCCACCGACGACGGCGTGCTCAAGATCCTCGATTTCGGGATCGCGAAGTTGACCGGCACGGCAATCACGATGCCGGGTGCGACGCCCGGCACGGCGGCGTACATGAGTCCGGAGCAGACGCGCGGCGAGCCCATCGGCACGGCCACCGATGCCTGGTCGTTAGGCGTGGTTTTGTATGAGATGCTGGCCGGCGTCAGACCGTTCGCGGGCGGCGACGCGCCCACGG
>DATEHK010000103.1:0-3413 GCA_035279625.1 Gemmatimonadaceae bacterium
CTCCGGCACCCGCCCCGCGTCCCGCCGCCGGCGGCGGACGCGCGGCACCGAAGAAGAACGACGCGGCGGCGTTCGGATCGGCGTTCGGCGGCGCGGCCACGAAACAGGGCGGCGGCATGGTGGGCGACGTGTCCAACGTCCTGCGCGGCGTGGACGTGAACTCGGGAGCCGGCTCCACGCCGGGCCAGAGCGGCAAAGCGGTCATCGGCTACGGCCAGGGCGGCCAGGGCTCGCGGACGCCGGGGCGCGGCGGGTTAGGCGAAGGCCTGGGCAATACGCCCGGCGGCGGTGGGTTAGGCGGCGTGGGCGGCGGCGGCGGCGTGGGATTCTCGTCGGTGAGCGTCGCGCCGCCGAGCGTCATTCGCGCCGAGAAGGTGGGCGGACCCGGCCGCAACGTGTCCGACCTCGGCAACTACGTGCGCGGACGACAGTCTCAGCTGCAGTTCTGCTACACGGAAAACGGTCTCAAAGTGAACCCGGCGCTGGCAGGAACGGTCAACGTCGCCGTCTCGCTGACCGGTGCCGGCAACGTGACCGGCGTCGACATCACGAACCACACGTGGTCCGGCGCGGGCTCTGCAGAAACTGAATCGTGCATCAAGCAAAAGATCCTGGGCTGGCGCTTCCCGTCGTCCGCGCAAGGCGGCGGCACGTACAGCTTCTCGTTCGTGTTCAGCAAATAACGCCGGCGGCGGCGCATCGCGGCCTCGAAGCCCGAGGCCTAACGACGCGCCGCATCCATCGGAGGAGGCAGAACCAACGGTGTGGCCGAGCGTTTTCCCGAGGCAGCTGATCGGTGCGCTGGTGGTGTGGCAGGCGCTCCAGCTCCCGGCACCCACGGGATACGTGAACGACTTCGCCAATGTCCTCCCCGCGGCGAGTCAGCAGCACGTCCAGAGCATCATCGACGACGTCCGGTCCAAGTCCGGCGGCGAGATCGTCGTGGTCACGCTGCCCGACATCGGCCAGCAGGCGCCGAGCGATGTCGCGCTCCAGATCGGACGCACCTGGAAGGTGGGCAAGTTCGGCAAGCCCGGCGATCCGACGCGCAATACGGGCGTCATCATCCTGGTGGTGCCGAAGGAAACCAACTCGAGTGGGCACGGCGAGTGTTTCGTCGGCACGGGCTACGGTGCCGAGGGTTTCATCACCGACGCCGATGCGGGCGACATGTGCCGGTCGGCCGTCGACTACTTCAAGCAACGCGACTACGCCGCGGGCGTCGAGCAGCTGACGTATCAAGTCGCGCAGAAATTTGCGGACGAGTACCACTTCACCGTCGACACGACGCTCGCGCCGCCGCAGCCCGTTAGGACCGGCTCGGGCTACAACGGCGGCGTCCCGCCGGCGGTCGCGTTCTTCCTGTTCTTGTTGTTCATCGTGATCGCGTCGTCGCTGGCACGCGGGCGCGGATGCGTGGGGTGCCTTCCGCTGTTCTTCGGAATGGGCGGGTTAGGCGGGCGCGGCGGATTCGGTGGCGGCGGATTTGGCGGTGGCGGATTTGGCGGCGGTGGTGGCTTCGGAGGTTTTGGTGGTGGCGGCGGTTTCGGTGGCGGAGGAGGCGGCTCGAGCTGGTGAGGGGAGGCGCACATGGCAAAGATGACACTCGAAGAATTGGTGGCGCAGCTCGAGAAGGCGTTCGGCCAGGAGCTCCGCGCCGTCGTGCTCTACGGCTCGGCGGCGGCGGGCGAACACATCGCCAAGCGATCCGACTTGAATGTATTGGTGTTGGTCCGCTCGCTCGATTTGCAACTGCTCGAGCGGGAGTCTTCTATCGCGCGCGCGTGGTCTGAAGCCGGCCATCCACCTCCACTCACCCTAACGGAAGAGGAGTGGCGCACGTCGGCCGACGTGTTCCCCATGGAATACGCCGACATCCTCGAGCGCAATCGCGTGCTGTTCGGGGCGGATCCGTTCACCGGCATTCGCGTCGACCGAAAGTATTTGCGTCTACAGCTCGAGCGCGAAGCCATGGGGAAGCTGCTGCAGTTGAGGCAGGGCATCCTCGCCACCGGCGGCGATCGCAAGCGCCAGCTCGAGTTGCTCGAGGCCAGCTTGAGCACGTTCATGGTGATCTTTCGCGCGGTGTTACGCGACCGGGGGGAAACCCCGTCCACTGACTACGAGGTGCTGTGCCGCCACGTCGCGCAAGCGACCGGCGTGTCGACCGATGCGTTCATTCGCGTCGTGCAACACGTGCGCGGCTCGGCGCGCCTCAAGGTCGATGACGTTCCATCGGTGCTCACCAGCTACCTCGCGGGCGCGCACCAATTGGTAGCCTACCTGGACACACAAGGAGCAGGATGATGCGACGCATGCTCGCGGCCGCGGTGTTGGCGTTGGGCGCCGCCTGTTCGCACGACAAGAAGCCGCCGACTCCGCCGCCAATCGCGCAAGACACGACGCCGATGAACCTGGATTCGGTGCAGAGCGCGATTCCCGCCGCGGCGCCGGACACGTTCACGCCACCCAAGGCGCAAGTTGCCCAGAAGCCGATTCCGCCGGCGCCGCCCGAGTTGATCGAGGTGGTCGAGCGCGAACAGTCGTTCTCGCAATTCTGCTATCAGGAATTCGGGCAGAAGGTGGACCCTCGACTTCAAGGCGGCGTCGCAATGGTCGTCACGGTGGGATCGGGCGGCGTAAGTGATGCGCGGGTCCGTGCCGACACGTGGACATCCAAGGCAGGGAAGTCGGTGAACGAGTGCCTGGACGAAAAGGCGGCTCGCGCCTGGAAGCCGACATCGGGGTCGGTGAAGCCAGGAAAGTACATTGTCCAGTTGAGCTTCAGGCCGGCTTGATAGTACCATTCGTCGTACGCTCTGTTCGGAGGTAGCGAATGCGAAAGCGGTTGCTGGCCTTGTGCATCGTGCCGCTTCTAGCGGGATGCGGATACAACACGATCCAAACGTTGGACGAGCAGGCGAAGGCAGCACAGGGCCAGATCGAGGTCCAGCTGCAGCGCCGCGCGGATTTGATTCCCAATCTCGTGAGCACCGTGAAGGGCTATGCCCAGCACGAAGAGCAGGTGTTCAGCCAGGTCGCGACCGCGCGCTCGGGCTTGGTGGGCGCGATTCAAACGCACGACCCGCAGCAGATGGCGAACGCGAACGCGCAGCTGACGTCCGGGTTAGGCAGGTTGTTCGCCGTCGCCGAAGCGTATCCACAGCTCAAGGCGGATCAGAGCTTTCTTCGGCTGCAGGACGAGTTGACCGGGACCGAGAATCGTATTGCGGTGGCGCGGGGCGACTACAACCAAGCGGCGCAGCAGTACAACACGTACATCCGTCGGTTCCCGGCGGTTCTCACGGCAAAGGTGATCAGCGCCAAGGAGAAACCGTACTTCGAGGTGACGAACGCCGGTGCTCGTGAGGTGCCGAAGGTAGACTTCTCGAATCCTGCGCCCGCAGGGTCGA
>DATEHK010000104.1:0-6058 GCA_035279625.1 Gemmatimonadaceae bacterium
ACTCCCCAGCCTTCCGTCGCGCCCACAGCTCCGCGCGCTGCGCCTCCGTGAGCCCCCACTGCCGTGACATCGACTCGTCCATTTCGATACCCTCAGTGAATGCCTAAGATCAGGTGTTGCATTCACCGATTGAACCGGCCCTTTTCAACAACAACATACTGCTCTCACCACAGTGATCGCGCTCTGTTTCGCGCCGCCGAGCAGCGCAGAACCGCGCGCGGCTGCTCGTGGCGAGATGAGTATTGTTGTCTTTGAAAACAAAACGGCCAGCTGGTCGCCGACCGATGCGCACGCCATGCCTCGGAGCACGCGCAGCCATCCCGCCGATTGACACGCCGAATCCCGAAATTCCCGGAAGTCCCCCAGAAAAGAGCGGGGCCGGCTCGAGAGCCGGCCCCGTTAGGCCATCACGAGCGCGCCGCGCTCACCAACTGCCGCGCGGGCGCATCGGTCCGCCTAACGACGGCCGCTCGGGCGCCACGCGCCCGACCATCGCCGGAATGTGCGGATGGATCTGGCAATGATCGTCGTCCGCGATCACGCCGCCCCGGAAGATCGACCCCACCGGGTTAGGCATCGGCCTCGGCCCCGACATCGGACCCGGCTCGGGCGACTCGGCGACGACCGTCGGCTCCGGAGCCCGACGCGGCGTGATGGCGCTCACCGCCTCGACCGTCGGATTGAGGCTCGGGCGCGCCCGCGGCACGTGCGCCTTACGCGGCGCTTCATTCCCCTGGTTGCCGTTGCCCAGCCCCATCTCCAGGTTCGACGTCACCTGGGTGGGCCGATAGCGCGACACCGCCAGGTCCGACGCCGGCGACGCCGCACGATCGAGATCGCTCTTGAGTTGGGCGTTCATCGCGGTGGAGCTCGGGGTGGTGGAACGTCCGCACGCCAACATCATCAATCCGGCCATTGGCAGCAGCGCCAGTGTCTTCAATGCGCCCATACCTCGCCTCCTTCGTGTCCGGACCATGCCCAACGCCGCGTATCGCTGGCATCGCTTTCGCATGCGCCGGATGCACCAAGCGCGCCAGCACGCGAACCGCGTATGATGCACGGGCCTCGAGGGGAGCGTCCTCTCGTGGAGACGAGCGCTGTCCCTCGCGTCGTACAACCACTATAACCTCGGCGCGTACCCATGACTACCATTCGGCGCTATCTCGCCCTCATCGCCGTCGCCGGCACAGCGGCCCAGCTCGCTTGCTCGGCGGGTACGTCGTCGACCACTCTCTCGCTGCAACAACGCAGCGCGATCGCCGACAGCATTCGCGCCCGCCTGAAGGCCGCGTGCGACCTGTCCGCGCCGGGATTCGTCGACCGTATGATGTCTCTCTACCCGGATACCGGACGCGTGATTTCGGCCACCGGCGGACGTATCACCACCACGCGCGCTGAGCTCGAGCAGAACATCCGCACGTTTTGGGAGAGCACCGGCCAAAACATGCGCCAGCCGCGCTGGGTATGGGACACGATGGCCGTGGATGTGCTCTCGCCCAACGCCGCGGTGCTCACGGCCACCTACCGCATCCCACACCTCACACCGCGGGGCATGCCGCATGTGGTGGGCGGCGCGTGGACCGCCGTGTTCGAGCGGCGCGGTGCGAAGTGGGTGATCGTGCAGGAGCACCTGTCCGACGCGCCGCCCTTAGGCTAACTCAGTTAGTCAGCCACTGCGTTCACCGGCGCCGGTCCGCGGCGCGCGTCGTCGATCGTGTCGAGACGATCCATGTCGATGCTCACCACGCCGTCCGGCGTGGGCGGGTTGAACATCGAGACGAACTGCGCGTCCCACGCCAGCTCGCGCGCCGTGTACGAGGAGCGCGCGTGCACGGTCTGCGAAAAGGTCTCATCGATGCCCTTGAGCAGCACCAGGAATTCGGCGTCCATGTCCTTGAGATCGGCGTGCGTTAGGCCGAAGAGCGGACTGGTTTCGTCGATGGGGTGGACGATGGTCCACGCGAGCGGGAAGAACACCACGTGCCGGCGCTCGAGACCCAGCTCGTCGAAGACCCGCGACGTGCCATCGTCCTCGGGCCGGCGAGAGAACAACACCTGCGCGTCGACCTCCACGATCTGGTTGCTCCGCTCGTTGACGATCCGGAGCATGAGCGCCGTGATGCCGCGGTACGGAGCGATCACGGCGTTCCGGCTGAAGCGAATGCGCGCCGTGGGCCGGGAGAATCGCGCGAAGATGAGGCCCGTCGACATCGCCAGCACGAGCAGCCCGGTGAGCGCCTCCACCACCATCACGAAGTTAGGCAGGATGCCGACCGGATAGATGTTGCCGTAGCCGATCGTGCCGAACGTCTCCACCGAAAAGAAGAACGCCTGCAGAAACCGCCCCTCGGGCATGCCCGTGGGCGGCGTATTGAGCGCGCCGTGACCGCAGGCCAGATAGGCGAACGCGAACACGACGTTGATGACGAGGTAGCTGCTGATGACCGTGGCCAGAAACCGCGGCCACGAAATCGAGAGCGCCGTGTGATACAGACTCAGCGATTGCAGGAAGCCGAGTCCGCGCCGCTCGACGTTGAAGGTCCCGTCGCGATTGAGCAGGCGCTTCTTGCTCTGGCGCGTGACGACGCTGCCGAATCCGAGATCGCGTTCTTCCTGACTGGCCATCCGCGGGCGCCGCTCCTGGTTGAGACCAAAACGAGTTGTTCCGCTCGTCTCCGGATCGATAAATGATACCGCCGCCAAACGCGGCGACAACCGTCCGCTGTGCGAAATTGTCGGCCAAGTGTGTGGGGCGGATGGCTGTGTCGTTGGGCGACCGGCAGATCGAGCGCCTCGCGTTAGGCGAATCGAGCGCGCCGGACGCGCGGGATTGGCGCTCGTGAGGTCGTCGGCTGAGCATTCAAACGATCGTTCGGAAGGAGTCTTGACGCGGCGCCAGGGAGGTAGATAGAATCGCCGCCGTAAAGCCGAGTTGTTTACTCCTCTTTATGCCCGCCCGTTGACACGCGGACCTTCGAGATTCCCGCGCAGCCGCTCGCCCGAGCGCTCGCGCACTACGAGACGCAAGCGGGACTTCGCGTCGATTTCGACTCGACGGCTGCGATCGGACTCACATCGCGCGCCGCATCCGGATGTCACCCGAATCGGCGCTCCAAGAGCTGGTGCGCGGCTCGGGGACTCGATATCGGTTTACCAGTCCGCTTACTGCCGCCTTGGTGTTAGACAGCGAGGTGGACCGGCAACCTTGGCTGCGGTACGCGACCGGGGCGATCAGGGTTCGCTCCGCCGTGTTCCGATGGTTTCGAAAGACGGGACCGCGCTCGAGGGATCGGCCGGCGAGCGTCGAAATGATCTCGCACGACATCACGGAGCAGCGTGGCGAAACAACGCTGCGCGAAGCGATTCGCAATGTGAGCGGACTCAGCGAGGGCGGGCCGTCCTTGTCGTTCAACACGAACTTCTACGCGACCGGTCCCATGGGGCAGGATGGTCTCGACTATCGCGTCGACGGGTTCGCCGAACACGCCGATGCGTTCAGGAATCTCACAAGCAACGATTTGGAGCTGAGGCCCGAACGTCACGTGGACCGCCGGCCAGCATCTCGTCGAGATCACGGTCGACGGGCGTCACATCGATCGGACGCCGGAGGCGTACGGGGGCTCATCTACCTGGGCGGCACGCCGATCGACGTATTTCACCACCGCGTTAGGCGCGCGGGCGCGGGTGGGCGATCCGCGGTCGGTGTTCCTCGAGGTGGGCATCTGCCCGTGAGGCGGGGAAGTGCTCGCTTCCCTTACTCGTTCCGCAGCGCGACCACCGGATCGACCCGCGTGGCGCGACGGGCCGGGACGTAGCACGCCAGGATCGCCACCAACATCAGCAAGAGCGCGACACCGGCGAACGTGAGCGGGTCGTGCGCGCTGACGCCGAACAGTTGGTGGGCCATGAGTCGTGTGACGGCGAGCGCGGCGACGATGCCGACCGCGGCGCCGACCATCGCCATGCGCGCGCCTTCGCCCACGACCAGGCGCAGCACATCCACGCGCTGCGCGCCGAGGGCCATGCGCACGCCGATCTCGTTGGTGCGCTGGCCCACCAGGTACGCGATCACGCCGTAGATGCCGACGCACGCGAGCGCGAGTGCTAACGCAGCGAACACGCCGAGCAGCACCATCAGGAAGCGGCGCGCGGCGAGGGAATTGGCGAGCACGTCGCGCATCGTCGAGGCATTGTAGATCACGTCGCGCGGGTCGATCTGCGCCACCGCTTGGCGCACCGGTCCCATCACCGCGGCCGGGTCGCCCCTGGTGCGCAACACCACGGCCACGCCGGTCGCGGCGAGGCGCATGATCTTGTCGGGCAGCTGCATGAACGGGAAGTAGAACTGGGCCTCGATGGCCGACGATACGTCGGTGTCGAGCCCCCATTGCCTAACGTGGTCGACCACACCCACGACCTCGGCTTCCACACCGAAGGTCGCGAGATGAATGCGCTTGCCGATGGGATCCTCGTTCGGGAAATACGTGTGCGCGAACACGCTGTCGATGACGATGACCGTCGGCGCGTGCTCGTCGTCCTGGGGCGTGATGAAGCGGCCGCGCTCAAGCCTAACGCCCATGGCGCGCTGGAAACCATCCTCGGCCAGGTAGAACAGCGCCTGGTTCATGTCGTTCAAGTTCGCGGGCTTGGGGCGGCCTTCGACCCAGAACGCTTCGGTCGAGTTGTGCACCATCGGACGCGAGCCCAGTGTCGCCGACACGGCGTCGACGCCGGGGAGCGTGAGCATCTTGGCGTCGAACGCGCGCAGGCGCGCGCGGGTATCGGCGGTTGCCGTCGCGAACGACGCCGGCATCGAAAGACTGAAGGTGACCGCGTGGCTGGAATCGAAACCGGGATCGACGTGCCAGAGCGCCGCCAGGCTCCGCATCATGAGGCCCGCGCCGACGAGGAGCACGAGCGCCATCGACACTTGGGCGGCGACGAACACGCGCTGCAACCGGTGGCGCACGCCGCTCGAGCCGCGACCGCCTTCCTTGAGCACGTCCTGCAGATTGATGCGCGACGCTTTGAGCGCCGGCGCGAGGCCGAACAGGATGCCGGCCAACACCGAGACGCCAACGGTGAAGACCAGCACGCGCGTGTCGAGCGAGAGCTCTCTCGCGTGCGGGAGTGCGGCGGGGAGCGCGCCGAGCACCGCGCGTTTGCTCCCGGTGGCGAAGAGCAGTCCGAGGGCGCCGCCGGCGCCGGCCAGTATCACGCTCTCGGTGAGCAGCTGCCGCACCACCTGCGCGTGGCTCGCGCCTAACGCAACGCGGATGGCGAACTCGCGCGAGCGCGCCGTCGAGCGCGCGAGCAGCAGGTTGGCGACGTTGGCGCAGGCGATGAGCAGGAGGAAACCCACCGCGCCTAACAGAACGAACAGCACCGGCTGCACGCTGCCCACCTGGTCTTCCTGGAGCGCGACGAGCGTGGCGCTCACGCCTTTGTCGGCTTCCGGGTATTCGGCGGCCAGGTGTGCGGCCACGTTTTGCAGGTCGGCCTGTGCCTGCGCGAGCGTGACGCCCGGTGCGAGGCGGCCGACCATTCCGGAGCTGAACACCGCGTTGCGGTCGAGAAACGTCGGGTCGTTCCACTGTCCGATGGGCGTGTACACGTCCCGATCGTGGCCGTAGAACGTGAAGTCGGGCGACATCACGCCGATCACGGTGTAGGTCGTCCCGTTGAGATCGATGGATGACCCGATGACGTTGGGCGACCCGGCGAACCGGCGTTTCCAGAGTCCGGCGCCCAACACGACCACCGGCGCGGCGCCGACGACGTCTTCATCCGGGCGAAAGGCTCTGCCTAACATTGGGCTGACGCCGAGGGTGTGGAAGAAGCTGGCGGAGATCATGTAGCCGGACACGCGCTCCGCTTCGCCGGCGCCGGTGAAGTTGTAGTCTTCGTTATGGTAGAGGGCGATGGACGAGAACGAGCGTGTATCGCGCTGCCAGTCGAGGAAGTTGGGATAGGAGATGGGGGAATGGTCGGCGCCCGGGGCTTTGCCGTAGAGGGCGACGAGGCGGCCGGGGTCGGGATAGGGCAGCGGGTCGAGGAG
>DATEHK010000105.1:0-119797 GCA_035279625.1 Gemmatimonadaceae bacterium
GGCCGTGGGGTACGAGATGTTCACCGGGGTGGCCGAGGGCGATCCCAATCTCGTGTGGCACCACGTGGTGTCGCAGTATGGTCCGCCGTGTGTGAAGTGCGCGAAGCCGCTCCGGCACGCGAGCGAGGAGAAGTGCCGGGAGTGCGGGGCGGTGCAGGGCGGCGGCCAGAGTTAGGCGCGGCGCCTAACGTAGAGCGCGGGAGGGCGAGAAGGACATGCTGGGGCTCAGTATCTTTCGCAAGTCCATGTGGACGATCGACTGCGACGCGTGTGGGGCGCGGTTCGAGCCTGGCACGGGCGGGGTGTGTGGGACGTGCCAGCGCATCTTGTGTCCGGAGCATCTGCACGGGTCGTGGCTGCGGCGGATGGCGGTGGATCTCGGAGTGGCGGCGGTGTGTGTGGAGTGTCGGGCCCGGGCTGATCCTCGCCCAAAGGCCTGACTTGACTGTGAAACTGTGATACTGTGAAACTATGAAGAACATCACTGTATCCGTGGACGCCGATCTCTACCACCGAGCCCGCGTTCGCGCGGCCCAGAAGCACAGCACGATTTCGGCGCTGGTCCGTGAGTTCCTCCTGCATCTCGTGCAAGAGGAGCCTGAGTTCGAACGTCTCCGGCGCGAGCAGAACGAGATCATCGCGCGGATCCGCAAAGCCCACCCTGGCTTTTCCGCTACCAAGCGCGTCGCGCGCGACGAAGTGCATCGGCGCCGTGCGGTTCGTTGACACGAACGTTCTTCTCTAGGCGGTCAGCTCGGCGAAAGCGGATCGCGTCAAGGCCGTGAAGGCGGCGGCGCTGCTCGACGAGACGGACCTCGCGCTTTCTGCGCAGGTGCTGGAGGAGTTCTACGTTCAGGCAACGCGTGTGGGCGCGACGGCCGCTCTATCGCACGAGTCGGCGGTCGCCTTCCTCACCACGCTGCTTCGCTTCCCGGTGCAAGAGAGCACCGTCGCACTTGTGCGTGCGGCGCTCGCGACTCGGGCCCGCTGGCATCTCAGCTACTGGGACGCCGCCATCGTCGAAGCCGCGCGAGCAGCTGGATGCGACACCATTTGCACCGAAGACCTTCAGAACGGGCAGGACTTTGGCGGCGTCCGCGTCGTCGATCCGTTTGCCTAACCATTCGCCATCGCTGGTCCGCGCGCGAGGAGGGCACTGTCCATCGCCGCTCCGAACAGCGCTGTCGGGTGCGGCACCGTGGCGTGATGCTCGCCGACGCGCGTCGGGTGTCGTGTGAGGAAGGACCGCATACTTTGTCCAAGTGTTTGCTCGCCGCCCGAGCAAGCCCCGAACTACTATAGTATAGCAGAGTCCGCTATTCGTGGCTGTAACCAGGGGGCGTTGGTCGTTTCCTGTGAATGAGGACTCCCGGGAGCTGATGAGCGAATTCCGAGTGGTGATTGACGTCGTGACGCACGCGTATACCGCTTGGCGCCACGAGCTTTGGCCTCTTGGAGCCGCCTCAAATCCTCTTCGAGTGTGCTTGCCTAACGCGGGTCGGTGGCGGATGGAGTATCGCTTCGCGGAGGCGGTACCGACGCGATAGTATCGTAAGGGCTGGTGTGGCGTTGGGCATAGCGGGCTGCATAGTGATCACGACATTCCATGAACATCTGCAGCTCAGCGGTGTTGAGGCGACTCGCGATGACGTCCTCCCTAATGCGCGTCCAGTCAGGCACTGAGTGACTCGGTAGAGGCTCCAAGACGGTTCTATGCGGTTGGCCCTTCGCACGTCGACCCTAACGCCCGTTCTCAGAGATGCCGCGCGAGTTGCACGACCTGCAGTCCCGGCACGGAGCGTAGCGCGCGGTCATTCGTCACGAGCGTGGCGCAGCCTTCCCCGATCGCCGCAGCAATCTGGAGTGCGTCCGGTGTCCGCAGCCCATAGGCTGCGCGGAGCTGGGCTGCGGTCCGCAGCTGGGCGCGATCAACATCGACCAGACTCAGTCCACGACTGTTGGTGAGCAGGGTCTCGTACCGTGCTGCCAACGCGCGATTCCCGGCGCGTAAGGGAACGACCAGCACCTCGAGTAAGGTCACGGCTGAGGTCACGAGTCGCCGGCTGCCAGCGTCGGCTTCGGCAAACAAAGGTCGGACCGCTGGCAGAAACCGCGGATGTTCTTCGATGAGGTAAATGAAGAGCGCGGTGTCGACGGCCACTGGCCCGGCGCCGACGACGTCCGTCAGCGCCACGATCGACGCTCGGTGCGGACGTGCTCGCCGGCATCAATCCGCTTCCACACGTCCTTGCCTAACCCCTGGATGGCCAGAATCGATGTGGGCTCCGGGGCGGACAGTACGGCCTCGAGGATGTGAACGACTTCCTGAGCGACCGACCTCCGTTCGCGGCGTGCGCGCCGCTGCAGCCGCCGGTAGAGCGAGTCCGGAAGGTTCTTGACGTTCAGCGTGGCCATTGGGATGCCTCCAAAGTTCCTCCAATTTACTACCATAATGCCGGCCTTGGCCAGGACGCGCCACGGTCCACAAGCGTGTCAGTCTGAATGCCCGTGAATCGGCGCCGGATGGTCGGCCTTCCGCCGCCGCACTACGGCGCGGCTCCCGTGCCGCTTACTGCCCACAGATGAGCCTAACGCGCTCCTTGTGTGTCCCCTCGGCAGGCACCGCTATCCTCGCCCGATAGTCCGCGCAGTAGCTCTTCGACACCCGCAACACATACGTCCCGCTCGGCACCACGATCGGCGCCAGTTGCGGAACCGCCCCGTCCATCACGCTCGCCCCATCGACAGTCGATAGGTCCCACCTCGCCCCGTTAGGCTCGGCGTCCACCACCACCGTCCCGCACGGATGCGGCGCCAGCTTCACCCGCACCTCGCCATGGTCGGGCACTTGCGCGATCGCGCTGTCCGCCGCCCCCGCACACCCCGCAATCGTGTGCACCGCCGCCACCACCCGATGCTCGCCCGCCGCAAACCTGGTCCCGCTCCAATTGCCGTGCCCAACGACTTTCCCATCCACCCGCACCTCGGCGCCGTTAGGCGCGGAAATGCGGAGCACCGGCGGCGGCAGGGGCGTGGTTGCTGCCGGCGCGGGCGGCACGGTCGCCGCGGCTGACTCCACCGGCGTGGAATCCCGCTTCACCGGCGCCGCGGCCAGTGTCGAATCCGGCGCGTGCACCGCGCCCTGCGCCGCGGCCGCATGCGCCGACTCGGCCTTGGACCGACTCAACGCCAGCGCCGAGATGATCGCCACCGCGCCTAACGCACCGCCGGCGGCCACCCAGCGTGGCCGCCTCGTGAACCGGCGCCACCAATCGGTCACGATCTCCACACCGGTCTGCGCGCTCACCCCGGCCACCGGCGTCGGCATCACCACCGTCGCGTCCGCATCGGGCGTCGACGCGCGGCCTAACAACTGAATCAGCTCGCCGTTGAGCGCGTCGCCGGTCGGATACCGCGCGCCCGGCTCCTTCTCCAGACACTTGAGAATCACCCGCTCGGTCCCGCGCGACAGGGCAGGGTTGAAGGATCGCGGCCTCGGCGGCAGATCCTCCACGTGCTGTCTCGCGATCTCGTACCAGTCCTCGCCCTGGAACGGCAACACACCGGTCCCGGCCCGAAACAGCGTCACGCCTAACGAATAGATGTCGCCACGGCCATCCAGGGCGAGCCCGCGCGCCTGCTCGGGCGAGAAATAGTGCGGCGTTCCCACCACCATGTTCGTACCGGTCTGCTCTACATACCCGGTCACCGCGCGCGCGATACCGAAGTCGGCCACGATCGCGTTGCCATGCTCGTCGAACAGGATGTTGTCCGTTTTGATGTCGCGATGAATCACGCCGGCCCGATGCGCGAACCCGAGCGCAGCGGACACATCCATGCCCAGCCGAATGAGCAGCGTCTCGGGCAGCGTCCCCATGATCTTGAGCCGCTGGTCGAGACTCGTGGGCAGAAAGTCCATCACGAAGTAGACCGCGGTGTCCTCGCGACCTACCGCCAAGATCCGGATGATGTTCGGATGCCGAAGCTTGGCGGCCGTCGACGCCTCACGACGGAACCGGCTCTCGAACGTCTCGTCACCGGCATACTGCGGCTTGAGGACTTTGATGGCGACCGGGATGTCGAGCTCAGGGTCGTATCCGCGGTACACCCACGCGAATCCACCCGATCCGACGATCTCGTCGATACGGAATCGACCCAGTTGCTTGCCGACGTATCGCTCAGGCACGGCGCTCAAGCCTTTACAGGGGAGCAGACCGCAACTAAATTACTGTGCTTCAACGAATTCGGCCAACGAGAGAGAAAGGCGTCGGGGGAATATACATAATGGCGTTCGTCAAAGCTCCGCTCATCGAAAAGTACCGGGCACACGAGACCGATAGTGGTTCGTCCAAGCTCCAGGTATCGCTCCTCACCGAGCGTATCAACTACCTCACCGATCACTTCCGCCTGCATCCGAAAGACAACCACAGCCGGCGTGGTCTGCTCAAGATGGTAGGGCGTCGTCGCCGTATCCTCGACTACATGAAGCGGACGGACCTCGAGGGGTATCGCCAGCTGTTAAGCGAGCTTGGGCTTCGTCACTAAATTACCGGCCTTCTGCTTCCGCGCGGGCACCGCATTACCGGTCCCCGCGCGTTTTGTGTTCCCGTCACGAGTACAATCATGATGCAACGACTAGAAAAAGAATTCGCCGGCCGCAAGCTGGTGATCGAGACCGGCCGGATGGCCAAACAGGCCGCCGGATCCGCCCTCGTCCAGTACGGCGACACGATGGTGCTGGCCGCCGTCACCGTCAGCGACAACCTGAGCCCCCTGCCGTTCTTCCCGCTCACGGTCGAGTACAAAGAGCGCACCTACGCCGCGGGCAAAATCCCCGGTGGATTCATCAAGCGCGAAGGCCGCCCGCACGACGAAGAAATCCTCTCGGCGCGCATTATCGACCGGTCCATCCGGCCCCTCTTCCCCGAAGGATTCAAGAACGAAGTCCAGGTGTTCATCTACGTCATCTCGGCTGATCAAGAGAACGACGCTGACGTCCTCGCGTTACTCGCCACCTCGTTCGCGCTCAACGCCTCTCGCGTTCCGTTCCTGGGCCCGATCGCCGGCGTGCGCATTGGCCGCCTGCAGGACAAGTGGGTGGTGAACCCGACGTTCCAGCAGCTCGCCTTCAGCGACATGGATGTCATCGTCGCCGGCTCGCAGGACTCGATCGTGATGGTCGAGGGCGGCGCGATCGAAGTGTCCGAAGAGGACGTGATCGACGGGTTAGGCATCGCCCACCGCGCGATCCAGGAGCTGATCGGCTTCCAGAAAGAGCTCTTGGGCAAAGTCAAAGTCCAGAAGATGCAATGGACCAAGGCCGAGCAGCCGGCCGACCTCACGGCGCGCGTCAAAGAGATGGCGGAAGGCCGCATCGGCGAAGCCATCAATCGCAAGGACAAGCACGAGCGCATCGAAGCAGTCGAAGCAGTCAAGCGCGAAGTGATCGCCGCCGTCACGGCCGATTTTCCCGACAATGCCCGCGGCATCTCCGACCTCGTGGGCGACGTGGAATACCGCGCGCTCCGCTCGCAAGTGCTCGACAAGGGCGAGCGCGTGGACGGCCGGAAGGCGAACGAAGTCCGCCAGATCACCATCCAAACGGGCATTCTCCCGCGCGCCCACGGCTCGGCGCTCTTCACGCGCGGACAGACGCAGGCCCTCGTGGTCGCCACGTTAGGCACGGCCAACGACGTCCAGCGCCTCGATTCGATCGACGACCCGGCCGAGACGACCAAGACGTTCATGCTGCACTACAACTTCCCGCCCTTCTCGACGGGCGAAGTGCGGCCGATGCGCGGCACCAGCCGTCGCGAAATCGGCCACGGAAATCTGGCCGAGCGTGCGCTGCAACCGTTGCTGCCCGACTTCGAGAAGTTCCCGTACACCATTCGCATCGTGTCCGACATCCTCGAGTCCAACGGATCGTCGTCCATGGCGAGCGTGTGCGGCGGATCGCTGGCGCTGTTCGATGCCGGCGTGCCGTACCAGGCGCCGGTGGCGGGCGTCGCGATGGGGCTCATCAAGGAAGGCGAGCGCTACGCGATCCTAACGGACATCCTGGGCACCGAAGACCACTTGGGCGACATGGACTTCAAGGTGGCCGGTACGGAAACTGGCATCACGTCCATCCAGATGGACATCAAGATCGAGGGGCTCGACCTCAAGATCATGCGCGAAGCCTTGGCGCGTGCGAAAGAGGGACGTCTGCACATTCTGGGTGAAATGAACAAGGCGCTCGCCCAACCGCGAGCCGATCTGTCGCCGTTCGCGCCGCGCATCGTCACCATGATGATCAACCCCGAGAAGATCGGCGATCTCATCGGCCCCAAGGGCAAAACGATCCGCGGCATCCAGGACGAAACGGGCGCCGAGATCACCGTCGACGACACGGGCACCGTCACGATCGCCGCGGTGGGTGGCGAAGCGATGGAGAAGGCGCGCGCGATGGTGCAGTCGCTCACCAAGGAAGCGGAAATCGGCGCGACGTACGACGCGGTGGTCAAGAGCACGACACCGTTCGGCGCGTTCGTCGAGATCCTGCCGGGCACGGAAGGCCTGGTGCACATCTCCGAGCTGCAGCACGGCCGCACCGAGAAAACCGAAGACGTGGTCAAGAAGGGCGACAAGGTGCGCGTCAAGCTCATCGACAAGGATGAGCGCGGACGCCTGCGCCTCTCGATGAAGGCGCTGTTGCCCAAGCCGGAAGGCGCGCCGGAGTCTAACGAGAGCCGCTCGCAGGGCGAGCATCGCGGACCGCGCACGCCGTCGGGAGACCGCGAGCCCGCAGCCGCCGGCGCGTCGGGTGAGCCGGAGCCGCACAACGGCGGGGACGGGTCGGAGCAGCGCTCCCGCTCTCGGCGCGGCGGTCGCTCGCGGCGGTGAGCTCCGTTAGGCGAAAGGCCGACACCGGACTCCGTCGTACCACGCTGGCCAATGGACTGACCGTGCTCTCGGAGTATATGCCGGGAGTGCGGTCGGTGAGTTTTGGGGCCTGGGTGCGCGCGGCATCGGTGCACGAGCCGCGCGAACGCATGGGTGTGTCGCACCTCCTCGAGCACATGGTGTTCAAGGGCACGCGATCCCGCTCGGCCCGCGAGATCGCGCTCTCGCTCGAAGTGTTAGGCGGCTCGTTGGACGCGTACACCGCGCGCGAGCACACGTCGTTCCAGGCCCGCGTGCTGGACGAGCACCTCCCGCAAGCGGCGGACGTCATCGGCGATCTGGTGTTCCATCCGTTGTTGCGCGCCCAGGACTTGAAGCTCGAGCGCAAGGTGGTCCTCGAGGAAATCGGCATGGTGGAAGACACGCCCGACGATCTCGTGTTCGAGATGCACAACGAGGCGATGTGGGGCGCGCATCCCTATGGCTATTCCATTTTAGGCACGCGCGAGACGGTCACCGCGTTAGGCGTGCGCGAGCTGCGCGAGCTGCACGCGCGGGCGTATCACCCGCCGCAGGTGGTGGTGGCCGCCGCCGGAAACGTGGAGCACGAGCACCTGCTCCAGGTGTTGGGCGACACCGGTTGGGCGGACGTCGAACGCGGCGATGCGACGCCGCTCGCCACGCCCGCGCTGACGCCGGCGCCGCCCACGGAGCGCCACGTGCCGCGCGACGGCGCGCAGACGCACATCGTGTTCGGCTCGCCCACCGTGGCGCACAGCGACCCGCGCCGGTATGCCGTGGTCCTCGTGGACACGGTGTTGGGCGGCGGAATGAGCTCCCGACTTTTCCAGCGCGTGCGTGAGGAGCTCGGCCTCGCTTACTCAGTGTACTCGTTCCAGAATTTTCATCCCGAAACCGGCTCGCACGGCGTGTACGTGGGCACCGCTCCCGAGACAGCCGCTCAAGCCCGCGCGGCGATCCGCGAAGAGTTGGCGCGTCTCGCTGCCGAGAGCCTTACGGCGGAAGAGATCGCCGAGGGGAAGAGCCAGCTCAAAGGGCAGGTCACGCTGTCGCTGGAAAGCCCGTCGTCGCGGATGTATCGTGCGGCCGGCGTGGCGCTGTACGACGAACCATTCCGCACGCTCGACCAGGTGCTCGCCTTGATCGACGACATCACCCCTGAAGTCGTGGCCGAGGTGTCCGCTGCGTTCTTCGAACCCGACAGGCAAACCGTGCTGGCGTTGGGCGGCGGCGACTGGTAGCATCCGCCTTGGCAGCACGCGCGGTTTCGACCTTCGCTCGGCGTTTGGTGCGTCGAGAATTCCATTTGTTATCCTTTGCGGCCATTACAGAGATGCCCTGAGCTCCTAACGACGTAGATCGCACTCAATCCACTATCTTTTCAGACAACCCGAACACTCAATCTCGAGCCATGCTCATCGGCGTTCCGAAAGAGATCAAGACGAACGAGAATCGCGTCGCACTGGTGCCGGCCGGCGCGGAGTCACTGGTCGCCAACGGTCACAAGGTGCTCGTCGAGAAGTCGGCGGGCGAAGGCAGCGGCTTCGCGGACGACTTGTACGTGAAGGCGGGCGCGTCGATCGCGCCGGACGCCGATTCGGTCTGGAAGCAGGCCGACATGATCATGAAGGTGAAGGAGCCGATCGAGGTGGAATGGAAGCGGATGCGGAAGGGGCAAACGATCTTCACGTACTTCCACTTTGCGGCCGACGAAAAGCTCACGCGCGCGCACATGGCGAGCGGCGCCACGTGCATCGCGTACGAAACGGTGCAGCTGCCTAACGGCGAGCTGCCGCTGCTCACGCCGATGTCGGAGGTGGCCGGCCGCATGGCGGTGCAGGAGGGCGCGCGCTACCTCGAGAAGCTGCACGGGGGCCGAGGCGTTCTGTTAGGCGGCGTGCCCGGCGTGCCGCCGGGGAAGGTGGTGATTCTGGGCGGCGGCGTGGTGGGCACGCACGCGGCCAAGATGGCGGCCGGCCTGGGCGCCAAGGTGACGATTCTGGACATCTCGCTCGAGCGGCTCCGGTATCTCTCCGATGTGATGCCGGCCAACGTGACGCTCGTGTACTCGAACCGGCACACGATTCTCGAGCAGATCGCCACCGCCGATCTCGTCGTGGGCGCAGTGCTGGTGACCGGCGCCAAGGCGCCGCGGCTCGTGCGGCGCGAGGATCTGAAAACGATGCAGCAGGGCTCGGTGATCGTGGACGTGGCCATCGACCAGGGTGGGTCGGTCGAAACGATTCACGCCACGACGCACGAGGATCCGGTGTACGTCGTCGATGGCGTGATTCACTACGGCGTGGCGAACATGCCGGGCGGCGTGCCGCGCACGTCGACGCTGGCGCTGACTAACGCAACCTTCCCCTACGCGCTCCAGTTGGCGAACAAGGGGTGGAAGAAGGCCTTGTGCGACAACGCGTCGTTGGCCAAGGGCTTGAACGTGGTGGACGGCAAGGTCGTGTATCCCGCCGTGGCGGAGGCGTTCGGTTTGGACTTCACGCCGGTGGCCAGCGCGCTGGCGTGACGCCGCCGCGCATTCTCTGCTACCACAAGGTCGACAGGCGCGTCGAGTTAGGCGTCACGCGCCTGTCGCCCCGCCGGTTCGCGCGGCAAATCGAGCGTCTCGCGCGACGCGGCTGTACCACTCTCACGCTGGACCAGCTCCGCGCGTGCCTAACGGGCGCGCGCGCGTGCGGTCCCCACGACATCGCGATCACGTTCGACGACGGCTACCGGGCGCTGCGCGAGCATGCGTTCCCGGTGCTGGCCGCGCACGGTTTCACGGCGCTCTGCTTCGTGATCACCGACTACGCGGGCAAGCTCAATCGCTGGGACATCGCCTACGGCGGCCGCCGGTTCGCGCACCTCGCATGGCGCGACATGCGGCGCTGGCAATCGCGCGGCATCGAGTTCGCGTCCCACACCGCCACGCATCCCCGCCTCACGTGGCTCGGCGATGGCGACGTGGCGCGCGAGCTGTCGCGCTCCCGCGCGGCGCTCCGTGACGCGCTCGATATCGATCCCGGCGTGGTGAGCTGGCCGTTCGGTGCGCACGGCGAACGGGAGCACCGCATCGCGGAACGGGAAGGGTACAGCCTTGGCCTAACGATCGGCCGCGCGCGCGAGTGGACGGGCGATCTGTTTGCCGTACCGCGTCATCCCGTCTACATGTGGTCGCCGGCGACGCCCGGGTTCGGCGTGCTCGCTGGTCTCGACTCGGTTGTCGGTACGATCGCCAATCGGTGTGCCGTGGGTACCTCGATCATTCGACGTGCAGAGCGGGCCAGGCTGGCTGCTTCGCTCATGATTGAAGGATCAAGGTGGAAACAACGGGATAACTGCGGGTAGAGCAAAGCAGCGGAGCAACTCATATCGTTCCGTTAGGCGCGACGGCGCGAGTCGAGTGTCCTTCTTCTTGGGGTCTTCCGGGAATTTCGGGATTCTGCATGGACGATCGGCGGATCGCTCCGCGTGCGTGAGTAAGGGCAAGGGCCGAGTGACTACGACATTGAACGCGGACGACGGCGAAGACTGCCGGATCGAATCGATGGATCCGCGGCCTGGCACGCGCATCGGTCGGTGACCATCTGGCCGTTGTTGTTTTCAAAAACAACAACGCTCATCTCGCCACGAGCAGCCGCGCGCAGTTCTGCGCAGCCGAGCGATCCTTGAGTTTCCTTCCGTTTCCTTGTCGTTATCCTTTCAACCAGAGCGAGGAAGCCCTCCGCGCGGGACGGCGATCAGCCTCGAAGCAGAACTCCGATGGAAGCGCGACGTGAGGGCTCACGATGGCGCGCGTGGAGGGCTTCCTCGCTCTGGTTCAACGGATAACGAAAAGGAAACTGAAGGATCGCTCGGCGCGCGGAACCGCGCGCGGCTGCGCGTGGCGAGATGCGTATTGTTGTTTTTGAAAACAACAACGGCCAGATGGTCACCGACCGATGCGAGCGCCAGGCCGCGGATCCATCGATTCGATCCGGCAGTCTTCGCCGTCGTCCGCGTTCAATGTCGTAGTCACTCGGCCCTTGCCCTTACTCACGCACGCGGAGCGATCCGCCGATCGTCCATGCCGAATCCCGAAATTCCCGGAAGACCGTTTGGCTGTTTTGACGAAAGAGAGCAGCTCCCACCATTGTCGACGCATCAGGCGCCGAGCCGCCGGGCCACTCCATTGCTGTGCACGTGGCGCCGGGCGCCGAGGTCCCCTTCTGGAAGGCTTCCTCGCTCTGGTTTTGGAGGAAAAAGCGGAAACGACGGAAACGGCGGTCTGCTCGGCTGCCTCGAGAAGCTCGTGAGCGCGCGTCCTGTTCTTGTCTTTTGTTGTTCAAGAAAGCGGTTGCCGTTCTATCCGCGGTTACCCTTTGTTTCCGCCTTGATCCTTCCCCGATGAGCGTATCAGCCGGCCTTCCCGCAGCCGCGCCATCCCGCCTAACGAAGCGATCAGAGTTATCAGCTCTATCCGTGTCGCTCATGCGCGTAGAAGCCCGCCAGGCCGCGAGCCTTACACGAAGTACTTCGCCACCACCGGAAAGAGCGCCGGATGCTTGACCAACGCGCGCGCGAAGATCCTGCCTAACGTACGCCGGTGCTCGGGGATCCCGTTCACCGAATGGGCGAGGCGGTTGAAGAACGCGTCGTCGAATTTGGCCAAGGCTTCCTTGATCCGGTAAAACCGCACGTGGTCGTCGCCCAGGAGCTTCATCCATTCCGTGTGGTAGCGCTCGAGGCACCCGGCGCTCACGTCGCCCGAACCCAAGGCGTCCACCGCAATATGGGCCGCGAGCTGGCCCGATTTCATCGCGTTCACGATCCCGCCGCCCGAGAGCGGGTTGATCATGTGCGCCGCGTCGCCGCAGAGGATCATCCCGTGCGTTACCGTGCGAGCCAGGGTCGGCGACACGATCACACCGCCCACCGTGTAGCCGGTGCGAACGCCCGTCGGGAAGTACGACTCGAGGTATCGGTCCAGGTATGCCCGGGCGCTCCGCCCCTGCTCGGCCCTGAGCGCCACGATGCCCAGACCGACGTTGGCGACGCCGACGCCTTTCGGAAACACCCACGCGTAGCCGCCGGGAGCGATGTCGTGACCGAAGTGCAGGTAGATCGCGTCGGGGTCGAACGCGATGCCGGCCACCACGTATTGGGCGCAGCTCTCCATGTCGCGCGACGGGACGCGTGTGTCGAGCCCCGCCCAACGACCCACCATGCTCTCCACTCCATCGGCGGCAATGATGAGCCGGGCATCGATGGCCCCGGCGCCCGCCGGTCCACGGGTCGTCACGCGCCAGCCATGGTCCGTGCGAGCGAGCGACGTCGCCTCCGTGCCAATCACGATCTCGGCGCCGTTCCGGCCGGCCTCCTCGGCGATCGCAGGCTCGAAGCGGGACCGGTCGAGCACATACCCCACGTCGCCCTCGGCGACGCGCACCTGAGTGCCGTCGGGCGCCACGAACACCACGCGGGTGATGCGCCGCGACACCCAGGGTGCATTCACCGGGTCTATGAAGTCGGCGATGCCACCGTGGCCAACGCCTTCGCCGCAGCGAACGGGCGCACCAATCGCCCGGTCGCGCTCGAGGAGCACCACATCGAGGTCGGAAGCAGATGCCGCGATGTCGCGAGCAGCGATGAGCCCCGCCGGTCCGCCGCCGACTACCAGCACATCGCAGCGCGATGTAGTCATCCGAGGAGGGTCGTCGTCAAAGCGCTGCCATCACGCGGCACCATCGAGAGTGCACCCACCGGACACGGTGCGATGCACTTGCGACACCCGGTGCAAATTGAATCGTCAATAAGGAGCCCGTCTCTATGCAGCGCGATGGCGGCGGGCGGGCAGAGCGGAAGGCAGAGTCCGCAAGAATCGCAGACTGATGGGTCGACGATCGCGATGTCGGCGGCGCGGCGCGGAACTGAAGACGACGATGGGGCACGATCCGGAGGAGCGCCGCTCATGCGTGCGAGCTTATCGACACACGCTAGGTACTGTCAAGCCAACACCTTGCTGCAATTTGTCTGCGCGACTAGCTTAACCGCGACCGTGCTATTCCCCACCTGCTGCTCACCGCGTTCCGCCAGGAACGCTAGCCTGGTTTTCTGATGCGCTGGCCCCTCTTCAAGGCGGGATCGCTCTTTCCCGCAAACGCAATCGCCGTTGACCTCGGTACGGCGAACACCCTCATCTACGTGAAGGGCGAGGGGATCGTGCTCAACGAACCCTCGGTGGTCGCCATCGATCGAGCCTCGGGCAAGATCAAAGGCGTCGGACTCGAGGCCAAGCGCATGTTAGGCAGGACGCCCGACGGCGTCATTGCCGTGCGCCCGATGAAGGACGGCGTGATCGCCGACTTCGACGTGACGGAAAAGATGCTGCGCTATTTCCTCACGCTCATCATCGACAATCACGTGTTCAAGGTGAAGCCGCGCGTCATCGTGTGCGTGCCCTCGGGCATCACCGAAGTGGAGAAGCGCGCGGTGCGCGACTCTGCGTTAGGCGCGGGCGCGAAAGAAGTCTTCATGGTGGCCGAGCCCATGGCGGCGGCGATCGGCGTCGGGCTGCCGGTCGAAACGCCCACCGGCAACATGGTGATCGACATCGGCGGCGGCACCACCGAGATCGCGGTCATCGCCCTCTCGGGCATCGTGAGCGACACGTCCATCCGCACGGGCGGCGACGAGCTCGATACCGCCATCGTGCAGTTCATGCGCAAGAACTACAACCTCCTCATCGGCGAGCCGACGGCCGAGCAGATCAAGATTCAGATCGGCTCCGCGGCGCCGGTGGGTGAAGAGCGCGAGATGGAAGTGAAGGGGCGCGATCTCGTGTCCGGCATTCCGAAAACGGTGCGCGTGCATTCGAGCGAGATCCGCGAGGCGATCCAGGAGCCCATCCAGCAGATCGTGGACGCCGTCCGCCGCGCGCTCGAGATCACGCCGCCGGAATTGGCGAGCGACATCGTCGATCGCGGCATCGTGATGACGGGCGGCGGTGCGCTCATCCGCGGCCTCGACCTGCTCCTCAGTCAGGAGACGAACCTGCCGATCCACGTGGACGAAGATCCGCTCACGTGCGTGGTGCGCGGCACCGGCCGCATCCTGGACGACGAGGACAAGTACTGGTCGGTGCTCCAGTCCTGATGGCGCCGTGACCAACGTTTCCCGCACCTATGGTCGTCGGGACAGCATCCTGTTCGTAGTCTGTGTCGTGCTTGCCTTCGTCGCACAGTTTCTCCCCGAACATCTTCGCGATCCATTCACGGCGGCGCTCCGGCACACGGTGCTGGCGCCGCTGGTGTCGCTCCAGCACGACGCGGAGTTGACGCACCAGGCCTGGCTCACGCGCGAAGCGCGAATCACGGCACGCGACAGCGTGGAGCTGCAGGCGATGACGCTCGACGCGCTCAACGCCGAGAACGACCGGCTGCGCAAAATGCTCCAGTTAGGCGCGCGGCTCAAGTGGGGCTTCGTGCCGGCTGAAGCCCTCCAGGGCCGGGACATCGGCGAGGAGTACACGGTCACGCTGTCGGCGGGGTCCAACGCCGGCGTGAAGGTGTTCAGTCCCGTCGTCGCGCCCGAGGGTTTGGCCGGGATGGTGAAAACGGTCGACCCGACGATGAGCATCGCGATCGTGTGGGCGCACCCCGATTTCCGCGTGAGCGCGATGGCCGAGGACGGCAGCGCCTTCGGGATCGTGGCCGCGCACGAGGGCAGCGATCCCGGGCGGTACCTGCTCGAGATGCGCGGCGTCCCGGTGCGCAGCACGCTCAAGCCGGGCACGCTCATCGTGAGCTCGGGGCTGGGCAGCACGTTTCCGCGCGGGATTCCGGTAGGCACAGTGTTAGGCGAGCTCAAGACGTCGGAGTTGTGGGCGCGGACGTATTTGCTGCGCCCGGCGGTGATGCCGCAGGACATGTCGACGGTGATGCTGCTGTTGCCGCAGCGCGTGGTGGCCGGTGTGGACGGCGTGTGGCAGAGCGGGCGGGGCACCGACGCGGCGGTCAAGGCCATCGTGGCGGCCGGCGATTCGCTGGACCGGGCGGCGCGCCTCGCACGCGGCGACACGTCGCGCGCGGACACGGTCCATTCGTTCGTCTCGGCGACGGTGCGGCGCGACTCGCTGCACCGCGTTAGGCGCGACACGCTGCCGCACACGCTGCGCGATGCGGCGCGGGCGCGCCCGGATTCGTCGCGGTCGGACACCACGCGGAAGGTCGTGCCGTCGCCCGCGCCGCCCGACAGCGAGCAACACCGCACGCCATGAGACCCACCGATCTCGCGCGGACCGCGCTGGCGTTCGTGGTGCTCGTGCTGCTCCACTACACGCTCCGGCCGATGCTCGGCTGGCACGCGAGCCCGGACTTTCTGCTCATCGGGCTCCTCTTGGTGGCCATCCGCATTCGCCCCGGCAACGCCGCGTTGATGGGACTCATTTTGGGACTGGTGGCCGATTCGCTGGAGCCGCATTCGTTCGGCGCCGGCGCGTTAGGCATGTGCCTGGTGGGATTCGGCGCATCG
This sequence comes from Gemmatimonadaceae bacterium, assembly GCA_035279625.1. Lineage (GTDB taxonomy): Bacteria > Gemmatimonadota > Gemmatimonadetes > Gemmatimonadales > Gemmatimonadaceae > JADGGM01. The sequence goes on from DATEHK010000105.1 coordinate 15,421, forward strand.
TGGCTCAAGGCGGTGTTCTTCGCCGATGACGTCGTGCTCAACGCGCTGTTCTTTTTCTGCGGCAAGTGGGCGTTCGATGTGATCGTGCTGCTCGCGGCGCATCAAATGACCGGCAGCGCGCTCTTGATCGAGCTCCTGGTGTGGTCGCCGCTCAAGGGCGTGGTCACGGCGCTCTTCGGCTTGCTGACGCTGCTCATTCTGCGCCCGATCTTGCGGGCGCCGGCCTCGTGAGCTTTCACCCCAACGAAGTCGCGCGTCGCGGCCGGGTCGTCTCCGGCGCGCTGGCCGCGTTGTTCGTGCTCTTGTTGGGCGCGTTCTTCCGGACGCAGATCGTCGAGAATTCGCGGTATTCGCTGCAGTCGGAAGAGAATCGCTTGCGTGAAGTGCCGCTCCCGGCGCCGCGCGGCATCATCTACGACCGGCACAACGAGGTGCTGGCCGAGAACGTGCCCGGGTATTCGGTGTCGATCTTGAGCCCGAGCGCCGATTCGCTGCGCGCGTCGCTCGAGCGGCTGGCGACGATCGTTCCACTGAGTCCCGACGAGATCGACCTTTCCGTTAGGCGGTACCGGCGCGCGCCGTATCGGCCGACCGTCGTGCTGTCGGACGCGTCGTTCGATGTCGTCTCGGTGCTCGAGGAACGGCGCATCGAGTTCCCGGGTCTCATCATCCAGTCGGCGCCCAAGCGCTACTATCCGGACGGCGCGGCGGTGGCGTCGTTCATGGGGTACGTGGGCGAAATCACCGAATCGGAACTCGCGTCGCCCGATTATCGCGGATACAAGACGGGCCAGCAGGTGGGGAAGGGCGGACTCGAAAAGGAATACGAGGATTCGCTGCGCGGCCACGAAGGCGTGCGCTTCGTGGAAGTAGACGCGCGCGGACGCGTGGTGCGCGAAGCCGGTGCGCGTCAGGATCTGCAACCACAGTCCGGGCCGCCGCTCCACACGAACATCGATCTCGAGCTGCAGAAGTACACCGCGTCGCTGTTCGCCGACTCGCTGCAGGGCGGCGCGATCGCGCTCGATCCGAAGACCGGCGGCGTGCTCGCGCTCTATAGCGCGCCGTCGTTCGATCCGAATCAATTCATCGGCGGCATTCCGCAAGAGCTCTGGAAATCCCTCAACGATGATCCGCGCCGCCCGCTCTACAACAAGGTGATTCAGGGCCGCTATCCGCCGGGTTCCACATGGAAGTTGGCGACGGCCGCCATTGCGCTCGAGAGCGGCATCGCGACGCTCGACGACAAGATGCCCGAGCCGTGCACCGGCGGCTTTCAGTTCGGCAACCGCTACTTCAAGTGCTGGAACCACAAGGGCCACGGCGACCTGACGCTGGCGCAGGCGATCGAGCAGTCGTGCGACGTGTACTTCTATCAGTTAGGCCTGAAGGTCGGCCTGACGCGACTCGTGGCCGGCGGCATTCGTTTCGGCGGCCGCGACCGGTCGGGCATCGACCTCCCCGATGAATCCCGCCCGCTCTTTCCGTACGCGGACGCCGAGGAGTACTACGACCGGAAATACGGGAAACGCGGATGGAGCCAGGCCGTGCTGCTCAACCTGGCGATCGGCCAGGGCGAGAACGCGCAGACGGTGGCCAACATGGCGCGGTTCTATACCGCGTTGGCCACGGACGGCACCGAGTCCAGGCCGGAAATCGCGCGGCACCGGCCCGATCGCACGCGCGTGTTCACGCTCAGCGAAGATCAGTTCGCCGGGTTGCGCGCCGCGTTGGCCGGCGTCGTGTCATCGGGCACGGCACGCAGTGCCCAGATTCACGGAACCGTGTTGGCCGGCAAGACGGGCAGTGCGCAGAACTCGCAGGACCGCACGCGCGATCACGCGTGGTTCGTCGGCTTCGCTCCGGCGGATGATCCGAAGATCGTGGTGGCGGTGCTGATCGAGTTCGGCGGACACGGTGCGCGCGCGGCGCGCATCGCCTCGGAGATCATCCAGTCGTACTTGAAAGTCGCCCCCGCGCAGCACATCAACACCGAGGGATAATGGCGTCGCGTCGCGTGGTCGTGGATGTGCCGCTCGTGCTGACGGCGCTGCTGTTGTCGGCGTACGGCATCTCCATGGTGTATTCGGCCGGCCAGACGGACGTGCCCACGTCGGCGACGCATGCCTGGGCGTCGCAGCTCCGCTGGCTCATCCTCGGCTTGATTGCCGCGTACGCCATCAGCCGGGCGTCGGTGCGATTCTTCGAATGGGCCGCGCTACCGGCGTATCTGCTCTCGCTGTTGCTCCTGGCGCTGCTGCTCGTGATCGGCACCGGCGCCGGCACGGCGGCGAGCCACAAGAGCTGGATCGGCATCGGCGGCGTTCGGTTAGGCCAGCCGTCCGAGCTGGCCAAGGTCACCGTGGTGCTCATGCTGGCGCGCGTGCTCGCGGCGCGGCGCGAACCGCCCAAATCGCTGCTCGACTTGTGGCAGCCCGCGCTCGTGGCGTTCCTGCCGTGGGCGCTGATCATGATGCAGCCGGACCTGGGCACGGGTCTCGTGTTCATCGGGATCTTCTTCGCGATGTTGTACTGGTCGGGCGTGCCGTTCCCGCTGCTGGTGTTGGTGGCGTCGCCCGCGGTGAGTCTCATCCTCGCGTTCAACACCAGTCTCTGGGGCGCGTGGTTCATGCTGCTTCTGGCACTGGTGCTCTGGTACAAGCCCTTCATGCTCGAGGGCGTGGGACTCATGACGGCCAACGTCGTGATGGGCGTCGTCGCGCCGGTGTTGTGGGAGCGAATGGCGCCCTATCAACGACACCGGCTGTTGGTGTTTCTGGATCCGTCGATCGACCCGCGCCGCTCCGGCTGGCACGTGATCCAGTCGCAGGTGGCCATCGGTTCGGGCGGCTGGTTAGGCAAGGGCTTCCTGATGGGTACGCAGAAGCGCCTCGCGTTCCTGCCCGAGCAGCACACGGACTTCATTTTCGCCGTGTTAGGCGAAGAGCTGGGCTTCATCGGCGTGACGGTGGCGCTGATGCTGTTCCTGTTCCTGCTCCTCCGCGCCGTCCGCATCGCCGAGCGGGCCAACGATTCGTTCAGCAGCCTGGTGGCAATGGGCCTGTTGTCGAGCTGGCTGGTGCACATCATCGTGAACGTCGGCATGACGCTCAACCTGATGCCGATCACGGGCATTCCGCTGCCGTTCTTCTCGTACGGCGGCTCGTTCATGCTGGCGTGTTGGATCGCGATTGGACTGCTGTCGCGCATTTCGAGCGAAGGGCGCGGGGCGAGGGTCGGAGAGCTGGCGATATAGCGGGGAAGCGCGCGCTTGCGCGCGCTGAGGGAAGCGCTGGCGCTTGGGGAACGGGGAAGTGGCGGTGGCGTCGCTTCCCTTTTCCCTAAGGCGCAGCCGCTTCCCGCAGCGCGCGCCCGCGCGCGCTTCCTACGCCTTTAAGGCTTCCGCCGCGCTCACGCGCAGCGCGCGCCGGGCCGGGACCATCGCCGCGGCCGACGCCACGACCGCCAGCAGCAGCGCGGTGAGCGCCAGCGACACCGGGTCTACCGCGGGGACGTCGACCAACAAAGACCGTATCGCGCGCCCGACGCCGGCCATCGCGACGAGGCCCAACGCAATGCCGATCAGCGACACGCGCGTGGCTTCCGACATGATGAGCACCAGCACCGCCCGATCGGCGGCGCCGAGGGCTTTGCGGACGCCGATTTCGAAGCCGCGCTGTTCCACACCGTACGAGACCACGCCGTAGGTGCCGATCCCGGCGAGTGCTAACGCGAGCACGGCGAATCCGGCGAGGAGCGCGGTGGTGAAGCGCCGGTTCGATACCGACGTGCCGACGACGTCGTCGAGTGTGCGCACCGAGGAGACGGGCGCAGATTGGTCGAGAGCGTGTACGATCGACCGCAGCGGCGCCGCAAACGCGGCCGGATCGCGATCGACGCGGATGACGAGGTTCATCTGCCGCGGCTCGCCGTAGGCGCTGATCCCGGATTGCGCGAGCGGGAAATACATCGTGGGCTCGGGCACGTCGTCGAAGCCGCGCGACCTGAGGTCGCCGGCCACGCCCACCACGCTCATGAACGGCGAGTCGCCGCCGAGCCGGAACCGTTTGCCTAACGGATTCTGGGCGGGCCAGTTGGCGTCGGCGAACGTGCGACTGACGACGGCGACCAGCGGCGCGGCCGGGCCGTCGGCGACCGTGATGTCGCGGCCGGCGACTAACGGAATGCCGAGGGCGGGCAGCGCGCCCGGTGTGATCTGCTGCGGCACGGCATCCGGCCATTGCGCGCTCGTGTAGTCGCCCCCTTCGACCCGATAGCCCCACAGGCCGCCGGCATCCACGACCGGCAGCCAGCCCACGGCGCCCACGGCGCGCACGCCGCGCAGCGCGCGCACCCGCGTCACGAGTTGATCGAAGAACACCGTCGCGTGCGCATCGGTGTAGTCGGTGCGCGAGATGGAAACGGTGGCGGTCAACACGTCGTGCGGCTCGAATCCCAATTGGCGGCCCTCGAGGTTCCACAGGCTTCGGAGCAACATACCGGCGCCGCCCACGGCCACCACGGCCAGGGCGACCTCGGCCACGACGAGCGCCCGCCTAACGGAGCCCGTGCCGCCGTGCGCGCCCAGCACGCGCCCGGCGTCCCTGAGCACGTCGCCCGCGCGCACGCGCGACGCGCGGACGGCGGGGAGGACGCCGGTGACCAGCGCCGTGAGTCCGGCGACGAACGCCGTGAACGCGACGACGCGCCAATCGATGCCGATTGCATCGAGACGCGGGATCGACGCGGGCGCCAACGCCCGCAGCCCGCGCCCGCCGGCCCACGCCAGGCCTAAGCCTAACGCAGCGCCGCCCACCGCCAGCAGGCTGCTCTCGGCGAGCAATTGCCAGGTGAGCCGGGATCGCGACGCGCCGATGGCGCTCCGTAAGGCGAGCTCCTTGTGCCGCCCCTCGCCGCGCACCAGCAACAGGTTGACGACGTTGGCGCACGCGATCATCAGCACGAACGTCACCGCGCCCAAGAGCGCCAAGAGGTAGGGACGCGTCGTGCCGACCACGTCGTCCGACACCAGCGAGAGATGCGGGACCAGCGGACGCGCCGGATCGAAGTTCTGCGGGTTGTCGCGCATGATGCGCCGGGCGACGGTCGCCGCCTCGACGCGCGCCCGCTCCAGCGTCACGCCGGGCTCGAGGCGCCCGACCATGAAGAGATAGTGATTGCTTCGGTCGCCCAGGCTGTCGGGATTGAAGTTAGGCAGAGGCATCCAGAGATCGGTGGTCGCCGCGGGGTAGTCGAACTGCGCCGGCATGACGCCCACGACCACCCGCGCGATCCCGTCGATGCGCACGCTGCGTCCGACAATAGATGGGTCGGCCCCGAAGCTCCGCCGCCACAGCGCATTGCTCAGCACCGCCACCTGCGCCGGACGCGGCGCGTGCTCATCGGCCTGAAACGTCCGGCCGAGCGCCGCCGACACGCCTAACAAATGAAAGAACCCCTCGCTCGCACGCACGACGTGGACCCGCTCCGGCGTGTCCCCGTGGGCGAGCGTCACCTCGTTCTGCGTATACGCCGAGAGTCCCTCGAGCGACTGCATTTCGCGGCGATAGTCGAGAAAATCCGGCTCCGACGTGAGCCACTGCGGCGGCTCGTGCCCGAACGAAAACAGCTGCCCGGCATTCGGATAGGGCAGCGGCCTCAGCAGAATCCCGCTCACCACGCTGAAAATCGCCGCGTTCGCACCCACGCCGAGCGCGATCGTCGCCACGACGATGAGCGTGAAGGTCGCATGCCGCGCGTGCGAGCGAACGCCGAACTTGAGATCGCGAAGGAGCCAGTCCATGGGAGCGCTCGAGGAGGGCGATCTGAATGAGACAATCGAGAGGCGTAGAAGGTGGCTGGCCATAAGGGAATGGGGAAGCGCTGCGCTTTGGGAACGGGGAAGCGGCGGCTACGCCGCCTTAGGGGAGGAAGGACATCAATGTTCTGCGGGTTTGCGCGCCGGGTGCATGAAGGTCGAGTCGCGCGTTCGGCGCACGGGTTTCGCAGATCCCAGCGACAATTGATGTTCTTCCTCCCCTTAGGCGGCATAGCCGCCGCTTCCCCTTTGCCTCAGGCGCAGCCGCTTCCCTCAGCGCGCGCAAGCGCGCGCTTCCCTGCTTCCAAACGGAGGCCCGGATGCGCACATTACCGTTCATGGTCTGGTTCCGAAAAGAGCGCAAACCTCGCCAGCCGCGTCGCGAAAAGCTCGAAATCCCGGCCGACGCGTGGGAAAAGTGCGAGGCGTGCGGTCACACTGACTTGCGGGAGAAGTTCGTCCGCAATCTCAACGTGTGCCCGCAGTGCGACTATCATCGGAGCATCCGCGCCAGTGACTATGTCAACCTCCTCATGGATGACGGGTCCTGGGAGGAACTGGACGTCGACTTGAGGTCGGTCGACCCGCTCGCGTTTCCGGACTATCCATCGCGCCTCAAGAAAGCCATTGCCAAGGCAGGCGAGGGCGACGCCATCGTCACCGTCGGCGGGACGCTCGGCGAAATGCCGATCAGTCTGGGCGTTCTGGATTTTGCGTTCATGGGCGGATCCATGGGATCCGTTGTCGGCGAAAAGATCGCGCGCTTGGGTCAGCGTTCCCTCGAGCGGAAGTATCCGCTTGTGCTCGTGTCGGCATCGGGCGGCGCACGCATGCAGGAAGGCATCCTGTCGCTCGTGCAAATGGCCAAGACGTCGGCGCTCCTGGCGCAGCTCGCCGAGCGACGGATTCCGTACGTGTCCGTTCTCACCAATCCGACCATGGGCGGCGTGAGCGCGAGCTTCGCCATGTTGGGCGACGCCATCATTGCTGAGCCCGGTGCGGTGATCGGGTTCGCGGGGCCGCGAGTGATCAAGCAGACCATCGGACAGGATCTGCCCGAAGGATTCCAGACCGCTGAGTTTCTTCTCGATCACGGCATGCTCGACGTCGTGGCGCACCGGCGCGACTTGAAGAGCACGGTCGGCCAGTTGCTACGCCACATGAGCGGTCAGCCCGCGGCGGCAGGGTGGACATCGGCCTGACGCACCCCGCGACGTACCGCGAGGCGCTCGACGCACTCTTCGCCCGCGTCAGCGGCGGGTGGAAACTCGGCCTCGACACGACGCGCGCGCTCCTCGCTTCCCTCGGCAATCCGCACGAGGGATTGCGCGTGTTGCACGTGGGCGGGACTAACGGAAAGGGAAGCGTCGTCTCCACACTCGACGCGCTGCTCCGCTCGCAAGGACTGCGTGTCGGCCGATACACGTCGCCGCATCTGGTCGACTTCCGCGAACGCATCGTGGTGGATGGCGTGCCGATCGGCGAGGATGCGGTGGTCGACTTTATCGCGCGATGGACGCCCGAGGTGGAGCGGTTGGGCGCGACGTTTTTCGAGGCGACGACGTGTATGGCGTTCGACCATTTCGCGCGCGCGGACGTCGACGTCGTGGTGCTCGAAGTTGGGTTAGGCGGACGACTCGACGCGACGAACGTCGTGACGCCCAAGGCTGCCGCGGTCACGTCGATCGGACTCGATCATCAGCAGTATCTGGGCGACACGACGGACGCGATCGCGGTCGAGAAGGCGGGCATCTTCAAGCGCGGCGTGCCGGCCGTGATCGGAGAACCCGATCCGGTGATTCGCGCGCAGCTCGCATCGCTCGCGACGGCGGCCGGATCGCCGCGCGTGATGGTCATCCACGACGAATGGAGCTTGGGCGACATCGCCGTCGATGCGGGCGGCACCTCGTTCACACTCGGCGCGCATGGCGTCGAGCGGCGGCTGCACACGCCGCTCGTGGGACGATATCAGGCGTCCAACACCGCGACCGCGATCGCGATGCTCGAGTTGGCCGGCGGTGAGTATGCGAAAGCGGCAGCCGGTGCCGGCGAAGCGCTGCGAAATGTCGCGATCCCGGGACGCTTTCAATGGTGCGGCAACGTGATCTTCGACGTCGCGCACAATCCAGCCGGCACCGCGGTGCTGTGCGACACGTTGTCGACGCTCAGCCCGCCGCGTCCTGTGGTGTGTTTGCTCACCGTGCTGCGCGACAAAGACTGGCGCGCGATGATGACCACGCTGGCGCAGCACGTCGACCGGTTCGTGCTCACCGCGCCGCCGAGCGTTCCGTTGGATCGCGCGTGGGTGTTGTCGGAAGCCGTGGAATACGCGCGTGCGAACAACTGGCGCGCGGGCGCAGACGCGGATTTCGATCGTGCGCTCGACGCGGCGCGCTCCGGCGCCGCTACGACACTCATCACGGGCTCGTTCCACACAGTGGGCGATGCGATGTCGCGCTTGCAGGTGTCTCCGTTCGCCGGATAAATTGCATGGATGTCCCTGGGAGCCTTACCCGGATTTCGCGATTTCTATCCCGCCGAGCTCGCGGAACGCGCGCACATCTTCGCGGCATGGCGTGAGGTGGCGCGGCGGTTCGGGTTCGTGGAGTACGACGGGCCCCCGCTCGAGCCGCTCGAGTTGTACACGAAGAAAAGCGGCGACGAGATCGTCGGCCAACTGTACAACTTTGTCGACAAAGGTGAGCGCGAGGTTGCGCTGCGCCCTGAGATGACGCCGACGTTCGCGCGCATGGTGGCGGCGCGCGCCAACGCGCTCCGGAAGCCGGTGCGGTGGTTTTCGATTCCGCAACTCTTTCGCTACGAGCGGCAGCAGCGCGGCCGGTTGCGCGAGCACTTCCAGCTCAACATGGACATCGTGGGCGAGTCGGATGTGACCGCGGACGCCGAGCTGCTCGCGGCGGCGATCGACATCATGCGCCAGTTGGGCCTGGGTCCGGACGACGTCCGCGCGCGCGTGAGCGACCGGCGCATTCTGCACGGGTATCTGCAAGGCGCGGGCGTACCCGATGCGGCGATTCCCGGCGTGCTCGCGGTGGTCGACAAGATCGACCGGCAGCCGCGCAATGTCTCCGAGGAGAAGCTCGCCCAACTCGGATTGCACGCGAAAGGGGTGCGCGCGGTGATGGATATTCCCGAGCACCGCAGCCTGGATGCGATCCAGGCGTTGCTCGAGACACGGTCGGCGCAGGTGGTGGATGACTTCGTGCGCTTCGCAACTTATGTCCACGCGTTGGGCGGCGGCGACTACCTGCAGCCCGATCTTTCGATCGTGCGCGGCCTGGCGTACTACACCGGCATCGTGTTCGAGCTGTTCGATGCCAAGGGCGAGCTGCGCGCGATCTGCGGCGGCGGGCGGTACGACACGCTGCTCGCGCAGAGCGGCGGGCCCGATCTGCCTGCGTTAGGCTTTGGCATGGGCGATGTTGTGTTAGGCGAGTTGTTGCGCGAGCGCTCGAAGAGCGGCGGCACTACGATAGGTTTGGATTGCTGGATCGTGACAGCCGGCGCCGACGTGCATTCAATGAGTGATGCCATGCATGCGGCAAGTCGGATGCGTCAAGAGGGTTTGGGAGTCGAATACGCTCTACGACCGCAGTCGGCCGACAAACAATTAAAGGCAGCGAGATCTGCCGGCGCTCGATTCGCCGTGATTCTACGTCCGAGGATCGACGAAGTGCACCCGAATCCGGAGTTGCAGGATTTGCGCACTCGCGAGAAGCCCAGGGTGATGAATTCAATCGACGATTGCATCGCGCAGATCAAAGGCCTTAGTCCAGCTCCTCTGTAGAGGTCTCGAAGGATAACAAAAAGGATGCGAGAGATGAGGAGGATCGTTCTGCGGTTTCACCAGAGCGCGTGCCGCACCCGCATGGCAGCGTCCAATCTGTGTGGCAGATGAGCGTTGGACATGAGACAAAACGATCGTCCCCATCTCTTGCATCCTTTTTGTTATCCTTTGAGACCTCTACAGAGGAACTGTCGTGATGGCGGGACGAGACCGACGTCTGAACGTCGTCGATCTTCTGCCGTCGATCGACTGCTAGGAATTTCCACGCGTCCCATTGGTTCAACTTCGTCCTAAATGTCCGACGAGAAACAGCTCACGACCCGCGCCGAAGACTTCAGCGCCTGGTACAACGACGTCGTCCTGCGGGCCGAGCTCGCCGACTACTCGCCGGTGCGCGGGTGCATGGTCATCCGCCCCGACGGCTACGGCATCTGGGAGCGCATGCAGCGCGCACTCGACGACATGTTCAAGGCCACGGGACATCGCAACGCGTACTTCCCGCTGTTCATTCCCCAGAGCTACCTCCAGCGCGAAGCCCAACACGTCGAGGGATTCGCGCCCGAGACTGCCGTGGTCACGCACGGCGGCGGCAAGCTGCTCGAGGAGCCGTTGGTCGTTCGCCCAACGTCCGAGACCATCATCTACGCGATGTTCGCGAAGTGGGTGCAGAGCTATCGCGATCTGCCGCTGCTCATCAACCAGTGGGCGAACGTTGTCCGCTGGGAGATGCGCACGCGGCTCTTCCTGCGCACGCTCGAGTTCCTCTGGCAGGAAGGGCACACGGCGCACGCCACGCACGACGAAGCCGAAGCCGAAGCGCGGCAGATGCTCGGCGTCTACCGGCAGTTCATGGAAAACTGGATGGCGATGCCGGTGGTCACCGGCCGCAAGACCGACGCCGAGCGATTTGCCGGCGCGCTGCGCACGTACTCGTGCGAGGCGATGATGCAGGATAACAAAGCGCTGCAGGCCGGCACGTCGCACAACCTCGGCCAGAACTTCGCCAAGGTGTTCGACCTCAAGTTTCAAACCGAAAGCGGTGGCACCGACTTCGCGTGGAACACGAGCTGGGGCGCGTCCACTCGTCTCATCGGCGGACTCGTCATGACGCACGGCGACGACAACGGGCTGCGCGTGCCGCCCAAGCTCGCGCCAACCGAAGCCGTGGTGGTTCCCATCTGGCGGACGGACGATGAGAAATCGCGCGTGCTCGGCGCCGCGCACGCCTTACGCACCGAGCTCGCCGGCCGCGTGCGGGTGCACATCGACGCGCGCGACACCATGAAGCCGGGCGCCAAGTACTACGAGTGGGAGCTGCGCGGCGTGCCGGTGCGGATCGAGCTCGGCCCCCGCGACCTGGACAAGTCGCAGGCCGTGCTCGTTAGGCGAGACACGCGGGTCAAGCAACCCGTCGCGCTCGATCACCTGGCCGGAAATCTCGAGGCGCTGTTGGTCACGATCCAGGACGACATGCTCGCCGCCGCGCGCAAACGGCGCGAGGAGCACAGCGTCCGCGGCGGACTCACGTACGATGCGTTCCGCCAGCTCATGGAGGGCGACGGCGCCTTCGTGTACGCCGGATGGTGCGGCGATGCCGCGTGCGAAGCCGCGATCAAGGAAGAGACGAAGGCGACGATCCGCGTGCTGCCCGATGAGGAGTTTCGCTCGCCCGACGCGCCGCGGACGTGTCTCAAGTGCGGCCGTCCGTCCACCAGCGAGGCCGTGTGGGCGAAGGCGTATTGACCGCCGGGTTCGCGCCCGCCGACGGCGCGCTGGCCTGCGAGGGCGTGCCGCTCGAGACCATCGCGCGCGAGGCCGGCACGCCGGTGTTCATCTATAGCGCGGGCGCCATCCGCGAGGCGTATGGGCGCCTCGACCGCGTGCTGGCGCCCGTGCCGCACCGGCTGCACTACAGCGTCAAGGCCAACGCGAACGTCGCCATCCTGGCGCTGCTTCGTTCGTTAGGCGCGGGCGTCGACATCGTGTCGGGCGGCGAGCTCTACCGCGCCCGGTTGGCTGGCCTCACAGGACCGGACATCGTGTTCAGCGGCGTCGGCAAAACCGAGCGCGAGCTGCGCGAGGCGCTGGCGGCGGGCATCCTGTTGTTCAACGTGGAGTCGGAAGGCGAGCTGCGTCTCTTGGATCGCGTCGCCGGCGACATGCGCGTCACCGCGCCGGTCGCGCTGCGCGTGAACCCGGAGGTCTCGGTCGACACGCCGCATCACTACACGCGCACCGGCGAGCGCGGCGACAAGTTCGGCGTGCCGTACCCGGATGCGCTGGCCGTAGCGCGCTTGGCGCTCACGCTGCCGCACACGCGGCTGTTAGGACTCGATATGCACATCGGCTCGCAGGTGTCGAGCGTCGAGCCCTATCGCGACGGCATGCTGCGCCTCCTCGAGCTCGTCGATGACCTGCGCGTCGCCGGCGCGCAGGATCTTCGGTACCTCGACATCGGCGGCGGCTTGGGCGTCACGTACGACACCGAAGAGCCAATGGACTTGGACGAGTACGCGGCCGCCGTGCTGCCGCATGCCGCGGCGTCGGGGCTCAAGCTGCTCGTCGAGCCGGGCCGGTACCTGGTGGGCAACGCCGGCGTGCTGCTCACGCGCGTGTTGTACCGCAAAGAGGGCGGGGGACGCGAGTTCGTGATCACCGACGCCGGCATGAACGACCTGCTGCGCCCGTCGCACTACAACGCGTATCACCGCATCGACGCCGTTAGGCCGCGCGGCGGCCGGACCTCGGCCGACATCGTCGGCCCCGTGTGCGAGAGCGGCGACTTCTTCGCGCTGGCCCGCGAGATCGACGACGTGCGGCCCGGCGATCTCCTCGCCATTCGCTCGGCGGGCGCGTACGGGTTCGCGATGTCGTCCAACTACAACGCGCGCCCGCGCGCCGCCGAGGTGTTGGTGGACGGCGAGCGGTTTGCGGAGATCACGGCGCGCGAGCAGTATGAGGATCTGGTTCGGCACGAGACGGTCCACCCCACGTGGAGGAATGCCTGATGCTCGTCGGCGTGCTGGCGGACACACACGATCGCCTGCCGGCGGTCGCCGAATTCACCAACCGGTTCCGTGAGGCGGGGGTCGGCCTCGTGTTGCACGCGGGCGACTTCTGCGCGTCGTGGTCGCTGCGTCCGATCATCGCCGCCAACCTCGCGTTAGCCGGCGTGTACGGGCGAAACGATGGCGACCGCGAAGGCTTGCGCGCGGAAGCCGCGAAAGGTATGGGCACCGAGATCTACGAGGGGCCGCACAGCGTCGAGGTAAATGGCGCGCGGATCTTGCTGGTGCACGACATCGGCGACGTGAACGAGCGGTCGGTGAGCGGACACGCCGTGGTGATCCACGGCTACACGCACAAATGCCGCCGCGAGGTAACGGGTGACACGCTGCTCCTGAATCCGGGCGAGGCGTGCGGATGGCTCTACGGCACGCCGGGCGCCGCGCTGCTCGACCTGGACACGAAGGACGTTACGTTCATCACGCTCGAGGGCGACCAGTGGCGATGCTGACCCGTTCCGTTAGGCGATGACGCAGCCCGCCGCCTCGCGCATCCTGATCCTCGACTACGGCTCGCAGTTCACGCAGCTCATCGCGCGGCGCATCCGCGAAGCCCGCGTCTACTGCGAGATCCACCCGCCCACGCGCTCGCTGCAGTGGGTTCGCGATTGGAACCCCACCGGAATCATCTTGAGCGGCGGCCCGGCGTCGGTGTACGGCGACGACGTGCCCACCGCCGACCGCGCGCTGCTCGATATCGCGCCCGTGTTGGGCATCTGCTACGGCATGATGCTGATCGCCCAACTGGAAGGCGGCGGCGTGACGCGCGCCGGCCGCCGCGAGTACGGCCGCGCCGAGCTCGAGATCGTGAAACCGCAGGGCGTGTTCGCAGGGTTCACGCCCGGCGAGACGATCACCGTGTGGGCCAGCCACGGCGACTACGTCGAAACGCCTCCGCCTGGCTACGAGGTAATAGCACGGAGCGCTAACGCACCCATCGCGGCGATCCGCCACACGTCGCGGCCGATTTCGGGCGTGCTGTTTCACCCCGAGGTGCAGCATACGCCGCGCGGCGGTGAAATCATCTCGAACTTCCTGTTCGACGTGTGCAGGGCCGAGGCCGGGTGGACCACCGGTGCGTTCATCGAGGAAGAGGTGGCGCGCATCCGCGAGCGCGTCGGGTCGGCGCGGGCGATTTGCGGGTTGTCGGGCGGCGTGGATTCGTCCGTGGCCGCGGCGCTCGTGCACCGTGCGATCGGCGACCGGCTCACGTGCATTTTCGTCGACCACGGCTTGCTGCGTCTCCACGAGCGCGAGCAGGTGGAGCGGACCTTCCGTGCCAACCTTGGCATCGACCTGGTGACGATCGATGCCGCCGACAGGTTCCTAACGGAGCTCGCCGGCGTCGAAGACCCCGAGGTGAAGCGGCGCCGCATCGGCCACACGTTCATCGACGTGTTCGAGGACGCCGCGGCCCAGGTCGGCGATGGCGTCGAGTTCCTGGTGCAGGGCACCCTGTATCCCGACGTGATCGAGTCGATCTCGCCGCGCGGCGGTCCGTCGGTCACGATCAAGACCCATCACAACGTGGGCGGTCTCAAGCCCGGGATGTCGTTCAAGCTCATCGAGCCCCTGCGCGAGCTGTTCAAGGACGAAGTGCGGCAGGTGGGCAGGGAGTTAGGCCTGCCCGAAGAAATGGTGGGGCGCCACCCATTCCCCGGCCCCGGCCTCGCGATCCGCATTTTGAGTGACGTCACGCGCGACAAGCTCGAGGTGTTGCGTAAGGCCGACGCGATCTATCTCGAGGGCATTCGCGAAGCCGGATTGTACGATGACATCTGGCAGGCGTTCGCCGTGCTGCTGCCCGTGCGCAGCGTGGGCGTGATGGGCGACGCGCGCACCTATGACAACGTGGTGGCCCTGCGCGCCGTGACGAGCTCCGACGGCATGACGGCGGACTGGTTCCCGTTTCCTCCCGAGGTGTTGGCGAACGTCTCGAGCCGCATCATCAACGAAGTGGATGGTGTGAATCGCGTGGTGTATGACGTGAGCTCCAAGCCGCCGGCAACCATCGAGTGGGAATGAGAGGGCCGGGAAGCGCAAGCCGGCGCTTGCTTGGGCATTGGGTACCCAACGCCCAAGCCTGGGGAAGCGCGCGCTTGGTGAAAGGGAAATGGGCGCGAGATGAGGGCGTGACATGATTTGTCGAGCTGATCGTCGCCCACAGCCGCAACCGTGAATTGACATGGCAAACCACGAAGTGCAGCACGCCACGTTCGTCTTCGAGCGAACGAGCACGGCGCCGGTCGGCCGCGTGTTCGCCGCGCTGGCGAATCCGGTCGAGCGTGCGGAGTGGGGCGTGCCGTCGGAAAAGGCGGCCCTCGTGTACGAACGCGCCGACTTTCGGGAGGGCGGTCAGGACGTATTCCGCTGCGGTCCCAAGCACGACCCGCAATACCGCGGCGTGACGACGTACCTCGACATCGTGCCCAACGAACGCATCGTCACCACCGAGCTCGTCGAGACGAACGAGCGTAAACTGCTCGCCACCCTGTCGACGACACTGCTCGAGTCACGAGAGGGCGGCACCCACATCACGGTGACGGTGCAGCTGGCCTCGCTCGCGGGCGAGGACATGATCCAGGGGGCGAAGTGCGGGACGGGGGCGTCGTTGGACAACCTCGTCAAGGCGTTAGGCTAGCGCCCGTCACGGTTCCGGCCACGATTCCATGTTGGCGTGCATCGGACACTGGTCGCCGGGACAGACGCTGAATTCGCACAGACGGCAGAAGTGGCTCACGCCGTAGGCGTCCTTGCCTAACGGTCGCATGAGCTTGTCGAGGAGCCGGGCGAATTGCTTTTCCTCGGCGGCCGTGAGGACGTTGAGATAGCCCTTTACCGCGGCGCACCGCGCCACGAGCACGGGCTGCACGGCCTTGCGGCCCGACGGCGTGAGGTGGAGATGCGTCGCGCGCTTGTCTTCTCCCTCTCGGGCTTCGACGTACCCCTGCGCCTCGAGCTTGTCGACCAGGCGGACCGTCGCCGTATGCGACAACTTGAGCGCCCGCGCGAGCTGCGCGTTCGTGATGCCCTCCCAGAAGCTCATGATGTTGAGCGCCGCGAAAGACGAGTCGGTCTGATTGGGATGATGCTTGAGCGCCGCGGTCGCCCGTTCGGTGACTTCGCCGGCGAAGGCGGCCAGCATGTTGGCGGTTCGTAAGCGGGTCATGGGGCAAACCTAATCAATAGGGGGTTGACAGCGTCAGAGCGCCTTCCTAAATATGTGCGTGCAGCACGCACATATCAACCATTCCCCAACGGAGGAGCGGCAGATGACCAGCTTGCAGAAATGGACCTTGCCCGCAGGACAGGCGGTGGCCCGCTACAGCGTCGCGATGTTCTTCGTAGCATTCGGACTGACCAAATTCACCACGGCCGAGGCTGCGACGATTCATCCGCTGCTCGTCCACAGTCCGTTCCTGTTCTGGCTCCCGGCGTTGTTCGGCCAGCAGCTGTCGTCAGGGATCATCGGCGTCATCGAAATCGTGTTGGGTCTGCTGATGGCCTCGCGCCGGTTTTCGCCGCGCTTTTCGGCTATCGGCAGCTTGGGGATCACGGGCTCGTTGATGATGACTCTGAGTTTCCTCTTCACCACACCGCATCTCGATCCCGGGCTCGCGAGCTTCATCGTCAAGGACGTGACCTTGCTCGGCGTCGCGCTCTGGTCGGCCGGCGAAGCACTGCTGGCGGCATCGACTCGACGCAATCGTGTCGCACCGCGGGCGACCGAACGCACTCATCCCGTCATGGCGAGCGCGCAATGACCGCTGCCGTTGGTGCAGGGCAGGCGACGCGCCGCGAGTGGATCGGTCTCGCCATCATCGCGCTGCCCTGCATCGTCTACGGAATGGACCTCACCGTTCTGAACCTTGCTGTGCCGTCGTTCAGTGCGGCACTCGAGCCCACGGCTGCGCAGCTCCTCTGGATCGTCGACGTGTACGGCTTTCTCGCCGCCGGATCGCTGCTCATCATGGGCACGCTCGGCGACCGGATCGGAAGGCGAAAGCTGCTGCTGATCGGTTCGGCGTGCTTTGGAGTGATGTCGGTCGTTGCGGCGTTCTCGCGCAGCGCCGAAATGCTCATCGGGTGCCGCGCGTTGCTCGGGATTGCCGCGGCCACGATGGCGCCTTCGACGCTCTCGCTCATCACCAACATGTTCCGCGACGACCGCGAGAAGACGTTTGCGGTGAGCGTGTGGATCGCGAGCTTCTCGTTCGGCGGCGCGATCGGGCCGGCCGTGGGCGGATTGATCCTGGCGCATTTCTCGTGGGGCGCGGCCTTTCTCGCGCCGGTTCCCGTGATGGCCCTGCTTCTCATCGTGGGACCGACGTTCCTGCCTGAATACAAGACCCCGACCGCGGACCGTCTCGATGTGCTGAGCGCCGTCCTGTCGCTCGCCGCCGTGCTGCCGGTCATCTATGGAATCAAACTGGCCGCTCAGGGCGGGAGCGCCGTCGGCGCCGTGAGCGCGATTTCGTTAGGCATTGGATTCGGCGCGCTGTTCGTGCGGCGGCAGGGCCGCCTCGCGCATCCGCTGCTCGATCTGCGCCTGTTCAAGCGTCCCGCGGTGACGGTCGCGCTCGGCATCTATGTCGCCGACTTTTTCGTCGGCTTCGGCGTTCTCGTGCTTTTCGCGCAGTACCTGCAACTGGTGCTGGGGCTGACGCCGTTGGCGGCCGGGCTCTGGAGCACACCGGGTGGCTTCGGGTTCGTCGCGGGCTCGATGGCGACGTCGACGGCCCTCCGCCTGATGCGTCCGGCCCGTGTCCTCGGGCTAAGCCTAACGATAGGCGCGGCGGGGATGGTCGTCATGGCCCTCGGCGTCCCGGCCCACCGTCTAACGCTGGTCGCGGGAGGCGACGTGCTGTTCGCGCTGGGCGTGGCGCCGTGCACCGCCATCATCGCCGACCTGGTGGTGAGCGCCGCGCCGGTGGAACAGTCGGGCGCCGCCGCGGCGCTGAGCGAGGTTGCCGCCGAGTTCGGCGGCGCGATCGGCATCGCACTGCTCGGCAGCCTGGCCACGTTGCTGTATCGCTCGGCGCTGGTCGCGACGATGCCTAACGGCCTACCGGCGGCCGTCGTGGACACGGCAATGCGCGGCATCGGCGACGCGGCAAGCCTGCCGCGGAATTTCGCCGGCGCGCCGGCGCTCTTCTCGGCGGTGCGGAGCGCCTACACCGGCGCGACGGAGATCACCTTTTTTGTGGCCGCGGGGCTGATGGTGCTGGCGGCGATCGGCGGGTTGGCGATGTTTGGAGAGCAGGGACGCGCGAAAAGCGGGGAATAGGGAAGCGCTGGCGCTTGGGGAAAAGGGAAACGGCGACGTCGCCGCATTCCCTTTTCCCTGTTCCCGCTTCCCTCAGCGCGCGCGCTTCCCTAGTCGGTGTAGTAGATGAACCGCCCGCAGCTCTCGCAATTCCGGAGCTCGCTGTTGCGGTCCTGGTCCCGGCCTTTGCTCGTCGGCACGTGCACGAAGCATCCGTAGCACACGCCGTTCAACACCGGCGCCACGACCCGCTCGTGGCGCTTGAGGATCCGGCGATATGTGGATTGGGTACGCGGCGAGAGCTGCTCTTCACGCTCCGAAATGCGGTCGCCTAACCGAGCGCTGAAAGCGTCCACGTCCACCGGAATGCCCGCGGCCGCATACTCCGCAACCGCAATGTCCTTCTTCAACGTCTGCAAATCCTGGATCTCGAGCAGGATCTCGAGCTCGGCGTGCAACATCAGACACCCTTCTCCTCCAGCAAGGCGAGGAACTGCCCTGGTTGCGCCAACGACAACAAGCGCTGCGGCACGTCCGCCTCCTTGCTGAACTGCGCGATCTTCCCCAAGACGGGGAGATACTGGTTAGACACCTCGAGGGGCGGTGCCACGATGAGAAAGAAAAAGAAAACCGGCTTCTCGTCGATCGCTTTGAAATCGACGCCGCCCGGCTTCCGCCCAAACGCGACGCGAAGTTTGTTCACGACCAGCGAGCGGCAATGCGGAATCGCGATTCCGCGGCCAATCCCGGTCGATCCAAGGTTCTCACGCCGCTTGAGCATCTTGTACAACATGCCCTCTGACTTCTCGTCCAACTTGAGAAGCGAGATCAACTCTTTCAGGATGTCATCCTTGGTGCTCCCCTCGAGCTCCAGCTTGATCCCGTCTTCAGTGAAGAATTGGCGTAATTCCATCTATCTCCCCAAGAGCGAATATCTACGTCGGATTTGGCCGCGTCGTCACAGGCAATCCTGTAACTTATCCGGCGCGTAAAACGGTGTCAAATAACGACGTTGCATGGAGTTGCCAGTCGCAGTAACTTGATTCCATGGCATTCCCATATTCCACCGCGTTCCCGGTGCCGTTGTACCTCGCACCAATGGCCGGCGTGTCGGAGTCACCTTTCCGGCAGCTCTGCCGCCGCTTTGGCGCGGACGTGGTGGTTACCGAGTTCCTCTCCGCTGAAGGAATCCGCCGAGAGAACCCGGCCACGATCGACAAATTGCGCTTTGGCCCCAGCGAGCGCCCGATCGGCGTACAAATTTTCGGCGCCGACCCCCAAGCCATGCGTGAGGCGGCGGCGCTCGTTACCGACGTCTTCGCGCCCGAATTCATCGACATCAACTTCGGATGTCCGGTGAAGAAAGTCGTGAAGCGCAACGGCGGTTCGGGGTGCCTCAAGGATCTGACGCTGGTCACCGACGTCATCCGTGCGGTCATCTCCGGCACGCACCTGCCGGTCACGGTCAAAATTCGAAGCGGATGGAACGAGGAGATGCGCGACCCCGTCGCCATCGCGCTCCGCTGTCAGGACGCGGGCGCCCGTGTCCTAACGCTGCATCCGCGCACGCGCGCCCAGATGTACTCGGGCGACGCGCGCTGGGACGAGATCGCTGCCGTGGCGGCGGCGCTCGAGATTCCTGTCATCGGCAACGGCGACATCAAAACGGCCGAAGACGCGGTGCGTATGTATCGCGAAACGGGCTGCGATGGCGTGATGATCGCACGCGGGTCGTTCGGCCAACCGTGGGTGTTCAATCAGGCGCGCGCTCTCTTGCACGGACTGCCGATGCCGCCCGCGCCGCCGGTGGAGGAGCGGTTCGCGATCGCCTCCGAACACGCGCACATGGCCGAGTCGTACGAGAACGATCCGCGCGGCGCCGCCATCGAGTTCCGGAAGCACCTCGGCTGGTACGTGAAGGGTCTGCCGGGCTCTGCCGATCTCCGGCGCAAGCTGCACCTTGTCGAGTCGCTCTCGGCGGTGGAGGAGATCTTCAGCGAGTATCTCGCGGCGCGCGCACGCGGCGACGTCGCTCCCTCCGACGCCGAGGCCGAGGAGGCCCGAGCGGCGTGAGACGCGAGCGCGTTCTGGCGCTGCTGCGCCAGGTCGCGTCCGGCGAAGTCGACGCCCAGGCGGCACTCGGTGCGTTAGGCGAACTCACGCTGCCGGCGACTGAATCGCTCGGCTTCGCCACGGTGGACCATCACCGCGCGCTGCGCCAGGGATTTCCCGAAGTGATCTTCGCCGCCGGCAAAACGACGGCGCAAGTCGTGGCCATCGCCGAACGCATCGCCGAGCGCGGGGAAGGCGTGCTGGCCACACGTCTGTCGGTGGACATGCACGCTCCGCTCGTCGAGCAGTTCCCGACAATCGAGATCAACGCGCTCGGCCGCACGGCCTTTTTGGCGCCTAACACACCGGCGCCTTCCGGCCGCGGCACGGTGCTCGTGATCACCGCGGGCACGAGCGATCTGCCGGTTGCCGAAGAAGCGTCGGTCACGGCGCGGGCCCTGGGCAACGCGGTGGAGCGACTCACCGATGTCGGCGTGGCGGGCCTGCACCGACTGCTCTCGCAGAGCCGCGTGCTCGAGGACGCCGCCGTCATCATCGTGGTGGCCGGCATGGACGGCGCGCTCCCGTCGGTAGTGGGCGGGCTGGTGCCTGTTCCGGTGATCGCGGTGCCGACGAGCGTCGGCTATGGCGCCAGCTTCGGCGGCGTGGCCGCACTTCTCTCCATGCTCAACAGTTGCGCCTCGGGCGTGACGGTCGTCAACATCGATAATGGGTTCGGAGCGGCCTTCGCGGCATCGCGAATCACGCACGCCTAACCCAAAATCCGCACCACATTCGCCGACCTCGTTGCCCGAGAGCCACGTGCCTTCTCGCATCGGCGCGCTCGCACTCTCGGTCGCGCTGACCATCCTTGCCACGAGCGCGGCGCGATCCCCGATCGCGGCGCTGCTGGCGTGTCTCATCGCCGCGCTGGCATGGCGGGCGGGCGGCCTCTACGCGATCGGCGTCGCGATCGCATCGCTCCCGGTTCTGGTGCATTTCGATCCCTTCCTCAACGCGTTGTCGTCGGGCGCGCGATGGGAGCGGCTGGCGCTGCTATTCGCCGCCGGCACGGCCGCGGGTCTCATTGCCCGTCACGCGACCCGGCCGAGTGAGGCCGAACCGTGGGGCGACGCAGCTCCCGGCCTGCCCCTGGCCTCACGCACGCCGTCCGTCGAGCGCCTCATGCGCGACCACGCGTTGGGACGTGCCGTCGAGCGCGACGTGATCGAGCGGCTGCTCACCGATGCCCAACAATCGCTGGGCGCGGATGACGTGACGCTGTGGCTCCGGGTGGATGAAGGGGCCGCGCGTCCGCTGCTCACGATGCCGCCCACCGCCCAACGCGAGCGTCGCACCGACCCGCCGGCCCACACGCTGGTCTCCTGGTGCGTCGAGCAGGGGATCGTGACGACCAACCAGGATACCGACGCGGCCCGGCTCATCGTGGCGCCGGTGGGCGCGGCCTACGACGACCGGCCGGGTGGCGCGCTCACGCTGTACGCCGCCGACCGCCAGCGGCTCTCGCCTACCGTTAGGCAGGAGCTGGCGGCCCACGCGGCGCGACTTGGCGCGCTGATGGGGCTGCTCCGCGATGGGCGCGAGACGCGCCAGTATCGCGGGAAGGCGGAGCTCCTGGCGCGCGCGGCCGAGCGCGTCCAGAGCAGCCACGATGTGGCCGGGTTAGGCCACGCGATTTGCGACGCGGCACTCGAGGTGACGGGCGCCACGCGCGCGGCATTCGTGGTGTGGGACCAACGCGAGGACGCCGGTACGGTGACCAGCGTATCGATGGGGCACGCCGTGCCCGAAGGCTTCGACGTGGCGCCGTCATCTTTCGTCGGCACGTCGTGCCGCGAGCGGCAACGCTTCACCCTGAGCGAAGTCGACTCGTCGTCCCGCTACAGCGTGTTCGGCGAGGGCGAGCCGTGGCGACGGCTGGGTTCGCTGGCCGTTGCGCCGCTGCACCGCGACAGCCGCTCGTTAGGCGCGATCGCCGTGGAGGGCGACGAAGCGGGACAGCTCACGGCGGTGGAGTCGTCGCTGCTGCTGCTCTTGTCGTCCGTGTCATCCGCGGCGCTGGTGAACGTGCGCAGCCTCGAGCGGGCCACCGTGGAATCGCGCACCGACCCGCTCACGCGTCTCGCCAACCGGCGCGTGTTCGACGAGCGGCTCAGGCAGCACCTCGCGGAATGCGACCGCACGGGGCAGTCGCTGTCACTCATCCTCGCCGACCTCGATCACTTCAAGCAGATCAACGACACGTACGGCCACACGGCGGGAGACAAGGTGCTGGCGGCAGTGGCGGCCGGCGCCAAGCGCGCGATTCGGAACATCGATCTGTGCACGCGCTATGGCGGCGAAGAGCTGGCGATTCTGCTGCCGCAGACACCCATGGAACGCGCTCGAGAAGTGGCCGAGCGTCTGCGTCGGACCTTCGAGGCGGCGCGCTTGGAAGTCGACGGGCACCTGATCGCGGTGACGGCCTCGTTCGGCGTCGCGAGCTTCCCAACGAGCACTGGCCGGCACGATTCGCTCTTCTCGTCGGCGGACAAGGCGTTGTACGAGGCCAAGCGCGCCGGTAGAAACTGCGTGAAGTGTGCTGCCGAAAACAATATGGTGACAAGGTCTTAGCACAACGCAAATTCGGCGACGACTTGGTGGCTGCGCATTGACCGCGCGCGTCTGGTGTTCTACATTTTGTGAGAAGGGGGCGACTGGCTTCGACGGGGTAGGTGAAGCGGTGGCCGCGTGCCCAGGTCCTCGAGCCCTGGTAAATCACTCGGGAAACTTTACAACTGCCAACAACAACTTGGCTCTGGCTGCGTAACTTCGGTTACAGCACCTGCCCGTTGGGAAGCTCGCCTGAGGCGGCTTGACGGGTAACGAAAATTCGGGCTAGCGCGCCGTTGCGTCTTCCGGCGGTGCGCAAAACGCAAGGAGACTTGTCCAGCAGTGGGCGGCCCATTGGCCAGCGGCTGGAGACCTCAACCGATGGGCTACGCACGTAGACGTTGCTTCGGATCTTGTCTCGGACCGGGGTTCGAATCCCCGCGCCTCCACTGCCAGCGAGGCCGGCTCGCACCAAGAGCCGGCCTTTGGCGTTTTCCGATTACGTTGACGGATGCCTCGCGCACGCTCGTCCGCCAAAAACTCCGAGGCGTTCACGCCCACGGCGCACGATCCGGGGTCGGAGTCCGCCGGGGACCGCGCCGCGCACGCCGACGCGCCCGGGCCGGCGCCCATCCGCGCGCCTAACGGAACGCTCATCCGCTTCGGAACGGCGTCGTGGACGGATCCGACGCTCGTCCGCAGCGGCGTGTTCTATCCGCGCGACGCGACGTCCGCCGAGGCGCGGCTCAAGTACTATGCGTCGCAGTTCTCGATGGTCGAGGCCGACTCGCCGTACTACGCATTGCCGGCCCGCGAGACCGTCGAGGCATGGGCCGACCGGACGCCGGAAACGTTTCGCTTCGACATCAAGGCCCATGCGCTCATGACGGGGCAGCCGTCGGAGGTGGCGCGCCTCCCGGCCGACATCCGCGACGCGTTGCCGGCGGCGATGGCGGCCAAGTCGCGGCTGTACGCGAAAGACCTGCCGCCGGAGCTGAGCGACGCGGTGTGGGCGACGTTCCTCGACGCGCTGCTGCCGCTCCGCGAGAGCGACAAGTTAGGCGCCGTCCTCATGCAGTATCCGCGGTGGTTCCTGCCCGGCCACGCGAGCCGCGACGAGATCCTGGACGCCCAGCATCGCTTTGGCGACGTGCCGTTCACCGTGGAACTGCGCAACGCGCTCTGGTTCAGCGCGCGCAACGCCGAGCACACGCTCGAGTTCTTCGAGGACCACGGAATTCCGTTCGTGATGGTCGACGAGCCGCAGGGGCTCAAGAGCAGCGTGCCGGCGGTCGTCGCGGTGACGGCGCCACGTCTGGCGGTGATCCGCTTCCACGGCCGGCGCACGGACATGTGGGAGCGGCCGGGCGTGACGACGGCCGAGAAGTTCCGGTATCTGTACGACGGCGCGGAGCTCGAGGCCTGGGCGCCGCGCGTCAGGGACATCGCCGGCCGCGCGAGCGAAGTGCATGTGGTGATGAACAACTGCTACGCGAACTACGGTACGACGAACGCCATCGAGATCGCGGCGATGGTCCGCCGCATCTACGCCGCCCAGTGAACCGTTAGGCCGTTAGACTGTTGCCAGGGCGGCCTGTGCGGCGGCCAGCCGCGCGATCGGCACGCGGAACGGCGAGCACGACACGTAGTCGAGTCCCGTCTGATGGCAGAAGCGGATGGATCTGGGTTCGCCGCCGTGCTCGCCGCAGATACCGGCCTTGAGTCCCGGGTGCGCGCGACGTCCTTCGGTGACGGCGAAGCGGATGAGCTTGCCCACGCCCACCGTATCGAGCACCTGGAACGGATCCTCGGGCAGGATGCCGCGGTCCACGTAGAACGGCAGAAAGCGGCCGGCGTCGTCGCGGCTCAGGCCGAACGTCGTTTGCGTGAGGTCGTTCGTGCCGAAGGAAAAGAAGTCGGCCTTGGCGGCGATCTCGTCGGCGGTGAGCGCGGCGCGCGGCAGCTCGATCATCGTGCCGACGGTGTAGGGCAGCTCTTCGCCCATCGCGCCCATCACCTGGCGCGCCGATTCCTCGAGGATGGCGCGCTGATTCTCGAACTCCTTCACGGTGGACACGAGCGGGATCATGATCTCGGGATGGACGTCGATGCCGCGCCGCTTGGCGCGCACGGCGGCCTCGAAGATCGCGCGGCCCTGCATCTCGGTGATCTCGGGATAGGTGATGCCTAACCGGCAGCCGCGGTGGCCCAGCATCGGGTTGGTCTCGCGCAGCGACTCGACGATGCGGCCCAACTCTTCGCGCGGCATGCCTAACGTGCGGGCGAGGCGCTTGGCGTCCTCTCCGCCGTGGGGCAGAAACTCGTGGAGCGGCGGGTCGAGCAGGCGGATGGTGACCGGCAGCCCGTCCATCGCCTCGAAAATCCCGTCGAAATCCTGGCGCTGCATGGGGAGCAGCTTGGCCAGCGCGCGGCGCCGGCCGCCCTCGTCGCGGGCGACGATCATCTCGCGCATCGCGACGATGCGGTCGCCCTCGAAGAACATGTGCTCGGTGCGGCAGAGGCCGATCCCCTCCGCGCCGAAGTTGCGCGCGATCCGCGCGTCCTGCGGCGTGTCGGCGTTGGCCCGCACCTTGAGCGTGCGCATCTCGTCGGCCCAGCCTAACACACGGGCGAACGACGAATACGTGGCCGAATCGGCGCCGCGCATGGAGCCCGAGAGCACGCGGACCACATCGCTCGGAATCGTAGGCAGGTCGCCCGCGAACACGCGGCCGCTGGCACCATCGAGCGTCACCCAATCGCCCTCGTCCACCGATGTGCCATCCACGGTGAAGCGGCGATGTTCCACGTCGACGTGGATGTCCTTGCAGCCGACGATTGCGCACTTGCCCATGCCGCGCGCCACGACGGCGGCGTGGCTCGTCATGCCTCCGCGGGCGGTGAGCACCGCGCGGGCGGCGACGATGCCGTGAAAATCCTCGGGCGTCGTTTCCTCGCGCACGAGAATCACCCGCTCGCCGTCGGCGGCTCGACGCTCGGCGACGTCGGGATCGAACACCGCACGGCCGCTCGCAGCGCCGGGACTCGCCGGCAAACCCGTGGCGATCGGCTTCGCGTGCGCGGACGGATCGATGATCGGGTGCAGCAGTTGGTCTAACTGTGCCGGATCGACGCGCTGCACGGCCTCGCGTCGTTCGATGAGTCCTTCGGTGACCATCTCGTCGGCAATGCGGATGGCAGCGCCGGCGGTGCGCTTGCCCGTGCGCGTCTGAAGCAAGTACAACTTGCCTTTTTCGACGGTGAACTCGATGTCCTGCATGTCGTGATAGTGCTGCTCGAGCCGGTGCTGCGTGGCCATGAGCTCGGTGTAGGCGCCGGGCAAGCGCTCGGCCATCTGATCGATGTGGAGCGGCGTGCGGATGCCGGCGACGACATCTTCGCCCTGCGCGTTCACCAAGAACTCGCCGAAAAAGCGCTTCTCGCCCGTGGACGGATCGCGTGTGAACGCGACGCCGGTGCCGGAGTCGTCGCCCATGTTGCCGAACACCATCGCGACGATGTTGACGGCTGTGCCTAACGTCTCGGGAATGCCGTTCACCTTGCGGTAGTCAACGGCTTTCTTGAGCGTCCACGATTTCCACACGGCTTCGATCGCGCCCCACAGCTGGACCTGCGGATCCATGGGGAACTCGTGGCCGAGCGACCGCTGCACGAGCGACTTGTACTCTTCGACGAGATTGCGGAGCGCGTCTTCGTTGAGCTCCGCATCGGTCTCCACGCCTTGCTCGGACCGCTTCGCGGACAAGAGCCGCTCGAACTCGTGGATGGACACGCCCAACACGACGTCGCCGTACATCTGGATGAAGCGGCGATAGGAGTCGTACGCGAAGCGCGCGCTGCCGCTTTCCTTCGCCAGGCCGACCACCGTGCGATCGGCGAGGCCGAGGTTGAGAATGGTTTCCATCATGCCCGGCATCGACACGGGCGCGCCGGAGCGGACCGAGACGAGGAGCGGGGAAACGGGGTCGCCTAACCGGCGGCCGGCCGCTTGTTCGAGGCGCTGGAGCTGCGCGGAGACTTCGTCCTTGAGCCCCGGCGGCACTTCGTTGGTGGCCAGATACGCGACGCACGCTTCGCACGCGATGGTGAATCCGGCCGGAACCGGCACGCCAAGGTTGGTCATCTCGGCGAGGTTCGCGCCTTTGCCGCCGAGCACCGCTTTCATGTCGCGGGTGCCGTCGGCGTGACCGTTGCCGAAGAAGTAGACGAGCCTGGACACGACGATCGGGTCTCCGCGAATCAAGGGAACGGGCTGCGATGCGGCGACCGCCTAACAGCCGCAGCCGAAGCGCAGTTTGTCCGGGTCGGCGGGCGGCGGCGTCGGGTAGTCGCCCGAGAAGCACGCATGACAGAACCCGCCTGGGCCGCCCGGCACGGCGGCCAACATGCCGTCGAGCGACAGGTAGCCGAGCGAGTCGACATCAATGTGTCGTGCGATGTCGTCCACCGACAGGTTGGCAGCGATCAGCTCGTCGCGCGACGGCGTATCGATACCGTAGTAACACGGTCCCGTGACGGGCGGTGACGCGATCCGCAAGTGCACTTCGCGCGCACCGGCCGCGCGCACGAGCGACACGAGACCGCGCGTGGTGGTGCCGCGGACGATGGAGTCATCCACCATCACCACCTTCTTGCCCTCGAGCACTTCGCGCACCGGATTGTATTTCACTTTCACCTTGTGGCTGCGGCCTGCCTGCGAGGGCTGGATGAACGTGCGGCCCACGTAGTGATTGCGGATGAGGGCCAGCTCGAGCGGGAGTCCGGTTTCCTCGGCGTAGCCCAACGCGGCGGCGTTGGCGGAGTCGGGCACGCCGAACACGAGATCGGCGCCCGGCGCGGGGGATTCGCGGCCCAACTGTCTGCCTAACGCGCGGCGGGCGCGGTCGACCGAGCCGCCGCCGAAAATGCGGCTGTCGGGGCGCGCGAAGTAGACGTATTCGAACACGCAGCGCTTGGACTCGAGCGGCTGGAGCGCCTGGCGGCAGCGCATGCCGTCGGTGTCGACGATCACGATTTCGCCGGGCTGCACATCGCGGACGTGCGCGGCGCCGACGATGTCGAGCGCGCAGGTCTCGGAGGCGAACACCACCGCTCCGCCTAACCTGCCGATGACCAGCGGACGCCACCCGCGCGGGTCGCGCGCCGCCATGAGCGTGGAACCGCTGGCGACGACCAGCGAGAACGCGCCCTCGACGCCTTGCAGCGCTTCGGCCAACTGGTCTTCGGGACGGTCGGACTTGGATCGCGCCATCCGGTGGACGAGGACTTCGGAATCCATCGTCGAGCTGAAGATGGAGCCGTCATTCTCGAGCTCGCGCCTCAGCTCGCTGGCGTTCACGATGTTGCCGTTGTGCGCCAGTGCGATGTATCCGCCGCGAAAGCGCACCAGTACCGGCT
Source organism: Gemmatimonadaceae bacterium (assembly GCA_035279625.1). Classification (GTDB taxonomy): domain Bacteria; phylum Gemmatimonadota; class Gemmatimonadetes; order Gemmatimonadales; family Gemmatimonadaceae; genus JADGGM01. Next base: position 43,461 of record DATEHK010000105.1, read on the forward strand.
GCGCGTTGTCGATCGATGACGATCCGGCCGTGCTGTATCGCGTGTGCCCGATTGCGATGGCGCCCTTGAGCTCATCGAGCGCGCCGGTCATGAGTCCCTCGGACACCAGGCCCATGCGCCGCTGCGCGCGGGCGACGCCGTCGGCATCGACCGCTACGATCCCGGCCGATTCCTGTCCGCGGTGTTGCAACGAATAGAGCCCCAGGTGCACGAGCCCCGCAGCGTCCGGGGCTCCGTGCACTCCGAATATTCCGCACATGGATTATGATGCCGATGGTTGAGGGTGTTGCTCCAACACGGCCGTCTCGCCCGTGGCGCGCGACATGATGTTGGGAATCGCGTCGTGGTAGGCCGCGGCGAGACGCGCCAACGGCGCCGCGAACGCGTGCGACCCCACGCGCACGTCGAGGACGTTGGACGTTGCACGCACCGTGCCGATGCGCTGCGCCGGAACGCCGTGCTTCGCGGCGACCGTCAGCACGCGATCGGCGCTCGGCGCGCTGACGACGATGCGTCCCTGCGCTTCGCCGAAGAGGAGCGCGCGCAGGGGCAGCATGCTCCACGCCGACAGGTCGACCTCCGCGCCTAACGGATGCTCGGCGTCGCCCACACAGCATTCGGCGAGCGCGACCGCCAGGCCGCCGTCGCTCGCGTCGTGCGCCGATCGGACCGCGCCGCGGGCGATGCTCTCGAGCAGCGCGTCGATCACCGCGCGCTCGCGGTCGAGATCGCACGTGGGCGGGGCCCCCGCCACCACGCCGTGGATGCGCGCCAAATACTCGCTGCCGCCGAGCTCGGCCGTGGGCTCGCCTAACAGAATGATCGCGTCGCCGTCGGTGGTGAACGCGGCGCGCGTGACGTGCGCGAGCGACGCGACGAGACCGATCATGCCGATCACCGGCGTCGGATACACCGCACCCGACGGACTCTCGTTGTACAACGACACGTTGCCGCCCGTGACCGGCGTGCCTAACGCTCGGCATGCCTCGCCGATGCCGGCGACCGCCTCGCGGAGCTGGAAGAACACTTCGGGGCGCCGCGGATTGCCGAAGTTGAGGCAGTTGGTGATCGCCATCGGCCGCGCGCCGACGCAGGCCACGTTGCGCGCCGCCTCGGCCACGGCGATCCGTCCGCCCACGCGCGGGTCGAGATAGACGTAGCGCCCGTTGCAATCGGTTTTCATCGCGATTGCCTTGTCGGTTCCGCGCACGCGCAGCACCGCCGCGTCGCCGCCGCCCGGGCCGACCACCGTGTTCGTACGCACGGTGGAGTCGTACTGGCGATAGACCCATCGTTTGCTGGCGATCGTCGGCGACGACAGCAGCCGTTCGAGCGTCCACATGGGGTCGCGTTCTTCCAGCCGTTCCGGAATCGCCGACGCGTCGCGCGCACGCAGCGCGCGCACCGTGTCGCTCTCGGCCGCCGGCGGCGCGTACACGGGACAGTCGGTGACTAACCGGGAGCCCGGGAACTCGGCCACCACACGCTCGCCTTCGGTGACGCGGTACACCGGCTCGGCGATCACCTCGCCGATCACTTCGGCCGTGAGGTCCCACTTGGCGAGGATGTCGCGCACCGCGCGCTCGTGTCCTTTCCTGGCCACCACCAACATGCGCTCCTGCGACTCGCTGAGCAGAATCTCGTACGGCGTCATGCCTTCTTCGCGCACCGGCATGCGCGTCACATCGATCGTGACGCCGACATCGCCGCGCGCCGCCATCTCGGCGGACGATGATGTCAGGCCGGCGGCGCCCATGTCCTGGATGGCCACGATGTGGCCGCTGCGAATGAGCTCCAGACTCGCCTCGAGCAGCAGCTTTTCGGTGAATGGATCGCCCACCTGGACGCGCGGCCGCTTGGCGTCGCTGGCCGCCGACAAATCTTCGGAGGCGAACGACGCGCCGTGAATGCCGTCGCGTCCCGTGCGCGCGCCCACCGCCATGATGGGATTCCCGACGCCCTCGGCGGCGGCGCGAATGAGGTCGCGCTCGTGCATGAGGCCCACGCACATCGCGTTGACTAACGGATTGCCATCGTACGACGGATCGAACACCACTTCGCCGGCCACCGTTGGAATGCCGACGCAGTTGCCGTAGTCGCCGATGCCTTTGACCACGCCGCCGAGGAGATACCGCTGGCGGGCCGAATCGAGCGATCCAAAGCGCAGCGAGTTGAGCATCGCCACCGGGCGTGCGCCCATGGTGAAGACGTCTCGCAGAATACCGCCGACGCCGGTCGCGGCGCCCTGATACGGTTCCACGGCCGAGGGGTGGTTATGCGACTCGATCTTGAACGCGACCGCGAGGCCGTCGCCGATGGAGATCACGCCCGCGTTTTCGCCCGGGCCCTGCAACACATACGGCGCCTGCGTGGGCAGCGTCTTGAGCACGGGCCGCGAATGCTTGTACGAGCAGTGCTCGCTCCACAGGGCGCTCACCACGCCTAACTCAGTGAACGTCGGCTCGCGGCCGAGCATGGCGACGAGACGCGCATACTCATCGGACGTGAGACCGTGCTCCGCTACGAGCGCGGGCGTGATGGCTGGATCACCAGGGCGCGGCTCGACGGCGCGCGACTTCCCGGTGGTGGTCGCGGGCTGAACGCGCCGTTCGACGTCGGTCACGCGGACACTCGAGCCAGCATTGATTGAAATATACCCAATCCGTCGTTCGATCCGACCAGCGACTCGACCGCCCGTTCAGGGTGCGGCATGAGCCCCAGAACGTTGTCTTCCGCGCTCACGATCCCGGCGATGGCCCGCATGGAGCCATTCGGATTGGAATCCGCATCGCGTTCGCCGGCGGCGTTGACGTACCGGAACACGACGTGTCCCTCGCCCTCCAGGCGGTTCAGCGTTTCGTCATCCGCCGTGAAGCGACCTTCGCCGTGCGCGATCGGCATGCGCAGAATCTGTCGCGGCGCATAGCGGTTGGTGAACATCGTGTCGACGGTCTCGACGCGCACGCGCACGACTTGCCCCAGAAACGAGAGGCTGGCGTTGCGGAGCAGGGCGCCGGGCAGCAGTCCCGCTTCGCAGGCGATCTGAAATCCGTTGCACACGGCGAGCACCGGTCCGCCGCGACGAGCGTGCGCCGCGACTTCCTCCATGATCGGGCTGAAACGCGCAATGGCGCCGGCGCGCAGATAGTCGCCATAGCTGAAGCCACCGGGCAGGACGACGACGTCCGCGCCCTCGAGATCGTGCGACTTGTGCCACAGATAGACGGCGTGTTCGCCGAGCACGTCGGCCACGGCGCGGAACGCATCGTAGTCGCAATTGGAGCCGGGGAAGGTGACGATGCCGAATTTCATGGCAAGCCCTCGACGCGTGCGATTTCGTAGTCTTCGGTGACCGGATTGGCCAGCAGGCGATCGCACATCTGACGCACGGCGTCGCCGGCGGCGTCGGGAGTCGACGCCGCGACGTCGAGCACGACATGGCGGCCGATGCGTGCGTCCTGGACGTCGCCGAAGCCCAACGTGTGGAGCGCATCGGCGACGGCTTTGCCCTGCGGATCGAGGATGCCTTTGCGCGGCACGATGTGTACGGACACGCGATACCGACTCATTCACGGCCCTCTTCGGTCCCGGGGTTGAACGGATGTTCGCCTAACGGATGGTTGCGGTCGCGGCGCCGCGGCCGGCGCCTCCGGTGCGGGTGCTCGGCCAGGTCGACCGGTCGCGACATGGACTCGTCGTCGTCGTCTTCCATGAGCGGATCGACGCCGGGCACGCGGTCGAGAAGGCCCAGGACGAACGTCCGGAGCAACCCGTACGCGACGTACGCGACCATCACCGGGAACGCGTACCGCTTGTGGTCGAACGCCACCAGCACGATCGCCGCGATGAACGCCGCGATGAGCATGATGGTGCCGGGCTTGCGCAAGCTGATGTTAGGCGGCGCGGGATACAGCACGTGGCTGATCATGAGGAAGCTCAGCACGAGCATCACCGCGGGCAGCACGGTGTGCCACGGCCAGCCGCTCACCATGTTGAACAAGGATGTCTGACTGAACCACCAGTAGGTGGCGAGCGTCATCCCCGCCGCGGGGCTCGGCAGACCGTGGAACTGTGTCTTCGCGCGGCCGCCCTGCTCGACATTGAACCGCGCCAGTCGCATCACGGCACAGGCAATGTAGATGAAGCAGAAGAGCCACTCCCATCCGCCGTGATTGAGCACCGCGAAGTACATGATGAGCGCGGGCGCCACGCCGAACGTGACCGCGTCGACCAGCGAGTCCAGCTCGACGCCGAACGGACTCGAGGTGCGCGTCATGCGGGCGACCTTGCCGTCGAGCGTATCCATGACGCCGCCCAACACTACGAACCAGCCCGCCCACTCGAAGTCGCCGCGTGACGCCGAGACGATGGCGAACACGCCGAAAAACAGATTGCCCAACGTGAATCCGTTAGGCAGCAGCACCACGGCGCGGCGCATGTCGGGACGGGGCAGGGGCGGTCTCACGACGCGAGCTCCGCGAGCACGGTCACGCCGGCCACGGGGCGCTCGCCCACGCGCGTCCGGATCGTCGCGTCGGGCGGGACGAACACATCGACGCGCGAACCGAATCGAATGATGCCCATCCGCTCGCCCTGCACGGCAGCGGCTCCCGCTTTCGCGTACGTCACAATGCGACGCGCGACGAGTCCGGCGATCTGGCGGACCAGCACTTTCTGCGACGATCCGGCGATGCCCACCGACATCTGCTCGTTCTCCAGGCTGGCCTTCTCCGCCGCGGCATTTAGAAACTTGCCGGGGTTGTAGTGCTCGTATGCCACGGTGCCATTCACCGGATACCGGTTCACGTGCACGTTGAAGATGTTCATGAAAATCGAAATGCGGATGGCCCGTCCCTGGACGAAATCGGGCTCCTCTACCGGCGAGATCATCACCACGCGGCCGTCGGCGGGGGCGATCACCAATCGATCGCCGCGCGGGCCCGTGCGCTCGGGGTCGCGGAAGAAGTACGCGATCCAGATTGCGACGATGAGCACCGCCACGCCGGCCAGCCACAGCGGCCATGAGCGAAACGCGAGGGCCAGCGCGAACACGACCACCACGGCCGCGGCGCCGGCGACGATGAACACCATGCCTTCGCGCGCGAAGCTCATTGCAGATCGGTCACGTCGAGAGATTCTCCGGTTAGGCGGCGGTAGGCTTCGAGATAGCGGCCACTCGTCGCGCGCACGACCTCGTCGGGCAGCGGCGGAGCGGGGGACTCGCCGTTCCATCGCCGCGCGCGGCGCTCGCTGTCCAGATAGTCGCGCAGCGGCTGCTTGTCGAAGCTGGGTTGGGTGCCGCCGGGTTTGTACGCATCGGCCGGCCAGAAGCGCGAGCTGTCGGGCGTGAGCAATTCGTCGAGCAGCGTGATCGCCCCGTCGGCGCCGCGGCCGAATTCGAGTTTCGTGTCGGCGACGATGATCCCGCGGCCTTCGGCGATGGCGCTCCCTCGCGCGAAGATCGCGCGTGTGAGACGCTCCAGCTCCGCGCCGTTTTCCTCGCCGACGATCTGCCGCATCCGAGTCACGGTGATGTTTTCGTCGTGTCCCGTTTCAGCCTTGGTCGCCGGACTGAAAATGGGCTGGGACAATCGATCACTCTCGCGCAGCCCCTTCGGCAGCGGCTCACCGGCGAGTGTGCCCGACTTGGCGTATTCCTTCCATGCCGAGCCGGAAATATAGCCGCGAATCACACACTCGATCGGGAAAACGGTGGCGCGCCGGCAGAGCATCGCACGGCCGGCCAGCGCCTTTTGATACGGTGCCAAAGCCGGCACTATTCTCACGATGTCCTGCGCGCGTGCGGTGATGAGATGCGTCGGAACAATGTCGGCGACCTGCGCGAACCACCACGCGCTCAGTTGCGTGAGGACGGCTCCCTTGAACGGGATCGCCTCGCGCATCACGACGTCGAATGCGCTCACGCGATCGGTGGCCACGAGCAGGAGGCGCGACGCATCGACCTCATAGATGTCGCGCACTTTCCCGCGGCCGAGTCGTGTGAGCGGGAGGTCGCTCGAGACCATTGGCGTCATACGCGCGGCTCCTCGGCGCCGGGGGCAGCCGCGGGGGCCGCGGCGAGAATCGGGTTCACTACGTCGCGCAGGAATTCATCTACCTGGTCGGGGGAGCGGCCCAGGTACCGCGCCGGATTGCCGGCTTCGCGCAGCTCGTTAGGCGAAAGGCCAGCGGCGGCGTCGGCGGTGAGGCGCTCGAACAAATCGTTGTGCGACGCGCCGTCCTTGAGCGCCTGCGCCGCGGCCAGGCTGTGCCGGCGGATGCGTTCGTGCGCGGCCTGGCGATCGCCGCCCGCGCGCACGCTCTGGACGATGAGCGCTTCGGTCGCCATGAAGGGCAGCTCGTCGGACACGCGGCGGCGAATGCGCGCCGGGTGCACCTCGAGTCCGCCGGCGATGTTCGCCATGAGCACCAAAATCGCATCCACGGATAGAAAGGACTCGGGGATGACTAACCGGCGGTTGGCGCTGTCGTCGAGCGTGCGCTCGAAGAACTGCGCGCCGTGTGTGAGGTTCGCGTTCTCCTCGAGCGACACGACGAACCGTGCCAGCGACGAGATGCGCTCGGCGCGCATGGGGTTGCGCTTGTACGCCATTGCCGAAGATCCCACCTGCTCGGTTTCAAAGGGTTCTTCGATTTCGCCGAACGACTGGAGCACGCGCACGTCGCCGGCAAACTTGGCGGCGCTCGACGCGATTCCGGCCACGACGCCCAACACCTGCGCATCGAGCTTCCGACTGTACGTTTGGCCGGTGACGGGCAACACGTGATCGAAGCCTAACCGGCGAACCACCAGCCGCTCGAGCTGCCGCACTTTGCCGTGATCGCCGTCGAACAACTCGAGAAAACTGGCCTGCGTGCCGGTGGTGCCTTTCACGCCGCGGAGCGGAAGCGACGCAACGCGATGATCGAGGTCGGCCAGGTCGAGCACGAGATCCTGCATCCAGAGCGTCGCACGCTTGCCCACCGTGGTGAGCTGCGCCGGTTGCAAATGTGTGTAGGCGAGCGTGGGTTCCGAACGCCAGCGCTCGGCGAACGCCGCGAGCGCGCGCAACACGGCGACGATCTCGACGCGCAGCAGCTCGAGACCGCGGCGCATGAGAATCAGATCCGCGTTGTCGGTGACGAACGCGCTCGTCGCGCCGAGGTGGATGAACGGGCGTGCTTTGGGCGCGACGGCGGCGAACGTGTGCACGTGCGCCATCACGTCGTGACGGAAGCGGCGCTCGAAGGCCGCGGCCGCATCGAAGTCGATGTCATCGAGGTGTGCGCGCATCTGGGCGAGGCCTTCGTCCGTCACGGCGGCCACGCCTAACTCGCGCTGCGCCTCGGCCAGCGCGAGCCAGAGCCGGCGCCACAGCGCGTGCCGCTCCTGCGGCGACCACAACGCCAGCATCGCCCGCGACGCGTAGCGTTGGGCGAGCGGCGAGGTGTAGCGCGCGGCGTCGCTCATCGAACCATGAAGTCGGTGGTGTAGATCTGACCCCCGCGTTCGAAGTACATGTGGATCACGCCGCGGCCAGCGAGGGCGTTCAGCGCTTTCTGCACATCCTGCGCGTTCTCGATCGGCACCTGATTCACCTGCACGATCACGTCGCCCTTGGCGATGCCCAAATCATCGGACACGCGCGAGCTCACGGCGTAGATCAGCGCGCCATGCGGACTGCGAATGCCGCGCTCGGCGCGAATGGCCGGCGTGACCGTGACTAACTCGAGCTCCTTGAGCACCTGTACCTTGGGTGCGCTCTCATCGGGGAGCGCCGCCACGGTAACGGTGACCGGGACTGGCCGGTCGCCGCGCTTCACGATCAACTGCACGTGCTCGCCGACGCGCAGGTCGAGCTTCTCCGCCTCCCAATCGAACGGATTGCGGAGCGGGCGGCTGCCCGCGCGGAGCAGGGTATCGCCGGCCTTGAGGCCGGCCTCGGCGGCGGGTGAGCCGGGCACCACCGCGCGCACGTTGACGCCGAACCGGAGCGCCTCGAGCGGGCTCGAGGTTTGCGGCAACTCGAGCTTGATGCCTAACCACGGCTGTCGCACCACGCCGTGCAGCAACAGGTCTTCCATCACGCGCTTGACGCGGTTGATGGGGATCGCGAAGCCGAGCCCCACCGAACCACCGGATGGCGAATAGATGGAGCTGTTCATGCCGATCACTTCGCCCACGGCGTCGACCAACGGGCCGCCCGAATTGCCGTGATTGATGGCGGCGTCGGTCTGGATCATGTCGACGTAGGTCGCGCTGCCTTCGTTAGGCGCGACGAGGTTGCGCCCGGTGCCGCTGATCACGCCCGTGGTGACGCTGGGCTCGGAGTTGCCGAGCAAGAAGCCGTATGGATTGCCGATGGCGATGGCCCATTCGCCGATCAACAAGCTGTCCGAGTTGCCGAGCTCCGCGACGGGCAGGCTCTTGGCGTCGATCTTGAGGACGGCGATGTCGTTCGTTTCGTCCTTGCCCACGAGTCGGGCGTGGTACGAGGTGCCGTCGCGCAGCGCAACCGAAATCGTCTTGGCATCGTTGACGACGTGCGCGTTGGTCACGATCACGCCGTCGCCGCGAACGATGAAGCCGGAGCCGAGACCCTGGAGCACGCGCTGGCCCGAGCCGGGGCCGCCGAAGAACGCGTCGAACGGATCGACGGGCGCGTTCTGCACGACTTCGGTCTGCACCGTAACGACGGCCGGCGACACCTTGGCCACCGCGTCGGTCAAGATCGTGCGACGGCGCGGATCGATCGAGTCGGAGCGAATGGACGCGTTGGCGCTCTCGACGTGGAACGCGGGCAGGGCCGCCGTCGGTTGCGACGCGGCGGCAGCCGTATCGCGCGGCTGATCGCCGCGGCAGGCGATCGTGGCCAGCACCCCCAGCATCACGGCGCGCCTCATACGTCGCTCCTGGCTACGCCTAACCGCGACCCCCAATCGCGCAGGAAGCCCGTTAGGCCGAGGTCGGTGAGCGGGTGCACGAGCATGGCGCGGAGGACGGCCGGTGGAACCGCCACCGCATCCGCGCCTAACTTGACGGCGTCCACGAGACGCCGCGGGCTCCGCACGGACGACGCCAGAATCTCGCACTCGGGCGCGAAGCGGTCGAACATCGCGCGGATGTCCCCCACGAGCGCGCCGCCGTCGCCGCCCGCATCGTCGAGGCGCCCGATGAACGGGCTCACGTAGGCCGCGCCAGCGAGCGCGGCCAGCAGCGCCTGCGAGGGAGTGAACACGAGCGTCATGTTGACCACGGCGCCGTCGGGCACCAAGCGCTTGAGCGCGACGATACCGTCCTCGATCATCGGAATCTCGACCACGACGTTGTCCCCGATGCGCGCCAGATCGCGCGCCTCGCGATAGATACCGTCGGCGTCCGAGGAGATCACCTGCACGGTGACTGGTCCAGGGACGGCGCGCGCGATCGCGGTCACGTGCTCGGTTGGATCATCGCCCGCCAGCTCGCGGGCGATCAGCGTTGGATTGGTCGTCACACCATCGATGAGGCCCGTGGACAGCGCCCACTGGATGTCGTCGAGGTTGGCGGTATCGAGAAACAGTCTCATGTGGTCGAATAGAGGCCGCGCGGATAGAGGACCGCGTCGAGAAAGAGTGCGTGCGGCGGCGCCGGAGCCGATGTGCCGCTGTTGTCGTCGATGCCTAACAGAACGGCGATGGCGTCCGCATCGCGGCGCCCGCTCGCGGCGTCGGCCATCGTGCCGACGAGAAACCGCACCATGTGGTGGAGAAAGCGGTTGGCTTCGATCTCGAACACGAAGCCGCCCGTCCGCTCCCGCCATTCGGCGCGCGTGACGGTGCAGCGATGGCTGTCGCGCTCGGGCGCCGTGCCTTTGACAGCGAAGGCGCGAAAGCAGTGCTCGCCGCACAACGCCGCTGCGCTCATGGCGAGAATGCGCGAATCGAGCTCGCGGTCGAGCGCCCACTCGACGCGGCGCCTGAACGGAGAGCGCGCGGCATCGTCAGTGCCGATGTAATAGCTGTAGCGTCGCGATATGGCATCGAAGCGTGCGTGAAAGGCCGGCGCCATCTCGTGCGCCGCGGCCACCCACACGTCCCGCGGCAGCACGCCGTTCAGCGCGCGTCTGAGCGCAAACGGCGTCCACCGCTCCGGAACTCGGACTCCGACCGCCTGGCCGCGCGCGTGCACACCCGCATCCGTTCGGCCGGCGCCAAGCGCGGCCACGGGTCGCGAGCAAATGTGGCCCAACGCGTCCTCGAGCTCCCCCTGCACGGTGCGCTCCCGCGGCTGTCGCTGCCACCCGGCGAACCCGGCGCCATCGTAGTGCAGCACCAGTTGCACGGTGCGCTCCGGCATGTGTCGGAAACTATCCGCGCGCCCTCTGGTGTCAAGCGAATTGCGTGAGCGAAACGATTGACAGCTCAATACCTACGGCTCAAGTTTGACAAACCCGCTTACGTCCGTCGTCCGCCCAACAGCGGCCAACCAACACACATGCCTCCTCGCACACTCGCGTCCCTGGCGCACGCCCTCGGCGCCGCCTCGGATCTGGACGCCGCCTTCGTGGCGTTGGGCGAGGCGTTGGCCGAAGTCGATCGATCGACGCATCTCGTTCTGCTCTCGTTCGACGTGCGCCGCCAGCTCTTTACCGACAAACGCACGCCAGAAAACGGACGCGTCTCGCGCGCCCGCGTCGACACGACGTTCGATCACCTGCCGGCGCGGCTGCGCACCGTAATCGGTGCCGGCGGACAATTCGCCGATGCGGGCGACGAGTCGGATGAATTCGGCCGTTTCTTTGGACTCGAGAACGCGCTCAACGAGGAAGGACTGCTCGCGCTGCGCGGCATTCTCGTGGACGGACATCTGGATTCGGTGGTGGCGCTGTACGAGCCGCGCCGCTTCTTCGGCACCCGCGTGATGGAACGATTCGCACCGTACGTCGCGCTCTTCGAGCTCGCGTACGCGCGATTCGCCGAGCAAGAGGCGCGCAACGAAGCCGTGCGCACGCTCGAGGATGTCACGCAGCGCGTGCACGGCGAATACGTGAAGCACCTGGCGCACTTGGAGCGCGAGCTCGCTGTGGCGCGGAATACGCCGACGAGCGCGAGCGTGGTCGAGCCGGCGCGACTCCTCGCGTTGGAAGCCGAAGCCGCGCGTGCGCGCGAGGACGCCCGTCGTGCGACGCGTCGTGCCGAAGCAGTGGAGGGGCAGGTTGCGGCTGCCGTTGGGCAGCTCGAGCAGGCGCACGTGGAGCTGCACCGGCGAAGCGAAACCCTGCGCCAGAAGACGCGCACGCTTTACCTCATCGATCGCGTGTTGTCGCTCGACGCGTCGACCGCCGATCCGCGACAGTTGGCCGAGGGCTTGCTGGCTCTAGTGGGTGACGACATGCAAGCCCAACGCTGTTCGCTCGTGCTGCGCGTACCGGATGCGCAGGAGCTCTACATCGCGGCGGCAAAGGGTCTGTCGCCCGATGTCACGGAGGGCAAGCGCATCCGGATCGGCTTCGGCGTCTCGGGCAAGGTGGCGGCGAGCCGGCAGCCGGTGCTCGTCACCGACGTCGCACAAGCGCGCGCGCATCCGCTCATCGGCGACGAGTATTTCACCACCGGGTCGTTCATCAGCTTTCCGTTAGTCTATCACGACGACCTGGTGGGCGTAGTGAATCTGACCAACCGCGTGCAGCGCGGCGTGTTCATGGAAGAGGACGTGGAGCGCGTGCGGCTGCTGGCGCTCGTCATCTCGCTCATCGCGTCGCACGCGGCGCTGCGCGAGCGGCTGTTCGAGACGATCGGTGTCCACTGACGCGCTTGCGCACGCGCTGCGGCAGCTGGCGGACCACCAGGCCCTCACCGAGGACGAGACCGCCGGCGCATTCGATGTGATCATGCGCGGCGACGCCCGGCCGTCGCAGGTGGGCGCGCTGCTCATGGCGTTGCGCGTCAAGGGCGAGACGCCGGCGGAGATCGCCGGTGCGGCGCGCGCGCTACGCGCGGTGATGGTCCAGTTGCCTACCGACGATCCCGATGCGCTGGTGGACACGTGCGGCACGGGCGGCGGGAAAGTGGCCACGTTCAACATTTCCACGGCGGCTGCGTTAGTCGCGGCGGGCGCCGGCGTGCGCATCGCCAAGCACGGCAACCGGTCGTTCACCACGCGCTCCGGCAGCGCCGACGTGCTCGAAGCGTTAGGCGTGAACATCGAGCAGACGGTGGACGCGATGCGTCGCACACTGGATTCCGCCGGGATCGTGTTCATGTTCGCGCCGCGCATGCACCCGGCCATGAAACACGTTGGTCAGGTGCGGAGCGAGCTGGCGATCGGGACGCTCATGAACATGGTGGGACCGCTGGCGAATCCGGCGTCGGCGGGGCGGCAGGTGCTGGGTGTATCCGAGCCAGGCCGTCTCCCGCTGCTGGCGGGCGCGCTGGCTGCGTTAGGCAGCCGCCACGCGCTGGTGGCGTACGGCGAGCCGGGCATGGATGAAATCTCGCCGCTCGGGTGCACGCAGATTCACGAGGTGCGCGACGGTCGTCTCGTGAACGAGTGGACGCTCGACGCCGACGCGTACGGTGCTCCCGTGTCGGCGGGCGCCGCGGGAGAGCTGGCTGGTGCGTCGCCCGAAGACAACGCGCGCGCGATCGTCGAGATCGTGAGCGGACGCAAGCAGGGCGTGGCGCGCACCGCGGTGCAGCTCAACGCGGCGGCAGCGATCTACGTGTCGGGCCGTGTGCCGAGCTTCACCGACGCCGTGCGCGCAGCCGACGCGGCCCTGCGCGACGGCGTCGGCTTCGCGGCCCTCGAACGCCTCCGCGCCTCCAGCCGCACCGCCTAACGATCAGTACCGGCGCAAGACGCCGACCACAACGCCCTGAATCGTCACGTCGTTCTCGTGCACGTACATCGGCGACATCGTCTCGTTGGCCGGCTGCAAGCGAATTCGCCCGTCACGCTCGCGATAGAACTTCTTGACCGTGGCCGCCGTGTTGTCGATGAGCGCGATGACCGTGTCGCCGTTGTCCACCGAGCGCCGCTCATTGATCACGACGAAGTCGCCGTCGCGAATCTGCTCGTCGATCATCGAGTTTCCGCGCACGCGTAACACGAAATGGTTTCCGGTGCGGCCGACAAACGACTCGGGAACGCTCACCGTTTCGTTCACCTCGAGCGCCTCGATGGGCAGGCCCGCCGCAACGCTTCCCAAGAGCGGCAGCTCCACCGCGCGAGGATACGCATCGGATGGCAGAATCTCGATCGCGCGGCTTTCATTGTACGCGCGCTTGATGTAGCCCTTGCGTTCGAGGTTCGTGAGGTGCTCGTGGACCGTGGCCAGCGAGTTATAGTTGAACTGACGCGCGATTTCCTCGAAGCTCGGCGCGTAGCCGTTCTGTTCCGCGTACGTGCCGAGATAGGTGAGGATCTCGCGTTGCCGCTTCGTGAGCGCCATGCTGTCCCCGCGTGAGAGACCAATTGATGGAGGCACGGGTATACTCGCCATCGAGTCGACCCGGCACTGCCTGCCATTCCCGAACGGACTCCGAATTGCACAATAGCCGAACAACGACCGAAGTGCAAGCCCACTCATCTATTACATGGGTCCCGCCTACCGGTGTGTTGGGCGGGATCGTCGCCGAAGCCTACGAGCGAGTGGACCGGCTGCGCTCAGATCGCGGCTCGGTTGCCGCCCTCGAGCGCGACGCCGCGAATGCGCCGCCGGCGCCGTCGTTCCGCGCGGCGCTTCGCCAGCCTACGGTTTCGGTGATCGCCGAGGTCAAGCGTCGCTCGCCATCGAAGGGATCGATCAACCCGTCGCTCTCGGCCGTCGCGCAGGCTGGCGCGTACGCCACCGGTGGCGCGGCCGCGGTCTCTGTCCTAACGGAACCAGTCCACTTTGGCGGGTCGCTGGATGACCTGCGCGAGGCGCGTGCAACGGTCGGCGTGCCGCTCCTGCGCAAGGACTTTCACGTGGACGAGCTCCAGCTGCTCGAGGCCCGCGCGGCGGGCGCCTCGGCGGCGCTCCTCATCGCGCGCGCGCTGCCGCCCGACACGCTGCATCGGTTGGTCGTGTGTGCGTTGTCGATGGACCTGGAGCCGTTGGTCGAAGTCCGGAGCACCGTCGAGCTCGAGCGAGCGGTGGCCGCCGGCGCGAGGGTCATCGGCGTCAACAATCGCGATCTCGAGACCTTGCAAATAGAACCTGACGTGGGCGACACGATCGTTCGCCTGATTCCCGCCGAGTGCATCGCGATTGCCGAAAGCGGTGTGCGCGACGTGACTGACGTCGAACGCGCCGCGCGCGCCGGCGCCGATGCGGTGCTCGTCGGCTCCAGCGTTTCGGCCTCGGCGGATCCGACCGGGGCGGTGAAACGCCTAACGGGAGTGTCGCGGAGCGGACGTGGCCGTTGACATCAAGTTCTGCGGCCTGACGCGTCCCGCGGATGCCGCGCAGGTGGGATCGCACGGCGCCGCGTACGCGGGTGTGGTACTGGCAGACGGTCCCCGGCGATTGGATCCGGCGCGTGCGGTACTGGTGCTCGAGGCGTTGTCGCCGGGCGTCAAACGCGCCGTGGTGTTCGGGTCGCAACCGGCGGAAGAGATCGCGGACCTCGCACGCCGGTTGCGGTTGGACGTCGCGCAGTTGCACGGCGACTCTTCGGCAGCCGCGGTGCGCGACGTGCGCGCCGCGCTTCGCTCGCCAACAGCTGTGTGGGCCGTGCTCCGCGTCAGCGACGGATCCCAGGCGGCAGCGGGCGTCGCCGAGCTCGACGGTGTGGCCGACGGCATTCTTCTGGACGCCGCGGTTGCCGGGAGCTTGGGCGGCTCGGGCACCGCGTTCGACTGGAGCTCGTTCCCGCACGACGCGCGTCCGCGGCGCAGCACCTTCATCGTGGCCGGCGGGCTAACGCCCGGCAACGTGGCCCAAGCCATCCGCACGTTCCAGCCTGACGTCGTCGACGTTTCGTCCGGGATCGAACGGACGCGCGGCGTCAAAGACCCCGAACGGATGCGCGAATTCGCGCAGGCCGTGCTTCACGAGAACCAACGCGTATGACGATCGTCGAGAGACAGGACCGCTTCGGAGCATTCGGCGGTCGGTACGTGCCTGAAACCCTGGTCCCGGCACTCGATCAGTTGGAAGAAGAGTATGATCGGGCCATGGCGGACAACGCGTTCCGGGACGAGCTGGACAGTTTGCTCCGCACCTACGTCGGTCGTCCATCCTCGTTGAGCGATGCGCCGCGCTTTTCCGAGATGGTCGGAGCGCCCGTGTACTTGAAACGAGAAGACCTCAACCACACGGGCGCGCACAAGATCAACAACACCGTCGGACAGGCGTTGCTCGCCCGGCGGATGGGCAAGCGACGGATCATTGCCGAGACCGGTGCCGGTCAGCACGGCGTTGCCACGGCGACGGTGTGCGCTCGGTTCGGTCTCGAGTGCGTGGTATACATGGGCGAGGAAGACATGCGTCGACAGGCGCTCAACGTCTTCCGCATGCGGCTCATGGGCGCGGACGTGCGTCCGGTGACGTCGGGGACCAAGACGTTGAAGGATGCCACGAGCGAAGCGATTCGCGATTGGGTAACGAACGTGACTGATAGCCACTACATCATCGGCTCGGTCGTTGGGCCGGCACCATATCCGCGCATCGTGCGCGACCTGCAGTCGATCATCGGCACCGAAGCACGCGCGCAGATGTTGGAGCGGGCGGGTCGATTGCCGGCGACGGTGGTCGCGTGCGTCGGCGGCGGGTCTAACGCCATGGGCATCTTTCACGCATTCGTCGGCGATCGCGAAGTGGAGTTGGTCGGCGTCGAAGCGGCCGGCGATGGCCTCGACACCGAGCGCCACTCGGCGTCGCTCTCGCGAGGACGGCCCGGCGTGCTCCACGGATCGCTCAGCTACCTGCTGCAGGACGAGCACGGCCAGGTGCATCCGGCGCACTCGATATCCGCGGGCCTCGACTATCCCGGCGTTGGTCCCGAGCACTCGTATCTCAAGCAATCCGGCCGTGCCCGCTACGTGGCGGTCACCGACACGCAAGCGTTGGACGGCTTTCAGATGCTGAGCCGCCTCGAGGGCATCATCCCGGCGCTCGAGACGGCGCACGCCGTTTCGTGGGTCGCGTCCCAGCGCGGCTGTTGGGCATCCGATGCGCCGGTGCTCATCTGCGTGAGCGGCCGCGGCGACAAGGACGTGATGCAAGTGAGCGAGATCCTGACTCCCGACCCGGGCGCGTGACCGTCACCACGGCCACTTCCGCGGCAGCGTCGCTGACCGCCGAGCAGGCGCTCCCCGAGCCGCCGTTCTCGCCGCAGCTCGTGGAAGAGTTCGTGCGCCACTTCGTGCGCGCGGTGAAGACGCACCAACTCTACCTGCCTAACAATCCGATCTACCAGCGGTCGATCGACGGATTGCGCGCGTCGTTCACGCCAATGTGGGAGGTCACCACCGAGCTGGTGCTTCAGATCTCGGAATCCGAGTTCCGCTGGATGGGGCGCAGCGTGCACCACGAAGGCTCGCGGTCGGAGAGTCTGCCGTGGGTGTTCTACAAGGACGGTCTGCGCGAGCTCACGATCATGCAGGGGTTCGAGCAGGACGAAGTGGCGACGCTGCTCGACATCATGCAGCGCGTGCGCAAAGCCTCGCCCGACGAAGACGATCTGCTGACGTTGCTCTGGGAGCAGGAGTTCGCATATCTCCGCTACCGGTTCATCGACATCGGTGAGGGGTTAGGCGGAGACATCATGGACGCGGCGGAAGCGGCGGCCGCGGCGGCGAACGACCCCGGGCATCCGGCGCCGGTGATTTCGGTGTCCGACATCCGCGATGACGTCGCCGAGACGGAGCACAAGGGCATCGTCAAGCTCGAGGAGTTGGACGGGTCGCTCTACTTTCTGGACGAGCACGAGATCGACTATCTGCGCGAGGCGGTGCAGAAAGAGCAGACGCTCGACCTGCGCCGCAACGTGCTCACGATTCTGTTCGACATCGCGGAGACGCAGCCGGCGCCGGAGGCGCGCGACGAAGTCTGCACGATCCTCGAGCAGATCATGCCGCACCTGCTCACGGCGGGCGACTACGGCGCGGTGGCGTTGTTGCTTCGTGAGGCGGCGGTGGTGCTCACGCGCGGCACCGATCTCTCGCCTGCGCATCGCCAGCGGTTCGCGGCCTTGCCGGGTCTCATCAGCAATCCGGCGGTGCTGCAACAGCTCCTGACGGCACTCAACGACGCGACCACCGTGCCGCCGCAGGAAGACCTGGACGCGCTCTTCGAGCAGCTCCAGGGCGAGACGTTAGGCACGATTCTCTCCGGCCTCAAGCAGACGCAGCGCGCGGAATTGCGCACGATGCTCGAACGCACGGCGGCGCGGCTCGCATCGTCGAACACCGCCGAGCTGTTGAAGCTGATCGCGGCCGACGACGAGCAGGTGGCGCTCGAGGCGATGCGGCGCGCGGCGGACCTCAAGACGCCGGCGGCGGTGGGCCACTTGCTCAAGTGCCTGTCGCATTCCGAGGTGCCGCGTCGGTTAGGCGCGGTGCAGGCGCTGTCGGAGATCGGATCGCCGGGCGCGTTGCGGGCGCTCGAGTCGTCGCTCGACGACGCCGATCGCGACGTGCGCCTCACGGCGGTTCGCACGCTGAGCACCCGCGGCCACCGCGCGGCCCTCGCCAAGGTGGACGCGGTGGTGAAGGGCACGTCGCTCAAGGAAGCAGACCTCACGGAGAAGATGGCTTACTTCGAGGCGTACGGATTGTTGGCCGGCGATGCCGGCATCCCGCAGCTCGATGGGTTGCTCAACGGACGCAGCGCCCTGCTGCGGCTGCGGGTGGATCCCGAGCTGCGCGCGTGCGCCGCCATGGCGTTAGGCCGCATCGGCACCGACAAGGCCTTCGAGGTGCTGCGCAAGGCGGCAGACGACAAGGATGTCCGCGTGCGCAGCGCGATCAACAAGGCCCTGCGCGGCGGCACGCCGTGACGTCCGCCCAACCGATCCACGCCGCGAGCGGGACGTACGGTCCGCCCGCGCCCGCGCCGGAAATCGGCGAGCGCGGGAGCGACGGGTTCATCCGAAAGGTTGGACGCGAGCTGCTCATGGCCGTGTACGGCGCCCTGCGCACCGTGAAGATGTATCCGCCGGACAACCCGGTGGTGCAGAAGGCGCTCGACGATCTCGTGCGCCTCACGAACGACCTGTATCGCCGTGAGCAGGAAGTCGACATTCGCTGTACGGGCGAATTCATTTTCATCAACGGCACGCGCCTCAGACTGGATCTCGACAACTACGCCACGTTCAGCCGCATCATCTCGGCGTTTCGCGAGGCAGGCGCGGGGTTGTTCCGCGTGCGCGGCGACACGACGCCGCGCGACTGGGTGGTGTTCCTCACGGTGCTCCAGGCGCCGGAGCAGGGCGATCCGGACGCACGGCTCCAGGCGTTAGGCGACAAGCTGACCGCGGCCACGGTGACGGTGTTCGAGCTCGGGCCGTTCTCGGCGGCCGACGCCGCCGACGCCGCGAGCCAGATGCAGGCGAAGGAAGCGGCGAAGCGGACCTACGCGCAATCAGTGTCGGTGACCAAGGAAGTCATCAACTCGGTGCGCATGGGCAAGAGCCCGAACATCAAGAAGATCAAGCGGGTGGTGCAGGGCATCGTCGACCAGATTCTGAACGAAGAGACGTCGCTCATCGGGCTGACGACGCTGCGCGACTACGACGAATACACGTTCACGCACAGCGTCAACGTGTGCATCTTCTCGGTGGCGTTAGGCAGAAAGGTTGGGCTCACCCGCCTCCAGCTCTATGATCTGGGCGTGGGTGCGCTGATGCACGACGTCGGAAAGGCGCGCGTGCCGCTCGACATTCTCAACAAGCCGGGCTCGCTCACCGAAGATGAATGGCGCACGGTGTGCAACCACCCGTGGCTCGGCGTCTTGCAGCTCTTCCAGATGCGCGGACAGAACGACATTCCGTATCGCGCCATGGTCGTGGCCTTCGAGCACCACAAGAAGACCGACCTGACGGGCTACCCGCGTCACGTCAGGCCACGGGAGCTCAGCATCTACAGCAAAGTCGTGGCGGTGTCGGATGCCTTCGATGCGGCGACGTCGCGGCGCGCCTACCAGACGGTGCCGCTGTCGCCGGCGGATGTGCTGCAGGAGATGCGCATCAATCCGCGTCGCGGAATGGATCAGGTGCTGGTCAAGGCCTTCATGAGCCTGGTGGGCCACTACCCGGTGGGCACCTTGGTGGTGCTCGATACCTTCGAGCTTGCGCTCGTCCACGCGGCCAACCCCTCCCCGGATGCGATCTCGCGGCCTATCGTAAAGATCGTCAGCGATGAGCGCGGCAACGTGCTCTTCCCGGGCGCGCTCGCGGATCTCACCGACCGGGACGCGGCCGGCGTGTACAAGCGCACGATCATCAAGGTGGCAGACCCCGACCGCTATGGCATCCGCGTCAGCGACTACTACATCTGATCAGATTGCCCAACGATTTGCCGCGCTCGCCGAGCGCCGGCGCAAAGCTCTCGTCGCGTACATCACCGCCGGACATCCCGATCGATCCCGCTCGCTCGCGTTGATGCGAAGGGTGGCGCAGGCCGGTGCCGACATTATCGAAGTCGGCGTACCGTTCTCGGATCCGTTGGCCGACGGTCCCGTCATTCAAGCCAGCTCCCAAGAAGCCCTCGAGCACGGGATGACGTTCGACGGCGCACTCGACCTCATCGCCGAAGCAGCGGTCGACGTGCCGGTCGTGGTCTTCACGTATCTCAATCCCTTGTTGGCGGCAGGCGACGATGCCCTCGACCGGGCGGCACGGGCCGGCGCGAGCGGACTCTTACTCACCGATGTGCCGGTTGGCGCGGACCCGCCGTTCGAGGCGCGCATCGCCCAAGGCCCGCTCGCATTCGTCCGTCTGGTGGCGCCCACCACGCCGGCCAAGCGCATGGCCGAGATCGCGCAGCACGGCAGCGGGTTCGTCTATCTCATCAGCCGGTTAGGCGTGACGGGCGTGCGCGACGACGTGCCGGCCGACCTGCCGGCGACGGTCGAGCGGCT
The DNA here is from genome assembly GCA_035279625.1 of Gemmatimonadaceae bacterium. Taxonomy (GTDB): domain Bacteria; phylum Gemmatimonadota; class Gemmatimonadetes; order Gemmatimonadales; family Gemmatimonadaceae; genus JADGGM01. The sequence continues at coordinate 63,509 of DATEHK010000105.1, forward strand.
CCGGTCGGCGGCGGCGCTGCCGATCTGCGTCGGGTTCGGCATCGCGCGGCCCGAACAGGCCGTGGCCGTGGCGCGGTTGGCCGACGGCGTGGTGGTGGGCAGCGCGTTAGTCCGGCTCGCAGGACAGAGCGTGGACGCGGCGGCATCGTTCGTGGCCTCGCTCCGCACCGCCCTCGATGCGCACGCGCACGCCTAACGGAACAGCCGCATCGCCTCACTCACCTTTTTCCCTCTCATGATCGTCCATCCGCGGCTGCTTCTCGTGGCTGCTGCCACGCTCTCGATCGGCGCGTCTCGCGCCCAAGCGCAATACGCCACCCCGCGTGGCCAGTCCATTTCCGGCATCGCGTGCGATGCGCAGGAAGGCCAACGGATCCACATCCATCAGCACGTGGCGATCTTCGATCACGGCAAGCCGGTGGTGGTGCCGTACGACGTGGGTCGTCCGAGCGGCGTGCCGTGTCTCTATTGGCTGCATACGCACACGCCCGACGGCATCATCCACATCGAAGCGCCGGTGAACCGGTCGTTCACGCTCGGCGATTTCTTCGACGTATGGGTCCAGCCGCTGAGCCGCACCGAAGCGGCAGGCGCGGAGCTGGCAAAGGGCGAGCACATGCAGATGTGGGTCGACGGCGCCGCGTACAGCGGCGACCCCCGTGCGATCACGCTCGGCGACCACACCGATATCGTGATCGAGGTCGGTCCGCCGTACCACACGCCGGTCAAGTTCACCGCTTGGAACGGCGCGCAGTAGCATGCGCCTCACACAGACTAATGCAGACTAACGCAGACTAACGCAGACTAACGCTGGTCGCGGAGGGCCCGCTCCCGCTCGGCGCTCGGGCGCACCATCACCGTGCGCTCGTCGCGAATCACCACCGAGCCGGGCCGCGCGCCGCGCGCTTTCCGGACGTGCTTGCGGCGCGTCCAATCGACCGGCACGAGCGACGCACCGCGCGCCTTGCTGTGCCAGGCGGCGAGCACCGCGGCGTCCCGCAGGTCGCGCGCCGGGGGCGCTTGTTCGGACGTCCAGCGGAGCACCACGTGCGCGCCCGCGGCGTCGCGCGCGTGCAGCCACACGTCGTTGGGCGCCGCCGCATCGAACGTGAGCGCGTCGTTGGACCCGGCGCCGCGGCCCACCCAGATCTCGAGCCCGCCCGACGACCGGTACGTTCGGTACGGTATTTTGGGTGGTGGCGGCGCATGGCGGCGCGCGCCCTTGCCTAACTGAGTGGGGCGGGCGGCGCCAGGTGCGTCGCGCGCCGCCTCGAGCCGCGCCGGCAGCGCGGCCAGCGCCCGTTCCTTGGACCGCGCCTCGTCGTACAGTCTGCCTGCGACGTCCGCTGCCGTCTCGCCTGGCCGCGCGTGCACGGGCCATGCGACGCCGTCCGCCAGATGCACCGACGCCGGCGCGGCAGCGTCGCCGAGCGCCACCAGCGCGTCTGCGGCCGCGCGGACCTGCGGCGCATCGTGCGCGCGATCGAGCTCGGATCGCATCCGCTCGATCGCCCGCTGCCGTCGCGCGTCGCCTTCCGGCGCGACCGACTCCGGCTCCGACGCCACCGCGTCATCGATCAGCGACGCGGCTTGCACCGGATTCGCGCAAAATGGAAAGGGCAGAAGATGCGCGCCGCACCGGACCGGCGTCGCCGGCGCATCGGAACACATCGCGTGGTACCGTTCCATTGCGTCACCCGGATTCGCGATCATCCACTTGGCGATCAACGGACTCATCCACCGGCCGGCCAGGAGTGCGGGCTCGTCGGCAGAATGCACCGCCGCGTCGAGCGCGTCGTCGCTCAACTCGCTGCGCGGCTCGACCAGCGGAGGAAGCTCGGCGCCAACGGACGCGAGTTTGGCGCCGCCTGTGTCGCGCAACAAGGCTCCGCGAGCGCGCGGCACTGCGCTCACCACGAGCTCGGCGCGCTTCTCGGCCGACCCCTTGAAGCGGCCGGGCCGGAACAATTCGATGATGATCCGCCGGTCATCGATAGGTGCGCGCACCCCTCCGATGGTCCACCCATGCAGAGGGCCGGTCGCGCGCTCGAGGGGATCGGCGTATGCCACGCGAACGTCGGCGTTACCGAGCTCGAATCGCACGGCGCGCCCGTCGACCATGAGCAAAAGAGCGCGTGCCTCGCGGTCGAACCGGCCGCCGTCCAGGCGCCGGCCTCGCCATCGCGAGTCCAGCTCGCGCGCGAGGTGCCGAGCGGTCAGGCTGTCCACGACGCGAGGTTTGACACGCGCGGACGATGCCCGTACGTTCCCGCGCTGTCAACAGATGCGTGACATCGCGTACATCGCGCTCGGATCCAACCTCGGCGACAGGGCCGGATATCTGGCCTTCGCCCGCGCGCGGCTTGCGGCGCTTCCCGGGAGCCGCCTCCTCGACGCATCTTCCGTAGAAGAAACCGCCCCACTGGGAAACATTCCGAACGGGGGCGGTCCGTACCTCAACCAAATGGTCGCGCTCGAAACGACGCTCGCCCCGCACGCGCTGCTCGATGCTTTGCACGCCATCGAGCACGACGCCAAACGCGGGCGTACGATCCGGTGGGGACCGCGGACACTGGACTTGGATATCGTGATGTTCGACGCGCAGATCGTTTCCGATCCGGATCTCACCGTGCCGCACCCGGGCTTGGGCGCGCGCGATTTCTGGGATCGCGAGTTGGCCGAGCTCAAGGCGAAGAGCCGATGAGCAGTGAGGGCGGGGCGTCCCAGTCGAGTACCAAGCGCGTTGGGATTCGCGACGTACGGGCGCGAAAGAACAGCGCCGAAAAACTCATCGTGCTCACGGCCTACGACGCGTTGTTCGCGCGGCTCCTGGATGAGAGCGGCGTCGACATCGTGCTGGTGGGCGATTCGGCCGGCACCGTGTTGTTAGGCTACGACACGACGATTCCGGTGACGCTCGATCAGATGATCCACCACGCGTCGGCGGCACGACGCGGCGTGAGGCGTGCGTTGGTCACCGTCGACATGCCGTTCCTCACGTACCAGGTGAGCGCTGAGCAGGCGGTGACCAACTGTGGACGCGTGATGCAGGAGTCCGGCGCCGACAGCGTGAAGCTCGAGGGCGGCAGTGCCGAGGTGCTGCGCGCCGTGCGCGCGGTGACCGGCGTGGGCATTCCGGTCATGGGTCACCTGGGCTACACGCCGCAATCGGAGCATGCGTTAGGCAGGAGCCGTGTGCAGGCGCGCGACGAGCGCGACGCGGCGGCGCTGGTGGATCAAGCCAAACGGCTCGAGGACGCGGGCGTGTTCTCGATCGTGCTCGAGCTGATTCCGAAAGCGGCCGCGCGCGCGGTGACGCAGGCGGTGTCGGTGCCGACGATCGGCATTGGCGCCGGCGCCGAGTGTGACGGACAGGTGCTCGTGTTGCACGACATGTTGGGTCTCAACGACAAGTTTGCTCCGAAATTTCTCAAGCGCTACGCGACACTCGCCGACGACGTGCGGTCTGCCGTGCGTCGGTTCGGCGATGATGTGCGCGCCGGCCGCTATCCCGATGACGACCATAGCTTCTAGCATGCGGATCATAGATCGGATTGCTGCCCTGCGCAGCGCGCTCGTCGAGCCGCGGCGCCGGGGACAAGGCATCGCGCTCATTCCCACGATGGGCTACCTGCACGACGGCCATCTCCAGTTAGTCGACGAGGCCCGGCGTCACGCCGCGGTCGTGGTGATGAGCGTGTTCGTGAATCCCATGCAGTTCGGTCCGCACGAGGACTACACGCGATATCCCCGCGATCTGGAAGGCGACGCGCTCAAGGCCGAGCGTCGCGGCGTCGATCTGTTGTTCGCGCCGCCGGTCGAGGAGATGTACGCGGGCGATCGCACGGTGGTGGTCACGCCGCTCACTCTCGCCGATCGTTGGGAAGGCGCGGCGCGTCCCGGTCATTTCACGGGGGTGCTCACGATCGTGACCAAGCTGTTCAACATCGTGCAGCCAACGATTGCCGTGTTCGGACAGAAAGACATTCAGCAGGCGACACTCATTCGTTCGTTGACGCGCGAATTGGATTTCGGCGTCAAGATTCTGGTCGCGCCGACGGTGCGCGAACCGGACGGGCTCGCGATGTCGAGTCGCAACGCGTATCTGTCGCCGGACGACCGGCGGCGCGCGCTGCTCCTGTGGCGGACGCTGCACGGCGTCGCCCAGGCGTTCGATGCGGGTCAGTACGATGCGGTGGAGCTCGAACAGTTAGGCTGGGAGATTCTGGCCACCGAGCCGGAGGTGCAAGTGGACTACCTGGCCATAGTGGACCCGATCCGGCTCGAGCCGGTGGCGGTCGCGGAGCAGGGCACGATCGTCGCGATCGCGGCGCGTGTGGGCTCGACCCGACTCATCGACAACGTCATCCTCGGCAGCTCGTGACGTGGAGTGCCGTCGTCGCGGCGCTTGATGACGGCGATACGTTCCGGTCGCGGGTCAGCGTCTATCTGCATCCGTTAGCCGGGCGGCCGATCGTCTGGCACGTGGTGCGCGCGCTGGAGACGGTGACGCCGGCGCCGGGGGTCGTGCGCGTGCTGCATCGCGCGAACACGATGATCGCGATGCCGGAAACCTCGGTGCCGGTGCTGGTCGAGGCGGTGCCCGAGGGTCAGGAGCTCAAATCGCTGCGGGCAGCGGTGACGGCGCCCGGCATGTGCGTGCTGGTGGACGGCGCCTCTCCGTTAGTCGCGCCGCCGACGATCGCCCGGCTGCTGCGCGCCGGCGAAGGGGGCATCGCCGGCTTGCCGGACGCGAACGCCGATGGCCGGTACATCGCGGTGGGCGGCGAAGGGCCCGCGCTGGCGTCGGCGGAAGATCCGCGGCAGCCGGCGGGCGCGGTACGAATAGCGGCGACGTCGCCCGACGAGTTGATCCGCGTGCTCGACCGGCACACCCTGGCCGACGCATCGGTTGCTTTACGGAACCGTCTGGTGCGCAAACATGAAGCAGCGGGCGTGAGTTTCGTGTTGCCCGAAACGACGTGGATCGATGCCGACGTCCGCATCGGCGCCGACAGCGTGATTTATCCCGGCGCGGTGCTCGAGGGGCAGACGGAGATCGGCAGCGAGTGCGTGATCGGCCCGTACACGCGCATCGTGGACGCCTCGATCGGCCGCGGGGCCGAGCTCAAGGGATGGAATTACGTGGCGCGCACCAGCATCCGGAATCACGCGGTCCTCGAGCCCTATGTGCGACGCGGCTTCGATTGACCTCCCGCCGTGGGCGCAGGTGTCGGCCACGCGCCGCGAGCACATCGCGCGCGTGACGTCGCTGCTCGGTGCATGGTCGGCTGCGTTAGGCATGTCGGCATCGGCGTGCGCGGCCTGGCGCGACGCCGGGCTCTGGCACGATGCGCTGCGCGATGCGAGCGAGGCCGACCTGCGCGCGTGGTCGGGCGAGCCGTCGCTCCCGGTGGGATTGTTGCACGGACCCGCTGCCGCGACCCGTCTCGCCCAGATGGGCGAGACGCGCACCGAGGTGCTCGACGCGATCCGGTGGCACACCATCGGTTCCGACGCATGGAGCCGCACCGGCCGCGCGTTGTACATGGCCGACTACCTGGAGCCGGGTCGCAAATTTTCGCGCGCCGATCGCGCGTATCTGGCGTCGCAGGTGCCGCGCGATTTCGGCGGCACGTTCCGCCAGGTCGTGAGGCATCGCCTGGAGTGGTCGTTGCGCGAGGGCCACGAGCTCTATCCCACCGCGGTGGCAATGTGGAACGGCGTGCGCTGATCGAGCGGTGGAGCATCCGCATCGTCGTATCGCTCGTGCTGTTGGGAGCGATCATCGGCGGCGCGATCGTGGCCACGCGCAAACCGGTGCCAGCCGGCCGGCCGCGTGCCGTTGCGTTAGGCCCGAGCGACGCGCGCGCTCCCCAGGGGGTGCGCATCCGCGTGGAGGTGCTCAACGCGTCGCACGTCTTCGGGCTGGCGCGGCGCGCGACGTTCTTCCTCAGAGATCGCGGGTTCGACGTGGTCGAAGCGGGGAACGCCGGCGGTTCGCGGCGCGACACGTCGCTCGTGCTCGCGCGCTCGGGTCATGTGGATTGGGCGACGCTGGTGGCGAAGGCGATGGGCGGCGCGCCGATGTTGGCGCGGCCCGACACGTCACACGATGTCGACGTGACGGTGCTCGTGGGCGCGTCGTGGCGCCCCCCGGCCGAGCCGTTCTACCCGTAGTTGTCCGCAGGCGGCGGCGATGTCGGTGCCGCGGCTTTTCCGAATCGCGACTTCGACGCCGGCGCCGCGCACGGCGCGCGCGAACCGCGCGATGTCGCGCGGCGACGTGGCGCGGAACTCGGTCGCGCCGCCCTCGTGCAGCGGAATCAGATTGACGAAGGCGCGGCAGCTCTTGGCCAGCCGCGCGAGCTCGAGCGCGTGCGACGCCGCGTCGTTGACGCCGCCTAACATGACGTACTCGAACGTGACGCGCCGGTCGAACGCGCGTGCGGCGCCCAGGACGTCGGCCAGCGGGTACTTGGTGTTGATGGGCATGAGCTGGCGGCGGAGCGCATCGGACGGCGCGTGAATCGAGAGCGCCAACCGGAACTGCTCCGGGCGTTTGGCGAGCGCGACGATGCCCGGCAGGACACCCACCGTGGAGACGGTAATGTGCCGCGCGCCAATGCCTAACGCATCGGGCGCGTTGAGCAGCGTCAGCGCCGCGTCCACGGCGCTCCAGTTCATGAGCGGCTCGCCCATTCCCATGAACACGACGTTGGTGACGCGCACCGGCTCGTCGACGATTCGCATCTCGCGCACCTGTGCCGCGATTTCCCACGCGGCGAGGTTGCGCTGAAAGCCCATCCGTCCGGTGGCGCAGAACGCGCACTGGAGCGCGCAGCCGGCCTGGGACGAGATGCAGAGCGTGACGCGATCGTCATCGGGGATGGCGACGGTCTCGATGCCTTGCCCGTCGGCGAGGCGGAAGAGGAACTTCTGGGTGCCGTCGGCGGAGCGCTGGCGCTCGACCAACTCGAGCCGCGGCAGGGCGACGTGCTCGCCTAACGCAACGCGCAGCGCCGCCGGCAGCTCGGTGATCTCGTCGAACGACCGCACGGGCGCCTGCCAGACCCGCCTGAGCACCTGCCGCGCCCGGTAGGCGGGCTCGCCGCGCTCGGCGAAGAACGCGTGGAGGGCGCGGGAGGCGTCGGGTAGAGAGAGCGCGAGGAGATTCGTTGGGTCAGGCACGATCGAAAGATAGGAGGCGAGGGTAGCGCGCGCTGGCGCGCGCTTCCCCTCATGGCCGCACCTCGTCCGCCGGGTTAAATTCAACGATCACAAACAGATGCCACCGGACCGGGCGCTTCCATGAGGTAAACGGCGTGGTTAGTGTTTCAGATTCACCCCCACGTGACGGAGCACAGGTGCTGCTTTCCGAGCTGCTGTCGGCGGAACGGGTCAAAGTGCCGCTGACCGGTCGCACGAAGAGCGATGTGCTGCGCGAACTCGTTGCGCTCGTAGCGCCGTCGGCGGGAAGGCGAGGCGAGGCCGTCGATCCGGAATCGATCCTCGAGTCGGTGAGGCAGCGCGAGTTGGTGTTGAGCACCGGCATCGGCGATGGTGTCGCCATCCCGCACGGCAAAACACCGCACGTCGACCAGCTGGTGCTGGCGGCCGGTGTGGCGCACGAGCCGGTCGACTTCGACGCGCTGGACGGGAAGCCGGTGCAGTTGTTCTTTCTGTTGGTGGGCCCCGAGAGCGCGGCCGGCGCGCACGTGAAGGCCCTGAGCCGGATCTCGCGGTTGCTGCGCCGCGAGTCGTTACGCGCCAGCTTGGTGGCCGCGCAGTCGGCACCCGACTTCCTCCGGCTGATTCGAGACTTGGAGGTGGCGTGAACGCGCCGCTCGAGGTGCCGCCCGCGAGGGCGGCGCTCGGTAGCGCGCGACGTCGCGTCACCACCATGCACGTGCCATCTGAATGACTACGACCAACAGCAACGAGGCCACGACCCTGCGGAGCCGCCGCTGCGGCTCGCTCCGCGCCGCGGACGCCGGCACGCGCGTCCAGTTAGGCGGATGGGTCCACGGCAAGCGCAACCTGGGGGGCCTGGTGTTTCTCGATCTGCGCGACCGCGACGGTATCGTGCAGGTCTCGGTGGACCCGGCGCTCGTCGGCGATGCGGTGCGCGACACGGCGGCCGCGGTGGGGAAGGAGAGCGTCGTGCTCGTCGAAGGCGACGTCGTTCGGCGGCCGCCGGCGGGCGAGAACCGCGAGATGGCGACGGGCGAGATCGAGGTGAAGGCCCGCTCGGTGCGGGTCGTCGGGCCGGCCGTGACGCCGGCGATTCCGGTGGCCCGCGCCAGGGGCGAAGCGCTGCCGTCGGAAGAGCAGCGGCTCCGCTATCGCTATCTCGATCTGCGGCGCCCCGAGCTGCAGCACAACCTGATCCTCCGGCACCGGCTGATGCAGGCCACCAGGCGGTTTCTCTCCGGTGAAGGGTTTCTAGAAATCGAGACGCCGATTCTGACCAAGCCGACGCCCGAGGGAGCGCGCGACTACGTGGTGCCGAGTCGCCTGCACCGCGGCGAGTTTTACGCATTGCCCCAGTCGCCACAGCTCTACAAGCAACTGCTCATGGTGTCGGGGTTCGACCGCTACTTTCAGATCGCGCGCTGCTTCCGCGACGAGGACCTGCGTGCGGACCGGCAACCCGAGTTCACGCAGATCGACATCGAGGCGTCGTTCGTACAGGCGGCCGACATCATCCGCCTGACGGAAGCGCTGTTCGTCGAGCTGTGGCGCGAGGGCGGCCACGCGATTACGGCGCCGTTCCGCCAGATGCGCTACGCCGATGCCATGGAGCGGTACGGGATCGACCGGCCGGACCTCCGCTACGGCCTCGAGTTGTTCGACGCCAGCGACATCTTCGGCGCCACCGAGCTCGGTATCGCGCGCTCGGCGATCGCGGCCGGCGGCCGCGTGCGCGGAATGCGCGTGCCTAACGGAGCGACGCTGTCGCGGAAGCAGGTGGACGAGCTCGAGACGGTGGCCAAGAGCGCCGGCGCGGGCGGCCTCTTGCGGCTCAAGCGCGAAAACGGCGAGCTGGCGGGTCCGCCCGCCAAGTTCCTGGACGCCGGCGCGCGCGAGCGGTTAGGCCTTGCCGATGGCGATCTGGCGTTGTTCGCGGCCGGCCCCGATCGCGTAACCAATCCGGCGCTCGACCGCGTGCGGCAAGAGGTGGCGCGCGTCGTGGGGCTCATCCCCGACGGCGCGCTCGAGTTTCTGTGGGTGACCGACTTCCCGATGTTCGAGCGCGACCACGAGACCGGCGCGTTAGGCCCGACGCATCACCCGTTCACGGCGCCGCACCCCGATGACGCCGCGTTGCTCGCGTCGGATCCGCTGCGCGCCCGCGCGCAGGCCTACGACGTCGTGCTCAACGGCATGGAGATGGGCGGCGGCAGCATCCGCATTCACGACCCCGAGATGCAGCGGCGCGTGTTCGCGCTCATCGGCATCGACGAAGAGACCGCCCAACGACGCTTCGGCTTTCTGCTCGAGGGGCTCCGCTCCGGCGCGCCGCCGCACGGCGGCATCGCCATGGGCGTGGACCGCATCGCGATGCTGCTCGCGGGCACACCGTCGTTGCGCGATGTGATCGCGTTTCCCAAGACGACCACGGCGAGCGCGCTCTTCGAGGGTGCGCCGAGTGCGGTGCCCGATGCCGACCTGCGCGCGCTGCACGTACGCATCGCCGACGCCAATGGCAAGGAGTAATGGCGTGAGCGACGAGAACATTACCAACCGGTTGAGCACCGAAGGCGCGGACCTGCTGACGCTGGCGGGCGTCAACGACGCGAACTTGATTCAGTTGTCGCGGATGACCGGCGCCAAGGTCTCGCTGCGCGGCGACACGCTCACGCTGAGCGGCAGCGCGGCGTCGGTCGAGCGGGCGACGTCGATTGCCCACCGCATGCTCGACGCGGCGCGGCAGCTCGTCCCGTTGGGCCCCGACGACATCCTGCGGTTAGGCGAAGACGGCGGTGCGGATGGCAACGGCGCCGGCACGGGCGACGAGACGCGCATCGTGCTGCCCGGCGTCCGGCGCATCATCCAGCCCAAGACGCCGGGGCAGGCCGCCTATCTCAATCTGATCGCCGAGAACGACATCGTCGTCGGCATCGGGCCCGCCGGCACCGGCAAGACGTATCTCGCCGTGGCGATGGCCGTGGAAGCGCTGGCCCGCAAGCGCGTGCGGCGCATCGTGCTCGCGCGACCGGCAGTGGAAGCTGGCGAGAGTCTTGGGTTCCTGCCCGGCGACCTGCAAGCCAAGGTGGATCCGTACCTGCGCCCGCTGTACGATGCGCTCGACGACATGATGCCGCCGGAGCGCATCATGAAAGCGCTCGAGACACGCGTGATCGAGATCGCGCCGCTCGCCTACATGCGCGGCCGCACGCTGGCCGATGCGTTCGTGATCCTCGACGAATCGCAGAACGCGACCAGCGCGCAGATGAAGATGTTCCTCACGCGGTTAGGCGTGAACTCAAAGGCCGTGATCACGGGCGACAAAACGCAGATCGACCTTCCGTCGCGCGAACAGTCGGGGCTCATCGAGATCGAGCGCATCCTCAAGGGGATCGAGGGCATCGGGTTCCACTACCTGACCGACGCCGACGTGATCCGCCACCGCCTGGTGCGCGACATCATCCGCGCCTACGCGCGCGACGGGGGCACAGACTAACGGTGGCCATTCGCCTGCCGATCGAGCGCAACGCCGGACGCGCCGGCGGCCCGCCGTTCACGACGCGGGCGCGTCTCGGATATCACGGCCTGCGCATCGCGCTGCTGGTGGCACTGGCGGTCGTCACGTATCTCCTCTTTCCCAACGCGCCGGCCGTCGATTCGCCCATCTTCGAGGTGGGATCGGTGGCCACCGAAAACGTGATCGCGCCGTTCGCGTTCGTGGTGCCCAAATCGGCCGCGGCGCTGACGGAAGAGCGGAACCAGCTCGCCCAGTCGGTAAAGCCGATCCTCGAGTACCGGCAGGCCGCGCTCGACTCGGCGCAGTCGCAGGTGCGCGCCTTCATGGACACGCTCACGCATACCGCCGATCGCGGTGCGGCGGCGCACGCGACGGCGGCCGTCCAGCGGACCGCGCTCATCGCGGCCGGGGGACTCGAGGGCGTGACGCTGAGCGCCGCGGAGGCGGACTATCTCGCGTCGAACGCGCGGCGCCGCGCCATGCTCGATGCCGTGCGACGCGCGTACGCGCGCTGGCTGTCGGTGGGCATCGCATCGGGCAATACGGTGGACGAGCTGCGCGGAGACGTGATCGTGCGCCGGGAGGGACAGGAGCGGAGCGTGATGGTAGACAGCCTACTCTCGTTCGCGTCCCTCCTGTCGCGCGCGCGCGCGTTCGAGCCCGATGCCAACTCGTCGGTGGCCAGCGCGCTCTACCTCAAGCTCCTGAACGCGTTTTTCCGCCCAACGATCACACTGGATCAGGCCGCCACCGAGCAGCGCCGCCAAGAGCTGCGCAACTCGGTGAACGTGAATCAGTACATGGTGCGGGCCGGCGAGAAGATCGTCGGCGCGCACGAGGTGGTGGGACAGCCCGAATTCCAGAAGATGCGCGCGCTGCACGATGCGATGCAGGCGCGAACGCGCGGACAGCGTGCGTTAGGCCGCATTGCGGGGAGCATCGCGTACAACGCGCTCGTGCTGGCGATCTTCGGCATCGCGATCGTGCTGTTCCGTCCGCAATTGTACGGTTCGTTCCGCTCGCTCACGTTGTTTGCGAGTGTGTTCCTGCTCGTGCTCATCGTGGCGGCGGTGGCGGCCACGTGGCAGCCGGTGCATCCGGAGCTCGTGCCTGTCGCGCTGGCGGCCATCATGTTCAGCGTGCTGTTCGATTCGCGCATCAGCATGATCGCCGCGATGATCCTGGCCGTGCTCGTGGGCGGGCAGAGCGTGTACCGCGGGACCAACGCGCTGTTCCTCAACCTGGTGGGCGGCGCGGCGGCGGCCCTGAGCGTGCGCGTGATTCTGCGCCGCGAGCAGTCGTACCAGTACGTCATCACCATCGGGCTGGCGTATCTGTTCGCCGCCCTCGCGATCGGCCTCACGCTGGGCTGGGGGTCGCGCGAGATCGCGACGAGCGCCGGGTTAGGCATCGGGAACGCCGTCGTCTCGGTGGTGTTCGCGATGTTCCTCGTGCCGCTCGCCGAGCGCTTCACGGGAATCACGACACCCCTCACGCTCATCGAGTACTCGGATCTCAACCGGCCGCTCCTCAGGCGCTTGAGTCTCGAGGCGCCCGGGACGTACGCGCACACGATCGCCATGGCCAACCTGGTGGAGGCGGCTGCCACGGCCATTGGCGCGAATGGGCTGTTGGCGCGCGTCGGCACGTACTATCACGACATCGGCAAGCTCACGAAGCCCCAGTACTTTGTCGAGAATCAGGCCGGCGGGCGGAACCCGCACGACAAGCTCAAGCCCGGCACGAGCGCGGCGATCATCCGCAATCACGTGCGCGAGGGAATGGATCTCGCGGCGGAGTATCACGTCCCAATGGCGATCGCGGCGTTCATTCCCGAGCATCACGGCACGGCGCCGATCGCGTACTTCCTGGAGAAGGCGCGAGAGCACGAAGGCGGGTCGCTGCCTAACTTGGCCGACTTCACGTACCCGGGCCCCATCCCGCAATCGGCGGAGACGGCCGTGTGCATGCTGGCCGACGGGGTCGAGGCCGCGGTGCGCGTGCTCGCCGAGCCGACGCCGTCGCGGATTCGCGACGTGATCGAGCACATGGTGCGCCAACGCATGGACCAGGGGCAGCTCCGCGACGCGCCGCTCACGCTGCGCCAGATCGAGATCATCAAGGAACAGTTCGCCCGCGTGCTGAGCGGGATGTACCACAGCCGCATCGACTATCCAGCGTCGAGCGGCGGCATCTCATCGGAGTTCGCGTCCGCATGACGCGCGTGGTGCACGTGACGTCGCGGGCGGGCCGGCTGCCGCTCTCGCGCCGCCGGATCGCGGGGCTCGCGCAGCGCGTGCTCCACGCGGAGGGTGTGCGCTCGGCTCAGCTCTCGATTGCGTTCGTCACCGGACCGGCCATCGCGCGGATCAATGCGCGACACCTGGGCAAACGCGGCCCAACGGACGTGATCGCATTTCCGTTCGAGCGCGCCAACGGCACGCCGGTGGTGGGCGACGTGTACATCGCGCCGAGTGTCGCGCGAGAGAACGCGCATCGCAACGGTGTGCCGGTTCGCGAAGAGCTGGCCCGCCTGGTGGTCCACGGCACGCTCCACGTCCTCGGCCACGAACATCCGGCTGCGGGGCGCGAGGCGTCGCCCATGTGGAAGCGCCAGGAGCGACTGCTCGCGCGCGCGCGGGAGGCGTGGGCGTGAGCACCGTCGCATTGATCGTCGCGCTGATTGCGCTCCTCGCCGCGGCGTTGATCGCAGCCGCGGATGGCGCGCTCCTGTCGGTATCCGATCTGCCTAACGGAGGCGCGATCGCCGAGGCGCCGACCGGCGGCTCGCGCGACGCCACGCACCGCGCGCTGTCCATCGCCCGGCTCATCGCGCTGGTGGTCGCCGGCGTGCTCTCGGCGCGGGCGTTCGAGCTGGCCGCGCAGTCCACGGGCGTCGCATTGGCGGCCGGGCTCGGCATCGCGGCGGTGGCCGTGGTGTTGGGTGACATCATCCCGCGCGCGGCGGGCGAGGCGGTGGGCGCCCGGACGCTCGCCGCGTTAGGCACGGTCGTCCGGGCCGTGGACGTCACCATGCGTCCGTTGGTCGCGGCCGGCGCCGTGCTCGACGCGGCTTTGCGGCGCCTCTTGCCGCCCTACGCGCCGGGACACAGCGATCGCGAGATCACCGCCGAGCAATTCCGGCGCATCGTGACGCCGCAGGACGCCGTGCCGCACCGCGCGATCATGCATCGCGTGTTCTCGTTCAGCGACACCGAAGTGCACGAAGTGATGGTGCCGCGCGTCGACATCTTCGGCCTCGAGCGCGGCACGCCATGGTCCGAAGTCCTCGATCGCGTTCGCAGCTCGCAGCACGCGCGGCTTCCGGTGTACGACGAGACCATCGACCACATTACCGGCATCCTGTTCGCCAAGGATCTGCTGCCGGCGGTGATCGCCGACCAGGAGCCCGCGGCCGGATGGGAGTCGATCGCGCGCCCGGCGTCGTTCATCCCCGAGAGCAAGGCCATCGAAGCCCAACTGCGCGATTTCAAGGCGACGCGCTCGCACATCGCGATCGTCGTCGACGAATTCGGCGGCACGGCGGGATTGGTCACCATCGAGAACGTGCTCGAGGAGATCGTGGGCGACATCCGCGACGAATACGATCGTGAGGAGCCCCCGATCGAAGCCGAGGATGGCCGGCGCTGGTGGGTGTCGGGCCGCGTGACGCTGGACGAGCTGTCCGATGCGTTAGGCCACCGCTTCGACCGTCCCGACGTGAATACGGTGGGCGGCCTCATCTTCGAGGCGGTGGGCCACGTACCAAAGGCAGGCCAGGAGCTGGAGCTGGACGGGTTTCGTATCGTGGTCGAGCGCGTGAATCGCCGGCGCGTGGACCGCGTGTACTTCGAACGGCCCGAGTCGCCGGTGGAGCACGTCTCGTGAGCCCGACCGGATTGCTCATCGCGCTCTGCGTCGTGATCGTCGCGTGGCTCACCGCGGCGGCCACCGCGGTGCGCTCGGTGAGTCGCGTGTGGCTCCGCCGTTGGGCCGAGCAGCGGCTCGCGACGCCGGCCGGGCTCGGCGAGAGTGCGTTGCTCGCGCGACCGCAACGACTCGTGACCGCGGCCGGAGCCGGGACGGCGCTCCTCGTCGCCGTCGCTGGTGCATTGTTAGGCGCGGGCGACGGGCGGTCGGCGTGGGCCGTTGCCGGCGAGACCATCGCGCTCGTGCTCGTGTTCCTCATCGTGGGCCAGCTGGTGCCGCGCGCCATCGCGCGCCGGTGGGCGCCGGGCCTCCTGCCGGTGCTCGTGCCCCCGTTAGACGTCGCCGCCTTCATTCTCGCGCCGGCGCTCGATGCGGCGCGTGCCGTTGGGCGGTCACTCACACCCGGCTCGCATTCCGCGCTCGCGCCGGCCAGCGAAGGCGTCGAGGACATGCTGCGCGAGGGCGAGCTGGAAGGCATCGGCGAACAATCGGAGATCGACATTATCGCCGGCCTGGTCGAATTCGGAGAAAAAGTGGTGCGCGACGTGATGACGCCGCGGACCGCCGTGTTCGCCGTGGATGAATCGACTCCGCCGGAGGAGATGGCGCGCGCCATCGCGCAGTCGGGCTACAGCCGCGTGCCGGTGTATCGCGAGTCGATGGATCACATCATCGGCATGGTGCACGTGTTCGACGTCCTCGAGACCGGCGGCCATCGCGCGCCACCCATTCGCCAGGTGGCGCACGCGCCGCTCTCGACGCGCTTGAGCAGCGTGCTGTTCGAGATGCTCCGTGCCCAGCGTCACCTCGCCGTGGTGCTCGACGAGTTCGGCGGAACAGCGGGCATCGTGACGCTCGAGGATTTGCTCGAGGAGCTGGTCGGCGACATCCGCGACGAGCACGACGAGCCCGCGGCGGCGGACCAGCTCGCCGGCGCCGAACGCCGCCCGTCGGTGCTGGACGCCTCAACGCCGCTCGACGAGGTGGAGCGCCGCACCGGCCTATCGTTAGGCAGCGACGGCGACCGCGCCCAAACGTTAGGCGGCGCGATCGTGCGGTCGCTGGGCCGCATCCCGGCCATCGGCGAGCGATTCCACCTCGGCGACTACGAGCTCACCGTGGTCGACGCCGAACCGTCGCGCATCCGCCGCGTGCTCGTCCAACGCGTCGAGTCCGCCCGCGTCGTCGACCTCAAGCCAACCGCGCCGCGCTGACGTGCGACCGTTCGTCGTGTTCTGGCAGCTGTTCCCGTTCGTGGTCGCGTTCCTGCGCGATCGCAAGCGATGGATCATCGTCGGGCGGCCCCGGCGCGTGAGCGAGGCCGCGCACCGCCGCCGCGCCGAGCGCCTGACGAGCACGGTGGCCGCGCTCGGGCCCGCGTTCATCAAGCTGGCCCAGGTGTTCGCGTCGCGCGCCGACATTCTGCCCGAGCCGTACCTGAGCGAAGTGGGCAAGCTCACCGACAACGTGCCGCCGCTGCCGTCGGGCGAGATCCAGGCGGTGATCGTGCGCGAGCTCGGCGCGCCGATCGATCAGGTGTTCGACCGGTTCGACGTCGAGCCGTTGGCCGCGGCGTCGCTGGGCCAGGTCCACCGCGCGTCGTTAGGCGACAGGGAGGTGGTGGTCAAGGTGCTGCGGCCCGGCGTCGAAGAGATGGTCGCGGTGGACCTCGATGCCGCGTTTCGCATTCTGTTTTTCGTCAACGTGCTGTTCCCGAACCACCACACGCGCGCGATCACCACCATCGTGCGCGAGTTCGCCAAGCGCATCGACGAGGAGATGGACTTCAATCAGGAAGCACGGAACGCGGAGCTCATCCGCGCCAACTTCGAGGGCGACGCGCGCGTGGCGGTGCCCGAAGTCGTGGCTGCGCTCACGCGCCGGCGCGTGCTCGTGCTGCAGTACATGGAAGGAACGAAAGTCGACCGCCTGCACGCGCGCATCGCTTCGGGCGACATCGCACTCGAGACGCTGCTCCAAACCGTGGTCGAGGTGTACGCGCAGATGATGCTGATCGACGGCATCTTCCACGCCGACCCGCACCCGGGTAACCTGCTCGTCGCGCCTAACGGAACGCTCATCCTGCTCGACTTCGGCATGGTGGTCCGCGTGGAGCGCGAGACGCGCATCCGGCTCATCGAGACCATCTTGTCCGCGGTACGCAAGGACGTCGACGGCGTCATCGCCGGATTCTACGAGCTCGGCCTTCTCGACCCGGAAATCGACCGCGGCACGGTGCGCGACGCGGCGCGCGCGCTCATGTCGGTGGCGTTCATGCCCGACGCCGAGCCGCGGCAGGTGCAGCGCATCGTCAACGAAGTGATGTCCACGTTCTATCGGTGGCCGATCACGCTGCCGAGCGAGTTCGTCTACCTGGGGCGCGCCGCGGCGCTGGCGGAAGGGATCGCGCTGCGCTACGATCCGGCGTTCAATGCGGTGCAGTTCGCGTCGCCGGTCATTCGCCGCATGGGGGCGACGCTGCTCGCGTCGGTCGCATCGGGCGACCCGCGCGATCGCATGCAGGATGCGTTGGGCGAGCTCGCCGGCATCGCGCGCGAATTGCGCGACGTGCTGCGACGCGCGGGACGCGACGAGCTGCGCGTGCGCGCGCATCCGCGCGACGTGATCGAGCTGCAGCAGTTTCTGGCAGGGCAGACGCGCCGCATCGTGCTGTGCATGGCAACCGGAGTGCTCGCCGTCGTCGGCGCGCTCCTCTATGTGGCGGACCACAACACCTACGTTCTCGTGGCGACGCTGTTCGTGACGCTGATCATGTTCGTGCTCTTCCTGATCGTGCCGTGGCATTTGCTGTCGCGGCCGCTCAAGGGAGTGCGGCGCTACCGATGACCACATCGTCCGCGCCGCGCCAGGCGCATCAGGCACTCCTCGCCGATTTCGATGCGCGCCGACCGGCCGCGCTCGCACGCGCCGTGAGCATCGTCGAGAATCATCGCGCCGGCTTCGAGAGTCTCTTGGGCGCGCTGCACCCCAAGCTGGGGCGCGCGCGCCGCATCGGCATCACCGGACCGCCGGGCGCGGGCAAGAGCACCATCACCACGCGCCTCGCCGCACTGTATCGGAGCGCGGGGCTCTCGGCCGGGATCATCGCGGTGGATCCGACGTCGCCGTTCACCGGCGGCGCGTTGTTAGGCGATCGCATCCGCATGGAAGCGGTGGCGCTCGACGACGGCATTTTCATTCGCTCCATGGCGACGCGCGGTTCGTTGGGCGGCCTCGCCGCGGGCACGCGCGAGGTCGCCGACGTGCTCGACGGCTACGGCTTCGATCGGATCCTCATCGAGACGGTCGGCGTTGGGCAGAGCGAGCTCGACATCGCGCGCACGGCCGACACGACGGCGGTGGTGCTGGTCCCCGAGTCGGGCGACTCGGTGCAGGCGATGAAGGCCGGGCTCATGGAAATCGCGGACGTCTTCGTCGTCAACAAGGCAGACCGGCCCGACGCCGAGCGCCTGCGCCACGAAATCGAATTGACGTTGGGCCTGCGGTTGGGCGGAGCATCGACGATGCGAAACGTTCCGGCGCACCACGGCGTCGATCTGAAGAAGCTGCGCAACCCGGCGCACACTGCGCGCCAAGCGGCGCAAGACGATGCCGCCTCATCGTGGACGCCGCCCGTGTTAGCAACGATCGCCGACCGCGGCGAGGGAATCGACGCGTTGGCAGCGGCTCTGGACCGGCATTTCGACTATCTTTCACGCAGCGGGATGTTGGAGACGCGGCGCCGCGAACGACTGCGCGAGCGCGTGGTGGAAGCCGTCGAACGCCGGATGCGCCAGCGGTTGTGGGGCGACCCGGCGATCGCGGCCTGGGTGGACGAGCAGCTGCCGGCGCTGGAGACCGGCACCACGACGCCCTTCGCTGTGGCCGATGCGTTGTTGGCGCGGAACGCCGCGCGCCTAACGCAATGACGCGCGACGCACTCTTGCGGACACGAGGATTCGACGCATGACCACCATTCGAGATGCCGCCCAGGTGAGGCGCGACGAGCAGGACGAGCTGGCGCGGCTCCGCGCCGAGGTCGCCGCCTGGCGGGCGCGGTTCGACGCCGATACCACGCGCGACCTGGCGTTCGCGAACTCGGGCGGCGACGTCGAACCGCTCTACACGGCGCTCGACACGGCGGATCTCGACCCGGCTGCGTTAGGCACGCCGGGCGTGTTCCCGTTCACACGCGGCATCCACCCCACCGGCTACCGCGGCCGCCTGTGGACGATGCGCCAGTTCGCGGGCTTCGGCAGCGCGCGCGACACCAACGAACGCTACAAGTACCTGCTCGCGCACGGCCAAACCGGACTCTCCGTGGCCTTCGACTTCCCGACGCTCATGGGTTACGACTCCGACCACCCTCGGTCGGAAGGCGAAGTGGGGAAGTGCGGTGTCGCCATCTCGAGCGTCGCCGACATGGAAACCCTGTTCGACGGCATCCCGCTCGATCAGGTGTCGGTCTCCATGACGATCAACGGGCCCGCGATCATTCTCTACTGCTTCCTCATCGCGGCAGCCGAGCGCCATGGCGTCTCCTCGGAGAAACTCCGGGGAACGATTCAGAACGACATCCTCAAGGAATACATGGCGCAGCACGCGTGGATCTACCCCATCGAGCCCGCGCTGCGCCTCATCGTCGATGGCTTCGAGTGGTCCGCCAAGCACGCGCCGCAGTGGAACACGATCTCGATTTCCGGCTACCACATTCGCGAGGCCGGCTCCACGGCGGTGCAGGAGCTGGCGTTCACGCTCGCCGACGGATTCACGTACGTCGAGCGCGGCCTGGCGCGCGGTCTCGACATCGACGACTTCGCGCCGCGCCTGTCGTTCTTCTGGGACATCCACAACGATTTCTTCGAGGAAATCGCCAAACTCCGCGCCGCACGGCGCATCTGGGCGCGCCACATGCGCGAGCGGTACGGTGCGCGCAAGCCGCGCTCGTGGATGATGCGGTTCCATTCGCAAACCGCCGGCGTCACGCTCACGGCGCAGCAACCGATGAACAACATCGTGCGCGTCGCCTACCAGGCCCTGGCGGCGGTACTCGGCGGCACGCAGTCGCTGCACACCAACTCGATGGACGAGACGCTGGCGCTCCCCACCGAGGAATCGGTCCAGGTGGCGCTCCGCACGCAGCAGGTGCTGGCGTACGAAACCGGCGTGCCTAACGTGATCGATCCCCTCGGCGGCTCGTATTACATCGAGAGCCTAACGGACAGCATGGAGCGCCAGGCCGAATCGTTGTTCGAGGAAATCGCGCGCGCCGGCGGCGTGGTGCGGGCCCTCGAGTCGGGATGGCTCCAGCGGAAAATCGCGCAGTCGTCGGCGAGGCAGCAGTGGGAACTCGAGCAGCACCGCAAAGTGCTGGTCGGCGTGAACGAGTTCGTCACCGACGAGCCGGAGCTCACCATCCCGCTGCTCAAGGTCGGCGCCGATGTCGAAACCGACCAGCGCGCGCGTCTGGCCAAGCTGCGCGCCGCACGCGACGCGAAACGGTGCGCGGCGACATTGTCGGCACTCCGTGACGGCGCGCGGACGTCGGCCAATCTCGTTCCGCTCATTCTCGACGCGGCGCGTGCGGACGCGACGCTGTTCGAGATCCGCGCCGCCATGGAGGAAGTCTTCGGCGCCTATCGCGAGCCGGTGTTTTTCTAACCGGACGCGGCCATAGGCCGCCTCGCCGTTCTTCACTCCAGTGACGGTTTTCGGTCCGGGGCTGCGCAACGCCCAGCAGCCAGGGCCGTCAACCGATCGCCACAGGAGGAGGACCATGCGAGCTCCCCGCATCACGCGGTGGGCGGCTGTTGCCGCCGCCCTCGCCGTACCAGCGCTCCGCGCACAAGACGCTCCCGCCGCACCTGCCGCTCAACAACCGGCCGCGCAGACGGCGCCGGCGCAACCGCCCTCGGTGTGCGGCAATACGCCGAATTGCGTCGAGACCAACGACTTCGCCGCCGTGATCACGAACTTCCGTACGAGCGACCTGCGCGGATACAAGATCATCGACGTTGTGATGCACTTTCAGAACAAAACGGCGAACCAGCTCGTGCTCGCGTACCTGCAGAACTCGGGCACGATCATCGATGACAAAGGCAATCGGTACATCGTGTGGGGCGGGAACGGCGTGCGCGGCATCGGTCAGGTGTACGGCGGCTCGTTCGACCCCAAGTTCACGCTCGGGCCGAGCGGCAACGGTGACGCGCAGTTCGAGTTGGCGTGGTATCCTGGTCAGCAGATCTACGGGTTCTCATTCTCGTACGACCTCACGATCGACGAGATCAACTCGTACCAGGGAAACCAGCACTCGTTAGGCGGCGAGTTCCCGCTGCACTTCCAGAATCTCGCGAACGGCATCTCGACGGGTGGACCAGTGACGCTCGCCAACGCGGTGTCGGCTGCCTCGGGCGGCGCGGCCGGCGGCGGTGCCGGCGCGGGCGGCCAGCCGTGCGACAACGGCGGCGCCGCGGGCACGGCGACGTCAATAGCCAACGCCACCGGCTCGCAGGCAGTGCAGGGCGTAGCTCAGCAAGGCGCGGACGCAGTTGCAACCGCTGCATCGGCCGTGCAAAGCGTTGCGTCCATCTTCAGCAAGAAGAAGAATCCGCCGGCCAAGCCCGCGAGCAGCCCGTGCGGCGGCGCTGGCGGAGAATCGGCGCAGTCGACGACTGGAGCGGCGACTAGTTCCGCCGCGGGCGCCGCAACCGGCGCGCATGCAACCGCCGCTCCGCCAGCGACGACCGCGACTGCCAATGCCGCGGCCGCCAAGACGACCACTCCGCCAGCCAAGACTGCGACCGCGACGGCCACGACTCCCAAGACCACGGCGCCGGCCACGGCACCGATACCGTTGAGCGCCGCGGCGAGAACGCTGGCGAAGAAAACGGTCACACCGGATACGAGCAAAAAGCACCCGTAGTCGCACCCACCGACGGTGCCACGCCGCGGGCTCTCGAGCGAGAGTCCGCGGCGTGTCTACGTCAAGGCTGTCCTTCGACTTGGCGCTCTCATGGGACGTCGATAGAATTACGCAGCCGGAGTTCCGGCACTTAGGTCGTTCCCCGTAGTCAGCGGACGGTATTTCTCGCTCATGCGACCCATTCGGGTGCTCATTGCCAAACCCGGTCTCGATGGCCACGACCGCGGCGCCAAGGTGGTTGCCGCGGCGCTTCGTGATTCGGGCATGGAAGTCATCTACACCGGGCTTCACCAGACGCCGGAGATGATCGCCAGCGCGGCGGTGCAGGAGGACGTGGACGTGGTCGGTCTGTCGATTTTGAGCGGCGCGCACATGACGCTGTTCCCGCGCGTGCGCGAGCTGCTCCGTAAGGCAGGCCGCGATGACATCCTCATCACCGGCGGCGGCATCATTCCAAAGGAAGACATCGACACGCTGCGAGACCAGGGCATCGGCCAGCTCTTCGGACCGGGCACGCCGACCTCGGCGCTGGTGGAGTACATCAAGGAGTGGTTCGCCGAGCGCGAGCAGCAGGAAGCGTGAGCGCGACGCCACGACTGCGCGAGTTGTCCGCCGACTTGCGCGCGCTGGAAGAGCGCCTTCGGTTAGGCGGGGGCGCCGACAAGATCGAGCGGCAGCACCGGCAGGGCAAGCTCACGGCGCGCGAGCGCATCGCGCTCCTGTGCGACCCCGGTGCGCGATTCCTCGAGGTGGGACTGCTCGTCGCGTACGACCAGTACGACGGGCAGGCGCCGGGCGCCGGCGTCGTGACCGGCGTCGGCATGGTCGACTCGCGCGAGGTCGTGATCGTGGCCAACGACGCCACGGTCAAAGCCGGGTCGTGGTGGCCCGAGACCATCCGCAAGATTCTCCGCGCGCAAGAGATCGCGATGCGCTGCCGCATCCCGATCATCTATTTGGTCGACTCGTCGGGCGTGAATTTGCCGTACCAGGGCGGCGTGTTCCCCGGGCAGTACGGCGCGAGCCGGATCTTCTACTACAACTCGGTGATGCGGCGGTATCTGCGCATTCCGCAGCTGGCGGCGGTCATGGGACCCTGCATCGCCGGCGGCGCGTACCTGCCCGCGTTGTCCGACGTCATCCTCATGGTCGAGGGCACCTCGTTCATGGGGTTAGGCGGACCCAATCTCGTGAAGGGCGCTACCGGACAGGTCGTGGACGCCGAAACGTTAGGCGGCGCGCACACGCACACCGAAATCTCGGGCGTCGCGCACTACACGGTCGAGAACGACCAGCGCTGCGTGGAAAAACTGCGCGCGCTCGTGTCGCGGTTGCCGCGGCCATCGCGCGCGGCGCGCAACAACAGCGCGGAACAAGGGTCGGCCCCCGAAGCGCTCTACGACTTGCTGCCCACAGACCATCGCATGGCGTACGAGATGCACCAGCTCTTGCGCGCCATCGTCGATCGGGGCCAGCTCGACGAGTTCCAGAGCGGCCGCGCGCGCGAGATGATCTGCGGCGACGCGGCTATTCACGGCATGCCGGTGGGTGTGATCGCGAATCATCGCGGCCTGATCAAAGGACGCCAGGGCGAACGCCCGCGCTTCGGCGGCATCCTCTACACCGAAAGCGCGGAAAAAGTGGCGTTCTACATCGACCGCTGCGACCGCGAGAAAATTCCGCTGTTGTTCGTCCAGGACATCTCGGGCTTCATGGTTGGCCCCGAGGCCGAGCACGGCGGCATCATTCGAGCCGGCGCGCAGTTCGTCGAAGCGATGGCCACCGCCACCGTACCCAAGCTCGTCCTAACGGTGAACCACGCGTCCGGCGCGGGCTACTACGCAATGGCGGGGCAGGGATTCGATCCCGATTTCATTTTTTCGTGGCCCACGGGGCGGATGGGTGTGATGGAAGGCGAATCGGCGGTGCAGGCGGTGCACGGGCCCGCGCTCGAGGAAGCGCGTCGCGCGCACAAGGAACCGGATCCTGAATTGGCCGCGGCGGTCGACGCGATGCGCGCCGACTACGAGCACCAGCTCGATGCGCGGTTCGCCGCGGCACGAGGCTATGTCGACGCGATCATCTATCCCGAAGAGACGCGCGAGGTGCTCGCGATGGCGCTGCGCAGCGCCCTCTGCAACCCCGGACCGCACCTCGGCGCATTCGTGCTGCCGCCGCACTTGGGAGAACAGGCGTGACCGGCATCGTGCGCGTGGCGAGCGGCCAGGGATTCTGGGGCGACTGGCTCGAGGCGCCCCGGCGCCAAGCCGAGGGCGGTCCGATCGACTACCTCATGCTCGACTATCTGGCCGAGGTGACGATGTCGATCCTCCAGAAGCAGAAGGAGCGCGATCCATCGTTAGGCTACGCGCGCGACTTCATCGGGGCCATGGAGAGCGTCTTCCCGGCCGTCGCCCAACGGGGCGTGCGGGTGGTGGCCAACGCCGGCGGCGTGAATCCCGTCGCGTGCGCCGCCGCGGTGCGCGATGCCGCCCGGACAGCGGGCGTCTCGCCTAACGTACGCATCGGCGTCGTGACGGGCGACGATCTCTTGCCGCGCCTGGACGAGCTGCTCGCGCAAGGCCATGCGCTGGCCAACATGGAAACCGGGGAGCCGCTCTCCACGGTCCGCGACCGCGTGCTCTCGGCGAACGCGTATCTGGGCGCGCCGCCCATCGTGCAAGCGCTCGCGCGACAGGCGAACGTCGTCATCACCGGACGCTCGACCGATACCGCGCTCACGATGGCGCCCTTGCTCCACACGTTCGGCTGGCGCATGGACGACTGGGACAAGCTGGCGTCCGGCATCGTGGCCGGGCACATCATCGAGTGCGGCGCCCAGTGCTCGGGCGGAAACTGTCTCTACGACTGGCGCACGATCCCCGATCTCGCCAACGTCGGCTATCCGATCGTCGAGGGTCACGAAGACGGCTCGTTCGTGATCTACAAGCACCCCGGCACCGGAGGCCGCATCGATGTGCACAGCGTCACCGAGCAGCTGGTGTACGAGATGGGCGACCCGCACGCCTACATCACGCCCGACGTGATCGCCGACTTCACCAGCATTCGCCTCGAGAGCACGGGCACCGATCGCGTGCGCGTGTTCGGCATCCGCGGCGCGCCGCCCACCGACAAGCTCAAGGTGTCGATCGCGTACCGCGCCGGTTTCAAGGCGTTAGGCACCTTGGTCTACGCGTGGCCGGATGCCCTCGAGAAGGCGCAGGTAGCCGACCGCGTGGTCCGCGAACGGTTGGACCGACTGGGCCTCCGCTTCGACATGGTCCACACCGAATTCCTCGGCGCCTCGGCCACGCACGGCCCGCTCGCGGGCGCAGTGGGCGACGTTCCGGAAGTGCAGCTTCGTATCGGGGTGCGCGGGCCGGACAAGAAAGCCGTGGAGCGATTCACGCGCGAGATCGCACCGCTGGTGTTGAACGGACCGCCGAGCGTTACCGGGTTCGCCGGCGGCCGGCCGAAAGTGGAAGAGGTGGTCGCGTATTGGCCTGCGTTAGTCGACAAGCGCGTCGTCACCCCCGTCGTCACGATGGACGAGCCATGAAGATCCGCCTCCTCGACATCGCGCACGCCCGATCGGGCGACAAGGGCGACACGGCCAACGTCGGCGTGATCGCGCTCAAGCCCGAGTGGTATCCGCTGCTCGAGCGCGAGCTCACGCGCGACCGCGTCGCGCGCCATTTCCAGGGTGCCATCACCGGCGGCGTGGACCGGTACGAGCTGCCGAACCTTGGCGCGCTCAATTTTCTGCTGCACGGTGCGTTAGGCGGGGGCGGCACCCTGTCGCTCAAGACCGACGCGCAGGGCAAGGTGTTTTCCACCGCGTTGCTCCGCCTCGAGCTCGAGGTGCCGGAAGCGGAAGCGCGCCGACTCCACTTGCCGGGCGCTGGCGGGTGACCCGCATCCGATTCGCGTCCGCGGACGGCGTGGGTCGCATCACGCTCACGCGCCCGGAAAAAAAGAACGCGCTCGACCGCGACGCGGTCAACGAGCTGGGGGCGGCCCTCGCGCACTGCTCGACCGACAACACCGTGCGCTCGGTGCTGCTCGACGCCGAGGGCACCGACTTCTGCGCCGGCGCCGACCTGGCGGCGCTCGCCACGCTCGTCGGCGCCGGCGCCCAGGCGCAGCACGACGATGCGATGGCGTTAGGCAACGTGTTCGTCGCCATGCGCGAGATGGCCAAGCCGGTCGTGGCCGCGGTGCGCGGCCGCGCACTCGCCGGCGGCGCCGGACTGGCTACCGCCTGCGACATCGTGCTCGCCGCAGACGACGCGCAATTCGGCTACCCTGAAGTGCGCGTGGGCTTCGTACCAGCCATGGTCATGACCATGCTGCGGCGGGCCGCGGGCGAAAAGCAGGCCTTCGATCTCGTCGCCACCGGACGCGTGCTCTCGGCGCGCGAGGCATTCGAGGTCGGTCTCGTGAGCCGCGTGGTACCGGCCGGCACGCTGGATGCCGCGGCATTGCACGTCGCGCGCGGGCTCGCCGCGTCACCACCCGGCGCGCTGTCCTTCACCAAACGGCTCTTTTACGACCTCGACGGACGCCCGTTCCGCGAAGGCATTGCGTTAGGCGCGAAGGTGAATGTCGAGGCGCGCGCGACGACCGAGTTCAAGGATGGCGTCCGCCGCTTCCTCGAGGGCAAAGAGAAGGGCGGAGGAACGCGGCCGTCATGAAACCGCTCGACGTGCTCAAATTGGCCCTCTTGCTCGTCGGCATCGGCATTTGGGCATACGGCCTCCGCTACGGACACAACGACGTGATGGTCGTCGGCGTCGCGTTCGTAGTCGTCGCCTTCCTGCTACGCTTCCTGCCCAAGATCATACGCCGGTCCTGACCGCGCGGGCTCCGTCAGGCCCGGACCTCGCTCATCAGCGCGAACGGATTGCCCTCGGAGTCGCGGAACTCCCCGAGCCACAGATCGTGGTCGCTCATTCGCGCGATCATCGCCGGCGCGTTGATCTGGGCCACGCCACCCGCGACCAGCGTCTGGCACGCCGCCTGGATGTCGGACACGCGATAGTACAGCAGCGGCGCGCCGACGGTCTCGCCGTTAGGCTCGGGCACGCTCAGCATCAGGCGGACGCCGTCGCAGTCGAAGAACGCCATCCGCTGCGGCACCTCGAACAGGAACCGCATCCCGAGTGTGTCTCGATAGAACGCGGTGGCGCGGGCGAGATCGGAGACCGGGATCAGGACCTGCCTGATCTGGGACAGGTGCAGCGCATCCATTGTCGCCTCCATGGGTCCTCCCGCGGGAATGAAAGGCGGCGCGCGCCCACGGGGGTGGCACGCGGCGCGCATTTTAGTTAGTATTACTAACTACTATGCCGACCCCGCCCCGTTCGCGCAAGAGCCCTGACCCCGATGCCGTCGCCGACCGGCTCCACTCGGCCGCCATCCACATTTTGCGGCGCGTCCGCCGCGAAGACCCCGGCATGGGCCTGAGCCCGCCGCGCGCGTCGGCGCTCTCGGTGATCGTCTTCGGCGGTCCTATCACCCTGGGCGCCCTCGCCGCCGCCGAGCAGGTGCGGCCACCCACCATGACCCACCTCGTGCGCGCACTCGAGGAAATGGGACTCGTCACCCGCGTGGCCGACCCGGACGACGGTCGCCTGGTCCGACTCCACGCCACACGCCGCGGCAAAGACCTGCTCGAAGCCGGTCGAGCCCGGCGTGTCGGCGTCCTGTCCCGCGACATGCGTACGTTGAGCAAGAGAGACCTGGCCACGTTGGCCCGCGCGGCAGAGCTCCTCGACAAACTCTCGCATGATTGAGCAAACCCAGTCGGATCGAAACGATCTCGAACCACGCGGGTACTGGCACTGGATAACGGGTACGCGGATTCGTGTAACGACCTGAAGTTGTCCCGGGTCGGGCATGTTGTCCGGTTCGGTTGTTGCTGAAAACCAAACCCAGTTGCTCAAGGGAGGAGCAGACATGGCCCATGAGAAGCGCCGACGCACGCGTGCCACTCCCGTCGACATCACACCGGCGGAAGGTGATCGCGACATCCTCGATCAGTACTTCGCCGAGGTGAGCCGGTACGCGTTGCTGCACGTGGACGAGGAGCAGGCGCTCGCTCGCCGGATTCGCCGCGGCGACGAGCACGCGCTCGACGAGCTGGTGCGCCGCAATCTTCGCTTCGTCGTCTCCGTGGCCAAGAAGTACCAGAACCGCGGCCTCCCGCTCATCGACCTGATCGGCGAAGGCAACGTCGGCCTCATGACAGCCGCGCGGAAGTTCGATCCGGACCAGGGCGTCAAGTTCATTTCGTACGCGGTGTGGTGGATCCGCCAGGCCATTCTCGCCTCGCTGGCGCGGCAGGGTCGCACGGTGCGCGTCCCGCTCAACCGGACCGCCGACCTGTCGCGCGTGATCAAGGCAGCCGGCGTGTTGCGCGATCGCCTGCGACGCGAGCCGACGCCAGACGAAATCGCGCAGATCACGGACATTCCAACGGAGATCGTGAGCGCGCTCACGGCTCTCAACACGGCCGACGTGCGGCTCGACGCGGCAGTAGGGAAGGACAGCGATCGCGCGCTCATCGAACGCTTCGCTGCCGACGAGATGCCGGACCTGGAGCAAGAAGTGTTGGACCGCTTCCGCCGGGCCGAGCTCGCGCGCGCGTTGACCACGCTGCCGGCGCGCGACGCCAAGATCCTCGAGCTGTACTTCGGCCTCACGGGCGATCGCGAGCACACGCTCGACGAGATCGGCAAGATGTTGGGCGTGACCCGCGAGCGCGTCCGCCAGTTGCGCGACCGCGCGCTGCGCCGGCTCCGTCATGGCGCGGTAGGCGCAGTGCTGCGCGATCTCTCGGCGGCGTAGCTGATCGCTCAGCGCGACGTGAGGTCTAACTATCGCGCGCATGGAGGGCTTCCTCGCTCCGGTTCAGGATAACAAGAAGGAAACGGTAGGATCGCTCGGCTGCGCGAAACGAGCGCGGCTGCTCATGGCGAGATGAGTCGTGCTGTCTTTCAAGAGCAAAATACTGCTCTCGACAGTGTGACCCCCTTTGCCTCGCGCAGTCGGGCGAGCCGCCGTTTCCCGGTTTCCGCCCTTTTCGTGTCAACACGAGCGGACAAGCGAGCCAAGCGGCTGGTGTGTCCGACGAATCGGTGGCGGACCAAGTGATGACACGGGCGGACGACCAGGCCAGTGCGACTGCCGCGTCCTTTTGAGTTAATTTCCTTCCCATGTCCGTTCAGACCGTTCCCGAGCTGCTGGCGCCCGCCGGCTCGCTCGACGCCGTGCGCGCCGCCTTGGCCAACGGCGCCGATGCCGTGTACTTGGGCGCCGAGCGATTCAACGCGCGGGATGAGGGGGCGCAGCTCACGCTGGACGATTTGGCCGAAGCCTGCCGGCTCGCGCGGTCGCGCGGACGGCGCGTGTACCTCACGCTCAATACGCTCCTCAAGCCCTCGGAGCTGGCCGACGCGCTGCTTTTGTTAGGCGAGTGCCTCGACCGCGGCATCCATGCCGCGATCGTGCAGGACCTGGGCCTCGTGCGCCTGGCGCAACAGGTGTATCCCGGCGTCGAGCTGCACGGATCGACCCAACTCACCGTGCACGATCCCGACGGCGCGGCGCTGTTGTCTGCGTTAGGCTTGCAGCGCGTGGTGCTGGCGCGCGAAAACACGCTCGAGGACATCGGCGTGATCCGCGCCGCGGTGCCGAACCTCCTGCTCGAGTCGTTCATCCACGGCGCGCTCTGCATTTCGTACTCCGGACAGTGCCTCATGTCGGGCATGATCTCGGAGCGGAGCGCCAATCGCGGTTCGTGCGCGCAATCCTGCCGCAAAGACTACGTGCTCACGGACGCGTCCACCGGCGACACGCTCGACACCGGCTACCTCATCTCGGCGCGCGATTTGGCGGCGCACGACCATCTCGACGCGATTGCCAAAGCCGGCATCCACACGCTCAAAATCGAAGGCCGGAAGAAGCGGGCCGAGTACGTGGCTACGGTGACGCACACGTATCGCGACTGCCTGGATCGCCTGGCCCGCGGCGAGCCCTCCCTGCCTAACGAAGAAGAGCGGCGCGACCTGGTGCAGATCTACAGCCGGGGCTTCACGGGGGGCATGTACGGCGGCAGGGCAGGGCGGGACTACGTGACGCGCGACCATCCCGACAACCGGGGTGTCGAGCTGGGCATCGTGGTGGGTCACGATCGCGCGATGCACATCGTGGAGCTCTCGGCGCCGCTGGCCGTGGGCGACGGCATCGCGCTCGTACCGCCTAACGACAGGGAGGGCGAGCCGATCGGCGCGGCGGTGACCGACGTGCGCACGCTCGGCCACCGGGCCGGCCTCATCCGCCAGGGCGTCACGGCGCCGTTGCGCGGCCGCGCTGCCGTCGGGGCGCGCGTGTTCCGCACCTCGCACGCGGCACTGCTCGAGCGGGCGCGCGAGAGTTTCGCCGCGGTCGCGGCGCCGCCTAACGTACGGCGCACCCGACTCGACGTCGGCGCGTCGGGCGCGGCCGGTCAACCCCTCGAGCTCACGTTCACCGCCGGACACGACACGGTCACGGTGCACGGCGAGGCGCCGCTCGCGCCGGCACGCGCCCATGCTCTCGACCATGCCCAGCTCCGCGAGCAGCTCGGCCGCCTGGGCGAGACACCCTTTGTGTTAGGCACGATCGACGCCGCCGGCCTTGGCGACGGGCTATTCGTTCCGGTGCGCGAGCTCAACACCATGCGCCAGCGTGCGACGGCCGAGCTCGCCCGGCGCCGCGAGTCGGCGTCGGTGTCGCACGTCGGTCACCGGCACGCGCGCATCGCGTCGGCCGTCGAACATGTGCGCGCGCGCCAGCCGGCCGGCGCGCCCGACACGCCGTTTGTCCTCGCCGCCGATGTGTACACGGTGGATGACGCACGCGCCGCCGCGCATGCCGGCGCCACCGAAATCACCTTCGATGCCTTCCTTCGCCACCCGGCAGCGCCGCGCAACCGGATCGTTGCGTTAGGCGAAGAGCTTGCATCGCTCGGCGCCTCGTTCCGGCTGCGTACGCCCACCATCGTTAGGCCCGAAGAGCGCCGTGACGTGGACCGGTGGCTCGACCTGGGACTGCCGCTCCTGTCCGGCCACACCGGCCTCGTCGCGGCGCTCTCGAGCCAGGGCCGAGACGTCGTCGCCGATTACGCGGTCAATTGCTTCAATCAGCATACGGCCGCGGTCCTGTTCGAGCGCGGCGCGCGACGCATCGTCTTATCGGTCGAGCTCACCGCCAACGAGATCGCCGATGTCGTGGCGCCGTGGTCGGGCCGCGGATTCGACGCCGTCGTGTATGGACGCCCGGAAGGAATGACCATCGAGCACTGCATCCTTTCGGCCGCGTTCGACCGCGAGCCCACGACATGCCGCGATCTCTGCGTGCAGAAGCATCCGCTGGTCGAGCTCACGGATCCCGCGGGCTACACCTTCCCGGTGGCCACGGATACCGCATGCCGGAACCGCCTCTTGCATTCGCGCCCGATCGAAGCGTCGGAGTTTCTGCCGGCGCTGTGGCGCACCGGCATTCGCGGCTTTCGCATGTTATTCAACGTGCCCGGCGATCCGGTGGCCGACCTCGTCGGACGCACGCGCGCGGCGCTCGACGCACTCGCCGCCGGCAGGGCGGCTCAGTTAGGCGAAATTCGCGCGCTGGTGGGCACGCGGTTCACCCGCGGTCACTTTGCCCGCGCCGTGTGATCGATACGCCGCGCAACCCAATGATGACGCCGCCGTCCGCGCGTCGCGTTACCATGGTCCGGTGACCGACTCCTTCACCGCCGACCAGGCGCGCGCCGCCCTCCGGCAACACTTCGGATTCGCCGACTTCCGTCCCGGCCAGGAACGCGCCGTGGCCGCGGTGGCCGCGAAGCGCGACACGTTGGTGGTCCTCCCCACGGGCGGCGGCAAGTCGCTCTGCTATCAAGTGCCGGCGCTGCTGCTGCCCGGCCTAACGGTTGTCATCTCGCCGCTCATCTCGCTCATGAAGGACCAGGTCGATGCGCTCGAGGCGCGCTGCCTGCCGGCGGCGTTCATCAATTCCACGCTCTCGTCGAGCGAAGTGTCGGACCGGCTCTCGCGCGCCGAGCGCGGCGCGCTCAAAATGTTGTACGTGGCGCCCGAGCGATTCGACTTCGGGAGCGCCGCCGACCGGTTGTCCGCGATGGGCGTGTCCCTGCTCGCGGTGGACGAGGCCCACTGCATCAGCGAATGGGGCCACGATTTCCGGCCCAGCTACCTTCGCGTGGGGCAGGTGCGCGAACGGTTAGGCGCTCCGCCCACCATTGCCCTCACTGCCACGGCCACGCCCGAAGTGCGGCGCGACATCGTCCGCCAGTTAGGCCTGGATCGGCCGGAAGTCGTCATCACCGGGTTCGACCGCCGCAACCTGCGCTATCACGTGGTCCGCACCCGCACCGATCGCGACAAGGACGCCGCGCTCGTTCGCGCCCTCAAGGAACACGAGGGACAGACGGTGGTGTACGCGTCGACCCGGCGCGCCGTGGAGCGCGTGACGCAGATGCTGCACCGCGCGCGTATCGGCGCGATTGCGTACCACGCGGGACTCGACGACGACCACCGCCACGACGTGCAGGAAGCGTTCATGCGCGAGGACGTGCGCGCCATCGTTGCCACCAACGCGTTTGGCATGGGTATCGACAAGGCCAACGTCAGGCTGGTCGTGCACTACGCGATGCCGGGCACGCTCGAGGCCTACTATCAGGAAGCCGGCCGCGCGGGCCGCGATGGCCTGCCGTCCGACTGCGTGCTGCTGCACGCGTTTCAGGACCGCTTCACGCACGAGTACTTCATCAAGAGCGCGTACCCGGAGCGCGCGTTGGTCGAGCGGGTCTACGGCGTGCTGCAACGCACGGCCGATCGAGCGGGCATCGCGCCGCTCACGCCCGCCGCGATCGCGGTACGGTCCGACGGCGGTGTGAAGGAGCGCGAAGCCGAATCGGCGCTTCGGCTTCTCGCGCACGCCAAGGCGGTGGCGCCCGAGCCGGTCTCCATGTCGAGTCTCTGGGTGCGGTTGATGGCGACGCCGGCGCGCATCCGCGCTGAGTTAGGCGAAAGCGACGCCGCCGCCCGCGGCCTCTTGCGCGAGCTGTGGCGCGGCGCGGGGAAGCGCTTCTACGATGGGATCCCCGTGGCGCCCGACATGCTGCCGCCGGGCTTCGGCGGCATGGCCGGCGTGCGCGCGCTCCTCGATGAGCTGCAGGAGCGCCAGTTCGTCGTGTGGCACGGCACGGGTGGCGGCATTCGCCTCCTGGATCATACGGCGCCGCTCACGCGATTCCGCATCGAGTGGGAGATCATCGACCGCCGCCGGCGCGCCGAGCTTTCCAAGCTCGACGCGATGCAGATGTACGCGTACACCAAGCGCTGCCGCCGCGCGTTCGTGCTGCGCTACTTCGGCGATCCCGACGCCCGCTCGTCGTGTGAAGGGTGTGACGTGTGCCTGGGCACGCATGCAGGCGGCGCGGAGATGTCCGACGCGCCGGCCCGCACCGGTCCGCGTGCCAAACGGGCACGCGCCAAACCACAGCCGCCCGCCGCTCCCGGCGTTAGGCAGAGCGCGCCGCCAGTGGCGCGACCGGTGGTACGTCACGCCGACCGCGCGCCCGCGCGGTCCGACGCCGCCGACTTGCCGGACCTCGCTCCGGGAGACATTGCGCTCGTGGGCGCCCTGCGCGCTCTGCGCACCGAGCTC
This sequence comes from Gemmatimonadaceae bacterium, assembly GCA_035279625.1. Classification (GTDB taxonomy): domain Bacteria; phylum Gemmatimonadota; class Gemmatimonadetes; order Gemmatimonadales; family Gemmatimonadaceae; genus JADGGM01. The sequence continues at coordinate 96,799 of DATEHK010000105.1, forward strand.
GCGCGTCAGGAGCACCTTCCGTCCTATTGTATTTTCCCCGATCGCACGCTGGTGGAAATGGCGCTCCGCCGCCCCGACTCGTTCGACACGCTGGCCGGCGTCCATGGCGTCGGACCGGCCAAGCTCGATCGGTACGGCGAGCGGTTCCTCGCCGTCATTCGCCTGGCCGCCGATCCCGTCCCTGCATCCCAATCACGTTCATGAGCGATCTCCCCTATTTCACCGAACAGCACACCGCCGTCCGCGACATGGTGCGCGAGTTTGCGCGCGAGGAAGTGGCACCCGTCGCGGCCAAGCTCGATGCCGACGCCACCTTCCCCTGGGACACCGTGAAGAAAATGGGCGACCTGGGCCTGCTCGGCGTGCCGTGGCCCGAGTCGTTAGGCGGGGCCGGCATGGACTACATCAGCTACATCATCGCGATCCACGAGATGGCCAAGGTCGATGCGTCGCACGCGATCACCATTTCGGCCCACACCACGCTCGGCACCTCGCCCATCGTGAACTTCGGATCTCAGGCCCAACGGGAGCAGTTCGTCCCGTTCCTGGCGCGCGGACAGGTGCTGGGCGGATTCGGCCTCACCGAAGAGGCGGCCGGCAGCGATGCCGGCGGCACGCGCACGCGCGCCGAGCGGCGCGGCAGCCACTACGTGCTCAACGGGTCCAAACGCTTCATCACGCACGGGGGCGTGGGCGAGATCTTCGTCGCCACCGCCGTCACCGATTCGTCGGCCGGCCGCCACGGCATCTCGTCGTTCATTCTCACCAAGCAGACCTGCGACATGGAGGACGCGCGCGCGGCCGGGTTCGGCCACGAGCCGTCGCTGCCCGACATGCGCGGCTTCACTGCCGGGAAGAAGGAAGACAAGCTCGGCTGGCGCGCGTCGGACACGCGCGAGCTGCTGTTCGCCGACGTCGAAGTGCCCGTCGAGAACCGGTTGGGCGAAGAGGGGAAGGGGTTCATCAACTTCATGCGCACCCTCGACTCGGGGCGCATCGGTATCGGCGCCCTTTCGTTAGGCATCGCCGAAGGCGCGTTCGAGCAAGCGCTGCAGTACGCGTCGGTGCGCAAGCAATTCGGCCAGTCGATTTCGTCGTTCCAGGGCGTGCAGTTCCAACTGTCCGACATGGCCACCGAGATCGAGGCCGGCCGGCACCTCGTGTATTACGCCGCGTGGCTGTCGCAGCACGGACAGCCGTTCGGGAAGGAAGCCGCGATGGCCAAGCTCTTTTGCTCCGAGCTGGCCATGCGCGCCACGATCAAGGCGGTGCAAATCCACGGCGGCTACGGATACACCAAGGACTATCCCGTGGAGCGCATGATGCGCGACGCGAAAATCTGCGAGATCGGCGAAGGCACGTCGGAGATCCAGCGCATCGTCATCGCGCGGCACCTGCTCAAGACGCTCGCGGATTGAGCCGCCGTTTCTCGCTCTTTGGACGCGGATCGAATCTGATGACCGCACGGATGACCGCGGGTCTCTCGGCTGCTCGGCGCGGACATCGTCGACACTGGTGAGAGTCGGTTCTCTTGTTTTCCAAATCGTTTGCAGTGTCCGTTCGTGTCCAGGTGTGTCCGCTATCGCCTCGTTGAGCCCTGAGGGGAGTCACAGCGGAACGGCGAAATAGAGTTCGGTTGGTTCATCTGGTGCGCCCCTCCGATGCAGCCGCGAGCGTCCACGAAGTTGTTGGCGGACAAGGCCTGACACCGACGGACACTGCAAGGTTTTTCCTAAGAATCGATGGTACTCACCAGTGTCGATGCACTCAGCGCCGAGCAGTCGAGCGATCCGATTTTCCGTGCCGTTATCAGATCTTATCCGTTTCAAGAGAGCAACGAAGCTCACCACGAAGTGCCCAACCTTCCCCCAATGGCACCCGCCCGCATTGCGCCCCATGCCGGACGCGGCGTATACTTCAAATGATGCTGCGCGAACCATCGGCGCCGGTTCTTCGTCCACATGAAGAGGCGTCGTCGCCGACCGCGGCTGACCGCCGCCGGCGGCCGAGCTCTAACAGTATCGCTCGATCCCATTCTAGTTTTTCCATGCGCGCACCCGGTCGGGCGACCTGCGACCGATGGTGTGCGTTAGGTACCGAGGGAACGCGGCACTTACATGCAGGACCTTGAGCCGCGCTCCGCGCGCACCGCAGCCCATGCCCACGATTGACCGCACGCTCTCCGGACAATTCCTCGCGTACGCCCTGTTCGCGCTCGCCCTGGTGGGCGTCGTGATCAGACGGTTAGGCGTCGAGGCCGGATCGGCGTGGACGGTGAGCCGCCCAACGCAACGCGCGTTGGCGGCCTTGGCTTCGCGCCCAATCGCAACGCCCACGGGGCCGGTACGCGATCACTCCACCTCGAGACGCCGCCTACCTCCGCATGCCGGGTCGCCATCCGGCGGACGGGCCGCGCCAGTGCATGAAGCGAGAGATTCTCATCAACGCGAGTCCACGAGAGACCCGCGTCGCCATCCTGGAGGATGAGCAGCTCGTCGAATTGATGATCGACCGCCCCGACAATCGCCGTATGGTCGGGGACATCTACTTGGGCAAAGTCGAAGCAGTGTTGCCCGGTATCCAAGCCGCGTTCGTGGACATCGGAACCGAGAAGAGCGCGTTTCTCCACGCGAGCGACCTCGTATTCCCCGAGTCCGACGCGGACGCGGACGACGAGCCCGAGGATGATGCCTCGGACGAGGAAGACGAAAGCGCAGGCGGTGGTCGCCGCAAGCGCGTCAAAGCACCGCCCATTCAAGACCTGCTCAAGCGAGGCCAGGACATCATCGTCCAGGTCTCCAAGGAGCCCATCTCGACCAAGGGACCGCGCGTCACGGCGCAGGTCTCGTTGGCCGGACGGTTCCTCGTCTACATGCCATTCGCGTCGCGCGTCGGCGTGAGCCGCAAAATCGGCGAGCGTGCCGAGCGGCAACGGCTGCGCGAACAGATGCAGGGCGTGCTGCCCGCCGATTCGGGCGGCGTGATCGTGCGCACCGTGGGCGAAGACGTGACGCAGGACACCTTCCGCCGCGAGCTCACCACGCTCATGAGCTCGTGGAAGAAGATCCAGCGCAAGACGCGCTTCCTGCGCGCGCCGTCGCTCGTCCACCGCGAAACAAGCCTCACCCGCGGCCTAACGCGAGACCTGTTCAGCACCAAGGTCGACTCGCTGGTGGTCGACAGCAAACAGGTCTACAACGAGATCGTCGAGTACTTGAAGGGCATCGCGCCCGAGCTGATCGAGCGGGTGAAGCTCTACGACGACCAGATCCCGATCTTCGACAAGGCCGACATCGAGTCCGAGATTCGCGACCTGGTCAAGCGCCGGTGCGACTTGCCGTCGGGCGGGTACCTGATCATCGAGCAGACGGAAGCGCTGGTGTCGGTGGACGTGAACTCCGGCCGCTATACCGGCAAGCGCGACCCCGAGAAGACCATCCTCAAAACCAACACCGAAGCGGCGCGCGAGCTCGCCCGCCAGCTCCGGCTGCGCGACATCGGCGGCATCATCGTCTGCGATTTCATCGACATGGAGACGAAGGCGAATCGCGACAAGGTGCTGCAGGAGCTGCGCAACCACCTCTCGCGCGACCGCGCGCGCACGAAGGCCTTCGCGGTGAGCGAGTTAGGCCTGATCGAGATGACGCGCCAGCGCGTGCGCGCCAGCCACTATCAGAACATGACCGAGGCGTGCCCAACGTGCGCCGGCACCGGGCGTGTGTTCACGCCCGAGAGCACGGTTAGGCGCATGGAGCGGTCGATCAAGCGCATCGCGGTGGAAGGCAGGAAGGACCACCTGCTGATCAAGCTGCACCCCGATGTCGCGCTCTACGTGCTCGAGCACGAGCATGACCTGGCGAAAAAACTGGAGAAGGGCGCCGGCTTCGCGCTCGAGATGCGCGACGATCCGCTGCTCAAGCCCGACGAGTTCAAGTTGGTCGTGAAGGGCGCCGAGCGGGACGTGACGCAGCAGTACGCCGTGGCGTAGCGGGTGATCCCGCACCGCTCGCGGCGGGTTCGGGTCGTGTCCTGATTCCGTGAAGGCCGTGGCGCGCCGAACGGGCCGTCGGCACGTTGGGGCATCCCTCGCCGGAGGCCCTGCATGTCCCGCGTGTCGATGCTGGCGGCGGCCATTGCGTTGGGCGTGGCGTCTTCTCTCATTGCCCAATCGCCGAATGGAACGGCGAACGCCCCGCGGTACGGGTCGTCCGCCGCGTTCCATGCCGATTCGCTCTACCGCGCCGGCAACTACGCCGCGGCCGCCCAAGCCTACGAGCTCCTCACGCGCACCGCGCCAGACTCGGCGCGGTACTGGGCTCAGTTAGGCATCTCGCTCCACGAGACCGGACGGTATCAGGACGCGCTCGCGGCCTATCGTCGCGCGCTCGCGCTCCAGGGGATGCCGGCCATCGTGTACAACGTCGCCGCCGCGTACGCGCGCCTCGATCAGCGCGATTCGGCATTCGCCTGGCTCGACGCATCCATTGCGGCCGGGTTCACCCAGGTGGGCACCCTGAATGGCGACCATGACTTCGATGGCATTCGCGCCGATCCGCGCTACGCGCGCGTGGTGAACGCGATGCGGGGGGCGCACGAGCCCTGCGTCGCGCGCGCCGAGTCGCACCAGTTCGACTTTTGGGTCGGCGAGTGGAACGTCGTGAATGCCGCGGGCCAGCCGGCCGGCCACAGCGTGGTCCAGAAAATTCTGGGCCAGTGCGTGGTTCTGGAAAACTGGGCCGACGCACAGGGGGGCGAGGGCAAGAGCCTCAACGCCTACAACGCCCAACTCAAGATGTGGCAGCAGTTCTGGACCGACCAGTACGGCGCCGTCACCGAGTACCGCGAGAGCGAGTGGGTGGGGCGGAGCCTGCGCCTAACGGCTCACGTCGGTAACACGCAGGTGCGGATGACGTTCACGCCGGTCGACTCGAACACCGTCCGGCAGTTCGGGGAGCGGTCGACCGACGGCGGGACGACGTGGACGCCGTCGTTCGACCTGTACTACCACCGCAAAGCCTAACGCGTCACTGCGTGGTGCTGGGCCGGCTCGAGGGCGGTACCAAGCCGCGCATGCGCATGTACGTCACGATGTTGCCGTAGTGCTCGTTGTCGTGCGTCGCGTTGAGCACCAGCGCGTAGAACCGCGAGCGGTCCATGCCGTACAGCTTCACCGTGCCCGACACCTGATCGTCGCTCTGCGCGTACGCCTTCGCGCAGTACTCGTTGGACGCCTTGAGCGCCGCCACGATGTCGGCCTTGGTCGTCTTCGTCTTCTCGATGTCGTCCTCGCTCCCCGTAGGCTCGCCTAACGCACTGGCGCACATGAAGTGCTGCGTGCCGGCAATGTGCGCGATGATCTGGCCAAACGTGCGCACCTCGGGCGTGGGACGGAACTGAAAGTCGGCATCCGACATGTCCGACGCCGACTGCGTGATGTACTTCGAAACCTCGGACCAGATCGCGCGTGTGTCGGATACCGATCCGCTCGCGATACGCGGCCTGGACGCGAGCGGCAGCGATGCGACGGCGACCAATGCGACGGCTAGGCTCAAGCGGTGCATGGAACGGCTCCCTCGATGCGGAAGTGATAGACAGCGCCTTCACAACCTTCACAATATGCAGACCGGTCCCGCCGCGCAAACACCCCTCTGACAGTCAATCCAATCGCAACGCCACCAACGGGTCCACGCGCGTCGCACGCCGAGCAGGCACCACGCATGCCACGAAGGCCACACCCAACATGAAAACCCCAACCGCTGCAAACGTGACCGGATCCGTGGGCCGAACACCGAAGAGCAACGAGCTCACGACGCGCGTTACCGCGAGTGCGCCGGCCAGCCCAACCACGAGTCCGATTGCCGCCAACACCATTCCCTGACGCAACACTAACGTTAGGACGCCGCCTTCACTCGCGCCCAACGCCATCCGAATCCCGATCTCCCGGCGCCGCTCGGCCACCGAGTAGGCCAGGACCCCGTACGTGCCCACCGCCGCAAGCGCGAGCGCGACCGCCGCGAAGATGACCAACAACTCGGCGAGGAACCGCGGACGGGCGAGGGAATCCTCGAATACCTCGTCCATGCTGCGCAGACCGACGATCGGCAACGCCGGATCGAGCGACGCCACGGCCCGACGGATCGACGGCGACAACACGTCCGTCGACAGCGTCGATCGCACGACGAGATTCATGTCGCGCGGCGCGTAGCCAAGATAGGTAGGGCTCTGATCGTCGAGCATGTACAGCTCCGTCCCCGTCTTCGCGTCCACACCGCCTTGCTTCACGTCCTTGGCAACGCCAATGATCGTGTACCATTTCGAAGTGTCCGCGATGCCGCCCGGTTGAATCCGGTGTCCGATCGCGCTCTGTCCAGGGAAGAACAGCCGCGCCAGCGTCTGATTCACGATGGCAACCGCCGGCGACGTGGCGCCATCCAACGGACCGAACGAGCGACCCTCGACCAGCGGAATGCGCATGGTCGAGAAATAGTTAGGCGTCACGTAGTTGTAGTAGTCGACGTTCTGCGGCGGAATGCCGGGCTTCACGACGTAGCCCTCGAAGCGCGTGTCGTTGGCGTTCACTTGCCGGAGCGGCGGCAGGCCCGACATGGCCGCGGCGCTCTGGACGCCCGGCACCTGCTGCAGCTGCTCGTCCAACTGCTCGAAGAACCGGACGCGGCGCAGGCTGTCGGCGTACGTGGCGGCCGGCAGCACGACGTTGAAGGTGACGAGGCTCGACCGGTCGAACCCGGAGTCGACGCGCGTGAGCTTCTCGAAGCTCCTGAGGAGCAGTCCCGCGCCGACGAGCAGCGTCACCGCCAGCGCCATTTCCGCCACCACGAGTCCGCGCCGCACGCGGGCCGCCGACGCATGGGCCGTGGTGCGGCTTCCCGCCTCGCGCAGCGAGAGGCTCATGGCGCGGGAGTTGAGCCGCAGCATCGGCGCCAGCCCGAACAGGATCCCCGTGCCTAACGCAAGCCCGAGCGTGTAGAGGAGCACGTGTCCGTCGAGTCCCACACGGGCGGCGCGCGGGATGCCGGCGTTGTTCGACAGCACCAGCGCGTGCAACCCCCATCGCGCGACGAGCAAGCCTAACGCGGCGCCGGCCACCGACAGCACGAGACTCTCGGCGAGGAATTGCCGCGCCAGCCGGCCGCGTCCGGCGCCCAACGCCGCCCGCAGCACGAGCTCCTTGTGTTTGGTCTCGGCGCGCATGAGGAGCAGGTTGGCCAGATTGGCGCACGCGATCAACAGCACGAGGAAGACCGCTGCCTGCAGCACCCACAGTGCGCGCCCGGCGCTCCCGACGATGTCGGTCAGAAGGTCGTCGTACCGCAGCCGGTGGTTCTTGGCGTTCGGCGTGTGCACGAAGCCCTGCTGGCCGGGCGTCGCATTGACGGTTCCGCCGTCGATCTGCGTCCACTGCGCGAGCATCGGCTCCAGCTGCACGCGTGCCGTGGCGAGCGACACGCCCGGCTTGAGCCGCCCCACCAGGTTCAGATAGTGTCCGCCGCGATAGCTGTTGACGCTGTCCGGATCGAGCGTGAGGGGCAGCCACAGTCTCACACCCTGGTCGTGGATGTCGAAGCCCGGCGGCATGATGCCCACCACCTGCGCCTCGACGCCGTCGATGTCCACCTTCTGCCCGACGATGGACCGTTCGCCGCCAAAGCTGCTGCGCCACAGCTCGTCGGACAGGATCGCCACGTGCGGTGCGTTAGGCAGCGTCTCCTGATCGGTAAACCAGCGGCCGGCTTCGGGCGACACGCCGAGCGTCGGGAACAGGCTCGCCGACGCGAGCGCCGCGGACACGCGCGCCGGATTCGATGCCGCGCCCACGTTGACCGCGTTCGCGTAGTAGGCGCCCACGTTCGAGAACGAGTGGTTGCGCTCCTTGAACTCGAGGAACTCCGCGGCATCCACCGGGAACTGATCGAAGCCCAACGTAGGGAATTGGCTCGTGATCAACACCAGCTCGCCGGGATGCGGATAGGGCAGCGGACGCAGCATCACACTGTTGACGACGCTGAAGATGGCCGTGTTGGCGCCGATGCCTAACGCAAGCGTGATCACCGCGACCGCTGCGAAGCCCGGCGAGCGGAGCAGCGTGCGCGTGGCATACTTGAGCTCGCGCCAGATCTGCTCGATGCCGCCGCCGCCCCACATGTCGCGCGTCACCTCCTTCACGATGCCGACGTTGCCGAATTCCTTGCGCGCTCCCGCCTGCGCATCCTCGGGCGACTCGCCCCGGTCCATGCGCTCCTTCGCGGCCATGTCGAGATGGGATTGGATCTCGGCGTCGAGATCATCGTCGCGGGCACCACGATCACGGGGTGACATCAGGCCTCCTCAGCTGGTGGCGCCGCGAAGATCCCCGCGATCGCCGTGGAGAACTGCTCCCATTTGGATCGTTCGACAGCCAGCTGCTTGCGTCCCGCCGCCGTCAAACGGTAGACGCGCACGCGCTGGTTGTTCTCGGACTGCTCCCAGCTGGCCTCGATCCATTCCTGGCGCTCGAGGCGATGCAGGGCGGGATACAGCGACCCCGTGTCCACCTGCAGCACGCCGCGCGACAGCGTTCGGATGACCTGGAGCAATCCGTATCCGTGGCGCGGGCCCCAGCGCAGGCTCTGGAGAATGATCAGGTCGAGCGTGCCCTGGAGCAGCTCGATTCGCGTGAGGGGGGCGAGTCGCTTGGACATGGGAGTGGGCTGACAATGGGTGTAGACTGTCTACCTCTAGGGGTGTAAGGTGCCTACACCCTGGGGAAAGTCAATAGAGGGAATGGGGACAAGGGAACGGGGAATGGGGCGCTTCGAAGCTTCCATTGCGCACATGTTGACGCGGTGGACTCGCGCGACTAGCTTACAGGACTGTACCAACCACGCTTCCAATGACTTACGCCATCATTCGCACTGGCGGCATGCAGTTCCGTGCCGAGCCGGGCAAGACAATTCGCATTCCGTCGCTCGAGGCCCAGGTAGGCGCTGCCGTCACGTTCGACGAGGTGCTGCTTGGCTCCGATGGGACAACCGTCCACGCCGGCGCTCCGCTCGTGAGTGGCGCTTCGGTAACCGGCGAGATTGTGAAGCACGGCAAGGGCGACAAGATCATCGTCTTCAAGTTCAAGCGCCGGAAGAACTACTCGCGGAAGCAGGGACACCGCCAGAAGTTCACCGACGTCAAGATCAACGACATCTCACTCGGCTGACGGTTCGCCATGGCTCACAAGAAAGGCGTTGGCTCGAGCCGCAACGGTCGCGACAGCGGCCCCAAGTATCGCGGCGTCAAGAAATACGGCGGCGAGCGCGTGCGCGCCGGCAACATCATCATCCGCCAGTGCGGCACCAAGATTCACCCGGGCCGCAACGTTGGTCTTGGGACGGACTTCACGATCTACTCGCTGATCGACGGCGTTGTGAAGTTCGAGCACAAGAGCAAGCTGCGGTTCAAGGTTTCCGTGTACCCGGACCGCGTGGAAGCGGCCACTGGCGCGGCCTGAGGGACAAAAGGAACGGGGATCGGGGCGGAAGCCGAGACGCACATCAAATGAAAAGAACCTCGACGGCCACGCCGTTGAGGTTCTTTTCGTTTCCACGTTCGCAGTGGGTTCTCAACCCGCCGCCCCGTTCCCCCGCGGCGCCGTTAGGCGCCGGTTCCCTCATCGCCAAGGCGACGACAGTCGCCGCTTCCTTCTACGGTTTCGGGCCGTAACTCGGCGGCATCGTCTCGTATCGCTTGGTGAGCAGATCCTGCCGCGACACGTCGTTCTGCTTCTGGCCGCGCACGTAGACCGCTATCGCACGCGTCGCAAATTCGAATGGATCGCCGTCCCAGACCACGACGTTCGCTTCGTGACCCGCTTGGAGCGTGCCGATTTTGTCGGCGACGCCGAAGATTTCCGCCGGCGCCTGCGTGATCGCCTTGAGCGCGTCGTTCCACGACAGACCGTAGCCGACCGCGTTGCCGGCTTCATAGCGGATGTTGCGCACGTTGAACAGCGATTCGTCACCGGCGCCGTTGCCGATGAGCGCCACCTGCACCCCCGCCTTCCGGAGCAACGCGACGTTGTCCTGCCGCGCGCCTAACGTACTGAACGAGCTCGGAATGTTCGACTCCGCGCCCGCCAGCACCGGAATTTTGGCGGCCGCGAGATGGTCGGCCACTTCCCAGGCTTCCTCGCCGCCACCAATGATGACCTTGATCCCGAATTCCTTCGCCAAATCGATGGCCGCTTGGATGTCGCTCGCCTCGTCCGCGTTGATGAGCAGCGGAACCTTGCCGTCCAACACCGGCACCAGCGCGGCAAGCGATGCCGGACTGAGCGACATCTGCCGCGACTGCCCGCGGTCGAACTCGGCGATGTGCCTCTGATAGTAGCGGGTGTCCTGCAGAATCTCGCGCAGCTGGGCGATCTGCTGTCCCTTGGCGGGCGCGCCGTCGCCCCCTTCATCTCCAATGCTCGCGATCATCGCGGCCGGCGCGCGCAGCAGCATTTCGGCGCGGGAGTCGCCGTACAGGTCGATCAGTGCGGCTTGCCCGGCAATGAGTCCACCACCCGGCGTGGACATGACGCTGGTGACTCCCTCTTCACGGGCCGGAGGAATCATCACTGAGCGCGGGTTGAGCCCGTCCCACGACGTGAAGTCTGGGGTGATGCCCTGTTCACTCCGCGCGCGCGATTCATTTGCTCCGGCGCCAAATCCGACCTCGACGAGGCCTAACTGCGTTTCTGCGTCCACGAGCCCGGGCGTCACCCACTTGCCCGACGCGTCCACCTTCTCGGCGTCGGACGGCACCGTGACGTTCGCGCCGACCGCCACGATCTTGCCGTCTTTGATGAGCACCGTGCCGTTCTCGATCGGCGGACCGCTCACCGGATAGACTTTCCCGCCGGTGATCGCGATCGTCTGCGCCGGCAGCGTGCTAACGGGAGCGATCAACGCGGCCGCGCACACCGCGGCCAAAACGTGGTATCGAGGCGAGTTCATCGCTGGGTCCCTCCCGTCGTCTCGTCCGGCACGAAGCCTAACTCGAAGTCGCTGCGCCACTGCGCTCTCGGGTCGCTCCGGTCATAGAGCAGCGCGCCGTCGACCCACACCTTTTCCGTGTGCGTGTATACGCTGAACGGATCGCCGGACCAGAGCACCACATCGGCGTCCTTGCCCGTCTCGATCGAGCCGATCTTGCTGTCAAGATCGAGCGCCCACGCCGGATTGATGGTCATCCATTTCACCGCGTCTTCTTCCGTGATGTTGAGACCGATCGCGCGGCCCGCCGCCATCGCCTTCGCGACTTCCTGATTCAGTCGCTGCGAGCCCGACGGATCGTCCGAGTGGATCATGACCGTGACACCCGCCTTCCAGAGCAGCGCCATGTTGGCGCGCACCGCGTCGAGCGCTTCCATCTTGAAGTCGCCCCAGTCGGCCCACACCGCGGCACCTATGCCTTCCTTCGCCAACAGGTCGGCGATCTTATATGCCTCGACGCCGTGGTGGAACGCGCGCACCTTGTAGCCGAACTCGTGCGACATGTCGATCACCTGCGCCATCTCGTCCGCACGGTAGCAGTGCATTTGCGGAAGAATGTTGCCGCGCAGAACTTCGGCGAGGGTCTCGAGTCCCAAGTCGCGCGCCGGCGGCTCACCTTTGCGGGTCTTGAGCCACGCATCCCACTTGCGGCGATACGCTTCGGCTTTGATCCACTCCGCGCGATAGCCGGCCATGTTGCCCATGCGGGTTTGGGGACCGCCGCGATTGCCGTACACGCGCTTGGGGTTTTCGCCGCACGCCATTTTAAGGCCGTACTTGGCGCCGGGGAATTTCATTCCTTGCACCGTCCGCGACGGGACGACCTTGAGAATGGCGCTGCGTCCGCCGAAAAGGTTGCCGGAGCCCGGCAGCACCTGGAGCGTCGTGACGCCGCCCGCGAGGTTGCGCGGGAACTGCGGATCCTGTGGCCAGATCGAATGCTCGGCCCATACGTACGGCGTGACGGGGTTCACGAGCTCATTGCCGTCGCTGTTGGACTCGACTGCGGGCGCAGGATAGACGCCCAGGTGCGAGTGCACGTCGATGATGCCGGGCGTGACGAACTTGCCCGTGCCGTCGATCACCACCGGCGATTCGCCGCCTTCGGCTTGCTTGATGGCGGGATCGTCGGCGCTCTTGCCCACGGCCGCGATCTTGTTGTCGCGCATGAGCAACGCACCATTCACGATGCGCGGTCCGACGGCGGTGAAGATCGTGACGTTCTCGACGAGCGTCGGCTTGGACGGGAATGGCTTGTACGTGCTCGGATACGGGTCTGCGTTAGGCAAGGAGAGGGCGCCCGGCCCGTAGGTCGATGGCGGCGTCGTGTCGCTCGTACTGCCAGTCGTGGGAGCGGCGCGGGCCGGTGTTGGCGCTTGCGTGGCGGGCGCGGACTTCGCGCATCCAGCCACCGTAATCGCAAGAGCGAGAGCGAACAGGCGCATTGCTTCGCGTGACCTCCGTCTTGATGGGGGTGGTGCGGTGTCGGGGGCGGAAGCTATGGGGCGACGCACAAGGTCGCCAGGGTCAACGATCCGGCAACAACCGTTGCGAGTTGGTCTCGAGCGCGGCGCGCTTCACACCCTCGGTCAGCGGCAGCGACAGGAACTGATCCACGTTTTTCCGCATGCTCTCGACTCCCGGACTCGGCCAGTCGGTGCCCCAGAGCAGCTGCGACTCGAGCTCCTCGATGCGCGGGAAGTACTCGAGCAGCGCTCTCGGCGGGATCCCCGATAGGTCCAGCCACACGTGCCGATGCCGGCGCAAAATGAAGAACGCTTCCTTCATGTAGAGCGGCCGGCCGCCGTGCGCCATGACGAGGCGCAGATCGGGAAAGTCGATGGCCACATCGTCCAGTTCCATCGGATTCCCATACTTACTGCGCGCACCGGGGAAAATGCTCGTCCCTGTGTGCACGAGCACCGGCAGCCCGCGATCCTCGCACATCCTATAGATGGTAGCCAGCGAGTCGAGCCCGCGCGTGTAATCGTTGGCCGCGAACGCCTGGTGCGGGGGATGCAGCTTGAGCACCCGCGTGCCTAACTCGAGCAGCCGCTCCACTCCGCCGGCGGCGTCGCGCGTCGTGACCGGATCGACGCCGCCGTACGGCAGCAACCGCTTGGGATCGGCCTCCGCATATCGCGCCGCGAATCCGTTGGTGTCGTCGCTGAACCCCATGATGTTGGGACTGGGATAGTTCACCATTCCCACCCGCTGGATGCCCTGCTCGTCCATGATCGACAAGAGCATCCGTGGATCTTCCATCAAGGCGAGCAGGAAGTCGAAATGCTGTTCCTTCCCGCGCCGCATCGTCTCCATCACCGCCGGCTTGAGCTGCCGCCACGGTTGAATATGGATGTGAAAGTCCGTGACCGCGTACTGCGCCTCGGGCGCGCCGCCTAACGCATTCACTTTCCCGTGAACTGCGCCGAGCGCTTCTCGAGGAACGCGCGGACACCCTCGGCGCGATCGGCGCTGGCGAAGCACACCTGGAAGAGCGCGGTCTCGAGCTTCAGGCCATCGTCCAACGGCAGGCTCAGCGCGGCGCGCGTGGCTTCCTTGGCCGCGGCCACGGCCACCGGGCTCTTGGCGGCAATGCTCTCGCCGAGCGCCAGCGCGCGGTCGAGCAGGGCACTGGGCTCGACCACCTCTTCCAACAGGCCTAACCGGAGCGCCTCGGCGGCATCGATCATCTCGCCGGTGAGCACCAGCTTGAGCGCCGCGCCTAACCCGACGATGCGCGGCAGCCGCTGCGTGCCGCCGCCGCCGGGAATGATCCCCAGGTTCACCTCGGGCTGCCCGAATCGCGCCGACGTGCTGGCCAGGCGAATATCGCACGCGAGAGCCAGCTCCATGCCGCCGCCCAGGCAGTAGCCGTTCACGGCGGCGATCACCGGCTTGGGGCACCGCTCGACCGCGTCGAAGATCGTGGCACCCTTCATCACCCGCCACTGCTCGACCGTGGTGCGCCCCTCGAACTCGCCGATGTCCGCGCCGGCCACGAACGCCTTGTCGCCCGCGCCGGTCACGACGATCGCGCGAACGGTGTCGTTGGCCCGCGCCGACGCGATCGCCTCGAGGAACGCCGCACGAACCTGAGCATCGAGCGCATTCCGCTTTTCGGGCCGGTTAATCGTGACCAGCGCCGTCCGGCCGCGCACCTCCAGCGTCACCACACCGCCATCGGTCATCGCTCGGTCTCCCAGGTGTGAAACCCTTGTCCCGACTTCTTGCCCAACTCGCCGCGCGCGACTTTGTCCCGCAATAGCTGCGGCGGGCGATACGTCTCGTCGTGCAGCGTATCGTGCAGATGCTCGGCGATCGCCAGACGCACATCCAGCCCCACCACGTCGGTAAGGCGAAGCGGGCCCATGGGATGGTTGTAGCCCAGCTCCATCGCCCGATCGATGTCGGCCGCGCTCGCCACGCCCTGCTCGAGCATCCGGATCGCCTCGAGGCCGAGCACGACGCCTAACCGGCTGGTCGCGAAGCCGGGCGTGTCGAGGACGACGATCGCCTGCTTGCCCAATAGCACCGCGAACTCGCGCGCGCGCGCCACGGCGGCGTCATCGGTCGCGTTGCCGCGCACGATCTCGATCAGCTTCATCACCGGCACGGGATTGAAGAAGTGCATGCCCAACGCGCGCTCCGGATGCGCGAGCGGCCGAGCGATCTGGGTGATCGAGAGCGACGAGGTATTCGTCGCCAGCAGCGTGTCGGGTTTCACCACACGCTCGAGCGTCGCGAACAACCGCTGTTTGAGGTCCAACCGCTCCGGGATGGCTTCGATGACGACCGTCGCATCGGCCGCGCACTCTTCGGCCGTCGCCGCCGTGCTGAGCCGCACGAGCGCCGCGTCGCGTTCGGCGGCGGTGCACTTGCCCTTTTCGATCGCCTTCTCCAATGCGCGCTCGATCTGCGCGACGCCGCGCGCCACTTGCTCGGTGTTCGCGTCGGTCATGCACACGCGGCAGCCGGCGAGCGCAGAGACGTACGCAATGCCGTGTCCCATCGTGCCCGCGCCGATGACGGCGACGTTCGGTGCAGATGGTGTCATGAGGGAAGAGCCATGGATCGCAGCGCCACTTGCAAGAGCGGCAGATGGTCGGTGCAAAGCGCGTCGACGCCTAACGAGGCGAGCTCCATCGCCCTGTCGGTGCGGTTGACGGTCCAGGCGATCACCCGGCCGCCGGCGCCGTGCACAGCCGCCACCGTCGGCGCGTCGATGAGATCCCAGCGGGACCAGGCATCCAGTGCCTCCGCCGCGCGCATGGCCGCCACGACGTCGTCCAGCGGACGATCATAGAGAATACCGCCGCGCAGCTCCGGCGCCAGCTCGCGCGCGCGACGCACCGCGTCATGGTCGAAGCTGTGCACCGCGCAACGTTCCGGGTTAGGCGACTTGCGGATCACCTCGATCGTGGCCGCTTCGACGCCGTGTCCCTTGAGCTCCACGAACACCTCCGCGCGCCCGCGCACCGCGGCCAGCACTTCGGCCAGCGTCGGTACGAGCGCCATCCCGCGCACCGAGAACCCTTGCAGCTCGTCGAACGTCAGCGCGTCGATCCGTTTCCCCGTTAGGCGGCCGCTGGGCGCCGCGGCGCGCGGCACCTCGTCGTGGTGCACGACGACGACGCCGTCTTTCGTGGTGTGTACGTCGAGCTCGATCCCGTCCGCGCCCAACTCGAGCGCGCGCAGAAACGAGGGCAACGTGTTTTCCGGCCGCTCGCGGGGCGCGCCGCGGTGGCCGATGAGCAAGGGGCCGGTCCGGCGCGCCGGCGCGCCGGACCCGTGACCAACCGAGTTAGTCGTCACTCTTCTTCGGCTGGATCCAGTCGTTGTCCTTGAAGATCGAGCGCAAGAGCTCGCGGTCGGCCGCCGTCGGCATCACCGATGCCACGTATTCCTTGTATCCTTCGCGCGGAATCGGCTCGCCGTCCAGGTTGAACGTCTGTCCTTTGTATTGCCCGATGCGCCGGTTGAACTTGACGTGCGGCACCTTGAGCCTGGGCTGATGCTCGGGCACGTGCAGGTTGAGCCGGTCGATCAGCCCTTGCACCTCCTGCCGGTACAGCTCGCGCGCGTACTCGTTGAGCCGCGACGGGTCGGGCGACTGCGGATTCGTGCGCTCGTCGAAGCGCCCCTTGAGCCCCCAGGTGTACGCCCACTGCGCCGACGAAGACGCATCGGTGCCGAACAGATCGAACGCCGTGGACACCCACTTGTTGAAGTAGCGCTGCATCACCTCGGTCGGGATGCGACCCGCCTTGATGATGCGCAACAGGCCGTTGTTGCCGGTGCCTAAATGAAACGACTCCTCGCGCAGCATCGGCTTCATCGAGCGCGACAACGGCGCGAACGCCGACGTCGACATCATCTGCAATTGATACTTGCCGTCGCGATCGATGAACTCCGTGTAGGCGAAGAAGTCGAGCCAGTTCTCGACGCTCTCGTTGAACGAGCCTAACAACCGCTCGTGCTCGTCGGCGCGGCGCTGCAGCAGCTTCTCCGCCTCGCGCTTGCCTTCGTCGCCGAAGTGCGACACGAGCAGATACGACATCTGCCATCCGTGCCGCATCTCTTCCGCCATCACCCGGTAGATCGCCAGCAAATCGTAGTCACTCGGCGCGTTTTCCAGGAGGGCGCGCTGCTGCTCGACCGAGGCGAATTCCGTGTCGCCCTGGAAGATGATGAGGGTCTGCAGCGCGTCGCGAATGCGCTGGTCGGGGATGTGCATCACGGTGGGCCACTTGTGATTGCCCTTGTAGTGGCCGAACTCGATCTCCGGCACGTCCAGGTCCGCGAGCTTGACGTCGAACTTGTAGTCCTTGAGCTCCGCGGCTTCGAGACCGATGTCATCCTGCCAGACCTTGAACAGGTCCACCCAGTCGTCGAAGTTCGTGATCTTGGTCAACGCCATGGCGTCATGCTCCTTTGAAAACCTGCGCCTGGCCCCAAGCCTAACGGCAGGGCCGAATCAACCGGGCGGCTGGCCGAACGCCGGCCGCCGTTTTTCCAGGAACGCCGTCACTCCTTCGCGCGCATCGCCGCTCCGAAAGCATTGGAGCTGCGCGTCCAGCTCGTAGTCCAGCATCTCGGGCAACGACCGGTCGAGCGACGCGTACACCGCGCGCTTGGCCATCGCGATCGCCAGCGCCGGCTTGGCCGCCAACGTCAGAGCCAGCGCGCGTGTCTCGCTGCCTAACGCATCGTGCGGGACCACCGTGTTGAACAGCCCCAGCCGCAGACACTCCGCGGCGCCGGTCATCTCCGCCATCCAGAAAAGCTCGAGCGCCTTGGCCGGACCAACCAGGCGAGGCAGGAAATACGTGGCGCCCCAATCGGGATGGAGGCCGATCCGATTGAACGTTTGGCCGAGTGACGCGCGATCGCTCGCGATGCGCACGTCGCAGGCGAGGGCGAGGTTCGCCCCGCCGCCGGCCGCCGGGCCGTTGATGCTCCCGATCACCGGCTTGGACGACGCGCGCATCGTGGTCACCACGCGGCGGCCGGCTTCGACCAACGCCGCCATCGACGTCTCGTCGCGCGTGGCGATGAGCTCGGACATGTAGCCGATGTCGGCGCCGGCGCAGAAGGCGCGGCCGGCTCCCGTTAGGACGATCACCCGCACGGCACGATCGGTCTCGAGCTCGTCGAGCGCGTCGGCCACTTCGCGCCGCATGGTGCCGGCAAACGCGTTGAGCTTGTCGGGCCGGTTGAGCGTGAGCGTTCCCACGCCGTCGGCACGCTGCACGAGGATGTATTCGTAGCTCATCGCGCGCGCTCCACGACCATGGCGATGCCCTGGCCGACGCCGATGCACATCGTCGCCAGGCCGCGCCGCACCCGGCGCCGCTCCATCTCGTGGAGCAGGGTGGTGAGCACGCGCGCGCCCGACGCGCCTAACGGGTGTCCTAACGCAATGGCGCCGCCGTTCACGTTCACGCGCGCGGGATCGCAACCCAGCTCGCGCATGCAGGCCACCGACTGCGAGGCGAACGCCTCGTTGAGCTCCACCAGATCGATGTCCGCCATGGTGACGCCGGCGCGCGCGAGCGCCGTGCGAGTGGCCGGCACCGGCCCCAAACCCATCACCTCGGGCGACACGCCCGCCACGGCGGACGCCACGATGCGCGCTATGGGCTCGAGCCCATAGCGCCGCGACGCCATCTCCGACATCACGAGCAGCGCGCTCGCGCCATCGTTGATGCCGCTCGACGAACCCGCCGTCACCGTGCCGCGCTCTCTCACGAACGCCGGCTTCATCGCCGCGAGGCTTTGCCCCGTCACGTCGGGCCGCGGATGCTCGTCGCGCGAGACGACGGTCGATTCGCCGCGGCGTCCCGGCACGGTCACCGGCACGATCTCGGCGTCGAAGCGCCCCTCGGCGATCGCGCACGCCGCGCGCCGCTGGCTCTCGAGCGCGAACGCATCCTGCTCCTCGCGCGACACGCCGCACCGCCTGGCCACTTCCTCGGCCGTTTCGCCTAACGAGATCGTCCATTCGCGCGGCATGGCGGGGTTGGTGAATCGCCACCCCACGGTGGTGTCCGCCGACACCGGCGCCGCGCGCACGAACGCTTCCTCCGGTTTGAGCGTCACCCACGGCGAGCGCGACATGCTCTCGACGCCGCCGGCGATGAACACGTCGCCCTCACCCGCGCGAATCGCCTGCGCCGCGCTCGCGACCGCCTGCAGGCCGGAGCCGCAGAGGCGATTCACGGTCTGTCCCGGGATCTCGACGGGCAGCCCGGCGAGGAGCGATGCCATGCGCGCCACGTTCCGGTTATCCTCGCCGGCCTGATTCGCGCAGCCCAGGATGACGTCGTCGATGGCGTTCACATCCACGCCCGTCCGCTCGACGAGCGCGCGAATGACGCCCGCCGCGAGGTCGTCCGGCCTAACGCGGGCCAGGGCTCCGCCGTGGCGCCCGATGGGCGTGCGGAGAGCGGCGACGATGACGGGAATGCTCACGCGGGAAGCGCTCGCTGGCGCTCGCTTGGGGAAGCGCTTCGCTCGGGGAACGGGGAACGGGGCACAGAGGAAAGTCCGCGCCCCTTTCCCGTTTCCCGAAGCGCAGCGCCTCCCCACGGGCGCCGCACGCGCCCGCTTCCCCATCTCACGACAGATCCACCCATACCGACTTCACCTGCGTGTATCCCTCGATCGCATACGAGCCCAGCTCGCGCCCGAATCCCGACTGCTTGAACCCGCCGAACGGCGACCCGGCGTCATACATGTTGTACGTGTTCACCCACACCGTGCCGGCGCGCACTGCCCGCGCCGTGCGCAGCGCCTTCTTGATGTCGCGCGTCCAGATGCCCGCCGCGAGACCGTAGATGGTGTCGTTGGCTAACGGAATCGCGCCTTCCATGCCGCCCTGGAACGTCATCATCGCCAGCACGGGGCCGAAAATCTCCTCGCGCGCGATCGTCATGCCGGGCTCCACGTCCCCGAAAATGGTCGGCGCTACGAAGTAGCCCTTGCCGTTCACCGGCACGCGCTCGCCGCCCGTGAGCAGCGTCGCGCCTTCCGTGCGGCCGCTCTCGATGTAGCCGAGCACGCGCTCCATCTGCGCCTTGGACACGATCGCTCCTAACCGGGTCTTGGGATGCAGCGGATCGCCGGGCACCATTTTCTTGGCCCGCTCGAGCATCTTGTCGCGCAGCGCCTCGCGCACCTCCGCTTCGACGAGCAGTCGCGAGCCGGCGGCGCAGACCTCGCCCTTGCCGTAGAAGATGCCGTTGAGCGCGCCCCGCGCCGCCGCATCGAGATCGGCGTCGGCATACACGATGTTGGGCGACTTCCCGCCTAACTCCATCGACATCGTCTTCACCGTGCCGGCCGCGGCGCGCATGATCGCCTTGCCGACCTCGGTCGATCCGGTGAACGCGATCTTGTCCACGCCCTCGTGCTCGACCAGCGCCATGCCGGCGATGCGCCCCGGACCGGGCACGCAGTTGAACGCGCCCGCCGGGAAACCTGCCTCGAGCGCCAGCTCGGCCATCCGGAGCGCGGTGAAGGGCGTCTCCTCCGACGGCTTGAGCACGATCGTGTTCCCGCACGCCAGCGCCGGCCCGATCTTCCACGCCGCCAGCGACATCGGGAAGTTCCACGGCACGATGGCGCCGATCACGCCCAACGGCTCGCGCAGCGTGTAGTTGAGGAACGGGCCGTCCACGGGAATCGTCTCTCCGTACACCTTGTCCGCCCACCCGCCGTAGTACATGAACGTCTCGGCCGTTAGGCGCAGGTCGATGGCCGATTCGAAGATCGGCTTGCCGTTGTTGAGCGTCTCCAGCCGCGCCAGCTCGTCCTTGTGCGCGAGGCACAACTCGCCTAACCGGTAGAGCATCTGCCCGCGCGCCCGCGCCGACAGGCTCCGCCACGCGTCGCTCTCGAACGTGTGCCGCGCCGACTCCACGGCGCGGTTCACATCCTCGACGCCGGCCTGGGCCACCTGCGCGATCGTGTCTTCCGTCGCCGGATTCACGACCCCGAACGACTCTCCCGACGCCGCCTCCACCGCCTCACCGTGGATGATGAGCCGGGTCGGGAACCGCTCCGTGTGCACGGCCGTCATCGCCGGCGCCTACTTGCCCTTGAACGTCGGCTGCCGCTTCTCGACGTACGACCCGATGCCTTCCTTCGCGTCGAGACTCTTGAACAACAGGCTCTGCAGCTCGCGCTCCATCGCCAGCCCGTACTCGAGCGGCACCTCGGCGCCCGACTGCACCGAGCGCTTGATGTGCCCAACGGCCATCGCCGCCTTGTTGGGCAGGCAGAATTGCCGCGCGTAGAGCAGCACGTTGTCCCACCAGTTGTCCTTGCCATACACCTCGTTCACGATGCCTAACGTTTGCGCTTCCTCGAACGAGAACGTGCGGCCCGTCACCATGAGCTCGATCGCCTTCGCCTTCCCGACCAGACGCGCCAACCGCTGCGTGCCGCCCGTGCCCGGCAGCACGCCCAGGTTCACCTCGGGCAACCCGATTTTGCCCGCGTCCTGTTTGGCTAACCGAATGTCGCACGCCATCGCGATCTCGAGTCCGCCGCCCACGCAGTGTCCGTTGATCGCCGCGATCACCAGCTTGGGCGTCTGCTCCAACCGGCTCAACGTCTCGTTCGCGTGCAGACAGAAGTAGTACTTGAACGTCGGATCCATCTCGTTGAGCATGTTGATGTTCGCGCCCGCCGAGAAGAACTTGTTGCCCGCGCCGCGCAGCACGATCACTTGCACCGTGTTGTCGAACCGCGCCTTGAGGATGCACTCGTCCAACTGGCGCATCATCTCGTGCGTGTACGTGTTCGCCGGCGGATCGTTCAGCTCGATGATCGCGATGTTGCCATCCAAGCTGTACGTGACCAGCGTCGCCGTCTCGCGGTCAGTTACTGTGGCGGTAGCCATCGATCAACCTCGGGTGTAAAGAGTCCATGGTTCATCGCGCGCCGATCGTGGCGCGCGAGCAAGTGTCATCCCGCCGACGAGCGGGGCAGCGCCGCATCGGACACCGGCAGCCCCACGTATCCACCCAGGAACAGGTGGCAGACGTTCTGACTCAGCATCTCCACGCCAATGTCGCCCAACGGATCGTACCAGTTATAGATCCAGTTCATCATGCCGAAGAGCGAGTACGCCGCGACGCGACGGTTCGAGTGCGCGGGGCCGTGCGCGCGTTCCACGTCGGCGAGCACATCCATCAGTGCCCGCGTGTACTCGCGCTTCATGTCGTTCACCTTTTGCAGATAGTCGCCTTGCAACGCGCCCGCCTCGTGCGACAACACCTTCATCTCCGCCATGTGCGACGCGAAGTAGTCGAGATGGTTGTCGATGAATCGCCCGATGCGCTCGATCGGGTCGGTCACGCCTTCGAGCGCGGCGCGCATGCTCGTGATGACCGCCTCGAAGTTGCGCGTCTGGATGAGGTAGAGCAGTTCTTCCTTGCTCTGCACGTAGTAGTAGACGCCGGCCAAGGACACGCCCGACGCCCGCGCCAAGTCCCGCATGCTCGTTTCGTGATAGCCCCGCTCGGCGAACACTTTCGCCGCCGCGGAGAGCAGCGTGTCGAGCTTCTGATCCCTGGTTGGACCGGCCATTCCGCCCCCCAGCGCGCGTTCGAACGATCGTTCAAATGGAACCTAGGCCTCGGAAATAGGCGAGTCAAGCGACCGTTAACGCCCGGGTGTGATCTACGTCTCACTTGGCGACGGGATGACTGAGCCCAGCCGGACGGCCGTGGAGCCGGATGACGACGCGCTCATCGCACGGTGGCGGAGCGGGGACGAACGGGCCGCGACGCTGCTGGTGGAGCGTCACGCGACGCCGCTGGCGCGGTTCGTCGCGTGGTTAGGCGAGCGCGCCGACGTCGAGGAAGTGGTGCAGGACACGTTCGTCCGCGCCTTCGCGTCGCTGAATGGGTTTCGGGGCGAGAGCTCGCTGCGCACCTGGCTCTTCACGATCGCGCGCAATCTGGTGCGCGACCGGGCACGGAGCCGGAAGGGCAGGCGCGACGTCGTCTCGATCGAGGAGTGGCACGCGGTCACCGAACACGATGCGTTAGACACGGCGGTGGCCGATGAAACCGAAACGCGGATGCGGCGCGCCGTTGCGACGCTGACGCCGATGCAGCGCGACGTGTTCACGCTGCGGGTGACGGAAGGCATGTCGTACAAGGAGATCGCCGCGGTCGTATCCAGCACCGAAGGGGCGGCGCGGGTACACTACCATAACGCGATGCGCGCGATCAAGGAGTTTCTCAATGAGTGATTGTCGGCGGGACGACATGCGAGACCTTCTCCCCGACCTGCTCAACGAGCGGTTGGACGCTGCGACGCGCGCCGAGGTGGCGCGGCACGTGGCGTCCTGCGCCGAGTGCGCGGCCGAGTTGGAGCTCGTGCGGGCGATGCGGTCGGCGCTGGCGCCGGCGCCGCGCGTGGACGTCGCGCGGATCGCGGCGGCGGTGTCCGCGTCG
>DATEHK010000106.1:0-17726 GCA_035279625.1 Gemmatimonadaceae bacterium
TGTCCGGACGCACGGTCGCCGCGGCCGGCATGGTACGTGGCGCGTCCTCCGGATCGTCCGGTGTCGCACTCTGGGACGGCTCGTCGCGCCGCCTAACGCTGTCGGCCAGCGCGCGCGTCTCGCACGACGGCTCGACTTCCAGCTCCGCGTTGAGCCGCTCGGCGAATTCGTTGTACGCGCGCAGCGCCCCGGCGCGATCGCCCTGTTGGTCGAGCAGTGACACCAGCCGCTGGAGCGACCGCTCATCCAGCGGCGCGAGCCGAGCGGCCCACCGCGCCCAGCGCGTGGCCTCCGTTAGGCGACCGTCGCGCGCGTCGGCGTCGGCGAGCGTCCACGCCGCTTCGATGGCCCGCGTGCGCAGCCGCGCGCGCGTCCCGTCCAGCCACTGCTCGAAGTCCGTCGACGCGTCGGAAACGAAAAACCCCGCGAGCAGATCGCCGCGATAGAGCGCCAGCGCCTCCTCGAGCCTGCCCTCGCCCGCGAGCGCCAGGAACTCGACGACGTCACAATGCAACGCATCCGCCGCGACCCCGATCTCCTCGGCTCCGCGATTGGCCACCACGTGCTCGCCCAACTCACGGCGCAGAAAGTAGAGCGATTGCCGGAGCGACTGCCGGGCCTGAGCCTGGGAGAGCTCGGGCCAGAACAACGAGAACAACTCATCGCGACGATGAAAGCGCGTCTCGATGGCCAGGTAAACCAAGAGCCCCAGCCGCTTCGGTTGGGCGAGTACGGGGCGCGATTCCCGGCCATCCGCGCCTCGGAGCGCGAGTGTGCCGAGCATGTCCAGGCGAATCATGTCCCATCCGTGGGCCGACAGATCCTAGGATGCGGGCTCTGCGGATGAGGGGCAAGTGTCCCTTAGGGCCGCAGCCCAACAACGGAGCGCTCCGCTTCGCCTTGGCGCGACGCCAGCGCACCCTTCGCCGGTCGAGCTCGCCAAAATAACAGCCCTCACATCGCGCTTTGTCGGAGCGCTGATTGACTCGGCGCGACAATCGGCGGCCTCGCCGCGCGTGCTCCGGGGCGCGGCGTGTGCATCGGTCGGTGACCTTCGGGCCGTTTTTGTTTTCAAGGGTCTTCGGGGAATTTCGGGATTCGGCGTGTCGATCGGCGGGATGGCTGCGCGTGCTCCGAGGCGCAAACCAGCCCTCGGAGCCATCGACTCGATCCGGCAGTGTTCGCCGTTGTCCGCGTTCAATGGCGTAGTCACTCGGCCCCCGCCTTTACTCACGCACGCGGCGCGATCCCGCCGACTGTCGCGCCGAATCCCGAAATTCCCGGAAGACCCCAAAAAACAACGCTCATCTCGCCACGAGCAGCCGCGCGTGGTTCCGCGCCGCCGAACGATCCCTCAGTTTCCTTGTCGTTATCCTTTGTGACAGAGCGAGGAAGCCCTCCACGCGCGCTATCGTGAGCCTCATGTCGTGCTTCCAGCGGAGTTCTGCTTCGAGGCTGATCGCCGTCCCGCGTTGAGGGCTTCCTCGCTCCGGTTCAAAGGATAACGAAAAGGAAACTGAAAGGATCGCTCGACGGCGCGAGGCTCAGTGCGATCACTGTGGTGAGAGCAGCTGGTTGTTGGTGAAAAACAGCACAGCGATATCGATGCCCGCCTTACGATGTGGGTCGCATCCCCCTGCCGCTCGTCTGGCGCGCATGACACCGAGACGAGCGACCTTGCCGCGTTCCCGAAATTCCCGCAAGAACCGCTTTAGAGAACAGAATAGCGATGCGTGCGATGGTGCGCTGTGCCCACCCTGGCAGTACAATTCCAACCTGCCCGAAGCTGACACGGCCCTGATCCCGCCGCTCATGATGCGGTACCTCGCAATCTCCGGCTCACTCATGATCCCTCGCTTTGTCGCCGTACTCGCGCCGCTCGCTCTCGCGACGTTGGCCTTCGCCGCCGCGTGCGGCGCCCGTGTGCAACCGGCCGACCTGGTTCTCGACCACGGCACCGTCGCCACCATGGACTCCACCATGCCTAACGGACAGGCCGTCGCCATTCGCGCCGGCGTCGTCGTGGCGGTGGGCTCCGATACCGACATTCAACGCTACGTCGGCCCGGCCACCAGGGTCATCGACCTCGAGGGACACCTCGCCATCCCCGGGTTCATCGAATCGCACGGCCACTTCACCGGGTTAGGCAACGCACTGACCGAGCTCGACCTCATGGGCGTGCCCTCGTGGCAGGACATCGCCGGGATGGTCGGCCAAGCGGCCAAGACCGCCAAACCCGGCGCGTGGATCCGCGGACACGGATGGCACCAGGAGAAGTGGAACCGGTCGCCGGGGCGCGTCGTGAAGGGGTTCGAGACCAACGATCTCATCAACAAGGCCGCGCCCGACAACCCGGTCATCCTCGAGCATGCGAGCGGCCACGCGCTCATCGCCAACGACGCGGCGCTCCGCCTCGCCGGCATCGGCCCATCCACGCCTAACCCGCCGGGCGGCGAAATCATCAAGGACGCCACGGGACGGCCCACCGGCATCCTCGTGGATGGCGCGCAGTCGCTCGTCGACCGCGCCCTGGGGAAAAGCCTCGCCGCGCGGTCGCCCGAAGACGCCGCCGCGGCGTTCCGCAACCAGGTGCATCTGGCCACGCAGAACGCGCTCGCCAACGGCGTGACCACGTTCCAGGACATGGGCGAATCGTTCGCGACCATCGACGCCATCAAGAAGATGATCGACGCCGGCGACATGCCGTTGCGCCTCTACATCCTCGTCGACGGCGACGAGGTGCGGCCCGACGACGTCGACTCGTTGGTGGCGCACCGCATGATCGACTACGGGAACGGCCGACTCACCGTGCGCGCCATCGGCGAGATCACGGCGGACGGAGCGTTAGGCTCGCGCAGCGCGTGGATGCTCGAGCCCTACGACGATGACAAGACCAACACGGGTCTCAACGTCACATCCATGCCGCGCATCAAGGAGATCGCCGAGATCGGCCTGGCGCACGGATTCCAGATCTCGGTGCACGCCATCGGCGACCGCGCCAACCGCGAAACGCTGGATCTGTATCAGGCATTGTTCGCGGAGCACCACGTGAAGGGCGACACGCTGCGGTGGCGCATCGAGCACGCCCAGCATCTGAGCCCGGCCGACATCCCTCGGTTCGGCCAGTTAGGCGTGGTGGCATCCATGCAGGGGATTCACGCCTGCTCGGATGCGCCGTACGTGATCCCGCGCCTCGGCCTCGAGCGCGCCAAGGACGGCGCGTATGTGTGGCAGTCGCTCTGGAAGACCGGCGCGGTGGTGACTAACGGAACCGACGTCCCGGTCGAGGAGATCAGCCCCATCGCGTCGTTCCACTGCAGCGTCACGCGCGACGTGGTGGGCACGGATTCGGCGTTTTTCCCGGAGCAGAAGCTCTCGCGCGAGCAGGCGCTCCGGACGTACACGGTGAACGGCGCCTTCGTGGCGTTCCAGGACCACGAGAAAGGATCGCTCGCGCCGGGCAAGGATGCCGACATCGCGGTGCTCTCCCGCAACATCATGACCACGGCGGCGGACTCGATCCTGGGCACGAAGGTGCTCTACACGATCATCGGCGGGAAGGTCGTGTACGCGGCTGCCGACACGTCCAGGTCCGCGGGGGCTGACCGGTAGTTGAGAGTCGGAGGGCGCCGCCGTATCGTGTATCCTGGACGGAAGACAAGCAGTGCCTTGGTCTCCACTTCCCGAGCTCACGGAGGAATCCGTGCAACGAGTCAAAGGCGCCGTTCTCAGGTCCCGTCTTACGTTTGTCGAAGAGCGATTCGGAAAGGACGCGCTGTCGCGCGTCATGGCCTCGCTGAACGCCGACGATCAAAAAAAGCTGCGGGCCGTCGTGTCGGCGGGATGGTATCCGTTCGACATCGGGACTCGGTTGGACGACGCGATCGTCCGCGTGTTAGGCGACGGGAAGGGCAGCGTGTTCGAACAGTTGGGCGAAGCATCGGCCACGCAGAATCTCGGAACGGTGCACGGAAGTTTCCTGGAGCCCGGACAGCCGCACGCGTTTCTCGCGAAAGCGAACGCCATCTATCGGACGTACTACGACGTGGGTCGCCGCGAGTACAAGCAGACCGGCGCGACGTCGGGCGAGCTCACCACGTTTGACGCGGAGTCGTTCAGCATTCCCGACTGTCTCACGGTTGTCGGGTGGCATCGGCGCGCGCTCGAGATGTGCGGTGCGCGCAACGTGCGGATGGTCGAGGAGGAATGCCGCGCCAAAGGCGGCACCGTGTGCCGCTACCGGATCTCGTGGGACTAGGCACGTCGCGCCAATGCCGCGAGATGTGCCGGAGCAATTCAGCAGGACCATCGAGACTCTATACCGATCGGAATCCGGCCAGGTCCTGGCGACGCTCGTGCGCCTCCTCGGCGATCTCGAGCCGGTGAACACCGATGCCGGCTGGGGAGCAGCCGTGCCTAACTCTGCGGTCGTGTCCGTCGACTACTGGCATCTGTCGGCGCAGGCATATCCACAGCTGAGCAGCATTCCTCCCATCCGCGTGTTCGCCGTGATCGTGGACAAGTGGTCGATGGAACGCCGGCGCCGAGCATGTGAAGATTCGCCGTTCAGCGCTTCACCACGGTGTACATCCAGACGTCGGCGTCGTCGTTGCGTTTCCTTTTCGTTATCCCTTGTGACAGAGCGAGGAAGCCCTCCACGCGCGCCATCGTGAGCCCTCATGTCGCGCTTCCGCAGGAGTTCTGATTCGCGGCTGATCGCAATCCCGCGTGGAGGGCTTCCTCGCTCTGTCACAAGGATCACGAAAAGGAAACTGAAGGAAACTGAAGGATCGCTCGGCTGGGCCGAACCACGTGCGGCTGCCCGTGGCGAGATGAGCGTTGTTGTTGGCGGATTCAATCGGTGAGTGCAACGGTGGCCGCGAGTTTCTCCGCCGGTGTCATGAAGCCGAGTGTTTTCCGCGGGCGCATGTTCAATTGGCGCGCGACCGCATTGAGCTGCGCTTGCGTGACGCTCGAGAGGTCGGTGCCCTTTGGAAAGTACTGCCGGAGGAGGCCGTTCGTGTTTTCGTTCGCCCCGCGCGCGCCGTGGCGTCCGTCGATCCGGACATCCCGCTCGCCCGCACTCGCACGATCGACGAGTTGGTGAGCGACGCGAGCGCCAACGCGCGCTTCGCCACGTTAGTCATGAGCGCGTTCGGCGCCGTGGCGCTCGTGCTGGCGATGATCGGCCTCTACGGCGTGATCGCCTTCACGGTGCATCAGCGCCGCCAGGAGTTCGGCCTCCGCACCGCCCTCGGCGCCACGCGCGAACAGGTGGTCCAGATGGTGCTCGCCGACGGATTCCGGCTCGCGGTGATCGGGCTGGCTGCCGGCATCGCGCTCGCCCTCGCCGCGGGCGGTCTGCTCCATTCGATGCTCTACCAAGTTGGTGTCGCCGATCCGATCACCCTCGGCGCCGTGGTGCTCCTATTGTTAGGCACCACCGCGTTGGCATGCGTGCTGCCCGCGCTGCGTGCATCGGGAGTCGACCCCCGAGCGGCGCTCGACGCCAGTTGATCGCTGCATCACACCCACATGCCTAACCGGGATTCCATGACCGCCCTGCTGATCGATGCCTCGTTCGCCGCTCTGGCGCTTTGCGCCGTGTGCAGTGTGCCTGCCGCGGCCCAGCAGCCCGAGCCAAAGGTCTTCGCGCCCGGCGTCATCTCGGGGCCGGCGAACGATCTGTCTCCCGCGTTCACGCCCGACGGCCACACCGTGCTGTTCACCCGCGCCAACTCGTCGCAGTCGGTGATACTCGTCTCGCACTTGTCCGGCGGCAAATGGACAAAGCCGATGATCGCGAGCTTCTCCGGCACGTGGCGCGATCTGGAAGCGACGATGGCGCCCGACGGATCGTACTTGATCTTTGCGTCGAATCGCCCCGCGGCCGCCGGCGGCAAGGCGATCGACGCGTACTACAACGGCGCCGCGCAGCCCGGTATCGGCGGCAATCTCTGGCGCGTGGGCCGCACGCCTAACGGCTGGGGCCAACCGCGCCGCCTTCCGGATGTCATCAACAGCAACGGATCCATCTTCTCGCCGAGTATCGCGGCGGATGGAAGCCTGTACTTCATGAAGCCCGTCGGGGAGCAAGCGCGGTTTCACATCTTTCGCGCGCAGTTCTCGCGCGGCACGTACGAGACTCCCGTCGAGGTGCCGATCAGCGCCGGCGACAGTGTGGGAGACTACGACCCCGCCGTTGCTCCCGACGAATCGTTCATCGTCTTTTCGTCGGCGCGCATGAAGGCGAACGGCACGTCGCTCTTCATCGCGTTCAAGAAGGGTGACGCGTGGAGCACGCCCACGTTCATGGGCGACTCGGTCAGTCCGCCGCACTCCAACGACATCGAATCGCGCTTGGGCGCCGACCATCGCACGCTCTACTATTCCACCACGCGCGAGGTTCCGATCACCTCGCTGCCCGGTGAAACGCCGGAGAAGGGATTGGCGATGATGGAGGCGTGGAATAACGGCCTCGCCAACATCTGGGAGGTAACGCTCGACAGTTGGGTCGCATCCAATGGAGCCGCCAGGTAGCACCGCGCGTCAGCCGGTATCGTCTGAATGATTGCCGTCGGGGCATCAGGCACGATGCGGGCCCGCCATCGGCACCAACAGGAATCCCGCCGCGTCGGTGAGCCAGTGGCACAGGATTGCCGCCCAGAGATTGCGCCGCCACATGTAGAGCGCCGTTAGGACAACGCCGCCCCACAGGGCGATGAGCACCTGGCCAAGCCCGCCGCCCGCATAGTGGGCGAGGGTGAACAGCCCGCACGTCACCACCGCCGCGAGCCACGTGCTGCCCGAAAGCTCCGTGAGCCGCTCGAACCCGTAGCCGCGGAATGCCGTCTCCTCGACGAACGCCGCCCGTGTCACCAGCAGCACGCGAAACCAGAACGGCTCCTGGAACAGCGAGGTGATCTGCGCTTTGACCTCGAGGCGCAGCGCCGGCAGCACGACCGCGGATATCACGCCGATCCCGACGATCGCGATGATCGCGAAGGCGAAGCCGAGTCCGATGTTCGCCCAACCTGGCGCGCGGTAGCCGATCGACGCGAGTGGCTCGCGCTCCACGCGTCGCACGTACACGAGGATCACGACGAACAGCAGCCACCAGACGACCTCGCCGCCGAAACGAGGGCCGAGTCCGCTGTACGCCTTCCCTAAGTTACCTAGATGACAGAAGGGCAGACCGAGCGCGATCAAGAGCCCGATCACGATCTGATTGCGGCGTGTGGCGGTCATGACGAGTGGCTGCTCCTCTATCGCCTTTGGTGGTCGTGGGCCGCGTCGGCCCCCTTTTTCGAGCCCCGCGCCGCTAAACACTATCGCCAACGGAAGCACGCGCTGAAAAGTGTCAACATCCGACCGTCTCGCCGGCGCCGCTCATCGACCATCACAGAGTTTCTGCCTCCTTTTGAGGTAGGAACTCCATGATGTCGCTGCTTAGAGCAGCAGCCGGTTTGAATGCCACTCGGGATCAAGGCTACGCAGCCAGCTGCGAGCGCAAGCCCGCGGTCGCGCTGCGTTTTCTTGCTCTTTCCCGAAAGAAAACGATCCTCGCCAGTGTCGATGTGTTCGGCCGAGCAGCCAAGCGATCCGATATTATCCGTGTGATCCGACGTGCTCCGTGTCGACAGGAGCGAAGCAGCCGGCTACGCGCACGCCGTTGCCAATTCCAGCGTTAGGCCTTTGGACCGGCACGTCGCGGCCACAGCGTGGGGACAACCGTCCTGGCCCGCGTCGCTCGCTTGACAGCCCCTGTACCCGGACATACCCTCGCAGCTGTACCCAAACCAAGCTGGAGAGGTGTCATGTCACGTGCACGAGGACGCCAGGCCCTATTTCTCCGCCGAGTTGTGCTCGCGCTGCCTTTGGCGTTCTTTGTTCCCGCGGCGCTCGCCGCCCAGGGCCCTGATCCCCACGCCGCGCTCGTCGCGCAGCGCGACGCCGTCGAGCACGAGCTCGAATCGGCGGCGATCATCGACCGCAGCGTCATGGTCCCCATGCGCGACGGCAAGCGCATGTTGGCCGACGTCTACATTCCCAAAAATGCGTCCGGAAAGGTCCCGATCGTCTTCGTCCGCACACCGTACAATTTCAACTGGTGGGACGTGAAAAACGGTGCCCCGCGCGACATGAGCCGCGAGCTCGAGGCCGTGAGGCACGGCTACGCGTACGTCGAAATGAACGAGCGCGGCCACTTCTATTCCGAGGGCAACTACGACATCCTCGGTCCCCCGCGCACCGACGGCGACGACGCCATCAAATGGATGGCCTCGCAGCCGTGGTCCAACGGCAAAGTGGGCCTCACCGGATGCTCGTCCACGGCCGAGTGGCAGTTAGGCGTCGTTACCGAAGACAACCCGGGCCTCGCCACCTTCAACGTGCAGGGGTTCGGCGCCGGCGTCGGCCGCGTGGGCCCCTACTACGAGCAAGGCAACTGGTACCGCGGCGGCGCGGTGCAGATGCTGTTCATCGACTGGCTCTACGGTGAGCAGAACCAGATCCGTCCCATGCTCTCGCCTAACGCATCGCAGTCGGACATCACGCTCGCCCGCAAGATGTTCGACCTGGCGCCGCAGATGCCGCCCATCGACTGGTCGGCGCAGCTCTGGCACTTGCCCGAGGACAGCATCATCAGCTCGATCGGCGGACCGCCGGGCATCTTCGACACCAAAATGCCGGTGGAGACGGGCGGCGACATGATTGCCCGCGCGCCGAACGATCCGGCATGGTACAAGGGCGGCCTGTGGAACGACAGCATGCCCATCGCCAAGCCGGGCCTCTGGTTCATGAGCTGGTACGACGTGTCCGTTTCGCCTAACTTGGCCGCCTACAACTGGGTGCGGCAGCACGCCCAGGGCGACGTGGCCAACGAACAGTACGCGATCATCGCGCCGGTGCTGCACTGCGCGTACACGCGCGCCACCGAACACACGATGATCGGCGATCTGGACGTGGGCGACGCCCGCTTCCCGTACGATTCGCTCATGTACGCCTGGTTCGACCACTTCATGAAGGGCCAGGACAACGGCGTGCTCACGCAGCAGCCCAAGGTTCGGTACTACGTGGTCGGCTCGAACCAGTGGAAGTCGTCGCCCACCTGGCCGCCTCCGGGCGCCAAGCCGATGACGTTCTACCTGCACAGCGAGGGCAGGGCCAACACGCTCTACGGCAACGGTGCGTTAGGCGACGCGCCGGAGACCGGTGCCGACCGCCCCGACCAGTTCACGTACGACCCGGCCAATCCGGTGCCCACGTTCGGCGGCGGGGGATGCTGCGAGGGCAACGCCGTCCACTTCGGCGCGTTCGATCAGCGCCCCGTCGAAGCCCGGAACGACGTGCTCGTCTACAGCACCGACCCGTTCACACAAGGCGTCGAGATGAGCGGGCCGATCACGGTGACGCTCTACGTCTCGTCGAACCGGAAAGACACCGACTTCACGTGGCGTGTGGACGACGTCTACCCCGACGGACGCGCGTTCAATCTGATCGAGAACATTCAACGCATGCGCTATCGGGATGGCTACGACAAACCCGAGGTGTGGATGGAGCCGGGGAAGGTGTACAAGGTCACGTTCCAGCCCATGGAGTTCTCGAACTACTTCAAGCCTGGCCACCGGCTCAGGCTCGAGATCTCGAGCAGCAACTTCCCGCGGTTCGATCGGAACCTCAATACGGGCGGCAACAACTACGACGAGAAGGCCGGCGTCGTGGCGCAGAACGCCGTTCACCACGACAAGCAGTATCCGTCGGCGGTCACCATCACCGTTGTGCCTAACGGAGGGCAGTGAGCTCGGCCGGGTGCGCGCCGGCTACGTTTTGTTCGCCGACGCGCACTTATCCGGGATTTGTCGTCCGTAGGTAAAGATCGACGATGCGGGCGCGGCCCAAATGTCGCCCGCCGCGTCTATGGCGGTGCCCGTGATCGGTCTGAGAAAGACGTTGATCGCCGCCACCACCCAGCCCGGCGTCTGCCACCCAATACCCGAATCGAGATACACGCCGAGCGTCGCCTGACGGCACGGGAAATCGCCGCTGGGCGAGGCGAGGAGGCTGCCGCCGAATCGGACCGCCGCGTACACGCCGGTGTTGAAACCGAAGGCGCCGAGTCCGACCAGCGCGCGAATCGAGAACGCCATCGTAAACGAATTGATGCCGACCGAGACATTGCTCAGTGACTCGGTGAGATCCGTGATGGTCTTCGGTTCCTTCACCCCCGAGAGCTGCCATTGGCCGCCGGCGCGTCCGGCGAAGATCTTGCCGCCATATGAATACTCGCCGGTCGCCTCCATCTTCGATGACTTCGCACTGAAGCCGGAGTTCACGTTGAACATCGTGGCGAACGTCAGCGACAACGGCACGGGCCCGCCTAACGGAATGCTGAAGTCGACCGGTACCCAGTGCTGCACGTGCATGTTGATGAAGGTCGTCGTCGAGCTGTACGAGTCGAGCGAGAGCTTGATGCCGGCCGATCCTTCGATGCTGATGCCGGCGCTGTCGAACGCGCCGTTGTTGATCCTGAAGACGCACTTGACCACCGGCTTGTGCAGATTGACGACTCCCGAGGCCGTCGCGGACGGGCCGCCCTTGGGCGTGTAGTAGTACTGCAACCCCACGCCCGAATTGCTCGCCACGGGCTTCAAGGTGAGGTTATCGTCGTCCGCGTTGACCGACGGAATCGCGCCCATCACCTGCTGCGCCGCCCCCAGGGGATTGGGTACGTTAGGCGACGCTGGAACCTGCTGCTGCATGTCTAACGACGCGAAGCGGCCGGCCGCGCCTCCGGACGCGTCGCCGTCCAACTCGAGGCTCGCGGGCTTCGCCGTGCCGGTGTCGCTCTGCATGCCCGGATAGTCGGGTGCCGTGTACGCGATCATCTTGTCCTGGTCCACTTCCTGACTCATCTGGAACCGGCCGTTCTTGATGATGTCGGTGAGCTGCACCGGTCCCAGGATGGCGGTGACAGTGGAGCCGTCATGCTTGAGCGCCAGGATCCGGCCCACCGCGCGCCCGGTCGCGAACACGACCTTTCCCGGCTGAAAATCGCTCACGTTGGGCGCGTTCGCATCGAACGTCCACGACAGGCCGTCGCCGCCCGCCGCGCGAATGGCCTGATCGCCGTGTTCCATCACGATCACGTCGGGTTGATACTCGACGTCCGGACTCCGCTTTGGTGCGATGCCGAACTTCACTTCGCTCGCGCTCAACGTGTGCGGATCGATCGCCGTCAGCACCGTGGTGCCGGGCGACGGTTGCGGGTTGTCGATCCAGGCTGGTGCCGGGTTGCCATCATCCGGCTGTGCCGGTCCGGCGGCCGGTTGAGACGGTTGAGCGGACGCGCCCTGCTGCGGCGGCGGACTCTTCTTGCACGCGACGGGTGCGAAGGCGGCGCTCAAGAGCGCAAGCGCGATGGCGCGGCGACACGAGGCGGTAGTCACGGTGCTCTCCGGTTGGCTCGAGCTCATTGGGCGGGACGCCCAAGTCCGGCCTGCGCTCGAATGTCGTGCCCGGAGAATGCGGGCGAGCCGTTATCCGCCGCGGGACGCGAGCGTTACGGTCGCGTTATTCGGAACCCATTCGTAGTTTGAACGCGCCTAAATACAGATTCCATATGCCGACAGATTCCAAATTTCCGGCGGCTTTCGCGTGCCGTATGTCTTGGTGCCGCCATGGACGACCGGCAGCTGGGTGTCGAGCGAGCCGTTCGACTACGCGTCGGTGCCGCGATTCCTCGAACGATTCACCGGGGGTGCGCGAGCCCAACTCGAGCGATTGGCGCCGCCACGCGTTCGGCGATCTCAGGTCGGCGTTTCGGTTGGTGCAGGATCCCGCGCGCGCGCCGACCTGCGGACGTCTCCGCGCGACTATGTTGAGAGTGAAGGGCCGATGCGCCGTGCGGTCGGGTCATGTTCATGGGGCGTAGCTGAGCTGGCAAAGCGCCGGACTGTTAATCCGGAGACCGGTGGTTCGAATCCACCCGCCCCAGTACACAGTGCTTAACGCCTAACCGACACCCGGAGCCAAGATGACATTGCACGGCAAGGGCCTCGGCGACGTTGTTCAACAGCGCCACGTCGTCGAGCAGCGGCTGTCACACGACTTTCTCGACCGCGCGCTCGAGTGGCGACGCGTGCTCGCCGAGTGCTGGGGAACGTTTCTGCTGGTCGTGGTGGCCGCCGGGGCGAATGTGGTTGCGGCCGGGTCGCTTGCCGCGCAGGGCGCCCTCGGCGTAAACGACTCGACGGAATGACCCCAACGCGCGTGACGATGAAAATCGATCCCAAGGACTTTCGCGTGCGGGAAGGCAAGGCCGTCTCTCTCCGGCACTGGCCGACAAAAGTGAAGCCCGCCTACGCGTCCAAGGAGCACTATCAGGAACTCCTAACGGAACACGTTGCACACCTGAGCGCGATGCAGCAGTTGCTCTACGCGTCGGACCGCTATGCCGTCCTGCTCATCTTCCAGGCGATGGACGCAGCGGGGAAGGATGGCGCGATCAAACACGTGATGTCCGGCGTGAATCCGCAGGGCTGCCAGGTCTTCAGTTTCAAGCACCCCAGTCTCGATGAGCTGCGCCACGATTTTCTCTGGCGCACCACCCGTGATCTACCCGAACGCGGCCGCATCGGAATATTCAACCGATCGTACTACGAAGAGGTACTCGTCGTCCGCGTCCATCCCGAACTGCTCCGCGCCGAGGGATTGCCGGATGCGCGCAGCGGGAAGAAGGCGATCTGGCGCGATCGCTACAGATCAATTGTGAATCTCGAGCGCTACCTGCATCGCAACGGCACGCGCATCATCAAGTTCTATCTTCATCTCTCGAAGGACGAGCAGCGCGAGCGCTTTCTTGCGCGGATCGACGAACCCTCCAAGAACTGGAAGTTCAGCCTCGCCGACCTCGAGGAACGAATGTATTGGAAGGACTACATGAAGGCGTACGGCGATTGCATCGGCGCTACGAGTACGACCGAGGCACCGTGGTACATCGTTCCCGCGGACGACAAGGAAAATTGCCGGTTGATCGTCTCGCGGATCGTGGTCGACATGCTCGAGCGACTGGACCTGTCGTATCCAGAGGCGAGCCCGGCGCGCAGGCGCGAACTGGCGTCAATTCGCAAGCGCCTCGCGAAGTGACGGATCATATAGCTTGGCAGCGCCCGGTCGCCCGCGCCTAACGGACGCGCCCGCTTACGGCTCGTCCGCACTCGGCCCGTAAATCTGCGGCACGGTGGAGCCCATCGGCCGCAAGTATGTCGTGATCTGCCCGCGGTGATGCACGATGTCGAAGAGAAAGCTCCACGCCATGTCCGAAGCCGGCCGTTCGCTGCCGAAGAAATCGACATCGGCTGTCCATCGCGCGGCCGGGAGGGCATTCAACCGTGCAATCAATCCGGCGCTCTGCTTTTCGTATGCGTTCAGGACTTCCTTCATCGTTGGCGGGCATGGCGTCGGCGTCCACACGCCTTTGCCGCTCTCGAGCGACTCGAGGAGCATGCTCTCCTCGCCAACGATCTGCCACGCAATTTCCTGTGCGGTGCGCGATTTGGGATCGGGCCGGTAATTGGACCTCTCCGGAATCCTTGCTAGCACATTGCGCGTGGTCTTCGACTCGGTTGTCCAGTATTTCGTAAACCGCGACTTGTCGTCCATGGGGGGTTTCTCCGGATCCAGTTCATGGGTTCGAATTGGCCCCATACTATAGTAGTTCGGTGTATCTTCGGTCAAGCCTCGGCTGGGGACGAGCTCATCGGCGCGCATGTTCTGTCCGCTACCAAGTCGCTGAACCAAATAGAAGGGCTAGGGGACCCCGAGCAATGATGCGACTCGCTTCATCGGTCGTGGCGCATCCGATTGCTAGGGCGTGCCTAAACGAGAGTGAATCGGCAACGACACCGCTGTGCTGTTTTTCACCAACAACCAACTGCTCTCACCACCGTGATCGCACTGCGCCTCGCGCCGCCGAGCGATCCTTCCAGTTTCCTTTTCGTTATCCCTTGTGACAGAGCGAGGAAGCCCTCCACGCGCGCCATCGTGAGCCCTCATGTCGTCACTCGACCGCCGCCCTTACTCACGCACGCGGAGCGATGCCTCCTGTCACGCCGAATCCCGAAATTCCCCGAAGACCCCAACGAAAAAACGCGGATGACCGCCCACCATGTGTCAGTCCGAGAGGTCGTTAGGCGTCGGCACCACGCGCAGCGTTGCGCCGAGGATCTTTCGCTCGACATCAGGGAGGTCGTCGAGCAGGCTGAGAGCCTTTCCGTAGTGTTCACGATGCGCTTGTGCATCGTTGGTCGCGGCGCCAACGTTGGCTGCGACCGCGTGCGCCATCGCCACCTCCCAGGGCTCCGCTCCCTCTCCCAGGAACACCGGCTGAGATCTCTCGAGAAACGTCCTGGCCAACGATCCCGAGCCGAGTAGCGCGTAGACGTGCGCGACGAGCTGCGCGGCGTGCGCTCGGTTCTTGGGCGTGCCAACGATGTTCCAGAAGTACATCGCTGCGTGAGCCGCCTGCAGCATCTCTTCGTCTTCTTCGCGCGTGCGCGAGAGCGACTCGGCGAGCGTCCACGCGCGGTTGTTCGCCTGGCTTGCCAATCGCCGTTGCCATAGTTGGGCTTCATCGATCACGATCGACGCTTCGGCGCTCGGTCCGACGGCCAACCTCGACGAGATGGAATGAGTGGGTAGCGCAGGTGCGTAACGCCCACGCCCGCGATCACCGTCGGATGGCCGAGCACGGTTGGCGTGCCGATCAGATGGTCGAACAGTCGAACGCCGGAGCCGAGTAGCACCGCCGCGACATCCACGTGAATCTCGTCGAGGAGCCCGGCGTTCAAGCACTGCTGGATGACGTCCGCACCGTGGACCCCAACGGATTTCCCGCCAGCCGCTGCCTTCGCTTGCTTCACGGCGCTTTCGACGCCGTCGCTCACGAAGCGCACCGTCGAGTTAGGCCTCGGCCATCCGGCGGGGACCTCGTGCGTTAGGACGAACGCCGGTCCCCACGCGTGATTGCCGTTCCAGCCTTCCGCGACGTCGAACGTGCGTCGACCGGTGAGCATGGCGCCCAGTCCCGACGTGAGACCGCGAAGGTGCTCGGCGCTCGCCGCGGACACCTTGAAGGTCATGGGGTCCGACCCTCCGGTGTTGAATTCGACGTCGCCCGAAGTGAAGTACCAGTCGAACACTTCGGCAACGCCATCGTCGCGGTCGGCCACGAAGCCGTCGAGCGACATGGACATGATTGCGATCACCTTCGACATGGCGATGTTCCTTTCGATGGGGTGCAAGCTGCGTTCAGGGGAACGCACGGAAATTACAGCCAGGCTGCCCCTTCTAGAAACTTTACCTTCGCGATTTCGGGGTTCGGCGTGAAGGCCTCACCGAAATCCTCGAGGTCCATCAGCGTGCGGATCTCGACTTCGCCCTCGCCGTCCGCGGAGAGGTTCGGCGCGCGCTTCACTCACTCGATCGCGTCTTCCAGCGAATTCACCTGGATGATCGTGAAGGCCGCGATGAGCTCCTTCGACTCGGCGACCACCAGATCAGAGTCTTCACACGCAATCCTGAGAGAAAGGGACGGCGACGACCGCGAAGTCGGCACTAGCATGAAGATGCGCGCGCGCTGCCGAGATCGTAGGGTGCATCGTCCTTCGCGGCTACCCCTTGCACGCCGCGAACGATGATATTATATACTGAACCATATGGTTCAGTATAACACGACCCGACTCGATACGTCGTTCGCCGCGCTCTCGGACGCCACGCGGCGTGGCGTGCTGGAGCAGCTCGGACGAGCCGACGCGTCGATCACGGATCTCGCCGCGAAGTACCACATGACGCTCACGGGCATGAAGAAGCACGTCGGCGTTCTGGAGCAGGCGGGGCTCGTCACCACGAAGAAGATCGGGCGCGTGCGCACGTGCCAGCTAGGCCCGCGCCGATTGGAGGACGAGACGGCGTGGCTCGAACGGTACCGCCGCCGCTGGGACGAACGCTTCGACGAGTTGGACAAGGTTGTCGAGGAACTCACACGACAGGAGAAGAGAGATGAGCGCAAAAATCGAAAGTAAACCCGGCGCGGTGAAGAACCGCACCACGGTGGAACGGAAGTCGGACCGTGAGGTGGTTGTCACGCGGACCCTCAACGGCCCGGCGCGCATCGTGTTCGAGGCATTCACCAAGGCCGAGTTGCTCAAGCGGTGGTGGGTGCCCCAATCGATGGGAATGACGCTGCTGTCCTGCGAGGTGGATGCTCGAGTCGGAGGCAAGTACCGCTTGGTATTCGACGCGAGCCCCGAGCCTGTCGCGTTTTTCGGCACGTATGTCGAGGTGAAGCCGAATTCGCGCCTCGCGTGGAGCAATGACGAAGGTGGTGAGGGCGGGTCCGTCACCACGGTGACCTTCGAGGAACAGAGCGGCAAGACGCTGGTGGTTTTGCGCGAGACCTATCCGTCGAAGGAAGCGCTCGACGCGGCGGGCACCGGAGCACAGGATGCCATGGTCGAGACGTTCGACCAGCTGGACGAGCTGCTCGTCGCCCTGGGGAAGAGCTCGGGACAGCAATAGAGTCGTGGAGCTCGCGGTGGATGGTCCGTTAGTCCCGGCTCGCAAGGGCCGGGGCTATCGGAATCGGCGGCTCGATAACCCTCCACGACGGCTCGCGCTGGCGTGAGTCCCTGGCGGCGGCTAGTTTCGCCCGACTCCTTCACATCGGAAAGCTCGTGTCACGATTCGCTTCCGCGGTGGCCGCGATCGCCCTTGCCGCCGCGCCGATCTCCGCCAGCGCTCAGGGCATCGACCATGCCGAGCATCACGCGTTCGTCATGGATCATTTCACGTTCGAGAGCGGTGCCACCGTCCCGAACGTCAAGGTGGTCTACGGCACGTTCGGCCATCTCGATGCCGCGCGTGATAACGCGGTGTTACTGCCGTCGCACTACATGGCCGACCACCACGGCTACGAATGGCTCATTGGGCCGGGGCTGGCGCTCGACACCACGAAGCTCTTCCTTGTCGCAACGGAGCTGTTCGGCAACGGCCACTCATCGAGTCCGAGCAACACGCCGGAGCCGTTTCACGGTCCACGGTTTCCGTTAGCCACGATCCGCGACAACGTGGAGGCCGTGCACCGGCTGCTCGTCGACAGTCTCCACATCACGCACCTCAAGGCGATCATCGGCTTCTCGATGGGCGCCGAGCAGGCGTTTCAGTGGGCGGTGAGCTATCCGGACTTCGCCGACAAGATCGTGGCGACGTCCGGCACCGCCAAGTGCTGGCCGCACGGCATCGTTAGGCTCGAGGCGGAGATCGGCGCGATCGAATTGGACTCGGCCTTCCACGGCGGCGACTACACGACTCGCCCAACGCGCGGCGTCGAGCTCTTCGCCTCGACCTGGGCGGGTTGGCTCTTCTCGCAGCAGTGGTGGCACGACGAGTTGTGGAAGACAGGTCCGGGCGACACGACATCGCTCGAGACATTCCGCGCCAACCTCATTCGCCACTTCCTCGATCAAGCCGACCCCAACGATCTCATTCTCCAGGCGCGTACGTGGGAGCGGCACGATGTGGGACAGACGAAGGGATTCGGCGGCAGCGTCGAGAAGGCACTGGCCTCGATCAAGGTGCCCGTGCTCTACATGCCGTCGGCCACCGATCTGTACTTTCCCGTGAGTGACGCACGATACGAGGCGCGGTTCATTCCGCACGTGACGTTG
>DATEHK010000107.1:0-5826 GCA_035279625.1 Gemmatimonadaceae bacterium
CGCGATTCCCGCGCGAGTAGCCATGTTCGTGACGCGACAGGGCGCCATGCTCGCCGGCACCGGTGTGGTGATCGGCGCGGTCGCGTTCCTGCTCCTCGCCCGCTACATCGAGTCGTTAGTCTCGGGACTGTCCGGCCCGGCACTGACGACGATCGTGACCGCGCCCTTGGCACTCGTGTGCATCACGATGCTGGCGAGTTGGATCCCCGCGCGCCGTGCCGCGCGCGCCGACCCGGCCCGCGCGCTCGCGGCGGACTAACGGCTTTCCGCGTCGGAGGGGACGCGCGACATGAAGCGACTAAGCGCCATCTCGCACTTCCGTCACCGCTCTCGGTCTTCTTCGCGACTCTCGCGGACGAATCCGGACACAAACGGACACGGCAGGA
The DNA here is from genome assembly GCA_035279625.1 of Gemmatimonadaceae bacterium. GTDB lineage: Bacteria > Gemmatimonadota > Gemmatimonadetes > Gemmatimonadales > Gemmatimonadaceae > JADGGM01. The sequence continues at coordinate 387 of DATEHK010000107.1, forward strand.
CTTTCTTGTTTTGGGTCTTCCGGGAATTTCGGGAGTCGGCGTGACGAGCGGCATCGCTCCGCGTGCGTGAGTAAAGGCGAGGGCCGAGTGACTACGCCGTTGTCCGCGTTCAATGTCGTAGTCACCCAGCCCCCGCCTTTACTCGCGCACGCGCAGCGATCCCGCCGCTTGTCGCGCCGAATCCCGAAATTCGCGCACGACCATCGTTTCAAACAGAGCGAAGAAGCCCACCACGCGGAACGAAGTCGTTAGGCAAAGTCCACGGAGTCCGCATCCGTGACTGGCGCGCTCACGCACGCATCGGCCCGTCCTGCGAGCACGATGACGTCGTGTCGTGATCCGTCGTCGGCCAGCGGGATTCCTGCACCGTCGAGCGTTACCCCGTCGAGGCTGACGGTGGCGGTGCCGGCCGCCATGTCGTCGCTCACACGGACGACGATCACGTACAGGCTGCGGCCATGGCGATACTCGATGACGTACTCCTGCCATTCGCGCGGAATGCAGGGACGTATCGTGAGCTGATCGCCACGCTTCACAAAACCGAGAATCGTCTCCACGCCCACGCGATACATCCAGCTCGCGGATCCGGTGTACCACGTCCACCCGCCTCGCCCAACGTGGCCCTCGGCTGCGTAGATGTCGGCGGCCACGACGTAGGGCTCAACCTTGTACACGTCCGCATCGGCCTCGCTTCGCGAGCGCGTGAGCGGGTTGAGCATCTGGAACAACGCGAACGCCCGATCGCCGTCTTCCCGCCGCGCCGTCGCGAGCGCCGCCCAGAGCGCGGCGTGCGTATACTGGCCGCCGTTCTCGCGCACGCCCGGCAGATAGCCCTTGATGTAGCCTGGATCATGGGGCGTGCGATCGAACGGCGGAGCGAGCAGCAGCACGAGCCGCGCATCGTCGCGCACCAGATGCGTCTCGAGCGAGCGCATCGCGCGCGATTGCCGCTCCGGATCGCCGGCGCCCGAAATGACGCTCCAGCTCTGGGCCAACGAGTCGATTTTGCACTCGTCGCCTAACGCCGTGCCGAGTGGCGTGCCGTCATCGAAGTAGGCGCGGCGGTACCAGCGGCCGTCCCACGCGTCCGACTCCACCGCGCGCGCGTACGCGCCGGCCTGCGTTAGGAATTCGGCCGCCAGCGCGCCGTCGCCGCGCGCCGCCGCGTACGGCGCAAAGGCGCGCAGCGTGGTGATGAGAAACCACGCCAGCCACACGCTCTCGCCGCGACCGTCGATGCCGACCCGATTGAACCCGTCGTTCCAATCTCCGCCCCCGATGAGCGGCAGGCCGTGCGCGCCGGTCGTGCACGCCTTCCGCAGCGCGCGCGCGCAGTGCTCGTACACCGTCCCGCTCTCGCTCGACACGCCGGGCACTTCGTACGCCTCCTGCTCGCCCGGCTCGAGCGCCCGCATCGCGAGAAACGCCGCCCTCGCATCCAGTACGGAAGCGTCGCCGGTGATGCGCACGTAGTGATCGACCACGTACGGGAGCCACGCCATGTCGTCCGAGAACCTGGTGCGCACGCCGCGTCCGCTTCCCGGGTGCCACCAGTGCTGCACGTCCCCCTCCACGAATTGCCGGCCCGCGGCACGGATGATGTGTTCCCGCGCGACTGCCGGCGCGGCGTACACGAACGCCATCACGTCCTGCAGTTGATCGCGGAATCCATATGCCCCGCCGCTCTGATACAGCGCCGACCGCGCCCACATGCGGCACGAGAGCGCTTGATACAACGTCCAGCGGTTGAGCATCGCATCGAAGGCCGGTTCCGGCGTGCGCACGGTGATCACCGAGAGCCTGTCCGCCCAACTCGCCACAGTCCTGGCGATTGCCGGCCGCGCCCGCCTAACGCTCCGATATCGTGCCACCAGCTCGCGCGCCTCGCCGTCGTTCTCGGCCGCGCCGAGAATGACCGCCAGCTCGCAGGTCTCACCAGGTCCGATGTCGATCTCGCACTGGAGCGCCGCGCACGGATCGAGGCCCACGCCCACCGCGCCGAGCAGCTTCGGCCGCACGCTCGCCGATCCGCCGGCCGACAACGCGCGCTCGAGCGCCGCCGGTGCGTCAGGCGTACCGTTCCGGCCCAGAAACTCGCGCCGGTCGCCCGTGTACGCGATCACGCGTTCGCTCACCGCCGCGAACGCGACCCAGTGGGCGAACTCGGGATCGAACGTGTTCTGCGCGAACATCGCGCCCAGCGCCGGATCGAACGACGTGCGCACCTGATGCTGCGTATGCTCCCGCTGCACGCCGAGCGTGAGCTCCGTGTACGCGGTCAGGATGATCCGGCGTCGCCGGGCGGCACCGTTCGTCACCCGCAGCACCGAAATCTTGACCGCGTCGGACTCGGCGATGCCGCACGTGAGATGGGTGGTGATCCCCGCGTGCTCGTGCTCGAACAACGACTGTCCCGGCTCGTGGCGCACCACGTACGGCGTGTCGTCGCGGACCGGAGCCGGCGTCGCGCTCCACACGTCGCCGCTCTCGTCATCCTGCAGATAGAGCGCGTCGCCCACCGGATCGGTCACCGGGTCGTTGTGCCACGGCGTTAGGCGAAACAGGTAGCTGCTTCCGGCCCACGTGAACCCCGCGCCGCGCTCGGTGACGATGAAACCGCCGCGCGGATTGGCGATGACGTTCGACCACGGGGCCGGCGGCACGTGGTCGCCGCGCACCGTGATCTCGTAGGCGCCGTCGGCCGCCATGCCGCCGAAACCATTCGAGTCTGGCGCGCGCGATGTGCTGCTAACGGGCGTGTCGGACACGCGCCGGGAGGGTTGCGACACGCGCGACCCCCTCGACCCTCTTTCTGTGCGAAGATGCGAGCCCAGTCCCCAGATGGGATGCACGGCCTGCGCGGCGCGCCGACCGGATGCTCGCAGCGGCGTGGAGAATTCGCCGCCATCAATCTCGTCACGCTCCTCGGCCGGCTTTGAGGCCTCGATGATCCGACCGAGCGATCGGCCATCGCACGGCACGTACACGCGCGCCGTCGCACGCAGCATCAACAGATCCGCGGCGCTGAGCAGATCCCGGCGTCGCACGAACGCCCCGCCCGGCCGGTCGGTAATGCTCGAGTCGCTCGATGCGAACAGCGTGGCAATGATCTGGTCGTTCAGCACCTGCATGTACGTGTGCGCCTGTTCGTTCAGCACGACGAGATCGACCGTCATGCCGTGGCGTCGCCAGAAGTGATGCGCGGCGAAGAGTTGGCGCAGCGTCGGCAGGCCTTCCGCCGAGTCGATCGTCGCTAGGACGATCGGCCAGTCGCCCGAGATTCCGTTAGCCCAGAGCCGGGCTTGCGAGCCGTCGTTGCGGCGAAGCTCCGATTGCGGCGCGCGCATCTCCGGGCACGAGTAGAACAGATTGCCGGCGAGCTCCTGGAAACCCGCTGCGTCCGCCGGACTGATCTTGAGCTCGTTCAGTTCCACTTGCGCCGACGTCCACGCCAGATCCAGCGCGCGCTGCGCCGCGTGCGGATCGTGATACCGACCGGCAAGCTCGAACGCGCGCTCGCGGCTCGTGGCGACGAGCGTGGTGAACGCGACCGATGCCGACTGGCCCGGCGCCAGTCGAACGCGCGTGCGCAACGCAAAAATCGGATCGAGCACGGCACCGGTCGTGCCGGAAAGCGCACCGTCGATTTCGAGCGCCACCGGCTCGCGCGTCGAGCGGCCGCGGCCGAGGAAGCGCGCCCGGTCGGTCTCGCAGGTCGTTAGGCCGACGCGCTCCGGACCCGTGTCCACCACGTGGACGCACCACAGCATCCGGTCGTCGGGCGAGCGCGGACGACGAATGGCCGTGATCGCCGAGCACCACGCGTGCCATTCCGTCTCGACGAACAGATTCCCGAATGCCGGATGTGCCCGGTCCGCATCCGGCGGCGCGAGCACGATCTCGCCGTAGCTCGTCAGCTCCACATCGCGCGATTGGTCCGAGTTGTTGGTCACGACGATTCGCCTGACTTCCGCCGCGTCGTCCGGCACCACGCCGATTTCCGTGCGCGTTTCGATGTCGCCGTCGGCGCGATGGAAGGTGACGCGATCCGTGGCAAGCAACGCCTTGTACCAGTCGGCCTCGGCGCACACGGGCTGGTGTGCCGCGGACCACACCGCCCCGCGCGTGATGTCCTTCAGATAGCAGAATTGTCCGCTCTGATCTCGCGTGCCGTCCGCGCGCCAGCGTGTGACCGCGAGATCCTCGAATCGGCTGTAGCCCCCGCCGGCGTGGCTCACCATGATCGTGTACGGCGGACGTCCTAACAGTGCGATGTGCGGCTGCGGCGTGTCCGGCGTGTCGATCTCACGCACCGCGGCCCGTTCCATGTCGGAGGCCGGCGGCGCCTCGTCGGCGCGCGAGACCTGCGTGTCCTGCAGCTCGAGCCGTCGCGGAATACGCTCGTGCAGCAGCAAGCTCGCCGATCGCACCATCGCGTCGGCGTGAAAGCGGCGTTGCCACACGTCGGCGGCGAGCGCGTTGGTGAGCGCAACGAGTCCCATGCCGATGTGATGCGCCATGTAGGTGCGAACCACCGCGTACCGTCGCCCGGGCTCGGGACGCGAATAGTCGAGGGCATCGCGGAATCCGTAGGGCCCGAGCGCGCCATTGCGCTCGAGCGTGCGCAAGTTTGCCAGCGCGTCCTGCGGATTCACCATCACGGCGAGAACCGTCGCGTAAGGCGCGACCACGAGATCGCGCGCCAGTCCGCGCTTGAGCGCGAGATCGGGAACGCCGAAGGCGCGATACTGATACGTGAGATTCCGGTCGCGGAGGTTGTACGCACTCTCGCTCACGCCCCACGGCACGCCGCGAGTCGCGCCGTATGCGATCTGCCGGTGCACCGCACCGCGATAGGTCTGGTCGAGTACCGTGAACGGCAGCGACTCCATCACGAGCACGGGCATGAGGTACTCGAACATGCTCCCGCTCCACGATACGAGCGCCGTCGCGCCCGCGGCGTGCGTTAGGGTGCGCCCCAAACGGAACCAGTGCTCCACCGGGACGTCGTTCTTGGCGACGGCAATGAAGCTCGCGAGACGTGCTTCGGATGCCAGCAAATCGTAGTAGGATCCGTCGAGCGAGTGCGTGCTCTGCTGGTATCCGATCGCGAACAACCTGCGCGCCGGGTCGAACAGAAAGCGGAAGTCCATTGCCGTCGCAAACTCCGCCGCGCATCGGGCGATCACGTCGATGCGCGCGAGCAACGAGGCCGCCGCCGGCGAGCGCGCGCTCAGCTGCCTGAGGGTAACGCGGCCGCTCGGCGTATCGCCCCGAGTGGCGCCGCCCACGAGCTGGCCGTGGAGCGCGTCATGTTCGGCGATGAGCCGCACGCACCAGCCGATCCACTCGATCACCGGCGCCGCCTCACCGTCCGCGATCGCGCCCGACTCGAGCGCGCCTAACGCGCTGCCTAACGGCACGGCCGCGCCGGCGAGGG
>DATEHK010000108.1:0-31385 GCA_035279625.1 Gemmatimonadaceae bacterium
ATCACCGACGGCGAGCTCGACGATCCGGCGGCGCTGCCCGGGTTCCCCGCCGGGTCGCGCATCGTGGTGCTGCCGCACCCCGCGGCGCGGGATGTCGGCATCGTGGCGCTGGACGCGCCGCGCGCCGCCGTGAGCGGCGACACGGTGGAGCTGCGCGTGACCGTGCGCGCCGATTCCCTCGCCACGCCCTCGGGCGCGCTGCGCATCCTCCTCGGCGGCCGCGTGCTCACGTCGGTGCCGCTCGACTCCATGCCCGCCCGCGCCGAGCGATCGATCACCGTGCGGGCGCCGATCTCGGGGCCGGTGGGTCCGTCGGTGCTCGACGCGGTGGTGTCGGTGTCCGGCGACCGCGAGCCGCGCAACGACACGTTAGGCGTGGCCGTGGACGTGGCGCGAGCGGCGGGCGCGGTGTTGGCGTCCACGTCGCCGGATTTCGATGCGCGATTCGTGTTGCCGGTGCTGCGCGGCGCGGTCGCGCTGCCTACGCGTGCGTACTATCGTGTGGCGCCGGGCCAGTGGCGCCAGGACGGGTCGCTCGCGCCGGTGGACGAGGCCACGGTGAAGGGCGCGATGCACGACGCGCCCCTGGCGATTCTGCACGGCGACACGAGCTATTTCGGCGCGCCCCGCACGGCAATGACCGGATCGCTGGCGCTGATCGTTCCGTCCGGCGACACGACCGGCGAGTGGTACGCCGTGGATGCGCCGCCTTCTCCGCTCGCGGGCGCGCTCGCGGGCATCGTGTGGGACAGCTTGGCGCCCATCTCGGTGTCACCCCGCGCGCCGACCGGCGAGTGGGATGCGCTCACGGTGGCCCGAGCTCGCCAGTACGATCGTCGATCCGCGGTGGCGGGAGGATCAGCGGGTGGGCGCCGGGTGGTCGTCGTGAGTGCGTCGGGTCTCTGGCGATGGCAGTTTCGCGGCGGCGCGAGCGCCGACGCGTTCGTCGCATTGTGGGGGAGTATATTTGATTGGTTGAGCGCGGAGCGACCGGATCCGCGTGCGGCGATGCCGGCGGAGGGCGTCCTGCGTGCCGGCGACCCCGTTCGCTGGCGGCGCGGCACCGGCGCGTCGAAGGACAGTCTGGTGCGCCTCGTGCTGCGTCGCCGAGGTACGACGAGGGATGATTCGGTTACGCTGCGGTTCGGCGGAGGGGCGACGGTTGCTCGAACCGACGCGCTGGCGCCCGGCGTGTACGACGTGCATGTCGCGGGCGGCGCCGCGGTGCTGGTGGTGAATCCGTCGCGCGAGTTGCTACCGCGTGCGAGCGCGGTCAAAGCCGGCGCGGTAGGCGGGGCGACGGCGTTCGGGGATCAGCCGCGATTGCGCGACAGCTGGTGGAGCTACGTGCTGCTCATCGGCGCGTTGTGCGCGGAGTGGTTGCTGCGCCGCAAGCGCGGCCTCCGTTAGGCGCCTCACTCAATTCGACCCGGGACTTCATGCGCATTCTTCGCCGCGCCGACGATGCACCGCGACGCTCGCTCTGGCAGCGCCTCAGGGACATCGCGCTGTTCGACGTCGGCGTGCTCGTGCGCGGCGGGGTCACCGCCGGATCGCTCGAGCAGCTCGAGGAGCTCCTCCTCGACGCGGACTTCGGCGTGCCGGTGAGCGTGCGTCTGGTGAGCGACGTCGAGTCGGCGGCGAAGCAGGGTCTCGTGCGCACGCAGGACGAATTCCTGGGCGCGCTGCGCACGGGCGTCGAGCAGTCCCTGCGCGCCGGCAAGAGCGACCCGTCCATCGCCATCGGTGCCGTGCCCACGGTGATTCTGGTGGTGGGCGTGAACGGAGCAGGGAAGACGACGTTCATCGCCAAGCTCGCGGCGCGGTTGCGTCGTCAAGGCAAGCAGGTGGTGGTCGCTGCCGGCGACACGTATCGCGCCGGTGCGATCGATCAATTGCGCGTGTGGGCCGATCGCGTGGGTGCGCACTTCGTGGGCAGCGCCGCGGGCAGCGATCCGGCCGCGGTGGCGTTCAACGCGATCGACTCCGCGGTCGCGCGGCGCGCCGACGTCGTGATCGTGGATACCGCCGGCCGTCTGCACACGCAGGACGACTTGATGTCGGAGCTACAGAAAGTGGCGCGCGTGATCGGCAAGCGTCTGCCCGGCGCGCCGCACGAAACGCTGCTGGTGTTGGACGGCACGATCGGCCAGAACGCGGTGGCGCAGGCGCGATCGTTCTCCGCGTCGGTTCCGCTCACCGGTCTCGTGATCACGAAGCTCGACGGCACGGCGCGCGGCGGCATCGTGGTGGCCGTCCACGAAGCGCTGGACGTGCCGGTCAAGTTCGTGGGCGTCGGAGAAAAAGCCGACGACCTCGTTCCGTTCGATGCCGCGCAGTATTCCCGCGATCTGTTCGCCGAGTAGCGCCTAACGCACGACTTGTGGCGAGTCTCGACACCAACGTTGCGTACCTGAAGGGCGTCGGCCCGCGCCGCGCCGAAGCGCTGGGGCGACTCGGCGTCCGCACGGCGCGCGACCTGTTGTACCATCTCCCGCATCGCTATCACGACGCGAGCACCATCGCCAAGATTTCCACGCTCGCGCCGGGCATGGATGCGACGGTGATTGGCACCGTCATCTCGAAGGGGATCATTCCGACGCGCAAGGGCCTGCGGATCTTTCAGGCCGTGCTCAAGGATCGCACCGGGCTGATCGAAGCCGCGTGGCCGGGCCAGCCGTTTCTCGACCGCGTGGTGGCCAAGGACGACGTGTTGTTGGCCACCGGCCGCGTGCGCTTCTTCCACGGCCGGCAACTGCAGCCGCGCGAGATGGTGAACCTGGGCGCCGGCACCGAGGTGGACGAAGTGGCAAGCGGGCGCGTGCTGTCGGTGTATCCGGCTACGGAAGGCCTGTCGTTCAAGCAGATTCGCGCCATCGTGCACGCGCACCTCGACTCGCTGCTTCCGTTAGTCATGGAGTCGTTGCCGCGCCAGCTCATGGAGCGCGCCGGCGTGCCGCCGTTGCGCGAGGCGCTGCGCATGGTGCATCGGCCATCGACGCTCGCCGAGGCCGAGGTGGGTCGTTCGCGGTTGGCGCTCGAGGAGCTGTTGTTCGTGAGTCTGCTCCAGCTTCGGGCCAAGGAGCTGGCGCGCGAGCGCCGCGCCGGCATCGCGTTCGTGAACAAGCGGGATCTCACGAGTCGTTTGAAGCGCGCGCTGCCGTTCGACCTCACCGGCGCGCAGACGCGGGCGATCCGCGAGATCGTGACTGACATGTGCGGCGACCGCCGGATGCATCGGTTGCTGCAGGGCGACGTGGGCAGCGGCAAGACCATCGTGGCGTTGTTCGCGGCGCTGCTCGCGTTGGAGAACGGTTATCAGTCGGCGATCATGGCGCCCACCGAGCTCCTGGCCGAGCAGCACGCGCGCACGTTCGGCCGGCTGCTCGCTCCGTTAGGCCTGGAGCCCGTGCTCGTCACCGGGAGTTTGTCCGCCGCCGACCGGCGCGCGCGGGCCGCTCGCCTGGCGGGCGCCAAGCCGCTCATCGCCGTCGGCACGCACGCGTTGGTGCAGGAGGGCACGCGCTTCGGCCGGTTGGGTTTCGTGGCGATTGACGAACAGCAGCGCTTCGGCGTGGAGCAGCGGGCAGCGTTAGGCGCCAAGGCCGGCGCCGCGCCGTCGAGCCGGCCCGACGTCCTGCTGTTGAGCGCCACGCCGATCCCGCGTTCGCTCGCGCTCACCGCGTACGGCGACCTCGACATCAGCGTATTGGACGAGCGGCCGCCGGGCCGCATCCCGGTCAAGACGCTGCTCCGCCCGTCGTCGCGTCGCGCCGTCGTCCTCGCCGCGGTGGAACGTGAGCTGGCCCAAGGCCGCCAGGCGTACGTGGTGTATCCGGTGATCGAGGAATCCGAGAAGACCGACCTCAAGGCCGCCGTGACGATGCACGACGAGCTCGCGAGCGGCGCCTTCGCCCACCGTCGCGTGGCGCTGCTGCACGGCCGGCTTCCCACCGACGAACGCGATGCCGTGATGCGCCGCTTCGTCGCCCACGAAATCGACGTGCTCGTGGCGACCACGGTGGTCGAGGTGGGCATCGACGTGCCTAACGCAACGGTGATGGTGATCGAGCACCCCGAGCGGTTCGGCCTGTCGCAGCTCCACCAGCTCCGCGGCCGCGTCGGCCGCGGCGCCGCGTCGAGCTATTGCATTCTGTTGGGCGACCCCGGCCCCGAGACCCGCGCCCGCCTCGAGATCCTCGTCAACAGCGACGACGGCTTCGAGATCGCCCGCGCCGACCTCCGCTTGCGCGGCATGGGCGACTTGTTCGGGTCGCAGCAAAGCGGCGAGCCCACGTTCCGCATCGCCGATCCGATCAAGGATGAAGCGTTGTTCGCGATGGCCCGGGCGACGGCCGAGGACATCCTGGCGTCCGATCCGGATCTCCGGCGCCGCGAGAACGTGTTGTTGAGAGCGGCGTTAGGCGAGAGATACGCGCGGGCGATAGAGCTGTTTAGAGTCGGGTAAGCGCGCGCTGGCGTGCGCTGAGGGAAGCGCTGCGCTGCGGGAAAAGGGAAGAGGGGTGGAACAACATCGATGGACTTCGAGGAGAGAGTGCACCACCGCGTCAAACTCTCCGCGGGCATACCACTGATGTTATTCTGCCCCTCAGGCGTCGTCGCCACCGCTTCCCCCTTCCCTCAGCGCAGCGCTTCCCTCAGCGCGCTCAGACAAAATGGAACGGGGAATGGGAATAGGGAACAGAGAGAGGAAATACATCAATGGCCGCGAACGGAAGCGTCGTGTGATTGGCCCTTTCCCCGTTCCCGTGTCCCCACGCGCGCGCCAGCGCGCGCTTCCCTGCCTTACGGGCCTCGTTCCTGCAGCCGCTTCTTGATCCGCTCCAACTCCGCGTTGGTCTTGTCCAACTGGTCCTTCAACGTCTTGATCTCCTTCTGCATCTCATCTTCCCGCTCCTGCGCCTTCTGCGCGTCCGCCAGACGCGCCGAATCGTTCACGGCCACCACGGGCGCGCGCTGGGCAAGCGAGTCGAACGCGGCCGCGATGCGGCGAAGCGTGGACGCTTCGGCGCGGTGCAGGGACGCAGTCGTGTCCGCCAGGTATTCGTCTAACCGCTCGGTGGCCGCCCGCGGACTGCCGCCGCGATTCGCAGGATCGAGCTTGAACAACGCGCGCCAGAACGTGGCTTCGCGCGCTTCGGGGCTCGACGGATACCGCTGCATGAATTCATACAGCGCCTTGTCCGCATCGTCGAAGTGGCCAAGGGCGACCTGGTTCTTGGCTCCGGCGATCGTGCCGATCCAATCGTCGACGGCGGGCGGCATCGTGCGTCGAGCAGAAGTGGTGGCGCACGCGGCGAGGGCAAGCGTGAGCCACACCAACGACCATCGCTTCACGCGGGCACTCCAAGAATCGGTCTGCGCGGCCGGCCATGCACGCGGCCGCCGGCGCGCAGCGGCAGCGTGAGATGGAACGTCGTGCCGACACCCACGATGCTCTCCACCGAAATCTGTCCGCCGTGTAGGACGACGATCTCTCGCGCGATCGCCAGTCCCAGGCCGCTGCCGCCATGCGCGGCGGCGTCCTGATTGTCGGCCTGGAAAAACTTCTCGAAAATGTGCGGGAGCTGCTGGGGAGGGATGCCGGCGCCGGTGTCGCGCACGTCCAGGTGCACTTGCTCGTCGATCGCATCCACCAGGAGCTCGACCGATCCGCCGCGCTCGGTGAACTTGAACGCGTTGGCCACCAGGTTGCCTAACACCTCGCTGATGCGGTCCGGATCCCAAAGCACCTCGCCCGGCAGCGGCCCCGTGCGCTCCACACGGAAATCGATCCCGCGTTGCATCGACAGCACCCGGAATGTTTCCTCGAGCTCGGTGAGGAACGCATCGAGGTTCGTTGGGCGAAGGTCCAACTTGCCGCCGCCCGCCTCGAAGCGGCTCACGTCCAACAACTGCTGCACCAGGCGCGACAGCGATCGCGTTTGCGAATCGAGCGTCCGCACGATCTCGTGCATCTTGGGCGACACCTGTCCGTACACGCCTTCGTCGATCAACTGCAGATAGCCCAGGATCACGTTGATCGGCGTCTTGAGCTCGTGCGACGCTACAGACACGAATTCCGCCTTGAGCCGGTCGAGCGCCGCCAACTGCTGCGACATCGACTGGAAGCTTTCCGCGAGATGGCCGAACTCGTCGTGTCGCCTCGGCGTCACGCGCAGGCGGTAACCGAAATTGCCGTCGGCCACTGCCGCCATGCCGTGCTCGAGATCGCGGATCGGACCGCCGATGGTGCGCCACAACATGATCGATATGATGAGCGCCAGCGTCGCCGCGACCGCCAGGCCTAACGCAGCCGCGTTGCGCGCCTGCTCTGTCTCGGCTGTCGCCGAGGCGACGAGCCGGCTCGATCGGTCGCGTAGCACGCCTTCGGCCGACGTGAGCTCGCGCTCGGTGGCGCCGATCGCGGGAATCAGGTGCTGCGTCGACACCGAGTCGGCGATCTTGGCCTGTCCCGCGGCGGCCGCGGCGTATTCGCTGGGGACGAACGATGCGACCTGTGCGACGGCCGTCCCGATTTTTGTCGACGACGCCTGCATTCCGAGGTGTGCCAGCGAGTCCGATGTCGCGGCGAGCACCGTGAGCTGCGAGTCCATCGACGCACGGATTTGCGGTTGGTGCAGGAAAACCAGCGAGAGATCGAGACGCCGCAACTCGTCGGTCCCGGAGCGCATGCGGTTGAGCAGCAGGGACGCGGCGAATTCGCGTTTCTGCAGCACCGTGGTGATCGAGTGCAGCTTCTCCAGCGATTGCAGGGCCAGGAGCAGCGGCACCAGCAACACGAGCGCGATGGCCACGAGGCCTACGCCTAACTTCGAGCGAATGCTCACGGGCGCGACCGGCGGGTCAATTGAGTTGGGCGTGGATCCGGAACCGCCGGATCGCGTCGGCACGCTGCTGCACGTACGCTGCCATCACCGTCGCAGCAGAGCCGCTGTTCAGTAACACGTCGCGGCATGAATCTCTGATCGTCTTCCGAGCCGGCTGTCGTCGCAGCCGGCCTCGTGATGAACGTGTTCGAGCGTCGCACGAACCGACGACGCCACCGATCGGTCATACACCATGCGGCATGCCGCGTGCCGGAGCCCGCGCTGCATCTCATTCGATGCCGACGCTCCCGTAGTGCGCACGCGCGCGTCATCGCCTCGAGTCATGTACGTGTCTCCATCGTAAACCTGCGCGATCACGCACGCTAGCGGAAAAACCTCGTGAATTCAGTGATAAGTTGACACTTGTGTCAGTCGTTCGTAGCTTGCCGATCCTTTGCCGTAACTCTAACCGTTTCAATGACATTGAGCACTCCCCGCATTGACGAGCTGAAACAGCACGTCGGCCGCACTGTCACCGTGCGCGGATGGGTCACCCATCTGCGCTCGTCCGGAAAAATCGCGTTCGTCGTGATGCGCGATGGCACGGGACACATTCAGGGTGTCCTCGTCAAAACGCAAATTGCACCCGCCGTCTGGGAACGTTTCGCGGCGCTAACCATAGAGACCTCGGTCGCCATGACCGGCGAGGTGCACGCCGAAGAGCGATCGCCGAGCGGACTCGAGATGGCGGTCACCGATCTCGAGATCATCGGCGAGAGTGCACTCGACTATCCGATTCAGCCGAAAGAACACGGCATCGATTTTCTCCTCGACAATCGACACTTCTGGCTCCGCTCGCCGCGCCAGCGAGCCATCGCGCGCGTCCGCAGTGAAGTCGAGCAAGCGATCCACGATTTCTTCTACGCGCGGGGGTTCCTCCGCGTGGACACGCCCATTCTCACGGCGGCGATCGGCGAGCGAGCGGGACTCTTTTCCACAGAGTACTTCGACGAAGGCATCGCCTACCTCGCCCAAACGGGACAGCTCTACGGCGAAGCCGCCGCCGCGGCGTTCGGACGCATCTACACCTTCGGCCCAACGTTCCGCGCCGAGAAATCAAAAACCCGGCGACACCTCACAGAGTTCTGGATGATCGAGCCGGAAGTCGCATGGAATGATTCCGACGACAACATGCGGCTTCAGGAGGACTTCGTTTCGTACCTCGTCCGCCGCTCGCTCGACCGCTGCGCCGCCGATCTCAAAGTGCTCGAGCGCGACATCGCGCCGCTCGAACGTGTCACGCCCCCATTCGTTCGGCTCGACTACGGCGACGCGATCTCGCTGCTCAAACGCAAGGGAAGTCCAACCGTGTGGGGCGACGACCTGGGCGCCGAAGACGAATCGCTCATCGTCGAGGAGTACGACAAGCCCGTGTTCGTGATGAACTATCCGCGTGAGGCGAAAGCGTTCTACATGAAAGAGAATCCCGCCGACCCGCGCACCGTTCTGTGCGACGACCTGCTCGCTCCCGAAGGCTATGGAGAAATCATCGGCGGCAGCCAGCGCGAAGATGACTACGAACGGCTGCTGGCGCGCATCCGCGCCGAAAAACTTCCCGAAGAGGCGTACGGCTGGTACTTGGACTTGCGCCGCTACGGCACTTTCGTGCATTCCGGATTCGGACTCGGCCTCGAGCGCACGGTGTCGTGGATCTGCGGACTGCCGCATCTGAGAGAAGCGGTGGCGTTTCCGAGACTCATGAATCGGTTGCGGCCGTGAGCAGGGAAGCGCTCGCTGGCGCTCACTGAGTGAAGCGCTCACGCTTGGGAACAGGGAAAAGGGAGCGAAACAACTTCAAGCCCTGCTTGTTCTAACCCGCTGCTCCACCAGGCTTTGTCTCGCCTCGCTTAACGTCATTCCACAACTCATCCAGCCCCTTCGCGTCGAAGGAAGCGAGACTCGCTCCACGCTCCCCAGCCAGCTTTTCCATTTCCCCGAATCGCCTCACAAATTTCTCGTTCGCCCGGTCCAACGCTACCGCCGCATGGACGTTGGCGCGACGACACAGGTTCACGACGGCGAACAGCAAATCGCCAAGTTCGTCCTCGAGCGCATCTCGCGCGGCGTCGCTCGCGGGACGCGCGAGCTGCTCGCGCACTTCGCCCAACTCTTCTTCCACCTTGAGCGCCGGGCCCTCGACGTCGGGCCAGTCGAAGCCCACTCCGGCGGCGCGATCTTGCAGGCGTTGGGCGCGGTGCAAAGCAGGGAGTCCAGATGGCAATCCCTCGGTGAGCGACGTGCGCGAGCGCGCCTTCATCGTCTCCCAGCCTTCCTTCGGTCCGCCGCCGTACAAATGTGGATGACGCCGCTTCATTTTCCCGATCAATGCGGCCGCAACGTCGTGCGCATCGAACGCGCCGGCCTCTTCGGCGAGCACCGAGTGGAAGAGCACCTGGAGCAACACGTCGCCTAACTCTTCGCGCATGGCGCTCACGTCGCCGGTGCGAAGCGCGTCGTCGAGCTCGTGCGATTCCTCGATCAGGTACGGCCGCAGGGACTGGTGCGTTTGCGCGCGATCCCACTCGCATCGCGCCCGCAGATCGCGCATCAGCGCGAGCGCATCTTCAAGCGTTGGTTTATCTTGCATCGCTCCTCCCGGGCCGGTATACTACCCGCCCGAACGATGATGCGTCAACGCGAGAGTCGATGACACGCGCTTGGGTCGAGATCGATCTAGGCGCGTTACGCCGCAATGGGGCCGTGATGGCCACCCGTGGCGCCGCGCTCCTCCCGATGGTCAAGGCCGATGCGTACGGGATTGGTGCCGTGGCCGCGGCGCGCGCGCTCGAGACCCTGTCGCCGTGGGGATTCGGTGTCGCCACGCTGGAAGAGGGACGCGAACTGCGCGACGCCGGTGTGACGCGGCCCATCATCGTGTTCACTCCGGCGCCCTCCGATGAGCTCGCCGACCTTCGCGCCGCCCGCCTAACGCCAGCGCTCGGCACCGCCCAACAGATCGAGGCGTGGCGTAGGCTGGGCGCCGGCCGCGAGGATTGGCACTTGGCCATCGATACCGGCATTCATCGCGCAGGCGTCCATTGGGACGAGGTGGATCGTCTCCGCCCACTGCTCGTGACGGCGCCACCCCAGGGCGCGTTCACGCACTTTCACTCGGCCGATCTCGATGACGGCTCGCTCGCCGAGCAGGAACGCCGGTTCGAGCACGCCGTCGCCCAACTGCCCGCGCGCCCTGCGCTCTTGCATACCGAGAACTCGGCCGCGCTCGCGCGAACCGCGATGTCGCGCTGGTCTCTGGCGCGACCCGGCATTTTTCTCTACGGCGTCGGCTCAGGCTCGCGAGCTCTCGTGCAGCCCGAGCACGTCGCGAGTCTTCGCGCACGCATCGTCGAAATCCACATGCTCGAGGACGGCGACACCGTGAGCTACGGCGCGACGTATCGCGCGCACGGCGCGCGTCGCATTGCGACGCTCCCCATGGGCTACGCCGACGGATACCGCCGCATCCTGGGCAACCGCGCGCAAGCACTCGTGTGCGGACGCTGTGCGCCGGTGGTCGGTGTGGTCACGATGGACATGACAATGGTCGACGTCACTCAGGCGCCGTGCGAAGTAGGCGACGTGGTCACGTTGATCGGCCGCGACGGCGATGAGTTGCGCGACGTCGCGTCGGTCGCGCGCGACGGCGACCTGTCGCCGTACGAAATGCTCACGGGCCTTGCGTCGCGCCTGCCGCGCAAATACGTGAACGCACCGTGATGCGCCGGGCAATTGTCCTCGTGCTCGACGGTGTCGGCATCGGTGCGGCGCCGGATGCCGCCGATTACGGTGACGTTGGTAGCAACACGCTTGGCAATCTCGCGAAGGCAGTGGGCGGTCTGCATCTGCCCAACTTGGAGCGCGCGGGACTCGGATGCATTGCGCCGCTCGCCGGCATGCGTTGCGCCCAACGACCAGCGGCTGCGTGGGGCACGATGCGACCGGCGTCGGCGGGGAAAGACAGCACGACCGGTCACTGGGAAATCGCCGGCGTCCGTCTGGCGCGGCCCTTTCCGACCTACCCCCGCGGTTTTCCCGTCGAGCTCGTGACCGCGTTCGCAGAGCGCACGGGACGCGGTGTGTTGGGCAACGTCGCCGCGAGCGGAACCGAAATCATCGCGCAATTTGGCGCCGAGCACGAGCGCACCGGCAAGTGGATCGTGTACACGAGCGCTGACTCGGTTTTTCAGGTGGCGGCGCACGAGCGCGTGGTGCCGCTCGAAGATCTCTACGCCGGGTGCGAAATCGCGCGGGCCATGCTGGTAGCGCCAAACGATGTGTCGCGCGTGATCGCGCGACCCTTCGAGGGCCCAGCGGGTGCCTATCGCCGTACTGCCGGCAGACGCGACTTTTCGATTGCGCCGCCCGAGCGCACGCTGCTCGACGCTCTCGCCGAGCGCGGCATTCCGCGCCTTGGCGTGGGGAAAATCGATGATCTGTTCGCCAAGCGAGCGATCGCGTCCGTGCACACGGCCGACAATGCAGCCGGGTTGGCCGAAATTCATCGCGCTTTATCTACGCTTCACGGTGGGCTGCTCTTCGCCAACCTAGTAGATTTCGACCAGCTTTGGGGGCACCGGAACGACGCAGCGGGGTTTTATGAAGGACTGCGGGCGTTCGACTCCGCGTTCCCTGCCATCGAAAGCGCACTTCGCGAGGACGATTTGCTTTTCCTGACGGCCGACCACGGGAACGACCCGACCACGTCTTCCACCGACCACGCCCGCGAATGCGTGCCGTTGCTCGTCGCGGGCCCGCGCGTGCATCCGCGCTCGCTCGGTGAGCGTTCGACATTCGCCGACTTGGGTGTGACAGTCGCCGAATGGCTGGGCGTCGACTTCCGCGATCACGGCGTCTCGTTCCTCGCGGAGCTGCTCGCCGCGTGACGCCAACTGCTTCGGACGCCACTGCGCTTGGTATGTCGACACACACGTCAGATTCCGACTGGCGTGCGCTGCGTGCGGCGGCATTTGCGGCGCTCGAGCGTGCGTACGCGCCGTATTCGGGATTCCGCGTGGGTGCCGCGCTCAGGGCGAGCGACGGAGGCGTGTTCGCGGGGTGCAACGTGGAGAACGCGTCGTATCCGGCATCGTTGTGCGCCGAGCGCGCGGCGATGGCGGCGGCGATCGCGTCTGGTGCGCGAGAGTGCGAGGCCATTGTGATCGCCACCGATGCCGCCGAGCCCGCGCCGCCATGTGGCATTTGCCGGCAAGTATTGAGTGAGCTCGCGCCAACGATCGAAGTCATGAGTTGTACGCGCGGAGGCAGGGAGTCTCGGTGGACCATTGCATCGTTGCTTCCGCATCCGTTCGCACCGCAGTCGCTCGACCATTCGTGATCAGCCGGCGCGCCGTTCTCCGTAAGGCGGCGTGTCGCGCGCGCCAGAACCATCTCTGCGTGGAAGGTCGGAGTGCTCGTTTCTCGTAAGCCGGGTCGCGCGCTGCTGTTCGTGGGCGCACTGGTAGCAGTGGTCACGGTGTTCGGCGCGTGCCAGGAGAACCTGGCGGGCGGCGCGGCGTGTCCGACATTGTGTCCGGACACGTTGACCGTGAAGGATGTGATCCTTTCCGGCGCCGACGCCTTCGACACGATGGTGACCGTGATCGGCTTCCCGCCGCTCGGCACCGAGCAGCAGTTGCTGTTGGCGAACTACACGCAGGGCGGCGACCCGGTGCAGACCGCGGTGGTGCTGCGCTTCGATTCGCTCATTCGCAATTTGCCCGACACGGATACGGCGGCCGCACCGCGCCCGTTCACGCGCATCGACTCTGCGGGAGTGAGAATCACCGTCATCGCGCCGACGGACACGACGAAGGACACGATTCTGGTTCCCGATACGGTCACGTTTCTCGTGTATGACGTGGACGTGAACGCGCCGGACGCCGACACGGCCTCGGTCCATGCACGATTCAACACGCCGCCCATTGCCGAGCGAGTGGTGCCGCGCGATTCGGTGAAGGGCCAGATCAACATTTTGCTCGACACAGGCTTCGTGGCCCAGCACGTTCGCGCGGGCAAGCGCATCCGGTTAGGCCTGCGCATTCAGAGCGCCAAGCCGACGCAGATCAACATCGGTAGCCGCGAGGGCGCTCTGTCTTCGGTGATCCAGTACTTCGGGTTCGTGGACACCTCGCACTCGTTCGTGCAGAAATCCGTCAACACGACCGGATCGGGAGGCGCGCCGAGCTTCGGCAGTCTGGCCGACTTCGACCTCGTGCTGCAGGGAACGCCACTGCCGGCGCCAGGGATTCTCGCCGCGGGCGGTATTCCGGGCAGCCGCATCTACATGCGATTCAGCGTGCCGTCTGCGCTCATCGATTCGTCGGCGACGATCGTGCGCGCGAATCTCATTCTGCACCAGCTCGCGAACGTCAACTTCGGCACGGCGGACACGACCGACACGATCCTCTTGCAGCCGGCCGTGGTACAGGCGTCGCCGAGCGTCACGAACATCCCGATTGCGGCGGGGCTCATCGAAAGTCCCATCGCGTTGGGCATCACCGGCGTGCCCACGGCGAATTTCCATCCCAACGTAGCGCGTCCCGACACGATACCGCTCGTCGGCGTGTTCACGCTGTGGCGAAGGTTAGGCCCGCGGGTTACCCAGCGCGCCATCGTGTTCAAAGCGAGCGGCGAGGGCATCGAGCCCAGACAATATCTCTTCTATTCGAACAGCGCGCCGGCGGACAGCCTCAAGCCGCGCATCGAAATCAGTTTCATTCCACGAAGCGGGTTCGGACTACCGTGATCCCATCGCGATTCACTCCGGCCGCGCTTCTTGGCGTCGCCATGACCGCACTTGCGGCGGCGCCGGCGCGCGCGCAGGGCACCGTGAGCACGCAGGGCTTCGGGTATCCGCCCGGCCAGGTCAGCGCCGGCGCCGCTGCGTTAGGCGGCGGACCCGCCGAAACCGATGCGCAGTCCGCGCTCAATCCTGCGGCGCTCGCCGGATGGGTTCGGCCTGGGCTGTACTTCGAGTACGCTCCCGAATTCCGCACCGTGAGCGCCAACGGCACGGACGACCACACCACGACGAGCCGTTTCCCGCTCGTTGGGGGCGCGATCATGCTCGGCAACCGGCTCACCGTGGGTTTGTCCGTGTCGACGCTGCTCGACCGCACGTGGGAAACCACGCGGACCGGGTTCGATCATTTTGCCGCCGACAGCGTGCCGTTCACCGAGAACTTCAAAGTGTCGGGCGCGATCAATGACGTGAAGGCAGGATTGTCGTTCGCCGTGCTCAACACGTTGTGGATCGGCGCAGCCGCCGACGTGTTCACCGGCGACAACAATCTCGTCATCAGCCGGACGTCGCAGGACACGACGGTCCAGACGTTCTCGCAAAGGGCGCGCCTCTCGTATTCGGGCGACGGCGCGAGCGCCGGCATCATGTGGCAGCCCGGTTCCCAGGTGGCGATCGGCATCTCGGGTCGCATCGGGGGCCGCCTCACGTCGTACCGCAACGACACCGTGCTCACGCGCGCCACCGCGCCCAAGCGCGCCGGCGCCGGCGTCACCTTCACCGGACTGCCGGGCCTGGTGCTGACGTTCCGGACCGACTGGGAAGGATGGGCGAGCATGAACGGGTTAGGCCAACCGGGACTGCAAACGACCAACACGTGGGACTACGGCGGCGGCGCCGAGTTCAAGGGGCCGGTTGCGTTAGGCGGTCCGATGGCGATCCGCTTCGGCGTCCGCCATCGCGGGCTGCCGTTTCTCGTCGACTCGGCGAAGATCATGGAGACGTCGTATTCGGGCGGCGTCGGGTTCCTGTTGTCGCAGGGCCGGTCGCGCGTCGACGTCACGCTCGTGCGCGCGCTGCGCAATGGGTTGCAGGGCGTGTCCGAGCACGCGTGGACGGCGGAGTTCGGCATCACCGTTCGACCCTGAACCGCCGACGACGTGAGCGAGCCCGCCACACAGACGCCGCTCATTCTCGTGGCCGATGACGTGCCCGCGAACGTCGAGCTGTTGTCCGACCAACTGACGGCGCTCGGCTATCGCGTCCACGGCGCCGTGGACGGCCCGAGCGCGCTCGCGGCGTGCTTCGACGAGCGGCCCGACCTCTGCATCCTCGACGTGTCGATGCCGGCCGGTGCGTTAGGCTGCGACGACCGCGCCAGCGGCTTCGAGGTCTGCCGCCGCATCAAGCGCGATCCGCGTACGGCGCGCATCCCGGTCATCTTCGTCACCGCGCTCAACGACACCACCGATCGCGTGAAAGCGATCGAAGCCGGCGGCGACGATTTCCTCACCAAGCCGCACAACCGGCAGGTGTTGGGCGCGCGCGTGCGCTCGCTGTTGCGCCTCAAGTTCGCCACCGACGCGCTCGAGCAGAGCTACCGCAAGCTGCGCGAGCTGCAGAAGCTGCGCGACGATCTCATGAAGATGATCGTGCACGACCTCAAGACGCCGCTGACGTCGGTGCTGGCGTCGCTCGAGATGGCGCTCGACGGCGACTTCGGCGCCTACACGCCCGAGATGCGCCGCGCGTTAGGCGACGCGGAGGGCAAGGCCGAGGACCTGCTGGTGCTCATCGAGGACCTGCTGGAGGTGGCGCGGCTCGAGGAAGCCGCCGTGTCGCTCGAGCTGCAGCCGATAGCGCCGCGCGCGTTTCTCGTGTCCGTGTCCGACGAATGGGCCATGCGGTTTCGCCAGGATGGCGCGCGCGTGAAAGTCGATGCGAGCGACGAGGCGCCGGTGTTCCATGGCGATCTCGGCCTCTTGCGGCGCGTGTTCGGCAACCTGATCCAGAACGCGCTCACGCACAGCGCGCGCGGCGTGTCCATCTCGCTCCTGGGGCGGCGCGACACGTCGGGCGGCGTGCTCTTCACGGTGGGCGACGATGGGCCCGGTATCCCGCCCGAATATCACGAGATCATCTTTCTGCGCTTTCAGCGCGTGACACATCCGGAGACGCCGCGCGTCCGAAGCTCCGGGTTAGGCCTGACGTTCTGCAAGATGGCGGTGGAAGCGCACGGCGGCCGCATCTGGGTGCAGAGCGCCGAGGGGCGGGGAAGCCAGTTCCACATCGTGCTGCCGTGCCAGCCGCCGCGCACGTCGGTGCCCGCGTCGAGCGTCACGTCGCCGCCGGGCGGGACCGATGTGATTGTGCCGCCCGTTAGGCAGCCGTGAAAGTCTACTTGCAGACGTTCGGCTGCCGCGCCAACCAGTACGACAGCGAGGTGGTGCGCGGGCTCCTGGAGCAGGGCGGCGCGGAGATCGTCGCCGACGTCGCCGACGCGGACGCCGCGGTCTTCAACAGCTGCGCCGTGACCGCCGCGGCCGAGGCGGATGTGCGGCGCGCCGTGCGCCGCGCGGCGCGACAACGGCCGACGATCAACACTGTGGTGATGGGCTGCGCCGCGGCGCGCGATCCGGACGGGATCGGCGCACTGCCCGGCGTGTCGCGCGTGATCCCCGCCGCCGGCGGCGCCGAGGTGGCGGCTGCGTTAGGCATTCCGGCCGGCGACGCGCGTCCGGCCCGCCAAACGGGCTCGCGCGCGCTGCTCCGCATCCAGGATGGCTGCGACGAGCACTGTACCTTCTGCGCCACCACGCTCGCGCGCGGCGCCAACCGCTCGCGCACGGTGGACGCGCTCGTCGCCGAAGCCGCCCAGTTAGGCGAGCATCACGGCGAGATCGTGCTCACCGGTGTCCACATTGGTTCGTATGGTTTGGACGCCGGCACATCGCTCGGCGCCCTCGTCGAGAGGCTCGTGCACGCCGCGCCCCGCGCAAGATTTCGGCTGTCGTCGGTCGAGGCCACGGAAGTCGACGACCGCCTGCGCGAGCGCCTCGCGTCTAACGACGGCGGGCTGGTTCCGTATCTTCACGCACCCCTGCAGTCGGGCGCCGACAGCGTGCTGCGCCGCATGGGCCGCCACTGGTACACAGCTGCCTCGTATGCGCGCGCCATCGAACGCATTGTGCGCGACGCCCCCGTGTTCGGTCTTGGCGCCGACATCATCGCTGGCTTCCCGGGCGAGAGCGAGGACGATCACCGCGCCACGACGTCGCTCGTATCCTCGCTCCCGTTCACCGGGCTCCACGTTTTCCCATTTTCGCCGCGGCCGGGCACCGCTGCCCAACGCATCGGCGCCGCCGTCTCGAGCGCCGACGCAACGCGACGGGCCGAGGAACTTCGCGCCCAGGGCGAGCGGCTCGCCGCCGCCTATCGCGAGCGCCGCGCCGGCGGCTACGCCGACGTGATCGTGATCGGCGATCGTGCGCATCGCAATGGCCTTACGGAGGACTACTTGTCGGTCATCCCGGCCGACGATGCGCTGTCCCGTGGCACCCGCACGCGCATGCGGCTCACGCTCGAAAACGGCGTATTGTTCGGGCGTGCCTGCTAGCGCTAAGTTGTAGTGTGGTGTGGCTTGGCTTCTTCGCCCGTGATGACACGGATAAGAGCGGACAAAGCGGATCAAATCGGATACGGCAAGTAGCGCGCGGAAGAATGATTCGTTCTTGCTTGTTTTCTTGTTGTTCCCCCTAGTTTGCTTTATCCGATTTTATCCGCCTTATCCGCTCTTATCCGTGTCATCATGAGCGTAGAAACCACTCTTCGGTTCGGGAGCTCTATCACGCGATGACTGTCGAAAGCCGCCCCACCGTCTACATCGAAACCTATGGGTGCCAGATGAACGTGAGCGATTCAGAGCTCATGTACGGGCACTTGGAGGAGCACGGCTACACGCCCGTGGGCGGTCCCGAAGGCGCGGACGTCATCCTCGTGAATACCTGCGCCATTCGCGACCACGCGGAACAACGCGTGATCGGTCGGCTGGGCGAGCTCAAGCGGTTCATGGGCCGCGACACGGTCCTCGGCGTGACGGGATGCATGGCGCAACGGCTGGGGCCGGCGCTCCTCGATCGCGCGCGGCATGTGCAGCTCGTGGTGGGGCCCGATGGCTATCGCGCGCTCCCGGCCTTGATCGACGGCGCGCGGCGCGGTGAACGCGTCGCGAACGTCACGTTCGATCTCGAGGAGCACTACGAGGACTTCAACGCGCGCCGCTTCGACGGCGTCCGCGCCTGGATCCCGGTGCAGCGCGGGTGCGATTACAAATGCACCTATTGCATAGTTCCGATGACGCGCGGTCCGGAACGGAGTCGTACCTTGGCCGACGTCGAGCGGGAAGCGCTATCGGTGGCGGAGCAGGGGATCACCGAAATCACGCTCCTCGGTCAAACGGTCAACTCGTATCGAAACGGCGCGCATGATTTCGCGGACCTTTTGCGTTGCGTTGGACGCGTACCCGGTATTCGGCGGCTCCGGTTCACGAGCCCGCATCCGAACGATTTTACGGATCGCGCGATCTCGGCGATGGCCGAAACGGCGACGCTGTGCGAACACGTGCACTTGCCCATGCAATCGGGCTCGTCGCGCACGCTCAAGCGCATGCTGCGTCGCTACACGCGCGAGTCGTACTTCGAGTGTGTGGAGCGCATCCGCGCTGCCATTCCCGGTGTGGCGCTCACCACGGACATCATTGTCGGCTTTCCGGGCGAAACGGATCAAGAATTCGAGGAAACGTTGAGCGCGGTGCGCGAGATCGGCTTCGACGATGCGTTCACGTTCCGCTTCTCGTTACGCGACGGAACGCCGGCCACACGGCTGCCCGCAAGCCTAACGGTACCGGATGACGTGGCCGCCGACCGGCTCGACCGTCTCGTTGCCCTCGTCCGCGACGGTACCCGCGTGCGCAACCTCACCATGCTCGGCACCCGGCACGAGGTGTTGATTGAAAAGGCTGCGCGCCGCGGCGGATTGCTGCAAGGCCGCACACGCCAGCATCGCACGGTGCTCGTGGCCGGTGATGAGTCGCTCATCGGCCGGTATTTCACCGTCGAGCTCACGGGCACCACGGGCTCCACCTTCACCGGCAGCATCGCTTCCGCGGGCCAATCGCTCCCGCTCGCCGGATGAAGAATCTCCTCGAGGGCACCGTCGTCGCGCTGTACGACGAGTTGCGCGCACAGAATCCGGAGGTCTGCGGCTGCGAGAACTGCCGCACGGACGTCGTCGCGTTCGCCCTCAACGCCGCTCGCCCGCGCTACAGCGGCGGCACCGACGTCGGCCAGGCGCTCATTTCGGTCGATCTGCAACGCGACCAGACCCGCGCCGCCCTCGCCGTGATCGTGATGGACGCGATGAAACGCGTCGCCATCAACCCCCGCCACAAGTAGGGAAGCGCGCCGCCTAACGGCGGCGCTTGGGGACAGGGGAGGAGCGGCGGCCGAAGGCCGCCGCTGGGAATGGGCAACTCTCGTCACTTCGCTCCACTCCCGCCGTACACCGTTCCCCGTTCCCCATTCCCAAAGCGCCGCCGTCAGGCGGCGCGCTTCCCCGGACCGATGCCTCTCATTGCCACCGCCATCCTCACCTACTGCGCGGGCTTGCTTCTCGGCTTCGCTGATCGTCCGCTCGTCGCCATCTCCATAGGCGTGGCGGCCCTCGTGGTCTCGATCGTTAGGCAGGACCTGAGGCTCGCGTCGCTGGCCGCCATCCTTGCCGCCGGCGCGCTCATTGCGGGGGCCGAAAGCGATGTGCAAGAGAACTGCCGGCGCGTCGTGGCAACCGCGGGCGCGTGGGTCGGGGAGCTCGACGCCGCCGCAGGCCCGGGCGCGTTCGTGCCGGCCAGCGTGCGCGCGCGGGGATGCGCGGTGCGCGCATCCATCGCGGTCGAGCGCGGTGTCGCCGACGCTGGCGCGCGCGTCATCGTGCGCGGCGAAGGGGTCGCGGCCAAACGAGGGATTCGCATCCAGCACGCGAGCATCGCGCGCACGTCGGGACGATCGGTGCTCGTCGCGTGGCGCGATGACGTCGGGCGGCGCATCCACGCCATCTTCGGCGCCGACGCGCCGCTCGTGCTCGCGCTCGTCATCAACGATACGCGCTCGCTCGACCCGGCAGTCCGCGATCGATTCGCGGCGTCGGGCATCGTGCACATGCTCGCCATCTCGGGACTGCACGTGGCGATCATCGCCGGCATGCTCGAGGTGGTGTTCGTCGCCATGCGGCTGCCGCGCGCGGCGGCGCTCATTGCCACGGTGGTCGTGACGGCGTTCTACGTCGCCCTCATCGGCGCACCGCCCGCCGCCGTGCGCTCGGGCGCGATGCTCGGCGTCGTTGCGGCGTCGCGGCTGTTGCAGCGGCCCACGTCGCCGTGGGCGTCGCTCGCCATCGGCGCGGCGGTTCCGTTAGTCAGCGCGCGCACGGTGCTCGACGTGGGATGGCAACTCAGTGTGTTGGGCATCGCCAGTCTCATCGCGAGCGGCCACCTCGCGCGCCGGTGGATCGCGCCGCGGTGGGACGGGTGGCGCGCAAGACTCGCGTCCGGGGCGCTCACTTCCGTCATCGCGTGCGTGGTCACCGGGCCCATTGTCGCGTGGACGTTCGGCCGCGTGAGCCTCATCGCGCCGGTCGCCAACCTCGCGGCGTCGCCCGTGATCGCGGTGCTGCAGCCGACGCTCTTTCTCGCCACGTTGTTCGCGCCCGTGCCGGCCATCGGAAAGTTTCTCGCCGACGCGGCGCACCCGATGCTCGCCGCGTTCAATGGCGTGGCCACGGTGGGCGCGAGCGTGCCGTACGCGACACTCGCTGTCGCACCCACGGCAATCGGCGCGGCTGGCGCGGGCGTGGCCTCGCTGGCACTGCTCGTCGCGTGCGTGAGCCGCTATCCCGCCCGGCCGCTCGCGGTTGCGTTAGGCGCGGTGATGGGCGCGGTGTGGGCGCCGCTCGCGCCGGCTGCAGCGCACGATGTGCAGGTCCACCTGATCGACGTGGGCCAGGGCGATGCGATCGCAGTCCGCACGCCGCACGGACACTGGCTCCTCTTCGATGCCGGCCGCGCCTGGTTGGGCGGCGACGAAGGACGGTCCACCGTGATCCCGTATCTCCGCAGTCGCGGCGGCGACGTGAGCGCCTTCTTTCTCTCGCACCCGCACGCCGACCACGCCGGCGGCGCGGCGAGTGTGATGCGCGCGCTCCATCCCGGGCGCTATTGGGACGGCGCGTACGTCGGCACGAGCGAGACCTATCGCGCGTCCCTCGTCGCGGCGCGCGATGCGGGCGTCAGGTGGCATCGCGCGCGGCCCGGCGATTCGCTCGTCGTCGACGGTGTCGTGGTCACGGTGCTCGCGCCCGACTCATCGTGGATGTCGCACCTCGATGCACCGAACGAAGCGAGCGTCGTCGCCTTCGTACGATACGGCGCCGTCCGGTTCTTGCTCATGGGCGACGCCGAGCATGGCGAGGAGCAATGGCTGTTGTCACACGTAGATTCGTTGCACGCCGACGTGCTCAAGGTGGGCCACCACGGAAGCAGCACGAGCAGCACCGATGCCTTTCTCGATGCGGTCTCACCACGGCTCGCGCTGGTGTCGGTGGGAGCCGGGAACTCGTATGGTCATCCGAGCGCTGCCGTGATGCGAGCGCTGGCCGCGCGACGCGCACTGGTGTTGCGCACCGATCGTGAGGGGACGATAGTCGTGCACACAAATGGGTCGTCGATCGAGGTCGAAGAGGAGGGTGACCGTTGGGCATTGTCGACCGCGCACTGAAGATGGTAGTCGGAGAGCCGTTGGGAGTCCCGGCCGCGTTCGTCGAGCGGTACCCGGACCTCGAGGCCATGCGCCTCCGGACGGGCGGGCTCGCGCCGCGTGTGGCGGGCTGGTTTCTGGGGCGTCGCACGGTGTCAGCAATCACGCTCTGGGACACCGTGTTCGCCGCGCCGGATGCCCGTTTGGACGCGGAACTACTCTTGCACGAACTGCGGCACGTGCACCAGTTTCATGGCAGTTCCGCGTTCCCGATTCTGTACCTGTGGGAGAGTCTCCGTCGCGGCTATCAGGACAACCGTTACGAGGTTGAAGCCCGCGCGTTCGCGGCGCATCGCGTTCGCGAGTCCCGCTCCGACACGCCCTGAAGAAGAGGTGTAACGTGGTTCAACACACGCCCACGTCGGTCGTCACGATCGAGCGGTTCATCATCGAGCAGGAGCGGCTGCACCCGGAAGCGACGGGTGAGCTGTCGGGGATCCTGTACGATCTGGCGCTCGCGGCCAAGATGATCGCCACCAAGGTTCGCATGGCGGGTTTGGCGGACATCCTCGGCGCCACGGACATGACGAATGTCCAGGGCGAGGTCCAGCAGAAGCTGGATGTGCTGGCCAACGAGATCATCGTGAAGGCGATGGACCACGGCGGACGGTTGTGCGGGATGGCGTCCGAGGAAGAGCCGGACATCATCCACATTCCCGAAGGCTTCAAGTGCGGCAAGTATTTGCTGCTCTTCGATCCGCTCGACGGCTCGTCCAACATCGACGTGAACGTTCCCGTCGGCACCATCTTCTCGGTGGTCCGCAAGATCACGCGCGGCACGCGCGCCGAGATGGAAGATTTGCTGCAGCCCGGTCGCCGTCAGGTGGCCGCCGGCTACGTGATTTATGGGTCGAGCACCATGCTGGTGTACACCACCGGGCAGGGCGTGCACGGCTTCACGCTCGATCCATCCATTGGCGAGTTCTTGCTCTCGCATCCCAACATTCGCATTCCGCACACGCCGCGCTATTTGTCCGTGAACGATTCGTACGAGCAGCACTGGGACGACCACGTGCGCGCGCTCATGCGCCGCTATCGGGGGTTGGACGGCGAGCACAAGGCGCTCAACGTCCGCTACGTGGGCAGCCTGGTGGCCGACTTCCACCGCAATCTGTTAGGCGGCGGGGTGTTCTGCTATCCGGCTAACGCGCGCAGTCCGCGCGGCAAGTTGCGCCTCTTGTACGAGTGCAATCCCCTCGCGTTCGTGGCCGAGCAGGCGGGCGGCGCAGCGACCGACGGGACGACGCGCATCATGGACATCACGCCGAACGAGCTGCACCAGCGGTCGCCGCTCTACATGGGCAGCCGGGCCGAGGTGGAGATGGCGAGCGAAATGTTGGGGGGCGTGGCGAGCGCCGTCTAACTGAGTTAGGTCGCTCCACACGACATGGCCGCTCCCGTTCCTCACCGCGCCACGCCGTCCGGCATCCCCGTGGCGGCGGTCTATCATCCCGCCGACGCACCAGTCGACTACCCCAAAGACCTGGGCGATCCCGGCGCGTATCCGTTCACGCGCGGCGTACAGGCCACCATGTACCGGTCGCGCCTCTGGACCATGCGCCAGTACGCGGGCTTCGGCACCGCGGACGAGACCAACCGCCGCTTCAAGCTGCTGCTCGAGGCCGGTCAGACGGGACTCTCGGTGGCGTTCGACCTGCCCACGCAGATGGGCTTCGATTCCGACTCGCCGCGTGCGTTAGGCGAAGTGGGTCGGGTGGGCGTGGCGATCGACACGGTGGACGACATGCACCGGCTGCTGGCCGATCTGCCGTTGGACAAAGTGTCGACGTCGATGACGATCAACGCCACCGCGGCGACGCTGCTCGCGATGTACCTGGTGGTGGCCGAGGAGCGCGGGGTGTCGTGGACCCAGGTGAGCGGGACCATTCAGAACGACATCTTGAAGGAGTATATCGCGCGCGGGACGTACATCTATCCGCCCGGCCCGAGTCTGGGTCTCATCACCGAGCTGTTTGCGTTCTGCGCCGAGCGGGTGCCGCAGTGGAATCCGATTTCGATTTCTGGTTATCACATCCGTGAGGCCGGCGCGACGGCGGTGCAGGAGTTGGCGTTCACGTTCGCGAACACCGTGGAGTACGTGTCGCGGGCGGTGAAGGCCGGACTGCCCGTGGACAGCTTCGCGCCGCGATTGTCGTTCTTCTTCGCCGCGCACAGCGATCTGTTCGAGGAGGCGGCCAAGTTCCGCGCGGCGCGGAGAATGTACGCGCGGATCATGCGGGAGCGGTTTGGCGCGTCCGATGCCAGTGCGAGGCTGCGTTTCCACACGCAGACCGGCGGCGTGACGCTCACCGCGCAGCAGCCGCTCAACAACGTGGTGCGGGTGGCGGTGCAGGCGTTGGCCGCCGTGTTAGGCGGGACGCAGTCGTTGCACACCAATGGCTACGACGAGGCCTTGGCGCTGCCCACCGCTCAGGCGGCCACGCTGGCGCTCCGGACGCAGCAGATCGTGGCCTATGAGTCGGGCGCCACGGCTACGGCCGATCCGCTGGCCGGCAGCTACTATGTGGAGCGCCTAACGGACGAGCTGGAGGAGCGGGCGACTGCGTTATTGCGCGCCGTGGACGAGATGGGCGGTGCGGAGCAGGCGATCGCGAGCGGGTTTTTTCAGGACGAGATCGCGAAGAGCGCGTATGCGCTGCAACTCCGCATCGAGCGCGGGGAGTCGATCATCGTGGGCGTGAACAAGTTCACGGACGACGCGGAACCGATGGTGGTGCCGGCGCCGGACTATTCGCGACTGGAGCGGGAGCAGGTGGAACGGCTCGCCGCGGCGCGGGCCGGGCGCGATGCGGCCGCCGTAGCGCGCGCGTTAGGCGAGCTGCGCGGCGCGGCCAGCTACGCGGGCGGCGCCTTCGCGGCGCCGGTCATGCCGCACATCGTGGCCGCGGTTCGCGCGCGGGCGACGCTCGGCGAGATCTCGGATGCCTTGTCCTCGGCATGGGGACTGTATCGCCCGGCTTAGGCAGCCGCCCGAATTACCGCACGCGCCCGGCCGCATGATGTCAGCGACTCGTTAGGCGAGCGTCATGGTCCGGCAGGAGATCCATGCCGGTTCTCGCCGCCCGATTTGATTTTCCTGTTGCCCGGCGGCATCGTGCACAAGGATGTCGACCCGCCGGCGTTCATCGAGTGCAACCCGCCACCATACGTGATTCCCGTGACGATGCCACTGCCTAACCGAATGCGCGTCGTCGCGCATGCCGCGGCTGCCTCTTTCGGGACTCTGGCCGCGATGTCGTTCGCACTCCCCGCCACCGCCGCGGCGCAGAGCCACCCCGACGATTGCCGCGTTGGCATCTATCGTCTGCGCGACGGCAGCGACGTCGACATCGGCAACGACGATGGTGCCCACCTGCGGTGGCGCAAAGAAGATGGCACCATGGGCCAGTTGACCCGCGGCCCGAATGACGTCTGGACCAGCACGCTCGGCTTCACCGATCGGGCGGATGGTCATCGCGTGTCGTTCGATTGCCGAATGGGCACGATCGCGTTTTCCGGCGTCGCGGGCACACGCATTCCCCTCGAGGTGACGAACACCACGTTCGAGGGCGCCGGCGTACAATTGGCGGGTCGCCTGGTGATGCCGGCGGGCAAGACGCGCGTGCCCATGGTGGTGCTCGTGCACGGCTCGGACACCGGTCCCGGACTCGACTTCGCATTGCAGCGGCAGTTTCCCGCCGCGGGCATCGGCGCGTTCGTGTACGACAAGCGCGGCACCGGCGCGTCCGGCGGGGTCTACACGCAGAACTATTTGCTGCTGGCTAACGACGCGATCGCCGCGATGAACGAAGCGAAGCGTCTGGCGGGCGCGCGTGCCGGCCGCATCGGGTATCAGGGTGGAAGCCAGGCGGGCTGGGTCATTCCGTTAGGCGCGAAAATCGAGCCGGTGGATTTCGCCGTCGTCGGATACGGGCTCGCGGTGTCGCCGCTCGACGAGGACCGCGAATCCGTCGGGCTCGACCTGACGGAGCACGGCTTTGGGCCTAACGACATCGCCAAGGCGGATCAGATCACCGACGCCGTCGGCGCCATCATCGTCAATGATTTGCGGAGTGGCTACGACCGGCTCTCCGCCGTCCACGCCAAGTACGACAAGGAGCCCTGGTTCAAGTACGTCCATGGCGACGTCACCGTGTTCTTCCTCCGAACCCCCGAGGCGAAGCTGCGCGCCGAGTTGCCGGCGCTCCTGGCCGGTGTGCCGGCGAACTACGATCCCATGCCGGTGCTGCGCAATCTCGACACGCCGCAGCTGTGGGTGCTGGGCGCCGATGACCACGAGGCGCCGGCCGCGGAGACCGTTAGGCGGCTGCGCGCGTTGCAGACGGACGGCAAGCCGATCACCGTCGCGGTGTTCCCGCGCACGGAACACGGCATCTACGAGTACGAGCGCGACGCGGACGGCGAGTTCATCGCTACCCGCAACCCGGATGGCTTTTTCGCGATGATGCGCGACTTCATCCGGCACGGAGATCTGGACACGAGGCCCTACGGCACGAGCTCGGTCATGCTCCCGGCGACGACGAGCAAGACTACGGCGGCCAAGCACAATGGCGCGGCGCGGTCGCAACCGGCCAACGGAAACGCCTACCGGCGCGACACGACCGTCCGTTAGGCATCGGGCGGGCAGCGACCGAGCCGGGCGAGCCTACACAGAGGCACCCAGCGCATCCACGTCGATCGGCGGGAGCGCGAGCACGGCCTCGGCCTCGCTCTCTTCATCGGGGCCGAACCACATGTACACCCATCGGCCATCCGTGCGCGTGCCCGGATTCGCCATGCCTCGCTGAGGGAGCTTTGGCCACGGTTCCCTCGTCGTTTCGGCGACGCCGTCCTGTACGCCACTGAGGATGTTCCACGCACCTCGGGCCAGCAGCCACGCAAAGGACTCCCGCGCGCACGCCGCGGCGCTGGGATTCACTCGTCGGTCGACCAGGCCGTGCAGGCCGTTGCTGCCTTCCCACTCGTCTTCGTGGTACAGCGACACGAAGCCTTCCACGGCCACCACCCGAAAGCCCGCCGGCACCACCGCGTTCAGGCGCTCGGCCATGGCCGCCGCGAGATTCACTTCCGCCGTCGAAGCGTTAGGCAGGGCGATCCGTATGGGTCCTTCGCTCCGTTCCACCGATCATGCTCCGTGTCGTTAGACGCTCTGGATGATCGCCATGATGTTCCCCTCGGTGTCCTTGAACCATGCACTCTTGGCGCCGCCGCCCGTCGCGATGCTGTTCACCGTCTTGAAGTTGGGCATGTCGTACTCCTCGAACCTTACGCCCTTCTTCTTGAGCTCGGCCACCTCGCGTTCTACGTCGTCCACTTGCCAGAAGGCCTGGCTCGCCTTGGATGTGCCGGCGTTCGGCGTCGGATACATGAAGCACGCGGTGCCGTCGGCGAATTCGTAGACGACCCCGCCGGCGGTGTCTTCCTTGGGCACGAATCCCAGCTTCTGCTCGTAGAACTTACGCGCGCGCGAAAGGTCCGTGACGGGAATGTAGGCGTACATCGGCGATCGCTGCAGCATGGTGCCTCCGCTGTCATGGGCTCCTCGAGCGAGACTCTGTGCAATCGCAGTCTAGCGCTGCCGTCGCCTCATGAGAATGGGGTGATTCAGGTGATGGCGTTGATAGGCTCCGAGCCGTACGTTGACTCACATGCCAGAACTATCCAACGCCGATCTCCCTGCGTCCAACGCATCCGACTCCTCCGATTCCGGCCTTTTCGCGTTCCTCCGCGCCATGACCACCGCCGAGCGCCGCGCGGTGTTCGCATGCGGACTCGGCTTTGCGCTCGACGGGCTCGACTTCATGGTGTACACGCTCGTGTTAGGCACCGTGATCTCGGTCTGGCACGTCGGCCGCGGACCCGCCGGCCTCACCGTCACGGCGACGCTCGTGTGCTCCGCCGTCGGCGGATGGATCGCCGGCTACGTGTCCGATCACGTCGGCCGCGTTCGCACGTTGCAGCTCACCGTGCTTTGGTTCGCCGTGTTCAGCCTGCTCTCCGCCGTGTCGCAGAACTTTACCCAGCTCGCGGTGAGCCGAGCGATTCTCGGTTTCGGATTCGGCGGCGAGTGGACCGCGGGCGCGGCGCTCATGAGCGAGATGATCCGCCCGCGCTACCGCGGACGCGCGGTGGGCTGCGTGCAGTCCGGTTGGGCGATCGGGTGGGGCAGTGCAGTCGTCCTCCAGGCGATCATCTACTCCATCCTTCCCGACCGACAAGCCTGGCGCTGGATGTTCGCGCTCGGCTTTCTCCCGGCGCTCTACGTGCTGTTCGTTAGGCGTTACGTGGACGAGCCGCCCGTGGCCGCGGCGGCACGCGAAAAGCCGATGGGATCGATCTGGGACATCTTCGAGCCGCGGCTCCTCAAGACTACGGCGCTCGCGGCGCTTTTGGCGACGGGCGCGCAGGGCGGATACTACGCCGTGAATACGTGGCTGCCGGTGTTCCTCCAGTCGGAACGACACCTCACCATCGTCGGGTCGACCAGCTATCTCGCCTTCCTCATCGCCGGCGCGTTCGCCGGCTATCTCACTGGCGCATGGCTGGCCGACCGCATCGGCCGCCGTCGGCTCTTTCTCGTGTTCTCGGCCGCCGCGATCGTCATGACGCTCATCTACACGCGCGCGCCCATGCCTAACGGTATGCTCTGGGTGTTAGGCTTCCCACTCGGCTTCGTCCTCTCGGGGTACTTTGCTGGTGTGGGCGCCTTCTTCGCCGAACTTTTTCCAACGCGCGTGCGCGGCTCGGCCATGGGGTTCGCGTACAACTTTGGTCGCGGTGTGGGCGCCACGTTCCCCGCGCTCATCGGCTACGTCTCGGCGACGATGCCGTTGTCGCGCGCGATCGCGATCTTCGCGGCGGTGGCGTACGGACTCATGGGACTGGCCGCGTTTCTCTTGCCGGAGACGCGGGGAAGAGCACTGCCATCGTGAACGCGTCGTGTCTGCAAAGGTTCGGAGCGTATAGCGTCAGGTCAACGGCAAGTCCTCATCCTTGTCTGGGCTCGCTGGTTCGTGGTTGAGGAAGGCGAACGGCAAGAGTTCTCCCAATCGGCGCTCACCCAGCACGTTCGAGAATGCAGGGTTCGCCCGGACCTTCGCCTTCGAAGTAAGCGAGCCGCCCCGATAAACACGAAATGAAGACGCCCATTCCGCGCCCATGCGCGTCGAGAACTCGCCCTCCAGCTCGTCACAAACGAGTATGAACTGCAAACATCGGGCGACGTCGCGCTGGTCATTTCGGTCGAAATCTCGATCGGGCATGAAGGCCTCCTTGTGTCGACGCGAATCCCATGTGTGGCGTACCCCTCTGTTAGCACGTTAGCCCCAAAGCCGAAGAACGCCCGCGGTCAGGCATACGCGCCCTGTCGCGTTCGAGTGGGTACCCGACTCTAGATCATGCCAATGCTGCGCAACCAGTTCTCCGCCAGCTCCGGCCATCCCGTAATCGGCGCGCTGGTGCGCCGCAGACCGTACGCGTGCCCGCCGTGCGCGTACAAATGCATCTCGACCGGCACGCCGGCCTTCCGTAAGGCGGCGTGATACACGATCGAGTTCTCCACCGGATCCACGGGATCGTCCTCCGCCTGGACCAAAAATGTGGGCGGCGTGAGGCGCGTGACGCGAATATCTGGATTCAGTGCGTACCCTCTTTCTGGTACGGCCAGATGCCCGGGATAGAGTGCGATCGCGAAATCCGGCCGGCAGCTCACCGCGTCGGCGGCGTCCACCGGCGGGTACAGCCGCCTAACGAAATGCGTGCTGATCGCCGCCACCATGTGCCCGCCCGCCGAAAAGCCGAGCACCCCGA
Organism: Gemmatimonadaceae bacterium; assembly: GCA_035279625.1. GTDB lineage: Bacteria > Gemmatimonadota > Gemmatimonadetes > Gemmatimonadales > Gemmatimonadaceae > JADGGM01. The sequence goes on from DATEHK010000108.1 coordinate 29,328, forward strand.
TCTTGTGAGGATCGATGTGCCAGCGCGCGGCCTGGAAGCGCACCAGCCCAACCGTTCGCTGCGCGTCTTCGAGCGCCGTGCGGCAATCCCGATACGGGCCGGTCTTCACGCACGGCACCCGGTACTTGAGCAACACGCACGTGATGCCCGTCGACACCAGCCAGTCGCAGGCCTCCGTCCCCTCGAGATCGATTGCCAGCACGTCGTAGCCGCCGCCGGGGAAAACCACGACCGCCGCGCCGGTGTTGCGCCCGACGGGCGAAAACACGGTCATCGTCGGTTTCGACACGCTGTCCACATACGTCCACGGTTTCCCGCCCACGAGCTTGGGGCGGCCGGTGGAGTCCACGACCGTCCCCGCCACCTCGATGCCCGTGACCGGCTTTGCGTTAGGAATCGCGCCGGGCCAGATGGCCACTTGCGTGCGGCCCGCGGGCGGCTGCCACACGGTTTGCCCGGTGGCGTGCGCCGGCGCCCCGGCCGCAAAGGCGAAGACGCCCAGCAACGCAGCAGCCGCTCGGCCTAACACGCTCATCTCGCGCCGTTTCACCGCTTGAGCGGAAGCTGCTCCGGAATCGCCGCGCCGTCGTGCCGTGGATCGCTCGCGCCGAAGTGCACGCCACCTGCCGTTCCCATCACCGCCTGTCCCCAGCCAAAATGCCCCGTGCGCGGACCATACAGCGTGAGGTCGTACCCCATCGCCGACAGCGAGTCGCGCACCGCCTGGGGAATGCGGGACTCGATGTCGAAGTCGCACCCCGAGAAGTCAGGCTTGGTGAATCGCCCCGCTTCGAGCGCCTGCTGGATGCTCATGCCGTAATCCGCGACGTTGGACACGAACTGCGCGTGCGCCTGCGCCTGGTTCCACCCGCCCATGATGCCGAACCCGATGCGCACGCTGTCCTTCTGCATGAAGCCCGGCATGAGCGTATGCAGCGGCCGCTTGTGCGGCGCCAACGTGTTGGCCACGCCCGTATCGAGCGTGAACAACGCGCCGCGATCCTGCAGCACGAACCCGGTGCCCGCGGGCACGAGTCCCGACCCGAACTCCTCGTAGTTGCTCTGAATGAGCGAAACGATGTTGCCGTCGGCGTCGATCACCGTGAGGTAAATCGTGTCGCCGCCCTTCTTGTCCGTGATCGACGAGAACTGCGACGGCACTGCACTACAGATGGCCCGCGCCGAATCGATCATCGCGGCGCGCTCGGCCTCGTGGACCGAGTCGAGCATCTGGTCGACCGGCACGTTGCCTAACCGAGGATCGCCGACGTACCGCAACACGTCGGCGTACGCGAGCTGCTTGGCTTCCATCGTGACGTGCAGCGATTGCGCGGCATGAAAGCCGTCCGCACCCATGGGGAAGTGCGACATGATCTGGAGCATCATGAGCGCGCCGATGCCCTGACTGTTAGGCGGCAGCTCGTACACCGTCCAGCCGCGATAGTCGACGTGGAGCGGCGTCACCCATTCCGGCTGGAACTCCTCGAGATCCTGCGTCGTCATCGTGCCGCCGTTTTGCTGCTCGGTGGCGAGAATGGCCTCGGCCGTCGCGCCCTTGTAGAATCCGTCGCGCCCGTGCTTGGCGATGAGGCTGAGCGTCCGCGCGAGATCGGGATTGCGGAACATCTCGCCCTCGCGCGGCGTGTGGCCGCCTAACAGATACGTCTTGGCGGCGTCGGGCGTGGCGCTGAGCGTTTGGAGGTATTCGGCCCACGTGTCGGCGATCACCTCGGTGACCGGGAAGCCATCGTTGGCGTAGCGAATTGCCGGCGCGAGCACCGTGGAAAATGGCAGCTTGCCGAACCGATCGTGCAGCGCCTGCCATCCTGCCACGGCGCCGGGAACCGTCACGCTCCAGATGCCCCGCAACGGGATGCGCTCGAGATTTTTGGAGTGCAGCAGCTCGGGCGTCATGCCGGTCGCCGACCATCCGCTCGAGTTGAGTCCGTAGATCTGTCCCGTCTTGGCGATGTAGACGATGGCGAACAAATCGCCGCCCACGCCGTTCATCGCCGGCTCCATGAGTCCGTTCGCGGCGTTGGCGGCGATCGCCGCGTC
>DATEHK010000109.1:0-2168 GCA_035279625.1 Gemmatimonadaceae bacterium
GCGCGGCGCGAGGCGCGATTCGCCCGGTTGGGTGCGGGGCGGCGCAAGGCCCGCGGAACCGCGCCGCGATCGACTTCCGTTAGGCGCCACTCTCTCCCCCCTTCCCGCTCCCCTCATGTCTTCAGCGGTTTCTTCTTGGCCGCCGGGAACAACACGTTGTTCAAGATGAGCCGGTACCCGGGAGAGTTGGGGTGGAGCGACAAGTCGGTGGGCGGATTCCCGATCGCGTGCTGCGGATCCTCGGGATCGTGTCCGCCCAGGAACGTCCAACTGCCTTTCCCGTAGTCGCCGTGGATGTACTTGACCCACGGCGCGCCCGCCTCGTCGGCCAGCACCGTGACGCCCGGCTTGAGGCGGTTCTTCATGAAGCTCGACGTGACGCCGTAGAAATCGGGGATCACCGTGCGGTGATCCTGCACCAGCATCGACGGCACGGGGTCGAACTTGGCGCTGAACGCGAACAACGTGAACGTGCCTAACGGCTGGCGCCGTCCCGGGACGTTGGCCTGGTGTCCATCGATGTCGCTCATCGAGTTCACGTACGGCGACATCTCGAGGTGTGCGTCGCGGAAGGCCAGGCTCGCGTTCCAGTCCATTTTAGCGTCGGCGTTGGGGTCCATCGGCGTGCCGTCGGCGAACACCGACGCGATGTCGACGTCGTGCGCCGCCAACGCGAGATCCAACGTCTCCGTGGCGCCGCACATCGCGAACAGGAATCCACCGTTGTTCACGTACTCGCGGATTTTTATCGCGACGTCTTTCTTGAGCGCGGGAATGTTGGGGAAGCCCAGCTTCTTCGCCGTCGCCAGGTTGGTGCGCTGCATGTCCACGAACCACGACGCGCCGCTGTACGCAATGTAGAACTTGCCGAGTTGCCCCGTGAAGTCCTCGTGGAAGAGGTGGACCCAATCGTACTTGGCAAGGTCGCCGCGTTCGATGTCTTCATCCCAGATCGGCGTGTACGGAATCCCGGCGTAGCGCAGCGCGAGAATCACGGCGTCGTCCCACGGCGGCGAATAGGGCGCCGTGTACACGGCGATACGTGGCGCTTTCTCGAGCGGCACCGATTCCATGTTGCCTTGTGACATCTGATTGCGGATGTCGGCGAGCGTTGCATCGTCCGTGGGCTGCACGGTGATGCCATCGAGTGCGGCGCGACGGCGGAGCTCGGGTGTGTCGGGCAACAAGAACGATCCGCCGCGATAGTTGAGCAGCCATTCGCCGCGCGCTCCGTCCTTGAGCGCGTTGTACGTGAGGCCGTAGGCCTTGAGGTGATTGGTTTGTTCGTCGTCCATGGGGACGAGGAGATGCTGGGCCCGCGCCGCGGGCGGCGCGATGGCCAGACCCAGAGCAACGAGGGCCGTCACGAATTTCATTGACGACATCACATCACGATGGAGAAGGCACCGTTTGTCGCGCGAGCTCGAGCTCGCGCCGCGCTTGCGGCACGAGTGCGCTCTCGGGATAGGTGATGATCAGGTGCTCGAGCCGCGCGATGGCTTCCGGCGTTTGCTTGGTGCGACGGAGGATGCGCGCCCATTCGAGATCGGCTTCCGGCGCCTCGGGGCTTTGCGGCAGCGAATCGACGATGGTTTTCCAGGCGGCGATCGCGTGCGGCGCGTCGCCGTGGGCGGTGTAGAGGCGGGCCGACGTGGCGATGAGGAGCGAGCCGGCGTCGGACAGGGCCGGCGCCGCGGCCGCGAAGTCGGCCGCGGCGGCGGCCGTGTCGCCGCGGGCGAGCGTGAGGTACGCGTTGCCTAACGCTGGCGACTTGGTGGCGCGGGTCCGGTCCAGCAGGGCGAGCACGGCCAGCACATCGCCGGAGGGATCGCTCTGCGTGTGGAGCTGGCTTCGGGCGCCCACCAAATCTCCCTGGTAGAGCGCGATCCAGCCCGACGCCGCATCATCGCCGCCACCGGACGCCGCGAGCGCCTGGCGCGCGTGATCGAGATCGCCCACGCGCACCCAACCCCAGGCGAGGAGGCGTGCGTCCTGGGCCTGTTCGTCGGGTGACAGCACATTGGCATACGCCGCCAGCAGCGTGGCGCCGTCGGCGGGTCTGCCTAACGTCGACAGCGCGCGCAGATGGACCGGGAGCGCGGTAGCGGCGGCCGCGGCGGAGTCGAGGTCCGACTCGGCGCGCGCGGCGAGCGACGCGGCGCCGGCGG
>DATEHK010000110.1:0-23341 GCA_035279625.1 Gemmatimonadaceae bacterium
GGCGGCGGGTTCGCCGCCCAAGCCGGCGGCGGGATGTCCGGCGGGTCGGAATACGGCGCCGGCGCCGCGCGGCACACCGGCCTGGTGTTCCTGGCGCAGAACGGGACATTCGTCCCGCGCGTCATATCGTTAGGCGTGGCAAATTACGACGTCACCGAGGTGCGCAGCGGCCTCGCAGAAGGCGATCAGGTGGCGCTCGTCACCACAGCCATGTTGTTACAGGCGCAGACCGCCCGCCAACAGCGCATCAAGAACTTCACATCGCTGCCGGGCATGAACTCACAGCAGAACACCACGCGCGCCGGCGCCAAGGCACGCGGCGGCGGGAAACCCTAGCCATGTTGATCGGCGAGATCCTCCGCGTCGCCCTGGGTGCCTTGCGCGCCAACAAGCTGCGCTCGCTCCTCACCATGCTCGGCATCGTCATTGGGGTGGCCGCCGTGATCGCGATGGTGGCCCTGGGCCGCGGCGCACAACTGGCGGTCAACCAACGGATCTCGGCACTCGGTACGAACATGCTGACGGTCGTCCCCGGGCAGTTGTTCCAAGGGGGCATCGCCTCGTCCACGGACCGCGCGCACCTGCAAGTGAGCGACGCCGACGCGCTCCAGCAGCAAGGAACCACGTTTGCCGGCGTCGAGCCCGAAATGCCGAGGCAGTTGCAGGTCCAGTGGCGGAACACCAACACGTCCACGAACATCATCGGCACGACGCCTAACTACATGGACGTGCGAAAATATTCGATCGCCGCCGGCCGTATGTTCACGCACTCCGACGACGACGGGCGCAAGCGCGTCGCGGTGCTCGGCGCGACGACCGCCGACAATCTCGATCCGGGCAACGCCACGTCGCTCGTTGGCGAGAACGTCCGCATTAGCGGTATCGAGTTTCAGGTGATCGGCGTGTTTGTCCCCAAGGGCGGCGCCTCGGGCTTCAACGACCCGGACGATCAAGTCATCATTCCGCTGAACACCGCGCGATTCCGCGTGATGGACACCAAGTATCTGCGATCCATCAACGTGCTCGCGCAAAACGAGACGCAGATCGCACAAACGATGGCGGAAATCCAGCACATTCTGCGACGCGCGCACCGCCTGCCAGCGGATCGTCCGGATGACTTTGAGATCCGCAACCAAGCCGACTTCCTGAGCGCGTTTCAGGACACGACGAAGGTATTCGGTTTGTTATTGGCCGGCATCGCGACCGTGTCGCTGCTCGTCGGCGGCATCGGCATCATGAATATCATGCTCGTCTCGGTCACCGAGAGGACACGCGAGGTTGGAATCCGCAAGGCGCTCGGCGCGACGCGGGTCAACATTCTGTTGCAGTTCTTGATCGAGGCCGTTGTGCTCTGCTTGTTGGGCGGATTGATCGGCGTGGTGCTCGGCGCTGGCGGCGCGTCGGTGCTGCACCGCGTGATGCACTGGAACACCGACGTCTCCAGCGGGTCGGTGATGCTGGCATTCCTCTTCTCGGCGCTCGTCGGCGTCGTATTCGGTGTGTGGCCCGCGCGCCGCGCCGCCGCGCTCGATCCGATCGTCGCGTTGCGGTACGAGTAGCTCGCGCGACGCGCACGGCTAAAGCGATGTGGCTCGCGCCGTTCACCGGCGCGGGCCGTTTGCGTTCGGGACGATGACGGAAATCCGTTGAAGCTCGAATCGCTTCGCCAGCCATCACTTGCGTGCAGCGCCGTGCGGCGCGCATCCTGAGAGCATGGACTGCCGCGTCACGCGGCGGCCGTGTCGCCAGCCGAACAACGCCCTGTGTCGAATCCGATTTCCATTGATCCCCCCGCGCGCGCCACGGTGCACGCGAGCTTTCTGGTGAACGGCGAGCGCCGCGAGGCCGCCGTCGTGCCGCACAAGACGCTGCTCGAGGTGTTACGTGAGGACTTGGCGCTCACCGGCACGAAGCACGGCTGCGAGTTGGGCGAGTGCGGCATGTGCACCGTGTTGGTGGACGGCGAGCCCGTGCTCTCCTGTCTGGTGCTCGCGATTGCGTGCATGGACCGGCCGGTCACGACCGTCGAGGGCCTCGCCGATGGGCCGGCACTCGATCCGCTGCAGCGCGCGTTCGCTGAGTTAGGCGCAGCGCAGTGCGGATATTGTACGCCCGCCATGCTGCTCACGGCGCGCGCGCTGCTCAACCGCACGCCCAACCCGGCGCGCGAGGACATCCGTGAGGCGTTGAGCGGCACGCTGTGCCGCTGCACGGGCTACCTCAAGATCTTCGAGGCCGTGGAGCTGGCGGCCGCCCGCGGGAGCGCGCGCGCCGATGCCTAACGATCAGACGGCCACGGCGGCCGAGCCGCGCGCCGCAGCCGGCTACCGGGTGATCGGGACGCCGCGCCAGAAGGTGGACGCGGTGGCGAAGGTGACCGGCGCGCTGCGCTTCGCCGACGATCTGGTGCTGCCGCGCATGCTGCACTGCGTGATGCTGCGTTCGCCGTTGCCACACGCGCGCATCGTGCGCATCGACACGTCGCGCGCCGCAGGACTTCCCGGGGTGGTCGCGGTGATGACGGGCGAGGCGCTGCCGATCACGTTCGGCATCCTGCCGATCACGCAGGACGAACATGCGCTGTGCATCGACCGCGTGCGCTTCGTTGGCGATCCCGTCGCCGCAGTCGCCGCGATCGATGAAGAGACGGCGCGTGCCGCGTGCGACCTGATCGACGTCGAGTACGACGCGCTCCCCGCGATCGGTTCCATCGAACAGGCGCTCACGACGCCCGAGCCGCAGATCCACGACTACGCCGACGCGGGGAACGTCCACAAGCACGTGGCGCTCGACTTCGGCGGCGTGGACGATGCGATGCAGAAGGCCGATCTGGTGCGCGAGGACGTGTTCTTCTACGAGGGCAACACCCACCTGGCGATGGAACAGCACGCCGCGCTCGCCGAGTGGTCGGTGGATGGGAAGCTGACGCTGTGGTCGAGCACGCAAACGCCGCACTACGTGCATCGCGCGGTGAGCAAGGTTCTGGAGATGAGTCCGGCGCACGTCCGCGTGATCGCTACGCCTAACGGAGGCGGGTTCGGCGGAAAGTCGGATCCGTTCAACCACGAGATCGTCGTGGCGGCGCTGGCGCGCCACACCGGACGGCCGGTCAAGATCTGCCTCACACGCGAGGAGGTGTTCTACTGTCATCGCGGCCGGCACCCCACGCTCATGAAGATCAAGACGGGGCTCACGCGCGACGGCCGCATTGTGGCGATGGACTTCTCGTCCCTCCTCGACGGCGGCGCCTACGGATCGTACGGCGTGGCGAGCATGTACTACACGGGCGCGCTGCAGACCGTCACGTACCAGGTGCCCACCTATCGGTTCCGCGGCGCGCGCGTGTTCACGAACAAACCGCCGTGCGGACCGAAGCGCGGACACGGTACGCCGCAGCCGCGGTTCGCGCTCGAGTGCCATCTCGACAAACTCGCCGAGCAGTTAGGCGAAGACCCGGCGGCGTGGCGGTTGCGCATGCTGCAGCCGCCGGCCAGCGTCACCGCGAACTGGCTGCGCATCGGATCGATGGCACTCGGACCCTGCATCGAGACAGTGGTGCGCGCGAGCGGCTGGGCGGAAAAGTTCCGGCGGCTGCCGTTCGGCCGCGGCGTCGGGATCGCCTGCTCGTCGTACATCTCGGGGGCCGGCCTGCCCATCTACTGGAACAGCATGCCGCATTCGTCGGTGCAGCTCAAGCTCGACCGCTCCGGCGGCGTGGCGGCGTTCTGTGGCAGCATCGACATCGGACAGGGGTCCGACTCCGTGCTCGCATACTGCGTCGCCGAAGTGTTGGGCATCGAGCCGCTGGACATCCGCGTCGTCACTGGCGACACCGACCTGGCGCCGGTCGACCTCGGCTCCTACTCGTCGCGCGTCACGATGATGACGGGACACGCGGCCATCCAGGCCGCCGAGCGGGCGCGCGACACGCTGGCCGGCGCCGTGGCCGTTCGGTTAGGCGTGCCCGCCGACCGGCTGGTGTTCGCGGACCGGCGCGTGTTCGATGCGCAGGATCCGGGACGCGGCGTGTCGTTCGCCGAAGCGGTGCAGCTCGCGGAAACCAAACAGGGCGCGGTGGGATCGACGGGTTCGTACACGCCGCCCAAATCGCCGGGCCGGTTCAAGGGCGCGGGGGTGGGTCCGTCACCCGCCTACTCGTACTCGTGCGCCGTCGCCGAGATCGAGGTCGACCCGGCGTCGGGCATCGTCCGGGTGCCCAAGGTCTGGATCGCCCACGACATCGGACAGGCCATCAATCCACTGTTGGCGATCGGACAGGTGGAAGGATCCGTGTATATGGGGTTAGGCGAAGCGCTCATGGAAGAGATGACCTACCGCGACGCCGAGCGCCACATGGTGCACCATCACCCGAGCATGCTCGAGTACAAGACGCCGACGACGTTCGAGATGTGCGACGTCGAATCGTATCTGATTGAAGAGGCGGAACCGGGCGGACCGTTCGGCGCCAAGGAAGTGGGCCAAGGGCCGCTGCTGCCGATTCCGCCGGCGGTTGCGAACGCGGTGTACGACGCCGTCGGCGTCCGGATCGACGAAGTGCCGTGCGCACCGCACGCCGTGCTGCGTGCACTGCGCGACAAAACGCGCGGCAAGGAGCCGCGGCACGGGCCGTCGTCGTTCCCCGACTACGCGTTCCCCGACCCGACGCTCATCCGCACGCCCGCGCAGGGCGGCGACGGACGCGAGGCCGATCACCGGCCGCACAGCGAAGTCGGCGGACCCGGACGGGGGACCTGATGCTGCGACTGCCGCGTTTCCAGTTCGTGGCCCCGTCCACCGTGATGGACGCGCTCGCCGCGCGCGCTGAGTTAGGCAGCGACGCGATGTACGTCGCGGGCGGCACGGACCTCTATCCCAACATGAAGCGCCGCCAACAGACGCCGCGCTGCGTGATCTCGCTTGGCGCGATCCCGACGCTGCGGGAGATGCACGGGAGCCCCGAGCTCGGCCTTCGCGTCGGCGCCGGCGTCACGCTGTCGCAGCTCGCGGCCGACCCCACGGTGCGCGCGCACTATCGCGCGGTGGCCGACGCGGCCCGCCTGGTGTCGACGCCGCCGCTCCGCAACATGGGCACGATCGGCGGCAACCTGCTGCTCGACACGCGCTGCAATTACTACGATCAAACGTACGAATGGCGGAAGGCGATCGACTTCTGCATGAAGAAGGACGGCGGTATTTGTTGGGTGGCGCCGTCGAGCCCGCGGTGTTGGGCGGTGCAATCGTCGGACGGCGCGCCGGTCGCCGTTGCGTTAGGCGCAACGGTGCAGCTGGCCGGCGAGGGCGGCGTCCGCAGCATCCCGGCCGAGGAGCTGTATCACAACGACGGAATGCGCTACCTCACCAAGCGGCCCGATGAGCTGTTGATCTCGTACGTCCTGCCCAAGGTCGGCGCCTGGCGCGCGACCTACCTGAAGCTCAGGCGCCGCGGCTCGTTCGATTTCCCTGTGTTAGGCGTGGCGGCGCGCGTCGACTTCCATCCCGATGGCACCGTGCGCGACGCGCGCATCGTCCTCGGCGCGGTGGCGTCGTACCCGATGCCGATCGCCGCGGCTACCGACGCGCTCGTGGGCCGGCGGCTGGACGCGGCCTCGATCGCCGACGCGGCGGATGCGTCGTTCAAACCGGCCAAGCCGATGGACAACACGGACTTCACCCTCGCCTGGCGCAAGGAAATGGTCCGCGTGTACGTCGCCAAAGCGCTGGAAGACATCCAGGCCCAGGCCTAGGCGACCCTCACAGACAAGCAGCCACAACAATGAGTGTGAAACCTGGCGACCAGGTATTGCGAAGATATATCGGGCGACATATCTTGTGTCACCGATATATCTAAGACATATCTTTTTGCTGGAGGGCAGTATGTGCCATGACAATTACGGCCACAGAGGCTGGGCCGGCGCCGGACGAGGGTTCGACCCCGGCGTCATGGGTTGGTTCTGGGGCGGCGGCGGTCCACGAGGACGGCGTGGCGGTGGTTTCAAGGGCGGCAGGATGTTCGAGCAGGGCGATCTCAAGTACGTGATCCTCAAGCTGCTCGAGGAGAAGCCGCGGCACGGATACGAGATCATCAAGGAGTTGGAGGACCGGTTCCGCGGGGCGTACGCGCCCAGTCCGGGTACCGTGTATCCGACTCTCACGATGCTCGAGGACTTGGGCTACGCCCGCGCGCAGCAAGAAGAGGGCGGGAAGCGGATCTACGAGATCACGCCCGAAGGCCGCGCGTATTTGGCCGACAACAAGTCGACCGTCGAGGACATCTTCGAGCGCATCGCCGACTTCGGGACGAGCTTTTTCGGCCCGGCGATGACCGATGTGAATCGGTCGTTCAAGGACTTGGCGCGCGCCACCTACACGATTGCCTGGCGGACAACCGCCGACGCGGACAAGATGCGCCGCATTCGTGAGGCGCTCGACCGGGCTCGGAAGGAGATCGAAGAGCTCGCTGGATCTGCCGGCTCCGGACCGGCCTCAGCAGGGTCGGCCGGATAGTAACCCTCTTCCGCTGGACTGCGCGTTCGATTGCGCTATGTTCCAAGTCGGGCTGTGGGTCGCGGATTTGCTCCGCGACCCGCTTTTTTCGTGCGGTCCGAGCAGGCGACTGGTCGCCACGGATTCTCGCGAACCGCAGGGTGTATGTTCACGCTACTGTCACCACATGGCTGCTGAACCAGCCCGCTCCGGTGCACCGGCACCGGCCGCCGCGGGAGGGGGAAGCGCCTCTCCCAGTACAACCGGATCGTTCACCGGCGCCTATCAGGCCAGGCCCGATCGCGAGCGAGTCGACGAGCGCCCGAGGGGACGCAAGCTTGCAATCCTCTCGCTGACGGCGCTCGGCGTCGTGTTCGGCGACATTGGGACGAGTCCGCTGTACGCGATCAAGGAGTGCTTCAGTCCGACGAGCGGCATCGCCCCGACGGCGCCCAACGTCTACGGCGCGTTGTCGCTGGTGGTGTGGTCGCTCACGTTAGTCGTGAGCGTCAAGTATCTGTCGTTCATCATGCGCGCCGACAATCGCGGCGAGGGCGGGATTCTCGCGCTGTTGGCGCTCATCCAGCGCGGGTTGCGCGGACGCGTGGGTATCGTGCCGGTGTCCGTGCTCATCACGCTCGGGTTGTTCGGCGCCGCGCTCTTGTATGGCGACGGTGTCATCACGCCGGCGATCACGGTGCTCGGCGCCGTCGAAGGTTTGCAGGTGGCGACGCCCGTGTTCGGGAAAATGGTGGTGCCGCTCAGCGTGTTGGTGCTGTTCGTGTTGTTTCTCTTCCAGCGCCACGGCACGGACCGCATCGGCAAGGTGTTCGGGCCCGTGATGCTCGTGTGGTTCTTCAGCATCGCCGCGTTAGGCCTGGCCGAGATCGTGAAAGAGCCGGCGATCCTTCACGCGATCGACCCGGTGTACGGCGTGCGCTTCTTCATCCAGAACGGATGGCAGGGATTCTTCCTGTTAGGCGCGGTGGTCCTGGTGCTCACCGGCGCCGAGGCGCTCTACGCCGACATGGGGCACTTCGGGCGGCGTCCGATTCGCGCCGCGTGGTTCGTGCTCGTGTTCCCGGCCCTGCTCATCAACTATTTCGGACAGGGCGCGCTGCTGCTGCGCGACGCGAGCGCGGCGAGCAACCCGTTCTTCCGGTTGGTCCCCGAGCCGCTGCTCTACCCGATGGTCCTGCTCGCGACGGCCGCGGCCGTGATTGCCTCGCAGGCGCTCATCTCGGGCGCGTTCTCGCTGACGCAGCAAGCGATGCAGCTCGGCTACTCGCCGCGCGTGACGATCACGCACACGTCCAAGCACGAGGCCGGGCAGATCTACATTGCCGAAGTCAACAAAGCGCTCATGGTCGGCTGCATCGGTCTGGTGCTCGGCTTCCGTTCGTCGAGCGCGTTGGCGGCGGCGTACGGCATCGCGGTGACCGGGACGATGGCGATCACCACGCTGCTCTTCTTCTTCATCTCACATGATGAGTGGAAGTGGTCGCTGCCGCGCGCCGGGGCCTTCCTGGCCGTGTTCCTCGTCATCGACCTGGCGTTCCTGGTGGCGAACGCGGTGAAGGTGGAACACGGGGGGTGGTTCCCGTTAGTCGTGGCCGTGGCGCTCTACATCATGATGTCGACGTGGAAGCGGGGGCGGACGCTGCTGCAGGAGCTGCTGCGGAGCGCCAGCCTGCCCATCGACCTCTTTCTCGAGGACGTCAGGCGCCGCAAACCGCCGCGCGTCCCGGGTACGGCGGTGTTCATGACGTCGGACACCAGCGGCGCGCCCGTGGTGCTGCTGCACCACCTCAAGCACAACAAAGTGCTGCACGAGCAAGTGATTCTGCTCTCGGTGCTCACCGCCGACGTGCCCGAAGTCCCGGCCTCCGAACGGCTCAAGGTCGATCCGTTAGGCGAGGGGTTCTACCGCGCCATCGCCCACTTCGGCTTCATGCAGACGCCGAGCGTGCGGGAGATTCTCTCGCGATGCGAGATGCTGGGCATCAAAGCGCGCCAGAGCGACACGTCGTTCTACCTCGGACGCGAGGAGCTCATCCCCACCGGGAACACGCCGATGGCGCGGTGGCGGAAGAAGCTGTTCGTGATCATGGGGCGCAATGCCCGGGCGGCCACGCAGTTCTTCGGCCTTCCGCCTAACCGCGTCGTCGAGCTGGGCGCGCAGATCGAATTCTGATGCGTCGCGTACTCCTGCTGGGCCTCGGCATCGCGGTGGGAGCGGCACGCGTATCGGCGCAGGAAGCGACGGACCCGCACGATGCGCAGCCCGAGCGCCCGACCGTCGCCACCCACGCGTACACGGTGTGGCCCGGCTGGGTCGAAGTCGAAGCAGGCATCGAGACCGACCGATTCGACGCCGGCGTCCATGCGTTCAGCACGCCCGTATCGCTCAAACTCGGATTGGTCCCGCGCGTGCAACTCGAGATCTCCGATGCCTGGATGCGCACCACGAGCACAGGCCCGGCGCGCGAGGGCGGCGGCGACCTCACCGTGTCGGTCAAATGGCGGATCGCCGACAGCCTTCCTGTGTTAGGCTCGTTCGCCGTTCTACCGGCGCTGAAACTGCCCACGGGGAGCGCGACCGACGGCCTCGGCACCGGATCCACCGACGCGCGCATCACGCTGATCTCGAGCCATCAACTTGGGCCCGTCGAGCTGGACATCAACGCGGGCTACACGTGGCGGGCGAGCACCGCTCACGCGCCGCGCACGGCGACGCTGTGGACGGTGTCCGCGGGCACGCCCGTCCGCGGGATTCTCGGCTGGACCGCGGAAGTGTACGGCTATCCGGGGACCGCCGGCCCCTTGGGCACGGCGCCCATCGTCGCGCTGCTCACCGGCCCCGTGTTCACCGTTAGGCGGTGGGCCGAGCTCGACACCGGAGTGATTCTCCCGCTGGACGGGCCGCAGGCGCATGCCTTCTACGCCGGCGGCACGTGGAACATGGGACGGATATGGTGAGGCGGTGACGAGCTAGTGCGCCTTCACGTGCACCGTGATGCGCGCCCCCTTCCGGAGCACGACGAACGTGTTGTCGTCCTTCGAGTCGAGCGAAAACGACGCGTGATCGCCGTCGCGCACCGACTTGCCGTTCACCGACAGGATCACGTCACCCGCTTGCAGCGGATGCCAGTAGTCGTTGACGTCGAGGATCAGCAAGCCCTCTTCACTGCCCTTGCCGAAGTAGTTGGCCAGCTCCGGGCTCACCACCGACATGCGCAATCCGCCTAACGTGAGCATGCTGCCGGGGTCGCCTTGCAGCCACCCTTTGCCGCCTGAGGCGCCCCAAGCGTCGGACCAGTTCGGCGCGGCCAGCCGGGCCTGCGTTTCCGCGAGGCGTGCCCGCATGGTGGCGAGCGTCGCTTGACGCTCGGCCAACGCTTGGGCCACCTCGGCGGAGCGCTGCGCCTGCTCCACGTCGATCTCCATCGGACGCATCGCATCCTGAAGACTTTGCAGGCGCATCATCGGCGCGGTCGGCGCAATGAGGGTGGTGTTGCCATCCATGTTGATGCGGAAGCGCCGATTCATCCTGTTCTTGTACACGTCGGCGCTGCGGGCCGTCGTCACCTTGACGGTCTTCATGGCGCCGTTGGCGTACACCTGGAGCGTCACCTCGTCACCGGCCTTCTTCTGCGCCAGCTCGTGCGTGAATCGGCTCTCCTTCGCGCCTAACAACTGGCCGCCCACCGCTTCGTCGGCCGGGACGCGCAGGTCGATGCCATCGATGGAAGCGATGCGATTCCCTTCCTCGATGCCCGCCTTATCGGCCGGCCCATCGGTTTCCACGGTGTTCACGAGCAAGCCGAGCGTGTCGCGCCGGCTGCCGCCGCCATCCAGGCTCAGACCGACGGCCGCGCGGTCATCATAGTCCTCGGACGACATGCGCATGAGACGCGGCGTGAGCTCGTCGGCCGCGACCGTCTTCACCTTGACCGTCTTGAATGCGCCATCGGCGTAGACCTGCAGCGTCACCTCATCGCCCGCCTTCACTTTGCCTAACTCGCGGACGAGACGGCGCGTCATGATGCCGTCCATGTCGGGCTCGCCGGCATCGCCCGGGGCGAGCTTCAGATTCTCGCCGTTCACCGACGCGATGCGATAGCCCTCGAGCAGGCCGGCCTTGTCCGCCGGACTGTTGGGCGTGACGCTCTCGATCAACAAGCCCAGTGTGTCGCGCTTCCCGCTGGCGCCGGTGTTGATGCCTAACGCAGCGCGCTCATCATTGTCGTTGCTGTTGAAGAACCGAACCACGGCAGGCGCCGGGGTGGACATCCGATCCTGCGCCGCGATCGGCGCCACGCCACTCAACACCATCGCGGCGCCAAGTACGTAGTGAGTTGAACGCATACGGGAAACGCTCCTGGTACCGGTGAAAGTGACCTGCACCGGATGAGTCACCACCGGCGTGGCCACGGTTGCCGGCCGCATTCCATCGGGACCGGGTGACTGCGATATTTCGACTCATGTCTACCGCCGTTGGCCAGACGCCCTCGCCCAAGCGTGGTCCGGAGCCCCAGGACCTGGACGCGTTCCACCTCCACTGGCAGGACGAAGCGGACGCGGCCTTTCTCTACCGCGCACTGGCCGACGCCGAGGGAGACGCGGCGAAACAGGATCTCTACCGGCGGCTCGCGGCCGTCGAGGACCGTCACGTCACGATTTGGTCTGACTTGCTCGCCCGAGCCGGGCGCGCGCCCAAACCATTCGTACCCTCGGCTCGGGCACGGCTCCTCGCGCTCATGGGACGCACGTTCGGTCCGCGCTTCCTCCTGCCAATGCTGCTGGCCGAAGAAGGCCGCGAAGTTCGCGGCTACCTGTCCATGCACCGCTCGCTGCCTACGGGCGGCGCGGGCAAAGGCGAAGCGCTGCTTCTCGCGCGCGAATCGGCGGAGCATGCCACTACGTTGGGCGAAATGGCGGGACGTGCCGGCGAGCCCTGGCACCGCGCCGAATCGGGCGGCTTCCTGCGAAACGTCGTGTACGGATTCAACGACGGCCTCACGGCGAACTTCGGACTCGTCGCCGGGATGATTGGCGCGACGGCGCGACAGGCGCACGAAACGGTCGTGCTCGCCGGCATTGCCGGACTCATCGCCGATGCATTGTCGATGGGTGCGAGCGGATATCTGGCGGCGAAGAGCGAACAGGAAGTGTACGAACACGAAATCGCGATGGAGCGCACGGAAGTCGAGCTCATGCCCGAGGTGGAGCGCGACGAGCTGGCGCTGATGTACGAAGCCAAGGGAATGGATCGAACGGCGGCGCAAGAGCTCGCAACCACCGTCATGAGCGACCCCAAGCGCATGCTCGACGAGCAGGTGCAGGAAGAGCTCAAGATCGGAGAGCAAGCGGCGTCGCCGCTGCGCGAGGGTTGGGTGACGGGACTCGCGACCGCGGTTGGCGCGTTCATCCCTGTCTTTCCGTTTCTCTTCATGCGGGGCATCGACGCGATGGTCGCATCGTTCATCATTGCGATGCTGTCACACTTTCTCGTTGGCGCCGCGCGATCGGTGTTCACGGGGCGCAGCGTGCTGCGCTCGGGGCTCGACATGTTCGTCGTCGGACTCGGCGTTGCAGTCACGGGCTACTATGTGGGCGAGTGGGTGGCACACGCGATGCGATGATCTTCTGCACGAAGAAACCGCAATAGCGCTGGGCCGTCCGGCGCTCTTTCAGGACACGGCCGCGCGCCTCATATTGTCGCGTCCTCCACATGTTCCGTCGCGTCCGTGGATTCATCCCAGGCCCAACTTCAACAGGCCATCGGTGACGCGTTCGTCATAGAGCGTGAGCTCGGTGGCGGCGGCATGAGCCGCGTCTTTCTCGCCACGGAGGAGCGGCTGAAGCGCCGCGTGGTGGTGAAGCTGCTGCCGCCCGAGCAGGCGAGCGCGGTGAGCGCGGCCCGGTTCAAGCAAGAAATCGAGTTGGCGGCGCATCTTCGTCACCCGCACATCCTGCCGGTGTTGACCGCGGGCGCGAGCGACGGCCTGCTCTACTACGTGATGCCGTACGCCGAGAGCGAGTCGCTGCGTCATCGATTGGCGCGCGAGCGGCCGCTGCCGGTGGCGGAGGCGGTGCGTGTTCTACAAGAGATCGCCGACGCGCTCGAGTACGCGAACAATCGCGGCGTGGTGCATCGCGACGTGAAGCCCGAGAACATCCTGCTCGAGGGCGACCACGCGGCGCTCACCGATTTCGGCGTGGCGCGCGCGATCGTCACCGCGCAGGGCTCGGCCCGCCTAACGGGGAGCGGATTGGGCATCGGGACGCCCGGATACATGGCGCCCGAGCAGGCGTCCGGCGAGTCCGACGTGGACGCCCGTGCCGACATCTACGCGCTCGGCGTGGTGGGTTACGAGATGCTGGCGGGCGTGCCGCCGTTCACCGGGCCATCGGCGCAGGCGGTGCTGGCCGCGCATCTACGCGACGATCCGCCGGATCTCCACGCCGTACGTCCCGCGGTTCCCGAAGCGTTGGCGTGTGCGATCTCGAGGGCGCTGGCGAAAGATCCGGCAGACCGGTTCCAGAGCGCCGCCGCGTTCCGCGATGCGGTGCTCGCGGGGGCGGGGCCGCTGCCGCGGCGGCCGCGTGCGCTGACGCCGGTAGTGTTGGGCATCGCCGCCGGCGTCATCGTTGCGTTAGGCAGCGCCATTACGTGGTACTGGCGCACCCATCATCTGGCCCGCGTCGATCCCGATGTGGTGGCCGTGGCGCCGTTCGACGTCCTCGACGACGGCCTCGGACTGTGGCACGAGGGGCTGGTCGACGTCCTGTCGCGCAACCTGGATGGCGCCGGGCCGCTCAAGACCGTCGCCCCATCCATCGTGATCCGCCAGTGGTCCGGCCGCGCCGACCGCCGGTCGGCCGTGTCGTTAGGCCGAAGGACGGGCGCCGGCCTCGCCGTGTTCGGCTCCATCTCGCAATCGGGACCCGACTCGGTGCACGTCACCGCGACGCTCGTGAACGTGGCGACGGGGCGGTCGATCGGCGACGTGGAAGCGCAGGATGCGAATTCGCACATCGATCGGCTGTGCGACTCGATCAGCGTGCGGCTGCTGCGCGAGCTCGGCCGCGTGCGGCGGCTCGCCATATCGTTAGGCGGTTCGTTGGGCTCGTCGTCGCTGCCCGCCATCAAGGCGTACCTCCAAGGCGAGCAGTGGTACCGCGCATCCAATTGGGACTCGGCCGAGGCGGCGTACGACCGCGCCATCGGCGCCGACAGCACGTTCGCGCTCGCCTGGCTCCGAGCGAGCTTCGTGCGCGGCTGGAAAAGCGGCGTCGAGGACGAGCAGGGCGCGATCGACCGGGTGCGCGCGAGCCGCTTCAACCATGGATTGTCGCCGCGCGACAGCCTCATCGTCGCCTTCGTCGGGGCATCGGGCGAGCCCCGCGCCTTCCCGCAGCTCATTGCGTTGGACAATGCACTGCTCCGCCGGTATCCGAACGATCCCGAAGTGTGGTACCTCACGGGCGAATTGCGCGAGCACCTGGGCTCGGTGCCGGGTCACAATTTCACGAGCACCGAGATCATCGATGCGTTCGACCACGCAATCGCCGGCGACTCGCAGCTCGCCCCGGCGTACATTCACCCGATCGAGCAATCGTTAGCACTCGACGATACGGCGCGCACGCTGCGCTACATCCGTGGGTACATGGCGCTCGACACCACGGGCGCGCAAGCCGAGGCCGTGCGCCTGGTCCGGTGGCTCCTCGAGGTGGGCGTTCGTCCGTCGGAGAGAGACAGCGCCATGCGCGCAGCCACGTTCCAGGAACTCCACTTCGCGCAGTCGATGCTGTTCAAGTGGCCCGACTCCGCCGAACGCGACATCGAGGCGCTCAGACTTATGGTCGCGCCGGGCCGCGAGCCGCCCGGATCATCCGCCGATTCGCTCACGCTGCGATTTCAACTCGTGTCCGAGCTGGGCATGCGCGGCCACGTGCATCGCGCCCTGGCCGAAAGCGGTGACGCGCGGCCGCCGGGCATCATATTCAACGCCGCGCTGGCGGGCCTCATCCCCAACGACAGCGTGGTCGCCCAGGCGACGGCGCTCCTGTCCGGCCGCTCGCCGCAGCTCGCGTACGCCATTCCGTGGTGGGGCGCGACGCGCGACTCGAGCGACTTGCGGCGCGCCGGGGCCGCGCTCAAGGGCATCGCGCAGGCAGGGCTCACCGCGCTCGACACCAACCTCATTGCGTTAGGCGAACGCGAGGTGCCGGCGTACCTGGCGTTGGCTCGGCGCGACTCCCTGGCCGCGCTGCGCCTGTTGGCGGCCATTCCCGATTCGCTCTGCGCGGCGGTCGACTGCACGGCGGCCCACGTCGCGCAGGCGCAGCTGCTCGCCGACAGCGGCCGCCGCGCCGAAGCGCTGCGCCTCCTACCCACGCGCAACGTGGCCTTCGGTTCGCCGCTCTGCGTGCCGACCGAGCTCCTCCGGGCGCGCCTGCTCGAAGCGTTAGGCAAGCGCGCCGAAGCGCTCGACGCCTACACGTGGGTTACCAAAGTGTGGCGCGCGCCCGACTCCGTGTTGCTGCCGGTGGTCGACGAGGCGCGCGCGGGCATCCGCCGGCTGGCCACCGAGATCGGGAGCCGCCGCTCGATGCTCGACAGCGCCAAGTAGCCGGCCGGCCGACGTCGGCCTAACGCGAGTCGGTTAGACCACGATGTTGAGCAGCCGTCCGGCCACGAAGACCACCTTACGCGGCGTGCCGGTCACGAACTTTGCGATCGACGGAACGGCGAGGGCGGTCGACAACGCCTGGTCCTGCGCCATGTCGCGCGCCACGCGCACCGTGCCGCGCAGTTTCCCGTTCACCTGCACCGCCAGCTCGACTTCGTCTTCGGTCGCCAGCGCCGCGTCGAACGCGGGCCAGTGCGACGCGAACACCGTTCCGATATGGCCTAATCGCTCCCACAGTTCCTCGGCGATGTGCGGCGCGAACGGCGCCGCGAGCAGCACGAGCGGCTCGACCTCGGCGCGATGCGGCACACGCTCGCCAGCCCGCAGCGCGTTCATGTACTCCATCATCGCGGCGATCGCCGTGTTGTAGCTTAACCGGCCGATGTCGTCGGTCACCTTGCGAATCGTGCGGTGCAGCTTGCGTATCACCGCGTCGTCCGGCGAGCCATCGGTCCGCATCTCGTGCACCGACGCCCACAGGCGATCGAGGAACCGCTTCATACCGGAGATCCCACTGTCGCGGAAATCGCCCCCCTCCTCGAACGGCCCCGTGTACATGAGATACAGCCGGATGGTATCGGCGCCCCAGCGCTCGATGTACTCGTCGGGGTTCACCACGTTGCCCTTGGTCTTCGACATCTTCGCGCCGTCGCGGATGATGAGCCCGTGCGCGCGGAACCGCTTGAACGGCTCCTCGAAGTCCAGGTAGCCCATGTCGTGCAGCACCATCGTCACGAAGCGCGCGTACAGCAGGTGCAGCACTGCGTGCTCGTTGCCGCCGATGTAGATCGTGACCGGCAGCCAGCGCTTCGTGCGCTCGGCGTCGAACGGACGGTCGTCGAAGTCCGTACTCGGGTAGCGCAGGAAGTACCACGCGCTGTCGAGGAACGTATCCGACACGTCGGTCTCGCGGCGCGCCATCTTGCCGCACTCTGGACACGGCACCCGATACCACTCTTCGTGACGTGCTAACGGGGAGATCCCGCTGTCATCGGGACGGAAATCGGCGATCGGCGGCAGCAGCACCGGCAGATCTTCTTCGGGAACCGCTTGCATGCCGCACGTGTCACAATAGATGATCGGGATCGGCGGACCCCAATAACGCTGCCGCGAAATCGTCCAGTCGTGGATCCGGTACGTGACCGTCGACTTGGCGTGTCCGCGCTCGCCTAACCACGCGACGATGCGCGCCGCGCCATCGGCCACCGTGAGGCCGTCGAACGGCGGCGAGTTCACCAGCCGGCCGCCCGCGTTGTCCGTGTAGGCGTCCGCCAGCGGCGTCGCCCCATCCTCGCCTTCGCCGGCCACCACGCGAACGATCGGCAGTCCGAACGTGCGCGCGAACGCGAAGTCACGCTCGTCGTGCCCCGGCACCGCCATGATCGCACCCGTGCCGTACTCCATGAGCACGTAGTCGGCCACCCACACCGGCACGCGCACGCCGGTAGCGGGATTCACCGCGTAGCCGCCGGTGAACACGCCCGTCTTCTCACGATCGCCCACTTTGCGCGCCACCAGATCGCGCTTGCCCGCGCGCTCGACGTACGCGCGCACCGCATCGCGCTCGGATGCCGCCGTCACCGCGTCGACTAACGGATGCTCGGGTGCGAGCACGACGTACGTGGCGCCAAAGATCGTGTCCGGACGCGTCGTGAAGACACGAATCGACACGTCGGAACCCGCCACCGCGAAGTCGATTTCCGCCCCTTCCGACTTCCCGATCCAGTTCCGTTGGGCCGTCTTCGTGGTGGCCGACCAATCGATCCAGTCGAGATTGGCCAGCAGACGCGGCGCGTACTCGGTGATACGGAAGAACCACTGCTCCAGGAACCGCTGCTCCACCGGCGTGCCGCACCGCTCGCAGGCACCATTGATCACCTGCTCGTTTGCCAGCACCGTCTTACACGATGGACACCAGTTCACGGCCGCCTTGCCGCGATACGCGAGGCCCCGCTCCAGCAGCTTGAGGAAAATCCACTGCGTCCACTTGTAGTAGTCAGGCTCCGTGGTCGACAGCTCGTGCGTCCAGTCGACCATGAGCCCAACGCGGCGCAGCTGCCGCCGGAAGTTCTCGATTTTGCGCGGGATCAGCTCCATGGGGTGGATGCCGACCTTCAGCGCATAGTTCTCCGAGTGGATGCCGAACGCGTCGAACCCGATGGGCTCGAACACCGTGTGTCCCTGGAGACGCTGGAATCGTCCATAGATGTCGTTCCCCGTGAACGCGAACACGTTGCCGATGTGCAGGCCTTCGGCCGACGGGTACGGGAACATCATCAGTTCGTAGAACGGATGCTCCGCGTGGTCCAGGTTGGGCGAGTTGGTCCCTTCGGTGCGCCAGTGCTCCTGCCATTTGCGCTCGATTGCGCCCGGATCGTAACTCGCCTGGCTCGACGCCGTGGAGTTGGGTGTCGACGAAGTCATGTTGCGTCTCGCCGCCGACGAGGGACGGGCATGGTCCGGCGGCACGGTGTGAAGGCAACGCCCGTAGTGTACTGCCTGCCGAGAAATCTAGCCCCATGGACATCGCACACAAGCGCGCGACAGTCGACGCCGACACCATAGCACTCGGCCGCAGTGTGCGCTCCGTGCAGCGTCGCATCGTTGCCGGCGGCGGTACGCTTGCGTTGGTGCTCGTGGCCGCGCTTGCATTCGTCACCGATCACTGGATGCGCAACACGCTCGCCGGCTTGCCGCTCGAGAAATTGCACGACGCGGAAACGTTCATCCTGCTCGGCGCCGCGGTGATGCTCGGCATCGTCGAGCTCGCGCTCATTTATCTCAGCCGATACGTGTCGCGTCGCGTCACGGAACCCGCCGCGTTGTTGGCCGAAGCGGCAGAGCGCGTGGCAGCCGGCGATCTCGCAGTCGACATCGCGCCGATCGGCGAGGACGACGAGCTCGGTCGGTTGGGCCGCGCCACCGGCGGCATGATCGCGGAGCTCAGACGCCTCGTCCGCATTCTGCGCGAGTCCGCCCAACAGACGGCCGCGCAGTCAGCGGAGATCACCGCCGGTACCGAACAGATGTCGACGGCGGCCGGCGAGATGGCGCACACGTCGAGCGAGCTGAGCAGCCAGGCGGCGGACATGGCGCAATCCATCGCGCGGACCGCGGCCGATGCGACGACGTTGTCGTCGATCGCCGATCAGCTCTCGGCCGGCGCGCACGAGGGCGTGGAGCGCAACGACGCGCTCCGCGCGCTCGCGCGCGCCAACCGCGCGGGACTCGACGCGAGCGAGGCTGCGTTAGGCATGTTGGCCGCCGAAGCCGAGTCGTCGGCGACGGCGGCCGCCGACCTCGTCGATGCGTTCGAGCAGATCCGGTCCTTCGTCACCCTCGTGCGACGCATGGCGCGCCAGTCGAAGCTGCTCGCGCTCAACGCATCCATGGAAGCCGCTCGCGCGGGCCAGCAAGGCGAAGGGTTCGCTGTCGTGGCAAGCGAGATCAGAAAGCTCTCCGCCAACTCCAATCAAGCGGCCGAGCGCACCGAAGACATGGTCACGGCGCTGCTCGAGAAAGTGGAGTTGTCCCGCGAGTCGAGCCGGCGCACGGCCTCGACGGTGGCCGGCGTCCGCGCAGCCATCGAGCAAGCGCTCACGTCGTTCGCCGAAGTCGAGAGCGCCGTCGCGGGCGCCGAGGGGTGGACTCGGTCCATCGAGCAAGCGGCGAATCAATCGCGCGAGCTGGTCGCCGAGGCCACCATTCGACTCGAGCATTTGGCGCACGGCACGGAGTCGTTCGCCGCCGCGATGGAGCAGGTCGCCGCGTCCACCGAGCAGCAGAGCGCGGGCGCGCAGGAAATCGCCGCCGCGTCGGCCGCATTGGCCGACGCGTCGCGCAAATTGCTCGCGCAGATCTCGGCCTTCCGGTTGGATGAAATCATGTTACCGCCCGAGCTGGTGCGACGCCGCAGCAGCGGCGTCGTCGTCCAACAAACGCTCGAGATACTTCCAACAACAGCGTAGCACGCGCGCGTGATGCCGCGTAGTTTCCTCGCGGTTCCTCCACCGCGAGCTCACATGCGCGTCCTGTCGGTTGGTCTGCTTCTGGCCTCACTCGCGCCCGCTGTCGCGGCGCAGTCGCGGCCGCATTTCCATCATCTCGCGGCCACGCCCGAGACCGTGGCCTGGGGCTACTACAGCGCGGCGGCCAAGCCGGTGCTGCGCGTGCAGTCGGGCGACACGGTCGAGGTGGAGACGCTGCTCACGAACTCGCCGCAGGGCCTCGAGCGCGCCGGGCTTCCGCCTAACGAAGTGCAGCAGTCGCTGCGCGACATCACCACCAAAGTGACCGACAAGGGTCCCGGCGGACACATCCTCACCGGGCCGATCTACGTCGAGGGCGCCGAGCCCGGCGACGTGCTCGAGGTGCGCATTTTAGGCATCTCGTTTCCGATCGCGTACGCGTACAACGGGTGCAGCGGGTTCCTGCCCGACAACTGCGGTCCGCCGCCGCACCACTCGCAGATCATTCCGCTCGACACCGTGCACATGATGGCCACCGTGGATTCCACGATTCAGATCCCGATGCATCCGTTCTTCGGCAGCATCGGCGACGCGCCGCCGCCGGACTCGGGCCGTCTCTCGAGCAATCCGCCGGGCACGCACGCGGGGAACATGGACAACCGGTCGCTCACGGTGGGCACGACATTGTACATCCCCGTGCATGCGCCTGGCGCGCTGCTCGAGATCGGCGATGGACACGCCGGGCAAGGCGACGGCGAAGTCGATCAGACGGCGATCGAGACGTCGCTCACCGGCCGCGTCCAGGTGATCGTGCGCAAGGATCTCCACTTCACGTGGCCGCGCGCCGAGACGCCCACTGACCTCCTGACGATGGGCATGGACAAGGATCTGACGCAGGCCACGCGCGTCGCGGTCCAGCAGATGGTCGACTTGTTGAGCGAGCAGTTAGGCCTGTCCAAAGACAAGGCCTACGCGCTGGCGAGCGTCGCCGCCGATCTCAAGATCGCCGAGCTGGTGGACGGCAACATGTGCGTCTACATGACCATCCCGAAGCGCATCGCGGGCAGGACGTTCGGCGCGAAACCAGGGCGCTAGCGGAGGGCGTGTGAGTTGAGGGAAGGGGGAAGCGCTCCGGAATCCAGACGCCGTCGACTGCCCCATTTGAAACCCGGCAGACCACTAGACCGTCTAGTCACTAGATCCCCTACTCACTAGACCCTCTAGTGGTGGCCGCCATGTCCGATCCCGCCCCGCTCCTCCAGGGCACGCTCGACCTCATCGTCCTCCAGCTCCTCGCCGGCGAACCGACGAACGGCTACGACCTCGCGCAGCGCATCGAGGCCGCCACGCACGACGTCCTCCACGTCAACGCCGGCTCCCTCTATCCGGCCCTCTACCGCCTTGAAGAGCGCGGACTCATCCGCGCCAAATGGAAACTGTCCGACACCGGCCGGCGCGCGAAGGTCTACTCCCTCACCGCATCCGGCCGCAAACAGCTCGCCGCGCACCGCACAGCGTGGGAGCGCTTTGCCGGGGCGATCACCGCCATCCTCAAACATGCGTGATCCCATGTCGATGATGCGACGATTCCTACCGCGTTTCCGCGCCGTGTTTCTGTTCGGCCGCCTCCAGCGCGAGATGGACGAGGAGATGCGCGCCCACATCGACGCCGCTACGGCGCGCTATGCGGCGCGCGGGATGCCCGAGCGCGAGGCGATCAACGCCGCCCGGCGCGAATTCGGCAATCGCACCGTGATCGCATCCGATGCGCGCGCCGCGCGCGGCGCCCGGTGGGCCGAGTCGGTGGCCACCGACGTGCGCCTGGCGTGGCGGGGCCTCAAACGGTCGCCCCTCTTTGCGTTAGTCGCGCTCGTGTCCATCGCGCTCGGCGTCGGCGCGACGACGGCCATCGTCACGCTCGCCAATACGCTCCTGTTCCAGGCGCCGCCGGGCGTCGGCGACGCCGATCGCGTGATAACCGTTGGGCGAACGATGCACGGACACGGGTTCGACACGTTCTCGTATCCCACCTACGCGGACTACGCGGCCGCCTCTAGTCTCGACGGGTTGGCGGGCATGGATCTCGAGCCCACCGCGCTCAGCCTGTCGACGCCGGCCGGCGGCGTGGCGCTCCGGAGCGGCGCCGTCACCGGCAATTTCTTTCGCGTCCTCCGCGCCCGGCCCGCGTTGGGCCGCTTCTTCACCCCTAACGAAGACAGCGACGCCGGCGCGTCGTCCGTGGTCGTGTTGGGCGATCACTACTGGCGCGCCCGGTTTCACGCCGACTCCGCGGTCGTCGGCCGCGTCATCGACCTCAATGGGCAGCCGTTCACCGTGATCGGTGTGGCGGCCGCGGGATTCCAGGGGCCGTTTGTCATCGCGCCCGATCTATGGATTCCGCTTCGCACCGCGGCGCGCCTCGCGCAGCACGAGGCCTCGCTCACGAGCCGGCAGGCGGTGTGGCTCATCGGTGTCGGGCGGCTCGCGCCGGGCCGCAGCGCCGGCGACGCGCAGGCCGAGCTCTCGGAACTCGCGGCGCGGTTGCGGCAGAGTTACCCCACGGAATCCGATCTCGACGGCGTGCGGGTGAATCCGCTGTCGCTCGTGCCGGGCGACGGGCATCAGGTCATCGCGGCGTTCATGCTGGTGCTGTTCGTCGTCGCGGCCCTCGTGCTCGTGGTCGCGAGCATGAACGTGGCCGGCATGCTGCTCGCGCGCGCGTCGGGCCGGCAGCGCGAGATCGCGATGCGGATTTCGTTAGGCGCGTCGCGCGCGCGGCTCGTGCGCCAGCTCGCCACCGAGAGTCTCGTCATCGGTCTCGGCGCGGGGGCGGTCGGCGTCGTCATCGCGCGGTTTCTCGTGCGCGCGCTCATGGCGCTCGTGCCGCGCCTCCCCGTCCCGGTGGTGCTGCATCCCCGGCTCGATGCGCCCGTGCTTGCGTTTGCGCTCGGCGTCACGCTGCTCACGGTGCTGGCCGTCGGGGCGCTGCCGGCGTTCCAGGGCACGAAGTTCGATCTCGTGCCCGCGCTCAAGATCGGTGCCGGCGCCACCGCGCAGCGGCATCGGTTGCGCCGCGTGCTCCTTGTGTCGCAGATCGCCGTGTCGATGTTGTTGGTCGTCACCGCCTCGCTCTTCGGACGGTCGCTGGTGCGCGCGCGTGCGGTCGATCCCGGCTTCGTGACGCACGGGATCACGATCGTCTCGCTCGACCTTTCGCTCGCCGGCTACGACGAGGCGCGCGGCGCGCAGCAAGCGGCCGCGCTCCTCGACCGCGTGCGACAGGTGCCGGGCGTGCGGCAGGCCGCGCTGGCGAGCGTCCTTCCGTTAGGCGGAAGCGCCAGGAGCTACGGGGACATCGCGGCAGAAGGGCATCCGGCGCCGGGCAACCATGAAAGCTGGGACGTCGATTGGAATGCGATCTCCGCGGCGTATTTCGACGTCGCCGGCATTCCCATCGTCGCCGGCCGGGCGTTACGCTCGGCCGACCGCAGCGGCGCGCCGGACGTCGCCGTGGTGAACGAAACGTTCGCCCGGCGTCTCTACGGACGCGCCGAATCGGCCATCGGGCAGACGCTGCGCAACGGCACGCTGCGCAGCGGTACCCGCACCATCACGATTGTCGGCGTCGCGCGCGATGCAAAATATCGATCCCTCGACGAGGGGCCGCTCAACTTCATCTACGTGCCCCTGGCGCAGTGGTACGACCCGCAAACCAACCTGCTCGTCCGCACCACGGGAACGGTGAGCCTGGCGGGGCCCCTTCGCCGGACGCTGGCCGCATTCGATGCGCGGCTCCCGATTCTGGACGAGCGCACGATCGACGACCAGGTCGCGACCGCGCTCTTCCCGCAGCGCGTTGCGTTGTGGGTGAGTGGATCGCTCGGCGTGGTCGCGCTGCTGCTGGCATTGCTCGGCATCTACGGCGTCATCGCGTACAGCGTGGCCCAACGCACGCGCGAGTTCGGTGTACGCGTCGCCCTCGGCGCGACGCGGCGCGCGATCATCGGCATGGTGTTGCGCACCGGGCTCGGCGTCGTAGGCGCCGGCATGCTCGTAGGCGCGGCAGCCGCGTTCGCGGTGACGCGGTTGATCGCGAGCTTCCTGTTCGGTGTGCCGCCAACGGACATCGTCGCGTTCGGCGGCGCGGCGCTGCTGCTGGCCGCCGCCGCGCTCGCGGCGAGCTGGCTGCCT
>DATEHK010000111.1:0-11976 GCA_035279625.1 Gemmatimonadaceae bacterium
GTTCGACGCGCCGCCGGTCGTGGACCGCGAGGTGCTCCGGCCTGCGCCCATCGACGATGCGCACACGATGCCGCTGGCGCCCCACGCCACCGCGACGCTCGATGTCCCCGGCGTCGCGTCGCGCGAGCCCGGGCCGGTGCCCGTGCCGCCGCTGCTTCAGCTTCGTCGCACGTACATCACGTTCGAGCACGACGATGGCATCGTGCTCATCGACCAACACTCGGCGCACGAGCGCGTGTTGTACGAACGCTTTCTGCGTACGCTCGAGCGCGGCGAAGCGCCGTCGCAGCGGCTCCTCTTTCCGATCACGCTGCACCTGGGCCCCGCCGAGGGCGACGCGTTCGACGAGCATCGGTCGCTCTTCGAGCGACTCGGCTTCGAGATCGAGGGCTTCGGCGGACACACGCTGATCGTGAGCGCCGTGCCCATGCCGCACCCGCGCTTCGACGCGCCGCGCTGCTTGCGGGACACGCTCGCCGCACTCACCGGGGATCGGTCGCCGTCGGCGGCGTCTCGCCACGAGCATCTTGCCGCGACGCTCGCGTGCAAGGCCGCCATCAAAGCCGGCGATCCGTTGTCGCCCGACGAGATGCGCGCGCTGTACACCGCGCTCGCGCGCACCACGTTGCCCGCGCACGACGTGCACGGCCGCTCGACCATCGTGCAGCTGTCCTGGGACGAGCTCGAGCGCCGCTTTGGCCGGCGTTAGGCTTCGCGTCATTACCGGCCCTACGGGGGCGGGGAAGAGCGCCCTCGTCCACGCGCTCGCGGAGCACGTGCCGTTGGCCATCGTGAGCGCGGACTCCCGGCAGGTCTATCGCGGGTTCGACATCGGCACCGCCAAACCCACCGCCCGAGAGCGCGCCTGCGTGCCGCACTTTGGCATCGACGTGGTGGATCCGGTCACGCGCTACTCGGCCGCCGCGTGGGCACAGGACGCGCAGGCCTGGATCGACGACGCCGTTCGCGCGGGACGCGAGCCGGCGATCGTCGGCGGCACCGGCTTCTACGTGCGCGCGCTCACGGCGCCGCTGTTCGTCGAGCCGTCGCTCGACGCCGACGGCCGGCGCGCGATCGCGTCGCACCTGCGGACGCTCTCGTTGGGTGAAGTGAAACGCTGGTGCGCGGCCTTGGACCCCACGCGTGCCGGACTCGGCCGCGCCCAACTGGAGCGGGCCATCGAAGTTGCGCTACTCACCGGCGTGCCACTCTCGCGATGGCACCAGATGGCCCCGGGCGCGCCGTCGCGCCGCGCGCGATATCTTGTAGTCGATCCCGGACCCGCCCTGGGCGACCGCATTGCGGCGCGGTTGGACCACATGCTCGATGCCGGTTGGATCGACGAAACCCGTGCGCTCGACGCTCGCATACCGGAGTCGGCACCGGGGTGGAGTGCCACCGGGTACGCCGTGGTTCGTGCGCTGGCGCGCGGCGCCGTGGGCCGTGCCGAGGCGCGCGAGCGGATCCTGGTGGCGACGCGCCAGTATGCGAAGCGCCAGCGCACGTGGATGCGCCATCAACTGCAGCCTAACGACGTGACCCGCATCGATCCGCGCGCGCCGGATGCCGTGAGCCGGGCGCTGGCATGGTGGCACGATACGAGTGGGGGGATGGGATGAAGATCGGCATCACGTGTTATCCGACCTACGGCGGCTCGGGCGCCGTCGCGACCGATCTCGGCATCGCGCTCGCCGAACGCGGGCACGAAGTGCATTTCATCACGTACCAGCAGCCGTTCCGGCTGCCCGCGTTTCTGCCGCGGATCTTCTTCCACGAAGTGGACGTGGTGCGCTACCCGCTCTTCGAGTATCCGCCCTACGATCTCGCCCTGGCGGTGCGGATGCATCAAGTGGTGCAAGAGCACCGGCTCGACATTCTGCACGCGCATTACGCGATCCCGCACGCCACGAGCGCGTGGATCGCCAAGGAAATGTTGGAGAGCGACGACATCGACGTCCGCATCATCACGACGCTGCATGGCACCGACATCACGCTCGTCGGGCAGGACCCGTCGTTCCAAACCATCACCAAGTTCTCGATCGAGCGCTCGGACGGTCTCACCGCGGTATCGGAGTTCCTCAAGCGCGAAACGTACAAGGCGTTCGGCTGCACCGCGTGCGCGGTGGAAGTGATCCACAACTTCGTCGACCCCGCGCTGTACGACCGCAGCGCCCACGACCCGAAGCTGCGCGAGCAGTTAGGCAGCAACGGCGATCGCGCGGTGATCATGCACGTGTCCAATTTCCGGCCGGTGAAACGCGTGCGCGACATCGTGCGCATCTTCGCGGCGGTGCGGCGCGAGCGGCCGGCCGCGTTGGTCATGGTCGGCGACGGCCCCGAGCGCGTGACCGCCGAGCAGGAGGCGCGCGAGCTCGGCGTACAGGACGACACGTTTTTTCTCGGCAAGATCGACGTCGTCGCTCCGCTGTTGGCGAGCGCCGATCTCTTCTTGCTGCCCAGCCAGAGCGAATCGTTCGGGTTGAGCGCGCTCGAGGCGCTGGCATGCGGCGTTCCGGTGGTGGCATCGCGCGTCGGCGGACTTCCCGAGGTCGTGGACGACGGCGTCACCGGCGTGCTCCGCGACGTGGGCGATGTGGATGGCATGGCCGCCGCGTCGCTCGAGATTCTGGGCGACCGCGCGCGTTGGGCGCGCATGAGCGCGGCCGCCGCCGCCGATGTACGCCGCCGATTTTCCCGCGACGAGATGGTGGCCCGTTACGAATCCTTCTATGAGCGCACGATCGGCTGACGCGCTGCTCCGGCTCGCGCGTTGGCCTAACGTGCTGCTGGCCGCGACGGGCGTCGCGTTCGGCGCCTGGTGGGTCGGCTGGGGCGACGCGTCACGCATCGCCCTCGCCGCCTTGGGCGCCGCCTGCCTAACGGTAACGGCCAACGTCTGGAACGACCTCGCCGACATCGCCATCGACCGCCGGGCGCATCCGGAGCGGGCGCTGCCGTCGGGGCTCGTGACCGAGCGGACCGCGCGCCGGCTGGCCGGTTGCGCCGGCGTGGCCGGCGTCGCCCTCGAAGCATTAGGCGCGCCGGCGCTCGGCGCCCTGAGCGTCTTGGCCGTTGCCCTGATGTACGCGTACAGCCCGTGGATCAAGCGCACGGGACTGCCCGGCAACCTCCTCGTGGCCGTGCTCGCGTCGCTGCCGTTTCTCTATGGCGGATGGGTCGTGGGACATCCGCGCAGCGCGATCGCGCTGGTGATGATCGCCGTGCCGCTGCACCTCGCGCGCGAAATCGCCAAGGATCTCGACGACGCACCCGCCGACGCCGGCTCGCGCCGCACCTTGCCGGTGAGCGCCGGCGTATCGGCCGCCATCGCCGTGTTGTCCGCGGCGTCGTTAGCATTCTTGCTGTTGCTGGTGCCATTTGCGACGGAGCGCCCGCGGTTCGCTGCGGCCGCGGTTCCCGCTGCTGCTCTCGTGCTCTACGCCGTGGCCATCGCCGTGCGTGGCCACCGCGGCAGCCCACTCGTCTTCAAGCTCGCCATGCTGTGCACCATGGCCGCATTCCTGACGGCTCGCCCCTGACTCCCAATCAATCCCTTCGCGTTCGATCGACATGACGCTCTTTCACGCAGTGGTCCTCGGCATCATCCAAGGCCTGTCGGAATTCTTGCCCATCAGCAGCTCGGCGCACCTGGCGCTCACGCCGTGGCTTCTGCACTGGCCGGAGCCCGGCCTCTCGTTCGACGTCGCGCTGCACACGGGAACGCTCGTGGCCGTGCTCGCGTATTTTCGCGCGGAATGGATCCGGCTATGTGGCGCTGCGTGGAAGATCGTCACCACGCGCCGCGTCGAGACGGAGTCCGAGCGACGCGTGGTGCTGCTCATCATCGCGACGATTCCCGGCGGCATCGCCGGCCTGGCGCTCGACAAATACGCCGAGACTACGTTCCGCGCCCCCGCGCTCATCGCGTGGGCCATGATCATCCTCGGCATTCTGTTGTGGCTCGCCGATCGCGGCGCGCGCGAGGTGCGCAAGCTGCCCGACATGAAGGCGCGCGATGCGCTGCTCATCGGCATCGCGCAGATCTTCGCGCTCATTCCGGGTGTGTCGCGATCCGGCTCGACGATTACCGCCGGACTCGCCGACCGGTTCGACCGCGAAAGCGCCGCCGTGTTCAGCTTTCTCATGAGCATGCCCATCATCGCCGCCGCCGCGATCCTCAAGGTGCCGCACGTGCTGCACGAGCAAGGCCTAACGGCGCCGCTCGCGGCCGGCGTGCTCGCGTCGGCGGTGAGCGGCTGGCTCGCGATCGCCGCGCTGCTCCGGTACGTCACCCGCCGCAGCTACGGCGTGTTCGCGCTGTACCGGGTGCTGGTGGGTGTGGCCGTGCTCCTCATCGTGCACTATCGTGGCTGACGCCACCTACGACGGCTGCGGCGCGGACGAGCTCCGGGCGTTGCTCGATCTGCCGCGGGTCGAGGTGTACGACAGCGTCACGTCCACGTTGGATGTGGCGCACGTGTTGGGCGAAGGCGGAGCGCCGGCGGGCTCGTTGGTGTTGGCGGAGCGGCAGACCGCCGGTCGCGGACGCGAGGGCCGCCGGTGGACGTCGATTGCCGGGAGCGGCATCTGGCTGACGATGGTGGAGCGCCCGACGGATCCCATCGGGACGGACGTGCTGGCGATCCGGTTAGGCATGGGCGCCGCGCTGGCGTTGGACCGGTTTGCGCACGCGCCGGTCCGCCTCAAATGGCCTAACGACTTGTTCGTCGACGGCGGCAAGGTGTGCGGCATTCTGGTGGAGTCGCGGTGGCGCGATCAGCGCATCGAGTGGGTGGCCGTTGGTATGGGCATCAACGTGCGCCTGCCGCCGGACATCCCCACAGCGAGCGCGCTGCGCGCCGAGGCGACGCGCGTGGCGGTGCTCGAGGCCGTCGTACCGGCGATTCGTGCGGCCGCCTCGGCGCGCGGCCCGCTGCGGGCGACCGAGCTCGCGGACTATGCCCAACGGGACATGGCCCGCGGCCGAACCTGTCGCTTGCCGGCGCCCGGCGTGGTGCAGGGGATCGATGAACGCGGCTCGCTGATCGTCGGCACGCGGGTGGGCGAGGTCGCGTGCCGCTCCGGCTCACTCGTATTCGCGGAGGACGCGTGATTCTCGTGTTCGACGTGGGCAACACGGAGACGACCATCGGCCTGTTCGACGGCCGCACGCTCGCCGCGCATTGGCGCGTCATGACCGACGCGTCGCGCACGCCGGACGAGATCGGGCTCGAGCTCACGGGCCTGCTGCGCTCCCAGGACGTCGCCACGACCCGGATCACGGGCGTGGCGATCGGCTCTGTCGTGCCGCCGGTCACCGGCCCGCTCGCCGACGCGTGCCTAACGTGGTTGGGCCGCACCGCCGTGGTGATCGATGGCCGCTCGCCCCTCCCGATCGTGCTCGACGTGGACGAGCCGCTCACCGTGGGCGCGGATCGCATCATCAACACCCTCGCCGCGAGCCGCATCCATCACACCGACACCATCGTCGTCGACTTGGGCACCGCCACGACGTACGACTGCATCACCGCCGACGGGGTCTTCTTGGGCGGCGTGATTGCGCCCGGCGTGCGCACGTCGTTGGACACGTTGATACGCCGCACCTCCAAGCTCCCCGCCACCGAGCTGGCCGCTCCCGCGCGCGCCATCGGCAAGCGCACCGAAGACTGCATCCGCGCCGGCGTGATGTTCGGCTCGGTCGACGCGATCGACGGAATCGTGCGCCGCATCAAAGCCGAGTGGCCGTCGCCGCGCGAGCCGATGGTGATCGCGACCGGCGGCCTGGCCGAGCTGATCGCGCCGCTGTGCACGGAGGTGGATTTGATCGAGCCGTATTTGACGCTGGAAGGACTGCGGTTGGCGCATGAACTACTGGCGAGGCGAGAAGCGGACTAACGGAGCAGGGAAGCGCGCGCTTGCGCGCGCTGAGGGAAGCGCCGCGCTTGCGCGCGCTGAGGGAAGCGCCGCGCTTGGGGAAACGGGAAGCGGCGGGCTACGGCGCCTTGGACGAGGAAGGGCATCAATACTCCCTCACGGAGAGAACGAAGCGCAGGTTGTCTCGTCGCGTCTCTCTCTGTGCGCGGACAACCGATGTTATTCCTCGCCGAAGGCGGCGTAGTCCGCGGCTTCCCGTTTCCCCAAGCGCAGCGCTTCCCTCAGCGCGTGAAAGCGCGCGCTTGCCCGATTGCTGCCCCTCTGGCGGCAATATCGTGACTCGCCTGCTACATCCGCCGGATTGGCAGTCATAACTCATTCATTTTGGCCAACTTAGCCGGCACGGGCGCTGCAATGGCGGATTGACCTCACGCCAAGAGTCGTTATACTTGGTGTGTCTGGCACTCGAACCTTGAGAGTGCTAACACCGCTCAACCGAGCATTCGTGATACCCATACTGGAGGAGGGAGGCGACCTATGGCCACCAAGAGTGCCACCGCGGTGAAGGTTAGTCCGCTGGCCGATCGCGTCGTCGTGAGAGCTCTCGAGGAATCGGAGCAGATGCGCGGCGGTCTCTACATCCCCGACACGGCGAAGGAAAAGCCCCAGCAGGGCGAGATCGTCGCCGTCGGACCGGGCCGTTTCGAGAAAGACAAACGTGTCCCGATGGACGTGAAAGTCGGTGACAAAGTCCTGTACGGCAAGTACAGCGGCACCGAGGTCACCCTCGATGGCGAGCAGTTGCTGATCCTGCGTGAATCGGACGTGCTCGCGATCATTTCCTAACGGTAACTCGGTCCTGGCACCGCCCCCACGAGCGGCCGCCGCGAGTCACTACTTACAACAGGATTCTTTCACCAACTGGAAACTATGGCTGCCAAAGAACTGCATTTTGATACTGAGGCGCGCGCGGCTCTCAAGCGTGGCGTCGATCAGCTGGCCGAAGCGGTGAAGGTCACCCTCGGCCCCAAGGGACGCAACGTCGTCATCGACAAGAAATTCGGCGCTCCCACCGTGACCAAGGACGGCGTCACGGTCGCCAAGGAAATCGAGCTCAACGATCCGCTCGAGAACATGGGCGCGCAGATGGTCAAGGAAGTCGCCACCAAGACCTCCGACCTCGCCGGTGATGGCACCACCACCGCCACCGTGCTCGCGCAGGCCGTGTTCCGTGAGGGCCTCAAGAACGTCACGGCCGGCGCCAACCCGATGGCCATCAAGCGCGGCATCGACCGCGCCGTGTCCGCGATCGTGGATGAGCTCAAGAAGATCTCGGTGCCCACGAGCGGCAAGAAGGAAATCGCCCAGGTCGGCACGATCTCGGCCAACAACGACAAGGAAATCGGCGACCTCATCGCCCAAGCGATGGAGAAGGTCGGCAAGGACGGCGTCATCACGGTCGAGGAAGCTCGCGGCCTGGAGACGACGCTCGAGACCGTCGACGGTATGCAGTTCGACCGCGGCTATCTCTCGCCCTACTTCGTCACCGATCCGGAGAAGATGGAAGCGGTGCTCGAGGATGCGTACATCCTCATCCACGACAAGAAGATCTCCTCGATGAAGGACCTGCTCCCGGTGCTGGAGAAGGTCGCGCAGATGGGCAAGCCGATGCTCATCATCGCCGAGGATGTCGAGGGCGAAGCGTTGGCGACGCTGGTCGTCAACAAGCTCCGCGGCACGCTCAAGGTGGCCGGCGTCAAGGCGCCCGGCTTCGGTGATCGCCGCAAGGCGATGCTGCAGGACATCGCCGTGCTGACTAACGGACAGGTGGTGAGCGAGGAAGTCGGCTTCAAGCTCGAGAACGCGGTGCTCTCCGACCTCGGCCACGCGAAGCGTATCGTGATCGACAAGGACAACACCACGCTCATCGACGGTGCGGGCGACGAGAAGAAGATCGAGGGCCGGATCAACGAGATCCGGGTCGCGGTCGACAAGTCGACGTCGGACTACGACAAGGAGAAGCTGCAGGAGCGGTTGGCGAAGTTGGCCGGCGGCGTTGCAGTGATCAACGTCGGCGCCGCGACCGAGTCGGAGATGAAGGAGAAGAAAGCCCGCGTCGAGGATGCGCTGCACGCCACGCGCGCCGCGGTGGAAGAGGGCATTGTGCCGGGCGGCGGCGTCGCGCTCATTCGCGCGCAGCGTGCGCTCAAGGGCATCAAGCTCGAGAGCGACGAGCAGATCGGCGTCGAGATCATCAAGCGCGCCGTCGAGGAGCCGCTCCGCATGATCGTGCACAACGCGGGTGGTGAAGGCTCGATCGTGCTCGAGAAGGTGCGTGCGTCGAAGGACGACAAGTTTGGCTACAACGCGCTCACCGACACGTACGAGGATCTGATGTCGGCCGGCGTCATCGATCCGACCAAGGTGACGCGCACGGCGCTGCAGAACGCGGCGTCGATCGCCGGTTTGATGTTGACGACGGAAGCGATCGTCGTCGAGAAGAAGGAAGAGAAGTCGGCGGCGCCCGCGGCGCCGGGCGGCGGCATGGGCGGCATGTACTGAGCCCGGCCTAACGGCCTGACGAGAACGGGGGTCCGCGCTTGCGCGGGCCCCCGTTCTTGTATCGCGCCTCGACCGTGCGTCGTTACGGCCACGGCGCCGAGCAGCGAAACCGGCGCAGGTGGCGGCCGATAGCGGCGAAGGCGCGGCGATTGGCCGTCACCAATTCCACATCCTGCTCTCGGCACGTGGTGGCGATGAGGACGTCGTTGGTGAACGACCGCGGGGCAACGGCGCCGTCGCATTGCGGCCGGGTGACTAACGCACCGACCCGATGTGACGAAATCCGGTACCGTGCGGGTATCAGATCCTGTGCGTGATGTTGCGCCGCGCTGTCATGCGCCTGTCATGTGTCAACCTCTCGTCAACGTGCAGCGGTTGGCCGGGAACGGGAACCGCCGTGCGCGCGGGGCAATTCGTCGAGAGATTCCAACGAAGGGATTATGAGCGAGCGCGCTGGTCGTACTTGTGCGGGCGCCGCTGCCCGCCGGTTGTCACTCACCGTGTTGGGCGCTCTGGCCCTCCAGGTTGCTGCCGCCTGCAGCGACGCATCGACTCCGGTCAAGCCGCCGCCACCGCCGCCACCACCCGGCGACGAAGTGCCGGCGCCGCCGACGCCCGTGTGCTCGAGCCTCTCGATGATCTGCAACGTGCCGCTGCCCACCTATGACGGCTCCGGCCAAGTCGTGCACCCCGACGTCGCTGTGTTCCCGAACGGATTCGCCGGACATGAGTTCTGGCTCGCCGCCACACCGTACCCGAACGGCAACGCGAACCTCGAGAATCCGTCGCTGTATATCGATGACGCGCGGCACTGGATGGTGCCGAGCGACGTGACGAACCCGCTCGTCAAGGCGCCCGCGTCGCCCGCACACAATTCGGACCCGGACCTGGCGTACGATCCGGTGGCCAAGCGCCTGCGTCTCTATTACCGCGTGACGAAGGACAACGTCGATGACATCCGCATGCGCGCGAGCACCGACGGCTCCCACTGGATCGACGACCAGTCCGTGGTATCGGCGCCGGGCATCGCCATCGTGTCGCCGGCCGTGGTGCGTATGCCTAACGGACAGTGGTCGATGTGGTCGGTGAACGCCGTCCAGGGCGGATGCCTGGCGCGGAGTACGGTCCTCGAGCGGCGGACGTCGTCCGACGGGATACACTGGTCTGGTCCCCAGGCGCTCGCCGTGACACAGCGCGGGTACGTGCTCTGGCACCTGGACGTGCAGTACATTCCGAGCAAAGGCGAATACTGGGCGCTCATCGCCGCGTATCCTGTCGGATCAGGATGCGCCGCCGACGATCTGTTCTTCGCCCGCAGCGCGGACGGCGTGACTTGGCAAACGTATGCGACGCCGATCGTGGCGCGGGCGGACTATCCCGCGTACGCGAACGCGGTGTACCGGTCGACTTTCTACTACGATGCCGACAACGATGCGGTGCGGCTGTGGCTGAGCGGCGCGGTGTTCCGGAACGGAGCGTGGGACTGGACCGCGGCAACATCCCGCTGGCGCCTGGCCGACCTCATGGCGAAGGTGACGTCACAGGGTCCTCCGTTAGCCGCGGCCCCGACGGTACCGCATCCGGCCGCCTGGAACGAGACGTCGGCGGACGCGGCGCAGAGTGATTTCCCGTGAGCGTTCGTCGCGGTGGTCGAGGGTCGCGATCGTCGCGGCCGTGGCGATGTGCGCAGCCGTCCGGGCGAGCGCGGCGCAGGTGCACGTGGGGGTACACGCCGGCGTCGGACTCCGCGCGGTGGCGCCGGATTCGCTGCGCAACGCCAACGGCAGTCCGCGCGTGGCCGACACCGCGCGCTACGACGCGGTGTGGCACCGCATCGCGCCGCTCCTCAGGCGGTGGTCGCGCGACACTCGGTTAGGCATCGACCCCGGGTTCGCCGCGGCGCTCCTGGCCAAGGAGTCGGGCGGCGATTCGTTGGCTGTGAGTCCGGTCCCGGCCCTCGGCGTGGCGCAGCTCACGGCCGCCGCCGACACGGATCTCCGCGCCATGGTGCAGTCGGACCGTTTCGCCTGGATGCGCCGCGAGGTGCACCGGTGGCCGCGGTCGGCGGCGGTGCACGATTCGACGGCGACGGCGGCCACGGTCGACTCGCTCCTGGCGCGCGGCGCGCTCGGGTCGCGCTCGGAATACCTGTTCGACCCTGCGTTAGGCGCGCGCGCCGCGGTGTTCTGGCTCGAGATCCTCGAGAACAAGTGGACGAGCGACGTGTGGCCCGGCGGCTACGGAACGTTTGCTCGCCGCGCCATCGCGGGCGGCCGCGCGCTGAGCGATGACCAACTCGCCAATCTCGTCATCGTCAGCTACAACCGCGGCTATCTCGAGGTGCACGCGCTCGTCGCGCGTTACGGCGGCCAGTGGACGAAGCACCTCGCCGACCTGGGAGCAAACGGCGTCGAAGCGGCGGACTACCTCGACCGCGTGCGCGCATACGCCGCGCTCTTCGACGCGCCGCGCGCTCCTTGACGCAACTTTTACAAAGGACGCACACAACCCGGAGCAACCCCGCGATGGGTTGCGCGTATCACATAGATACGACGGCGAGTCGGATGTACTGAGACACGAAAAGCCGCCGGTCCCGGTGGTATGAGCGTGCGCGACAGACTTCCTCCTTGTGCGTACGTCTCTCTTCCAAACCCCGGGCCGGCGGCTCGTCGTTTCCGGGAATATGTGATGGCCTGTCGCCGTCGTCCAGATCACCAGCCGAACGAGAATTGCTGGGGCCGGTCAGTGCCCAACGGGATGGCGATCGGCGTGTCTTGCCCGGACACGCGGAGCTCGCCGCGAAAGGCCGTCTTGCCCAAGGCAGTGCGGACGAGCGTCTGCGCCAAGTGCGGTGTGTTGCACCGGCGGCTCAAGTGTGCGAGCACGACGCTCGCGAGTCCGCGGTGCGCGCACGATGCCGCGACCAGGGCGGCGGCCCGGTTGCTGAGATGCCCGAACGGTCCGGCGATGCGGTCGCAGACGCTCGGCGGGTAGGGGCCAGCGCGCAGCCAGCCTTCGTCGTGATTCGACTCGAGCACCAGCGCATCGAGGCGCGAGAGCGCGTCGACCAGGGACCGTGTGGCGTGACCCACGTCGTACACGACGCCCACGCGCTCGCCTGAATCGCGCGCGGTAGCCACGAGGGCAACCGGTTCGGCCGCGTCGTGCGCCACGCGCACGGTGTGCACGGAGATCGTGCGCAGGTCGAGGGTAGCGCCGCTGACGAACGAGGTGCCGGGCCATGGGCGCGGATCGAGCGACGGCCAGGTGCCGGCGCTGGCGTAGGTGTGCCACTTCCACTTGGCCGCGCACGCGGCGGCGCCTCGTGCGTGATCGTGGTGCTCGTGCGTGACGATGAGCGCCTCGATCGATTCGGGGGCGACATCGATTGCCCGGAGCCGCCGTGCCATCTCGCGCGGCGCGAAGCCGGCGTCGACGAGTACGCGTCCGTCGCCGGCCTCGAGGACCAGCGCGTTGCCGCTGCTTCCCGTGCCGAGGGCCCACGCCCTCATACGGCCGCGCCCGCCGCGAGCGCGTGCG
>DATEHK010000112.1:0-4697 GCA_035279625.1 Gemmatimonadaceae bacterium
GCCGTCTATCGTGAGGGCGAGCTTGAGCGTGATCCACGGCCGCTTGGCGCCGAACGAAAAGAAGAATGCCGGGTCGGCCTCGAGCGCACGCCGCTCTTCGACGCCTGTTACGACCTCGATTCCCGCCGCGCGGAGCCGAGCTGCGCCGCCGGCCGCTTTGGGGTTGGGGTCGCGCGCGCCGATCACGACGCGCCTAACGCCGGCCGCCAGCAGCGCGTCGGTACAGGGCGGCGTTTTGCCCTGGTGCGCGCACGGCTCGAGGGACACGTACACCGTGGCGCCGCGCGCGCGCTCGCCGGCCGCCTGGAGCGCCGCGATCTCGGCGTGCCGCTCGCCGAACTTCGCGTGATAGCCTTCGCCGATTATTTCGCCGTCGCGAACGACGACGGCGCCGACCATGGGATTCGGCGCCGTCTGGCCCCAGCCCTTCCGGGCCAGGGCAATGGCCCGCCGCATGAACGCGCGATCGCGCGCGGCGGGATCCTTCGTTAGGCGAGACCCGTCAGAAGGCAAGGCGGGCGCCGATCGACCCGTACCAGCGCGACTGGTTCACGTCGTCGGAGAACGTGTTGAACGTGCGCACGGACCCTCCCGACACTCGGCCTAACTCGCCGACCACTCTGACGAACGGAATGACGTTCACCGACACGTCGCCGAATACGCTCGTGCGCGACGGACTCACGGCGAGCGTCACCGGCGTCTGCGGCGTCGCGCCGTCCACGGTGTACGTGAGCTTGGCGTTGGCGTCGTAGTAGTCGCGGCCGAAGCCCGCGGCGAGGCTGAACAGCAACAGGTTCTTGCTGGCCACGACGCGCCACGACTTGGTGCGCAGGTCGAGATCGCGCACCGAGAAGCTCTCGCTGGAGCTGGCGGTGGCGACGATCGACGTCATGGGCAGACTGCGCTCCTGGTACGTGACGGAGATGCCCGGCGTGAGCGCGGTCTCCTGGAGCACGCCTAACCGGGCGCCGTAGCCGAAGCGGATGGCGCCGGTCGCGTTCCCTACGCGCACGCCGGTTTGCTCAACCGACGGCAGGTACGCGGCCGTGACCAACGCGTCGAGCCCGCCGATGTACGTGACGCCGATCGGGAATCCGCGGAAGATCCCCAGCGCGCCGTCGATCTCGGGGAACACCACCGTTTTGTTGTTGGTGGTGTAGCCGCTGGCCTGCGGCGCGCCCGACGTGACCGCCACGCCCTGCACGTCGGGGATGCTGGCGTTGAGCAGATTCACTCGCGCCCCGATGCTGAAATGGCCCAGGCCGCCCAACGTGCCGCCCTGGCCTAACGTCGCGTTGCCGCCGGCGACGAGGGTGCCCAGCTGGGTGTTGAGGTACTGGTACAGGTCGACGGCCTTCTGGCACCCGTCGCCTCCCTGCACCTGCCCCGTTATCACGCCGCCGACCACGACCGACACCATCTGGCTGCATTGCGGATTCTGGACGCCCTGCGCCAATACGTTAGGCGCGGCCGCCAGCGCGGCA
Organism: Gemmatimonadaceae bacterium; assembly: GCA_035279625.1. Taxonomy (GTDB): domain Bacteria; phylum Gemmatimonadota; class Gemmatimonadetes; order Gemmatimonadales; family Gemmatimonadaceae; genus JADGGM01. The sequence goes on from DATEHK010000112.1 coordinate 1,485, forward strand.
ACTGCGAAGACGAACCACGTACGCGTCATGCGCATCCTCCTCGACTACCTGAGAGTCACGAACCCTATGCCGGGGCAGATCTCGCCGCACACCCACGCGCTGATCTCGCACGCGCGGGCCTTGGCGATCACGTCACCCTGGGTGCCCGGGGGCACGATCACCACCATCCCGATCCCCATGTTGAACGCCCGGAACATCTCGGCGCGCCGCACCTCTCCTTCCCGCGCCAGCACCTGGAACACGTTAGGCGGCGTCCACGTATCCGTGTAGATCCTGGCATCGAGCTTTTCCGGCAATACCCGGCTCACGTTGCCCCACAGCCCGCCCCCCGTAATGTGCGCCATGGCGTGCACGCGGTGAAGCAGCGGCTCGAGCAGCGCGCGATACGACCGGTGCACTCGCAGCAAAACGTCGGCCACCGTGCCGTCCTCGCCCGGGAAGCGGTCCGTCGGCGTTAGGCGCATCCGCTCGAACACGATTTTCCGCGCCAGCGAATACCCGTTGGTGTGAAGCCCCGAGCTGGCGAGCGCAACGATCTGGTCGCCCGCGCGCACGCGCTCCGCACCCAGCACCCGATCCTCTTCTACACATCCTACAATGAATCCGGCCAGATCGTAGTCCGGCGGCGTATACACGCCCGGCATCTCGGCCGTCTCGCCACCAATCAGCGCGCATTTGTTTTCAAGGCATCCGGCGGCCACCCCGCGAACCACGTCTTCCACCACACTCGGCACCAGCTTCCCGAACGCCACATAGTCCAGAAAGAACAGCGGCAGCGCCCCCTGCACCAAAATGTCGTTCACGCAGTGGTTCACCAGATCGTGGCCGATCGTGTCGTGTCGATTGGCGTCGATCGCCACCTTGATCTTGGTGCCCACGCCGTCGGCGCTCGACACGAGCACCGGCGCCTTCATGCCTGTTGGAACACGGAACTGCCCGCCGAACCCGCCAAAACCTCCGCGCGCGCCCGCTGTGAACGTCGTCTCGACCAGTGCCTTGATGCGCTCCTTGGCCGCATCGGCCTCGTCGATGTCGACCCCCGCATCACGATACTCGAGGGGCTCGCTCACGATGCGAGCTCCTGCTCAACGCTCACCAACTTGTGGAATTCGCGCACGCGCGCGCGAATGTCGTTCTCGTCGATCTCGAGAAATCGCGTAATCGAGAATCGCTCCACGGCGAACGAGCCCATGGCCGAGCCATACACCACAGCGCGGCGCATGTTGATGTCGTTCACCTCGCCGCAATGTGCCAGGTAGCCAATGAATCCGCCCGCGAACGCGTCGCCCGCGCCCGTTGGGTCGAACACCGTTTCTAACGGAAAAGCAGGCGTAAAAAATACGCTCCGGGGGCCGAACATGAGCGCACCGTGCTCGCCTTTCTTGATAATGACGTGCTTGGGCCCGTGCGACTGAATCCACCGCGCCGCCTTCACCAGGTTCACTTCCTCGGTGAGCTGCCGCGCCTCGGCGTCGTTCAAGGTGATGAGGTCCACGCGCTCCAGGAGCGCCAAGAGGTCGCTGCGGCGGCTCTCGATCCAGAAGTTCATCGTGTCGCAGGCCACCAGCTTCGGCTTATCTACCTGTTGCAACACGTCTAACTGGAGCCGCGGGTCGATGTTGCCCAGGAAGACGAACGGCGCGTCGCGAAACTTGGCCGGAATCTTGGGCCTGAAGTGCGAGAACACGCCGAGCCGAGTCTCGAGGGTTTCGGCCGAATTGAGATCGTGGCGATAGCGGCCGCGCCAGCGGAAACTCTCGCCCTCGGCTTTCTCGATGCCGCTCAGGTCCACGCCGCGTTTGGCCAGCGCGTCGAGCTGGTCTACTGGGTAGTCGCTGCCCACGACGCCCACCATCTGGACGTTGGTGAGCAGGCTGGCCGAGGCCGCAAAAAATACCGCCGAGCCGCCGAGTACGTTTTCGGCGCGTCCGAACGGGGTTTCTACCGAGTCGAGCGCTATTGAGCCGACGACGAGAACGGTCATGGATTATTGAGAGCGGAGTGAGGTGGAAAGGTACTGCGTTCGCCCTACACCGTCACCTGCCGGCGGTTCGAGTCCCCGCCCGTCGCATGATTTTGGTACCGGTTTTCCGCCAGGCGCGGCGCATCATGCCGGCAAATCCCGGATCGCTGGACCCTTCCCAAGGGCGCCTGCCTGGCTCGGATCGGGGGCGAACCGCTCGCGACCTGTGTAAGGCACGGCCGATAGCTCTTGTGCATCCTATACCAGAGTTTAATATTCGATGCGTCGCCGGACCTTGGACCTGTCGGCTCCATCAGAGAAGGCGATTGAGTGGAGAGCCACCTCATACGTCGATCTCTGTGCCTTCCCGGCCGATGCTCGTCGTCTAGCTGGATTTCAGCTTGGTCGACTTCAGCAAGGCGAAGAGCCTGACGATTGGAAGCCGATGTCGATCGTGGGTGCCGGGACAATCGAGGTCCGGATCCGCTGCGGAACGGCACATCGCGTCTTTGTCGTCAACAAATTCGAGGAAGCTATCTACGTGCTCCACGCATTCGAGAAGAAATCGGCCAAGACGGCTAAGAGTGACGTTGACCTTGCGAGACGTCGATACCGTGATCTGATCGCTGAGCGGGATAGGCGATGACAACATCTCGGAACAGGAGGAATCACGCCAAGGCGGTGTCGAAGCAGCCGACACGGCGGCGTCGCGCAGGCCAGCCAGCGCACAAACCCCTTCCGACTTCGTCTCATGTCACGAACGCGGGCGGAAACATCTTCGCCGACCTCGGATTCGCGCCTGAGGAAGCCGAGAATCTGAAGATGCGGTCATTGCTGATGACCGAGCTCCGGCGCGCCATCGGCGACATGCCGCAGCGGGAGGCGGCGACCTTTCTCGGGATCACACAGCCTCGCGTGAGTCACCTCGCGCGAGGCCGGATTGATCTCTTCACGATCGACACGCTCGTCAACATGCTCGCGCACGCCGGCGCACGCGTGCGCATTTCCGTTTCGCGTCCACGCCGGCGGAGCGCCGCCTAACTATCGCCACCCCAGCGCAGGCGCAATGTTTGTCAGGATCGACTCGATCACGTGCGCATTGTAGTCGACGCCGAGCGTGTTAGGCACGGTGAGAAGGAGCGTGTCGGCTTCGGCGATCGCCTCATCGCCCCGCAATGCTTCCACCAGCACGTCCGGCTCGGCCGCATACGACCGGCCGAACACGGCGCGCATGTTGTCGATGATCCCTA
>DATEHK010000113.1:0-3857 GCA_035279625.1 Gemmatimonadaceae bacterium
CTCGTCGGCGGCGAATACGAATCCCGTGGCCGCCGCCCGCAGCGCAAGGCGCGACATGCCCGACAGCCGGACCACCTCCCCCGCCCCGGCGCGCCTGAGCACCGCGGCGCGTTCGGCCATCCGCGCGGCTCCGGCCGCGACCGCCTGCTCCCGATCGGTGTGCACGCACACCACCTGAATGAATCGCTCCTGCAGCGCGCCGCGCAGGCGTCGGATCGCGGTCAGCAGCGGCAGGTCGACGGCAATCGGCAGCACTTCGTACGAGCCGAACTCGAGCCGCTGCTCTACCGCGCTTTCGGGCGGACACGCGACCGTGACCGCGTGGCCGCGGTCGCTCAGCCCGCGCGCGAGCGCGGCGGCGGCGCGGGCGCTACCGGTCCACGCGGGCGCCGAGAGGTAGAACAGGATCCGCACGTTAGGCCGGCAGCGGTTCGCCGTTCTGGTCCTGCGTGCCGAATTGCAGGGAGTGGAGCCGCCAGTACGCGCCGCGAAGCTCGAGCAGCTCGTCGTGCGTGCCGCGTTCCACGATGCGGCCGTCGTGGAGCACCAAAATCTCGGTGGCGTGCTGGATGGTCGACAACCGGTGCGCGATCACGAACACCGTTCGGCCGGTGAGCAGCCGGTCGATGGCTTCCTGCACCAGGCGCTCGGACTCGGTGTCGAGCGCCGACGTGGCCTCGTCGAGGATCAAAATGGGCGGATCGACGAGCAGCGCCCGCGCGATGGCGATGCGCTGGCGCTGGCCGCCTGAGAGCCGCGTGCCGCGCTCGCCTAACGGAGTGTCGTAGCCGCGCGGCAGCTCGGCGATGAACTGGTGCGCGTTGGCCGCCCGCGCCGCGGCTTCGATCTGCGCGTCGGTATAGAGCGCCGAGCGCCCATACGCGATGTTGCTGCGCACGGTGTCGTTGAAGATCACCGTTTCCTGGCTCACGATGCCGGTGAGCGATCGCAGCGATTCGAGCGTGATCGCGCGCGTGTCGACGCCATCGAGCATGATGCGGCCCACGGTCGGCTCGTAAAACCGCGGGATGAGATCGACCAAGGTCGTTTTGCCGGCGCCGCTCGCGCCGACGATGGCGACTACATCCCCCTTCTTGGCCGTGAACGAGATGTCGGCGAGCACGCAGCGATCGCGCTCATACGAGAAGCCGACATCATCGAATACCAACGCGCGGCGGAAGTCATCCACGACCTGCGTGCCCTTGTCGAGCGCCTTTTCCGTTGGGCGGTCGATGACATCGAACAACCGTTCGGCGGCGGCGAACGCGTTTTGGGCGACGGCCGGAATCTGCGACAACTGCTTGAGCGGCTGCAGCAGGCGCATCACGAACGTCAGGAACACGAGGAACTGCGATGCCTGCAGCGAGCGGTCCACGAGCACGTAGCGCGCGCCGATCCACAGCAAGAGCACCGTGATGCCGGCGCCTAACGTCTCGGTGATGGGTTGGGCGATGAGCGCGATGCGCGCCATGCGTACCATGCCGCCCGAGTACGTGTGGCTCGCGCCGATGAACCGCCGCTCCTCGTACGGCTCGGCGCCGAAGGCTTTGACCAGGCGGATGCCGCTCACGCTCTCCTGCAGCACGCTCATCATCTCGCCGTGGTCGTTGCGCAGCCGGCGATAGCCGCGGCGCAAGCGCCGCAACAGCGGTTGCAAGCCCAGCGTGAGCAGCGGTGCCACGACCAGCGCGATGAGCGTGAGGCGCCACGAGATCCCGAACAGATAGGCGACGTAGATGATGACTAACGCACTCGCCGAGAGCGCCTGGGTGACGATCTGCGTGACCAGGGTGCGCGTCTGCTCCGTGTCGGCGAGCACGCGCGACAGGATTTGCCCGGTCTTGGTGGTGGTGAAATACCCGATCGGCAGGCGCTCGAGGTGCCGATACACCGCGTCGCGCAGGTCGCGCGTCACGTACTCCTGGAGCTCGGCGCCCAACGTGCCGGCGATCCAGATGAAGAGGTTCTTGAGCGCGACCGTCGCCAATATCACGAGGATGACGTTGCGCAGCGACTGCATGGGCTGCGCCGGGTCGAGCAGCCGGCCGATCGTGGCGTGCAGGAAGCTGTTGACCCATCCCTTGCCTAACGGAATGGGCGGCTGCTTGAACAGCTCGTCGAGGAACGGGATGAGCAGCGCGAACGAATACCCGTCCAGCGCCGCGCCGATGAAATTGGCGACGATGTTCCCGGCCATGCGCCAGGCATGCGGCCGGAGGAACCGGAACAGCCGGCGGTACAGACCCACGCGCCTAACGCCGCGGCGTGAGCAGCGCCACCGGCAGGATCACTTCTTCGGGGGTCACGCCGCCGTGGAGAAACGAGCCGCGGTAGCGCGTCTGGTATTCGCGCAGCTTGGTCGGATACACGAAGAACGTATCGCCCACGGCCAGGAGCGTATTCCCGCCCAACCCGCGCCGCGGCAATCGGAGATCGTCGAAGCTCGGGAACAGGAGCGCGTGCTCGGCCCGCTCCGCGCGCAGGTCTTCGCCGAACTTGTAGCGGAGATTGGCCGTCGCGTCGCGTTTGGCGAACACCGTGGCCGGCGTTTGACAATGAATGGAGCCGTGGTCGCTCGTCACCAGCGCCGGGATGCCGCGACGCGCCGCTTCCTTGAGCAGCGCGAACAACGCCGAGCGCTCGAACCACTGCCGCGTGATCTGGCGCAGCGCGATCTCGTCCTTTGCCACCTCGTACAGAATCGCCGACTCGCTCCGGCCGTGCGTGAGCAGGTCGACGAAGTTGAACACGAACGCGCTCACGCCCTCGGACGCGATCGCTCCCGTTAGGCGGCGCTCGAGCTCGGCCGAGTCGCCCGACGTGGAGATCTTGTCGTAGCGCACGGGCACGTTCGTCTTGAGCTCCGACAGATGCGCCACGAGCAAATCCCGCTCGTGCGCGTTGAGCGATTCGTCTTCGCGCTCGGCCCACCAGTCGGGGAATCGCGCCGCGATCTCGCCGGGGAACAGCCCGCTGAAGAGCGCGTTCCGCGAATACGGTGTGGCCGTGGGCACGATCGAGAAGTAGTGCGTCGTCTCGACATCGAAATACGGCGCGAGCAGCGGCTGCAACACGCGCCACTGATCCAGCCGCAGGCAGTCGATCACGACGAACAGGGTCGCGCGCGACCGCTCGAGAATCGGCAAGAGAAACTCGCCCACGATGTCGATGGACAAGGGCGGCCGATCGCCCTCGAGATCCTTGAGCCACTGCGGATACGCGCCGCGAAAGTACGCCGCGAACTCGCGCCGCAAATCGGGATAGAGCGCCTGCAGCGATTCGTAGAGACTCTGCTCGCGCGCCTGCGCCAACTCGATGTCCCAGTCCACCATTTCCGCGTAGCGCGCCACCCAATCGCGCCAGCCGAGCGCGCGCTCGCGCTCCTGCTCCATGGCGCGGAACCGCTCGACGAACGAACGAGCGATGGCTTGTTGGCGAATGCGCGGGCCGTCGAGAACGCGCGTGATGACACTCAATACCTGTCGCGGATTGATCGGCTTGACGAGGTAGTCGCGCACGTCGACGCCGATCGCTTCGCGGAGCGTCGCGTCTTCCTCGCTTTTCGTGACCATCACGATGGGGAGGAACGGGTCGAGCTCGCGGATTTCGCGATAGGCATCGAGGCCGCGTTTGCCGGGCATCTGTTCGTCCAGCAGCACGATGCCGTACTGCCGGCGCCGCAGCATCTCGACCGCGTCGTCGGCGTTGGACGCCGCGTCGACCTCGAACCCCTTCTCACGCAGGAAGATGCGGTGAGACTCGAGAAGGTCGGCCTCGTCGTCGATCCACAGCACCGACTTGGGGGGTTGCGCCATGCTGGCGCAATGTAGTATTGCCGGCAGGTGCCTGGTAGCTAC
>DATEHK010000114.1:0-72559 GCA_035279625.1 Gemmatimonadaceae bacterium
CTCGCGCGCGCCGCCGCTCGCGCCGGCCTCGCCCTTCCCGGGCTGCTGGACGCTGTGCGTCGCATCGAAGATCACGGGCGCCGAGCACGCGGCGGCGAGTCTGGAGAACGCGCGCATGTCGACCACGAGGTCGCCGTAGCCGAAGAACGTGCCGCGCTCGGTGATCGCGATTTCCGGCCGCCTAACGCCGGCGCGCCGCACTTTGTCGGCGGCGCCGCGCATGCCCTCGGGGTGCATCCACTGCCCCTTCTTGATGTTCACCGGCTTGCCGGTGGCGCCGGCGGCGACGAGCAGGTCGGTCTGGCGGCAGAGGAAGGCCGGGATCTGCAATACGTCCACCACTTCGGCCGCCGGCGCGCACTGCTCGGGCTCGTGCACGTCCGTTAGGATGGGCAAGCCCGTGCGCTCGCGCACGCGCTCGAGCGCCTTGAGTCCGTCGTCGAGACCGGGTCCGCGGTGCGCGGTGCGGTTCGAGCGGTTTGCCTTGTCGAAGCTCGCCTTGTAGATCACTCCGCCCGGCACGCGCTCGGCGAGCGCGGCGAGATGGTCGGCGACGCGGAAGTTCAATTCGTCCGATTCGACCACGCACGGGCCGGCGATGAGAAAGAACCGGTCGGCGGGAAAGCGTTGCGTCACGTCGCGGCTCAGGTGGACGTCGCGGCGCGTGCGCCCCGTGTGGCGTCGCGCGCGTCGCCGCGCACGCGCTTGGTTTGGAGTGCCGCGCCGACGAAGCCGGCGAACAGCGGATGCGGACGCGTGGGCCGCGACTTGAGCTCGGGGTGGAACTGGCACCCCACGAACCATGGGTGATCCGGCAGCTCGATGATCTCGACTAACGAGCCGTCGGGCGAGATGCCGCTGAACCGCACGCCGTGCTTCTCGAACAGGTCGCGATACGCGTTCGAGAATTCGTAGCGGTGCCGGTGCCGCTCGCTGATGTCCGATGCGTCGTACGTCTCGGCGACCAGCGAGCCGGGCTTGAGGCGGCAGGGATACGCGCCTAACCGCATGGTGCCGCCCATGTCGGTGATGTGCTGCTGCGATTCCATGAGCGAGATCACGGGATCGGCGCATTCGGGCGCGAACTCGCTGGAATGCGAGTCGTCGAGGTTGCACTTGTGGCGCGCGAACTCGATGACGGCCACCTGCATCCCGAGGCAGATGCCGAAGAACGGCAGCCCGCGCTCGCGAACCCAGCGGATGGCTTCGACCATGCCTTCCACGCCGCGCACGCCGAAGCCGCCCGGCACGAGCAGTCCGTGCACCGGGCCTAACAACTCGGCCGCGCGATCGGCGGAGGTGAAGAGGTCGCTCCCGATCCACCGGATGTCGACGCCCACGTCGTTGGCGATGCCGCCGTGGATGAGCGCTTCCTGGACGCTCTTGTAGCTGTCGACGAGATCGGTGTACTTGCCCACCACCGCGATGCGCACGCGCTCGGAGGGCGCCGTGATGCGTTCCACCATGTGGCGCCACGACGAGAGGTCCGGCGCGCGTCCGCCTAACCCAAGCCGCGACACCACGCGCTCGTCGAGCCCCTGCTCGGCGAACGAGAGCGGGATCTCGTAGATCGTCGGGACGTCGCGGCTCTCGATGACCGAGCCGAAGTCCACGTTGCAGAAGAGCGCGATCTTGCGCTTCACATCTTCGGAGAGCGGCCGCTCGGCGCGGCAGATGAGGATGTCGGGCTGGATTCCGATTTCCATGAGCTCGCGCACCGAGTGCTGCGTCGGCTTCGTTTTCACTTCGCCGGCGGCGCTGATGAACGGGACTAACGTGAGGTGCATGAACAGCGCGTTCTCGCGGCCGATCTCGTGGCGGAATTGGCGGATCGCCTCGAGGAACGGCAACGACTCGATGTCGCCGACGGTGCCGCCGATCTCGACGATGACCACGTCGTTATCGGGCGCAATGCGCTTCATCGCCGCCTTGATTTCATCGGTGATGTGCGGAATCACCTGGACCGTAGAGCCCAGGTATTCGCCGCGGCGTTCCTTGCTGATCACGTTCAGGTACACGCGGCCGGTGGTCACGTTGTTGGACTGCGAGAGCGCGCGGTCGATGAAGCGTTCGTAATGGCCCAGATCCAGATCGGTTTCCGCGCCGTCGTCGGTGACGTACACCTCGCCGTGTTGGAACGGCGACATGGTGCCCGGGTCGACGTTGATGTATGGGTCGAACTTCATCATGGTCACGCGGAGTCCGCGCTCCACGAGCAATCGGCCGAGCGATGCGGCAGCGATGCCTTTGCCGAGGGAGGAGACCACGCCCCCGGTTACGAAGATGAACTTCGTCGTGTGCTGCGGTGCATTCGATGGCATTTACCGGTGCCTCGCGCTCAGGTCAGTCCAGCGTGCGTTCGCTCGTTCCAGGTCTGCTTCGGTGTCGATGCCCGGTTCGTTAGGCGTACGAACGAGGGCGACGCCCATTGCGATGCCGGCCGCCAGCGGCCGGAGCTGCTCCAACCGCTCGATGCGTTCGAGCGGATGCGGCGGCAGCGCGACCCACTGCGCGAGCGCCGCGGGCGTGTATGCGTACACGCCTAAATGGCGTCGGATCATGGCGTGTGCGAGGTGCCGTGTGTCGTCGCCGTTGCTCCCGGCGCCGCGCTCGCGTGCGAACGGAATTGCCGCTCGGGAAAAGTACAGCGCGCGCCCGTCGTCGGCACACACCACTTTGACGACGCTGGGCTGGTCGAGGATTGCGGGTTCGTCGCGGACGGCCGCGGTTCCGAGCGGGAAGCCGCGGTCGCGGACCATGGCAATCGCGCCCTCGAGGGCTTCACCCGCCACGAACGGCTCGTCGCCCTGTACGTTCAGGATCACGTCGAACTTGCGTGCGGCGAACTCGGGGCGTACGGCAACTTCGGCAACGCGGTCGGTGCCCGAGGGGTGATTTTCATTCGTGAGCACGCAGTCGGCGCCCGCCGCGCGCGCAGCGGCGGCGACGTCGGGGTGGTCGGTGGCAATGACACAAAGGTCGGCGACGCGGAGGTCTTGGACGCGTTGCCAGACGCGGACGACTATCGGAGAACCGCCCAGAAGGCGGAGCGGCTTGCGGTGGAGCCGGGTGGCTCCGAGACGGGCTGGGATGACCGCGAGGGTGGTCACGGTCGCTCTGCGGGAGCGGGGCGTAACGCAAGATTCACGCCATGCAATGTATTCTATGGTAAGGGAAGAATCCAGGGTTGTGGGCGACCAAGATGCTGCTATCCGGGCGCGGCTTCCGGGGCAGACGTTGGGATCGAGAAGTCGAGAATCACCTGCGACCCGCTGGTGGCGAACGGAATTGCCGCGGCCGTCATCGCCGGACATGATCGTGCGGAATCGCTTGTGCGTTGGGCCGGTCGCGCCCTGGACGTAAAACGACCAGAACACGTCGCCCTCGATGTGCACGACGTCGCCGGTCAACTGTCGAACGATCTCGCGCGCCACCGTGGTCTTGCCAGCCCCGACGGGTCCCCAGAGAATAAGTGTCGGCGTCGGCATCGCGCGAACCGAGCTCCGGAGCAACGCGTGTCCAGCAAGGAGTCGCTACCCCCAGCAGGCCTGATCCTCGAGCCCTGGCGCACGAGCTGCCGCATCACGCGGATTCTCGTGGGCAGCCTGCCGCCCAAGATCTGGGCCGAGCCGGTGCCCGGCCTGCCGCGGCGGACGGTACGTATGGTCGCCGCGCACCTCCACAATTCCCGCTCCGGCTGGATCAACACCCTCGGCGTCCCGTTAGGCATGGCGCGCCCGCCGCGCGTCAGCATCTTCACGGCGACGCGGCACGACGTGCTGGCGGCACTGCCGGCGAGCGACCAGGGCATCGAGGACATTCTGCGCCTGGGCCTCGACGCGGGCGGCAGCGTGCCGGCCACGCGCAAGTACGTGTGGCGCAACCTGCCGCTCGATGTCGGACACGTGCTCTCGTACTTTGTCGCCCACGAAGCCCACCATCGCGGGCAGCTGGTGCTCGCGGCCCGTCAGTTAGGCGCGCGCTGGCCGCGCGAGGTGACCGACAAGCTCTGGTGGTGGCAGCAGCCCAAGGCGGCGAAAAAAGAACGCCGCCCGTTGAATCGGCGCGTCGGGTGCGGCTAGTGCATGCCAGGCAGCCGGATGCCGAACCCCACGGCGTGTTTGTGCGAACGCGGATCGAAGTCGTATCCCGCGTAGAAGAACGAGAATCCGATTCGCGCGCCGAGATTCTGCTCGAACCGCGGCAAGCTCCCGACCCCGGCGGACCCGAACGCGTCGCGCAGCACCACCGTCGGCGCGCCCAGGTACTTCACCTCGAGCCCGGGGATCGGGATGGTGTAGACGCCGAGCAGGTAGAGCAAGTGGTCGCCGCCTAACGAGAGGACGTCCAGCGTGGGCAGCGTCCCGGCCCCGCCCAGGTAGGCGAACCGCTGCGGGGGCGCCGTGTCGCCGGCGGTGAGCACGCCGTGGGCGTGGAGCGCGAAGTGCTGCGTGCCGAAGGTCGGGAACGACACGTCGGCATTGAACGTGGTCTGCGTGAAGCGCTCGCCTAACGGAGAATCGAACGGGCGCTCGACGAGCAGGCCGGCGGACACCTTCACGTCGCCGAACTGGTAGGCGGCGCCGGCGCTGCCGACTGCCGACGAGATTCGCCCGTGCTCGATCACCGGGTTCGGCCGGAGCATGCCGTCCGTATCCTCGGACCCCGTGATGCTCCACGGGCCGCCCGCGCGCACCGACCAGTCCCGCTCCGTCTCGGCGCCGACGCCTAGCGAAAACTGCCCCGCCCCGCTCGCCCACGTGTGCGTGACCAGGCCCTTGAACCGGTCCGCGCGCCAGTAGTTGCGGTAGTCGTGGCCGATCGACAGCACGGCCGCTGAATTCTCGAGGTTGGGCTCGATCCAGTCGTCGTGAGTCAGCGTGTAGCGGCCCGCGTTGCCGGTGATCGCCCAGTCGGGTCCCATTGGAATCTCGATCGCGGCCTGCGGATCGAACGTGCCGAGGTCGGTCCGGTACGTCACCGTGGGATCGATGCGCAGGTGGTCGCCTAACAACGAGAGCCGCGGACCCCACACCACCGAGAGTCCATCCACGCGATCGTAGCTCGGGATCCGAAAGCCGAACAGCATCGGCAGCGCGAAAATCCCTCCGATCTCGGGACCGGTCGGCGCCACGTAGTCCAACGCGATGCCGTCCTTGGTCGTGTCGGCATCGATGCGGACGTCGGGATACGAGATCTTGCCGCCCACCACGGTGGCGTCGCGCGAGTCGTACACGCGCCCGCCTACCGCGATCGCCCGGCCATCGACGTGCGCGCCCGGCCTCAGGAACACATTGCCCTCGAGTACCAGCACGTCGCCGTGCACGGTGCTCGCCACGGTCGCGTCGCTCCCGATCACCACCACCGATGTCGTGAACGTGGTGTCCTTGAACAGACGCGTGTTCCAACGCTCATATCGGGTCACGTACGGATGCGCGAGTGCGTCGGCGATCACCGGGCCCGACGGAATGGGCGCCGCGTGCCGGACGTAGACACGCTGCTGCGGCTGTTGCGCCGCGAGCGGCCAGCCCGCGACCACCAGCAGCAGGGCGAGACGCTTCAGCATCCGGCGAGCGTCAAGAAGTTCTTCAGGAGCTGTTTCCCGTGTTGAGTGAGGACCGACTCGGGATGGAATTGCACACCCCATACCGGGTGCCGGACGTGTCGCACGGCCTGGATCTCGCTCTCGTCGTCCGTGGACCTGGCCAGAATCTCGAGCGAGTCGGGCAAACTCGAACGCTCCACGATCAGCGAGTGATACCGCATCACCTCGAGCGGCGACGGGAGTCCTGCGAAGAGCCCCGTTCCATCGTGCACGATGCGCGACATCTTGCCATGCATCACCCGGGCCGCGCGAACGACGCGTCCGCCGAACGCCGCGCCGATCGCCTGGTGCCCCAGGCACACGCCCAACGTGGGAATCGTCGCCCCCCAGCGCGCGACCACCGGCACGGTGATGCCCGCCTCGTGCGGCGTGCATGGTCCGGGCGACAGCACGATCGCCCTGGGCGCGATCGATCCCACTTCCTCGACAGTGATCGCGTCGTTCCGCCTAACGACCGGCTCGGCGCCCATCTCGCCCAGGTACTGCACCAGGTTGTAGGTGAACGAATCGTAGTTGTCGATGACGAGGATCATGGCGTCGCGCGTCCCAAGCGCTCTAGCCCCGCGGATGATACTGTTTGTGCACCGACCGCAGGTACTCGCGGTCGACGTGCGTGTAGATCTGCGTGGTCGCGATGTCCGCGTGGCCGAGCATCTCCTGCACCGCGCGGAGATCGGCGCCGTGCTCGAGCAAATGCGTCGCGAACGTGTGACGCAGCGTGTGCGGCGTGACGCGCTTGGTGATCCCGGCCATCTCGACGTACTTGCGAAGAATTTTCCACGCCCCCATGCGCGAAAGCGGCTGGCCGCGCGCGTTGAGGAGCAGCATGCCCTTGCCGGCGCCTCGCTCCAGGCGCGGCCTGAGCTCGCGCACATAAACGGCGACGGCGCCGATCGCGCGACGGCCAATGGGGACGAGCCGCTCCTTGCTGCCCTTGCCGAATACGCGCACCAACCCATCGCTGAGCAACACGTCCTTCACGCCGAGGGTGATCCATTCGGACACGCGGAGGCCGGCGCCGTAGGCGAGCTCGAGCATGGCGCGGTCGCGGAACGCCAGCGGTTCGTCCAACGATGGCGCGGCGATCAGGCGCTCGGCTTCCTGCACGCTGAGGACGTCGGGCAGCGTGAGCCAACGCTTGGGCGTCTCGAGTCTGTCGCTCGGATCCTGCGCGACGTCGCCTTCGTTCACGAGAAACTTGAAGTACGTGCGTACGGCCGAGATGGTCCGGCGGATGGACGTGGGCGCGAGACCCAGGTCCTTCAAGTGATACACGAAGTCGCGCAAGAGGGCGGGCGTGACGCCCGCCGGGCGGGTGGCACCCTTTACCCGCATGAAGGTAGCGAAGCGCGCGAGGTCGAGCGCGTACGCCTCGCTCGTGGCGCGCGCCGAGCCGCGCTCGACCGAGAGAAAGTCCTGGAAGCGCTCGAGCGCGAAGGCGCGCGCGAGGTCATCGCCTAACGGAGTGATGGCGGGCGCGGCGGCGGTGCGGCGGGTCACGCGCCGCCATCCGGGCGTTCGAGCGTGGCGACGGCGATGCACGCGATCCCCTCGCCGCGGCCGATCCAGCCCATGCCCTCGTTGGTCTTGCCCTTCACGCTCACGTGCTCGGCGTCGATGCCTAACGCTGCGCCGAGCGCGGCGCGCATGGCGGCCTTGTGCGGCGCGAGTCTGGGCTGCTCGGCGATCACGGTGACGTCCACGTGGCTCGGCCGCCAGCCGCGTTCGGCGGCGCGCGCCACGGCCCGGCGCAGCATGTCCAACGAGTCGCGGTTGCGATTGGCGGGGTCGGAGTCGGGAAACATCTCGCCGATGTCGCCGGCCCCGGCCGCGCCTAACACCGCGTCGGTGATCGCGTGGGCGATCGCGTCGCCATCCGAATGCCCGGACAGCGAGAGCGGCACCGGGATGCGCACGCCGCCCAGCGTGAGCGGTCCGCCGGGCACCAGGCGGTGCGAGTCGTAGCCTATGCCTGAGCGAGTGGCCATGCGGTCTCGCGCCGTGCTCGAGGGGACAGGTTGTCGCGCCGGGTGTGCGCGCCGACCAAGCCCGGCGCGCTACGCCGCCACGGTGGCAGTTTCGGTCGCGGCAGCGGGCGCGGACGGCTCGATGATCGAATAATCCTGGCGACGGCGCGCCGCAGTGAATCCCGCGTCGTGAATGAGACGCTCCATCTCTTGAGTGGTGGTCCGGAACGTCGTGTTCGCGGCCGACACCACGTTCTCCTCGATCATGAGCGACCCGAAATCGTTGCACCCGAAGCGCAGCGCCACCTGTCCCACCTTCATGCCCATCGTCACCCAACTGGCCTGCAAGTTAGGCACGTTGTCGAGTGCGATGCGCGCAATGGCCGTGGTGCGCAGGTAGTCCGTGGCGTCAGTCTTGGGTTGATGCGACATGGATGGCGTGTTCTCGGGCTGGAGCGGCCAGCAGATGAACGCCGTGAAGCCGTGCGTCCGCGCCTGCAGGTCGCGTACGCGCTGCAAGTGCTCGAGTCGTTCGGCCAGCGTCTCTCCGATGCCGTACATCATCGTGACGCTGGTCTTCATCCCCTCTTCGTGCGCGATCTCCATGATCTCGAGCCACCGGTCGGCGCCTGCTTTTTTCTTGGCGACCATGTCGCGCACCCGTTGCACGAGGATTTCGCCGCCGCCGCCAGGGACCGAATTGAGGCCGGCTTTCATGAGCTCACGTATCACTTCACGCGCGTCCATGCGGAACAGCTTGGCGAAGAAGTCGACTTCGCTCGGGCTGAATCCGTGGATATGTATGGGATGGTACGTCTTAATGTACTTGAGCAGCTCGAGATACCACTCGAAGGGGATGTATGGGTTATGTCCCCCCTGCATGAGAATCTGGACCGCGCCCAATTCTTTCGCTTCGTCGATTTTCGCGCCGATCTGCTCGAACGAAAGCGTGTACCCTTCGCCGTGCTTGGGCCGGCGATAGAACGCGCAGAACCCGCAGTCGGCCACGCAGACGTTCGTGTAGTTGATGTTCCGGTCGACGATGTACGTGACGGTGTTGTGGGGATGCTTTTCTTGACGTATGCGATCGGCCTCGAGACCGAGCTCGAGGAGCGGCGCATTCGTGTAGAAATCGAGCAGGTCACGCATAGTCAGGTCGCTGGAAGAAAGGCGAGCGATCCATCGGGCACTTCACCCACCGCGGCGAGCCGTCGAAAGAAGTCGGTGAGGCCCGCCAGGTGCGCGTACGACAGCCGATAGTCCAGACCGGAAAGGTACACGGCGCAGGTTTCCAAGGCGACGCCGGTGGCGGCCGACGCCTGGGCCGCGAGCTCGTCCAGGTGGCCGAGGCCCCAGTCGCGCGACTCGATGAGCCGGGCGTGGACGTCGAGCGCTTCGCGCACCGGCGCGGTACGATGCGCGACCCACACCGCGAACACGAACGGCAGGCCGGTCCATCGCTTCCACTCGGCGCCGAGGTCGTAGGCGAACGCGTAGGGCGCGCCGTGGCCCGTTGCGCCGGGCGCGGCGCCAGCACGTGCCGCGTTGAGGAGGAGCGCTGCGTCGCCGATGACGAGTCGTGCGTCGTGATGTTCGCTCGCGAACTGGGCGACGTCGGTAAGCTCCGCGTCGCCGGCGGCAAAGTCGGGCTCGGAGTGCCACACGTTGGCGAACAGGAGCCGGAGGAGCGCGACGCTGGTCATCGAGCTGCGCGAGAGCAGCACACGCTTGCCGCCTAACTCGGGCGCCGGCACGCGCGAGAACAAGAGCACGCTGCGCACTGCTCCGTCGGACGTGATACCCAGGTCGGGGAGCAGGAGATAACGCGCCGCGTCGCGTGCGTACGCGACGGCCGAGATGACGCTGACTTCGAGCTGGTTGGCGGCCATGAGGCGGTTGAGCTCGCTGGGCACGCCGTCGACAAGTGTGGCCGGCAGCGAGACGACGCCGCGATCGATGGCGCCGTACACCGGGTAACAGTTGATGTACGGAATGCGGCCCAGGCGCACGTTAGGCTGCGGCCGCGTCGGGCTCGAACGTGCGGATCACGTTGTAGAGCGAGTCGCGCTCGACGGGGATGCGTCCGGCGCCGCGAATCAGCTTGAGCACGTCGTCCAGCGCGAGGCCCTGCGGCGTGTGGGCGCCGGCTTCGTGATAGATCTTCTCGCGCACCACGGTGCCCTCGAGGTCGTTCACGCCGAACGTGAGGGCGATCTGCGAGATGAACTGCGTGACCATGATCCAGTGCGTCTTGACGTGCTCGAAGTTGTCGAGGAACAGCCGGGCGACGGCGAGATTGCGGAGGTCGTCGTGGCCGGTGGTCGCCGTTCCGGTTCTGCCTAACGTCACGCCCAACTCGTTGTGGTCGGGGTGGTAGGCGAGCGGAATGTAGGTGAGGAATCCGCCGGTCTCGTCCTGCAGATCGCGCAGCATCTGCAAGTGATCCATGCGGTCTTCGATGCTCTCGACGTGTCCATAGAGCATCGTCGCGTTGGACCGGATGCCGAGCGCGTGCGCGATGCGGTGGACGTTGATCCAGTCTTCGGCGGCGAGCTTCCGGTCGGCGATGGTGGCGCGCACACCCTTGGAGAACACCTCGGCGCCCCCGCCCGGCAGCGTGTCGAGTCCCGCCGAGCGCAGTTCCGTTAGGACCTGTTCCGCCGGCATCTTCTCGATGCGCGCGATGTGCGCGATCTCGACCGCGGTGAGCGCCTTGATGTGCACCTGCGGGTGGCGCTCCTTGAGCCCCCGGAACATCTCGCGGTAGTACTCGAGGCCCGCCTGCATGTCGAGTCCGCCCACGATGTGGAACTCGCGCACGTAGGGATTGGCGGCGGCTTCCGCGTACACCTGGTCCATGGTGTAGCGGTATGCGCCGCTCTCTTTCGGCAAGCGCGCGTACGAGCAGAACACGCACGTCTTGCGCAGAATGCAGACGTTCGTCGGGTTGATGTGCTGGTTGGCCGCGAAGTACACGCGCTTGCCGTGGCGGGCGCGGTTGGCGGCATCGGCCAGCGTGCCCACGCCCAACAAATCGGGCGAGCGGAACAGCACGGCGCCGTCGGCGGCCGTTAGGCGCTCGCCCGCCGCCACCTTCGCGGCGATGGGACGGAGCGCCGGATCGCCCATGCGACCGGGGTCGATCTGGGGCACCGGCTTGGGGGACACGGGTTCAGCCCTCGAAGCGCTTCACGGCCAGCGTGACGTTGTGTCCGCCGAAGCCGAAGCTATTGGAGAGCGCGGCGGCGACGTCGCGCGTGATCGCCTTGTTAGGCGTGTAGTCGAGATCGCACTCCGGATCGGGCGTGCGATAGTTGATGGTGGGCGGGATCTGTCCCTCACGAACCGCCAACGTGCTGACGAGAAACTCCACCGCGCCCGCGGCGCCGAGCATGTGGCCGGTGCAGCTCTTGGTAGAACTGACGTTGAGTCCCTGCACCGCCTCGTCGAACACGGCTTTGATGGCCCGCGTTTCGTTGAGGTCGTTGGCCGGCGTCGACGTGCCGTGCGCGTTCACGTAGCGCACGTCCTCCGGGGTGAGCGATGCGTCGGACAGCGCGCGGCGCATGGCCCGCTGCGCGCCCTCTCCGTTAGGCGAAGGCGCCGTGAGGTGATACGCGTCGGCCGTCGCGCCGTACCCGACGATCTCGGCGTGAATCGTGGCGCCCCGCGCTCGCGCGTGCTCCAACTCCTCGAGCACCACCGCTGCCGATCCCTCGCCCATCACGAACCCATCGCGCGTGGCGTCGAACGGACGCGACGCCGTGGCCGGATCGTCGTTCCGCTCCGACAGCGCCTTCATGTTCGCGAAGCCGCTGATGGCCATGGGCGACACCGTGGCTTCCGCGCCGCCGGCGATCATGAGGTCGGCGTCGCCGTACTGTATGGTGCGGAACGCCTCGCCCACCGCGTGCGCGCTCGATGCGCACGCCGACACCGTCGCGTAGTTAGGCCCGCGCGCATTGAACTGCATGCTCACGATGCCCGCCGCGATGTCCGAGATGAACATCGGAATGAAGAACGCGGACACCTTGTCGGGGCCGCGCTCGCGGAAGTTGTCGTGCTGGTCTTCGAATGTCTTGAGGCCGCCGATGCCGCTCGCGATGATCACGCCCAACCGGTCGGGATCATAGTGCGCACCGTTGTCCAACCCGGCGTCGTGCATCGCCTGCACGGCCGCCGCGACCGCGTACTGCGTGAAGAGGTCGGAGCGCTTGACTTCCTTCCGATCCATGTACTGGAGCGGATCGAACGCCTTCACCTCGCACGCGAAGCGCACGGCGAAGCGTTCCGGATCGAACTTCGTGATCGGTCCCGCGCCCGACTTCCCCTCGAGGAGGGCGCGCCACGTCGTCGCCACGTCGTTGCCGACGGGCGTCACGGCCCCGAGGCCGGTGACGACGACCCTCCGCTTCGACACTACTCTTTGACCTTGGTCTTGAGGTAGTTCATCGCATCGCCCACCGTGCGCAGCTTCTCCGCGTCTTCGTCGGGGATGTCGATGTTGAACTCCTTCTCGAACTCCATCACCAGCTCGACCGTATCCAGGCTGTCCGCCCCCAGATCCTCCATGAAGCTGGCGTCATTGGTGAGCTTTTCGCGCTCGACGCCGAGCTCCTTGGCGATGATTTCCTTGACCTTCTCCTCGAGATCCGCCATGGACGTGGTCCTCAATTGGGTGTGGTTGCGGTGCAATTTACGCGTCGCCAAACGGTACGGAAAGCTACATGACCATGCCGCCGTCCACCACGAAGACGTGCCCCGTGATGTACGATGCGTGCTCCGACGCGAGGAACGCGACGAGCCCCGCGATGTCGGCCGGTGTGCCGAGTCTGCCGAGGGGAATTTGTGCCGACAACTGGGTCCGCGCCTCGGGTGTGAGCGCTTTCGTCATGTCGGTGTCGATGAATCCGGGCGCGATGGCGTTGGCGAGCACGTTGCGTGAGGCAAGCTCTTTGGCCACCGATTTCGTGAGGCCGATGAGTCCCGCCTTGCTCGCCGCGTAGTTCGCTTGGCCCTTGTTGCCGGTGATACCGACGACGCTCGTGATGTTGATGATGCGCCCGAAACGCCGCTTCATCATGCCGCGCGCCGCGGCGCGCGTGGTTGCGAACGCACCGCGCAGATTGGTGTCGATCACCGCATCCCAATCTTCGTCCTTGAGACGGACGAGGATGTTGTCGCGCGTGAGTCCGGCGTTGTTGACGAGGATGTCCAACGAGCCGAAGGCCTGTTCGACGTCATCGATCAATCGTTGGGCATCGCCCGACTCGCCGAGGTCGGCGGCGAACCCCTGCGCGCCTGAGCCGATCGTGTTCGCGGCCAGCGTCGCGCGATCCGCGTCGCGTCCCGCGACTGCCACGCGCGCGCCGGCACCTGCGAGCGACGCCGCAATCTCGAGTCCGATGCCGCGTGTGCCGCCGGTGACGAGCGCGGTGCGTCCGCTCAAATCGATGGTGATCACGCGAGTCGCTGTTGAAGTGCGTCGACGTCGGCCACCGTACCGCACGGCATGGTCTCCGCGCCCGGTACGATGCGTTTGACCAGATTCGAGAGGACGGTGCCCGGTCCGAGCTCCACGAACAGCGCGCCCGGATGATCGGCCGCGAGACGTTTCACGAGCGCGGTCCAGCGCACGGGCGACGTGAGTTGTCGCACGAGCAGGTGCTTCGCCGTGGCGGCGTCGCGAACCGGCTCGACGTTCACGTTGGACGAGACGGGGAACGAGGGGGCCTGCATGTTGGTCGCGTCGAGCGCCTGTTGCAGTCCGGGCACGGCGACTTCCATGAGCGGAGAATGGAACGCGCCGCTCACATTTAGGCGAATCGCTCGTTTGGCGCCCGCGTCTTTGGCGAGAGCCATGGCATGCTCCACCGCTTCGACTTCACCTGAAATGACGAGCTGTTCCGGCGTGTTGTAGTTGGCGGGCACGACCACGCCGCCCCGGGCGCTGGCCTGTGCGCACGCCCGTTCGACGCCTTCCTCGGCCAGGCCGAGTATTGCCGCCATCGCACCCGGTCGTTCGACGCCGCTCTTGAACATGAGCTCGCCGCGCGTGCGCACCGCACGCAGCGCGTTCGGGAGCGAAAACGCGCTCGCGGCGTAGTACGCCGTGAATTCGCCCAACGAGTGGCCGGCGGCGGCGCGGACGTGCGGCAGTGCGCGGTCGCGGATGACTGCCCACGCCGCGGCGCCGTGCGCCAGCAGTGCCGGTTGGGCATTCTGCGTGGAGGTGAGCTGCTCTTCGGGTCCGTCGAAACAGAGCGCCGACAGGTCGATGCCTAACGATTGATCGGCCTGGTCGAACACGGCGCGCGCGGCGGGAAACGCGGCGGCGAGGTCCTTGCCCATGCCCGGCTTTTGCGACCCCTGGCCGGGAAAAAGCAGTATCAAGTCCATGTGCGTGCGGCGATGGTTAGAACCGAACGACCATCGAGCCCCACGTGAACCCGGCGCCGAACGCGACGAGGAGCACCGTCATGCCCGCGCGAATGCGTCCCGCGCCGATCGCTTCGTCGAGGGAAATCGGAATCGACGCCGACGAGGTGTTGCCGTACCGGCCGACGTTCACGAACACTTTCTCCATGGGAATGCCGGCGTGCTTGGCCGTCGCTTCGATGATACGGAGGTTGGCCTGGTGCGGCACCAGAAGATCGATGCTCGATGCACCGAGGTTCGCATTGTCGAGCGCGCGGTCGGTTGCTTCGCACATCATGCGGACGGCGTGCTTGAAGGTCTCGCGACCCGCCATCTTGACGAGGTGCGTCCTTTGGGCGAGCACCTCGGCGGACATGGGGACCGTGGCGCCGCCGTGCGGGCGATACAGCAGATCCGCGAGCTTGCCGTCGCTCCGCATGAAGGTGGACAGGATGCCCTTGCCGTTGCGGGCGGGGCGCACCACCGCTGCGCCCGCGGCATCGCCGAAGAGGACGCAGGTCGCGCGGTCCGTCCAGTCGAGGATCGCGCTCATCTTTTCCGACGCGGCGACGAGCACCGTTTCGGCGCTCTTGGCCGCGACGAGGCCCTCGGCCACCGTTAGGCCGTAGAGAAAGCCCGAGCACGCGGCGCCGATGTCGAACGCCGCCGCGTGTCCCGCGTCGAGCTCCGCCTGGAGGTCCACGGCCGTGGCCGGCAGCAACCGGTCGGGCGTGGCGGTGCTCAAGATGACCGTGTCCAGATCGGCGGCCGTGATGCCGGCGCGCTCCATGGCGATGCGCGACGCGTTGGCCGCCATGCTGGCGGTGGTGTCGTTAGGCCCGGCGATGTGCCGCTCGCAGATGCCGGTGCGCTCGACGATCCACTCGTGGCTCGTCTCGAGGCCCATCGCTTGGAACTCGGCGTTGCGCAGAATGCGCGCCGGCGCGAAGTGGCCGATGCCTGCCAGCTCGACGATCGGTCTGGTCATGACGGGGCGACCGCGCTCGTCTCGAGGCGGCGGCCGATGTGGTCGACCATGCGTCGCTCCACGGCGCGCAGCGCCACGCCGATCGCGTTCTTGATGGCGCGCGGCGACGAGCTGCCGTGCGAGATGATGCTCACGCCCTTCACGCCTAACAGAGGTGCGCCGCCGTAGTCCGAGTAGTCGAAGCCCTTGAAGATCTTGGCGAGGACGTCCTTGGGCACGCCGCCCTTGGTCATCATCGACATGATCATGCCGGGCACGGACTCGTAGAACTTGAGCACGACGTTGCCGACGAATCCATCGCAGACGAATACGTCGATCGGCCCGCGCGCACTCCCGCCGGCGAGAATGTCGCGTCCCTCGACGTTCCCGGCGAAGTTGAGGTCGGAGGCCTCGAGCAGCTTGTGCGCGTCCTTGACCGCGGCATTGCCCTTCTCCGGCTCCTCGCCGATGCTCAAGAGTCCCACGGCCGGATTGGCGCGGCCCAAAATGTCTTCGGCGTACACCGCGCCTAACCGGGCAAACTGCAGCAGCTCTTCGGCCGAGCAGTCGACGTTGGCGCCGGCGTCGAGGACGACCACCGGATTGCGCTGCGTCGGGAACGTGGTCGCGATCGCCGGCCGCGTTAGGCCTGTGTGCAGCTTGAGGAGGAACACCGACGCCGCCATCTGCGCGCCCGTGTTGCCCGCCGACACGAAGGCGTCGGCCTTGCCCGAGGCGTGCAACTTGAGCCCAACGGCCATCGAGCTGTTGGGCTTGGAGCGGATGGCCGCCGTGGGCTTGTCCGACATCTCGATCACCTCGGGCGCATCGATGATGCTGATGCGCCCGCGGAGACCCGCGGGGAGTGTGCTGCCGGCGCGCAGTTGCGAATCGAGCTCCGCGGTCACCTCATCGGTTCGTCCGACGAGTTGGACCGTGTGCGCGGGATCGAGCTCGGCCAGTGCGAGGAGGGCGCCTTCGATCGGGACCTGAGGTGCCCGGTCGCCGCCCATCGCATCCAACGCGATACGAGCCAACGCTACGCTTCCCTGGCTTCGACCCGCTGCTCGCCCGCGTAGTAGCCGCACTCGGGACAGACGTGGTGCGGACGCTTCATGCTCTGGCAGCGCGGGCACGCCTGGATGGCGGTGACACTGGCGGCCTTGTGTGTATTCCGCGCGCGCTTTTTCCGCTTGGACGTACGTCGCTTAGGGACGGCCATAGGAGATCAACCGAATGGTGAGTGGTGTGGCTCAATTCGAGACGCGTCGGGCCGCGGTGAGCGCGGTCCAGCGTGAATCGGTTTCAGGCGGACAGTCACAGGGACCGGCATTGAGGTCGGCGCCGCACCGCGCGCACAGCCCGCGACAATCGTCACCGCACAACATGTACTCGGGCGCGGCGAGCATCCATTGCTCTCGCACCGCGGGTCTGAGGTCGATGTTCCGTGCGTTTGGCGGAATGCGATAGGTGTCCGGGTCGTCGGCCACTTCGTCGCCCTGTTCGACGAACAGGACGTGGACTTCGTCGGAGACGGACGTCGAGACATCCTTGAGGCAGCGCCGGCAGGCGACGACCGCGTTGGCTTCGATACGACCGCTCCAGTAGTAGCGCCCGGTTCCGGCCCGCGACAGACGGCCGGTGGCGTGGACTGGAGTAGCGGGCTTCGCGTCGCCGTCGGTCCAGACGGGGTCATCGAGGTCCAAGTTACCGTTCACGTGGACGGCTTGCCGCTCTACCTCGCGAATGTCGTAGCACAGCATAACCCATGAATGTACTTAGAGATGAGGCTCGGAGCAAGGCAGGTGCGTGCGTCGCTCGGAGGTGCTCGCCATCCCGCGCGACGCGGCGCCTAGATCCGGTCCGCCTCGGCGAAGAAAAAGCTCGCTTCGCGCTCCGCGTTCTCGTCTGAATCGGAAGCATGGATCGCATTCCGCTCCTTCGACTCCGCGTAGAGCTTGCGCACCGTGCCGGCCGCCGCTTCAGCCGGGTCCGTCGCGCCGATCGTCGTGCGCAACGTGCTAACGGCATCGGCGCGCTCGAGGATCATCGGCATGCACAGGCCCGACGTCATGAACTTCGTGAGCGGCGCGAAAAATGGGCGCTCGCGGTGCACCGCGTAGAACGCCGCGGCCTGCGCCTGCGTGAGGTGCAGCACCCGGGCGGCGCGGATGCGAAACCCGCTTTGCTCCAGGTGCGCGATGATCTTTCCCGTTTTCCCTGCGCCGAACGCGTCGGGCTTGATGATGGTCAACGTGCGAGTGCCGGCCATGGCGTCACGATCCTATGAGTTTGCGAACGATGTCGCCGCGCGTGAGGAAGCCGACCAGACGGCCATCCCGCACCACGGGCACGCGTTCGACGTCTTTGTTGGACATCACCGAGGCGACCTCGGCTAACGGTTGATCGGGCGACACGCAAAGCACCTGCCGTGTCATGACGTCGCGCACGGTGCGGCGTGTGTGTTCCGACGCCGAGCCGTGCCGCGACGGTTCGTTCCGCGCGCCGCCGCGGCCCCCGCCTAAAAATGCGGCGTTGGTCAACATGTGCCGCATCAGCTCGCGCTCGCTCAACATGCCGACCAGCATGCCTTCCCCATCCACGACGGGCAATCCGCCCACGCCCGCGCGCACCATGTCGCGCGCCGCCTCGCGCAACGCCGTTTCCGGACGGGTGGTGTGCGGCCGGATGGTCATCACGTCGCGCACCGACAGGTGCGGCGCGATCTCGATTTCGCCTAACGCCGGCAGCGCGGCGATCTCGGCCGGCGTCTCCGCCGACAACCACGCCTCCACCACGTCGGGCCGCGACAGGAGCCGCGAGAACGCGCCTAACACTTGCAGGTAGCGCGCGGCCTGCCGCGGCGGCGCGACGATCAGCACGATGAGCCGCGCCTGCTGCGACTCGGCGTCCGTCTCGTCGCGCGCGATCGGCGACGCCGCGACGCCGATCGCCGCGACCAACTCGACCACGGCGTCCGACCGATAGTGCGTGAGGAACGCGCGGTCGCCCAGCATGACGATGTCCTCACCGCGGACCTCTTCCACGCGACTGCGCAGCTTGTCCGGATCGTCGACCACGCCGGTCGCCGTGATGCGCTCGACGAGCACCAACGCAGCCGAAGCGAGCGTGGTGGCATCGAGCGGCGCCACGACGCGTTCGGCGTTGACGAGATCCGATAGCTTCACAATCGCTCTTGCAGCAGCTTCACGAAATCGGCCGGCCGTTGGGCGACGCCCATGCCTGCCGCCTTGAACGCCTCCAGCTTCTCGGCGGCCGTTCCCGCCGAGCCCGAGATGATCGCACCGGCGTGTCCCATGCGCCGGCCCGGCGGCGCCGTTTGTCCGGCGATGAAGCCGACCACCGGCTTGGACATGTGCGCGCGTACGAACTCGGCCGCCTGTTGCTCATCGGTGCCGCCGATTTCGCCCATCATTGCCACCGCCTTCGTGTCCGGATCGGCTTCGAATGCCTCGAGGCAATCGATGAAGCTGGTGCCGTTGATCGGATCGCCGCCGATGCCGACGCACGTGGTCTGACCTAACCCGGCGCGCGTGAGCTGATATACGACCTCGTACGTGAGCGTGCCCGAACGGCTCACGACGCCGACGTTGCCCTCCGTGCAGATGCGACCCGGAATGATGCCGACCTTGCTCACGCCCGGCGTGATGAGGCCCGGGCAGTTAGGCCCGATGAGTCGCGCCTTCCGATCCTGGACGTACGGATAGACGCGCGTCATGTCCAGCACCGGCACGCCCTCGGTGATGCAGACGACGAGCGAGATGCCGGCGTCGGCGGCTTCCATCATTGCGTCGGCAGCGAACGGCGGCGGCACATAAATCACCGACGTGTTGGCGCCCGTCGCGGCGACCGCGTCGGCGACCGTGTCGAAGATCGGCACTGTGTGCTCGAATTTCTGGCCGCCTTTGCCCGGCGTCACGCCGGCGACGACGCAGGTGCCGTAGTCGAGCATCTGCCTGGCGTGGAACGAGCCGTCGCGTCCGGTGATGCCCTGCACCACCAGCTTCGTGTTTCGATCGATGAAGATGCTCACGCGGCCTTCCCTCCCGTCGCCAGACGCACGGCCTTCTGCACGGCTTCGTCCATGTCGGTCATTGCACTGAAGCCGTGCTGTTGCAGAATCTGCACGGCGATCTCCTCATTGGTTCCAGTTAGGCGGATGACCATGGGCACGGTGAGCGGCGTGTCGCGCGTGGCCGCGACGATGCCGTTCGCGACGTCGTCGGTCCGCGTGATGCCGCCGAAAATGTTGAACAGAATCGCCTTCACGTTGGGATCGCGGGTAATGATACGGAGCGCATTCACGACTTTCTCTGGGTTGGATGAGCCGCCGATGTCGAGAAAGTTCGCCGGTTCGCCGCCATAGTATTTCACCAGGTCCATCGTCGCCATCGCGAGACCGGCGCCGTTCACCACGCAGCCGACGTTGCCGTCGAGCTTGATGAACGTGAGATTCGCGCGGCGCGCCGCCACCTCACTCGGATCCTCGGCGGTTTCGTCTCGCAAGGCGGCGATGTCGGGATGGCGATCGAGCTCGTTGTCGTCGATCACCATCTTCGCGTCGAGCGCGAGCAGATCGCCGCCCGTGGTCACGACTAACGGATTGATCTCGGCGAGCGAGCCGCCGCTGGCGGTGAACGCCTGCCATAGCTGCCGCATGATCTTCGCCGCTTCGCGCGCCAGCTTCGCGTTCTCCTTGTACAGGAAAAATCCGAGGCGCGATGCCTCGAACGGAAGCAGCCCGTATCGCGGGTCGACCGGCAGCCGCATGATCTTGTCCGGCATGTTCGCCGCGACTTCCTCGATGTCGATGCCACCAGCCGGACTCACCATGTAGACGGCGCGCTTGGATGCGCGGTCGACGATGATGCCCGCGTACGCTTCGCTCGCAATGTCGGCCGCTGGTGTAACCAACACTTTGGGCACCGTGAGACCCTTGATCTGCATGCCGATGATCTGTTGGGCAGCGGCGCGCGCGTCGGCCGGCGTGCGCGCGAGCTTGACGCCGCCCGCCTTGCCGCGTCCGCCGGCGTGCACTTGTGCTTTCACGACGACGCCGGTGCCGTATGCACGCGCGATGCGTTCTGCCTCATCGGGTGTGGTTGCCACGTCGCCGGGCGGAACGGGAATTCCGAACCGGCGAAAGATGTCCTTGGCTTGGTACTCGTGAATGTTCACAGACTCTCCAGTGTGATCGTCGTCCCCGCCTCACCGCGCACCGCTTCACGGCCGCGACTGAGCTCCGTAATGATAGCGCGCCCCCCGGTTCGTCGCACAAAGTCCATTGCGGCGCGCACCTTGGGCGCCATGCTGCCTTCACCGAATGCGCCCGCGCGATCGAGCGCTTCCGCTTCGGCGATCGACATCGTGCGCAGCGCACGCTGGCGCGGCGTCCCGAAGTCGGCGTATACCGCATCGACGTCCGTTAGGATGAGGAGCAAACTCGCGCCCAAGTCGCGCGCGAGCACCGCGGCTGCGAGATCCTTGTCGATCACCGCATCCAGCCCTTCCCAGCCGAGTACGCGATCGCGATAGATGGGCGCGCCGCCGCCGCCGCACGCGACCACGATCGTGCCCGACGTGACCAGGCGCGCGATCACACCGATCTCGTGAATGGCCAAGGGCCGCGGGCTTCCCACCACGCGCCGCCAATGGCCGCGCGCATCCTGCTTGACGTCGACGCCCGCATCGGCCAAACGGCGCGCCCGATCCTCGGGCAACGCGTGGCCGATGAACTTGGTCGGCGCGGTGAGCGCCGGATCGTCGGGCGCGACCTGCACCTGCGTGATCACGGTGGCTACCTCGCGCTCGGAGCCGGCGCGACGGAGGGCGTTCTCGAGCGACTGCTGGATCATGTACCCGATCCAGCCCGCGGTGCCGGCCACCAGCACGCCTAACGGAAGGGGCGCGATTTCGACTCGCGCCGCTTCGTTGCGGACGAGCTCGTCGCCCACCTGGGGGCCGTTGCCGTGCACCACGCACAAGTTCCAGCCGTCGGCGGCGAGATCGACGATCGCGCCCAGGCTCTCGCGCGTGTGACGGAACTGGTCGTGGATGGTCGACCGCTCACCGGCTGGCGCCAGCGCGTTGCCGCCTAACGCAATGACCGCGACGCCGGGCCCAACGGCCTGCGTGGCGCTCATGGTTCGGGCGGCCGGCCGAGCAGCTGGCCGAGTGCGTCATAGGCGCGGCCGAACGCGACCCAGTCGCCGCGTTGGAGTGCCGCGTGCATGCGCGCGTACAGCACCTTGACGCGCGTGCGGAAGTCGCCCGCGCTCACCGGCAGCGTGTCGGTGGACGCCACGGGTGCCACGCCTAACGCTTCGGCCAACGTGCGTCCGGTGGTGACGAGCGTGTCGCGCGCCACGGCCACGCGCGCGAGTGTCGGCGGCACGTCGGCCTTCGACACGTAGGCCGGCTGCACGAGCGCCAGACCGTGCGCCATTGGCACGACGCGTACCTCACCGAAGCGGATGCGAGCGTCGCGCGGAATGGCGGCCGTGCTGTCGATGTCGCGGCGCATCTCGTCCAGGGTCGAGTTCCAGCGTTGTCCGTGCGGGTCGAGTGGTACCCAGTACACGGTACCCGCGCGGCCGCCGGTGCCGAGGAGCGCGCCGGCCAGACGGTCGGCGGAATCGAGCACCGCCTGGCTGCAGCCTAACCGGCCGATCCCCATGGCGAACAACAGCGCACTCCCATCGCGCAGCACCGAGTCGGCGCCGCCGTTCCACGGCAAACGCCCCATCCAGCTCGAATCGCCCCGCAGCCCGAAGCGCGCCAGCAACTCGGCCTGGATGCGGACGCCATCGACGGCCGGCGGCAGCGCGGAGAGCAGGGCCGCCGACATCCGGTCGGGCGACGCGAACAACTCGGGGAACTCGTTCATCCACGTTTGGGCGATCGGCCCAACGGCGACGTCGGGCAAGAGCGCGACGCGTCCGGTGTGCGCGTTCACGATCGCCGTGGCTGCGTGCCTCACGAGACCGTATTCGTCGTTGCCCACGGTCACGCGCTTGCTCAACGGGTAGTCCGCGCTCGCGTCGTAGAGGGCCACCGTCCAGTAGAGCGAATCGTCGGCCACCACGGGCAGCACCGACGTGCCCTGCACGAAGAATGGCGCGACTGCGTCGACGCGCTCCTGCACGCCGCGGCGCGTGAGCACGCGAATCCCTGGGCGATCGAGCGACAAGAGTCGCAGGTTCTGCTGACTCCATGCCTGTACGACGCGGTCGAACCCGCCCTCGAGCGTCGGCGCGGCAACGTTCCCGATGCTGTCCAGGACCAGCGCATACCCGGGCACGGAGTCGTACACCAGCACGGGCGGAAGCGGACGCGAGGCCGTCGACATACCGGGCGCGCCTAACACGGGATCGCCGTTGTCGTCGGCCATGCTCGCGCGCACGCGCGTCGCGCTCCACGATACTTCCCGCGGCGCGGCCGGCGACCCGGCGGCGTCGAGCACCTGCCCTTCCTCGCTGGGTCCCGTCACCACCACTGCCGTTAGGCCGAGCGGCGTGGCCGCCCACCCGACGCCGCGGGCGACGCCTTCCACGGTATGCCCGCGCTCGAGCGACTGTTCCAGCGGCAGCGGATCCCACACCGGCACGCCCCCCTGTGCGTTCGCAGCCGTCGGAAACACGAGCGAATCCGATCGCTCGATGCGATCCAACGAGTACGCACGGCGCGTGTAGTCCACGCGCACCTGCCGATACGGGCGCTCGCGCAGGTCGGCATCGGCTACCGGGGCGAAATGTCGCGCGATCACCGGTGCGATCTGTCGCGACCCGAACGCGACCACCAACAGTGCGCCGAGCGTCGACACGGCCACGCGCAACTGGCCGGTCCAACCAAAGAACAGCACGGCGAACGCCGCCGCCGCCGTGCCGATCGACATCCACAGGCTCACCGGAATCGCGGCGCGATGGTCGGTGAACGTGAACAGGCCGTCCGGCCCGCTGCCCGAGAGCAGCACCCGATACGCGTCGAGCCGGTACCGCCACGCCATGAGCAGCAGCAGGAGCCAGCACAGCACCACCAGGTGCCGCCTAACATAGTGCGACACGTAGAGCGATCCCCGCTCCCAGCGCAAACTCGGCGTCAGCGCGTAAAGGAAGATCACGACGGCGGCGACTACCATCACCGCGATCAACGCCCACAGGAAGATCGCGCTCTCGAACGGCAGCCAGTACACGTAGAAGCCGAGGTCCGCCTCGAAGTACGGATCGCTCTCGTTGAACGGGACGCCGTGATGCGCCATCACCCACGACATCCACGTCGTGGAGGGCAGCGTGAGCAGCGCGCCTAACAGAATGGCGATCACGGCGGCGGCCGCCACGAGATACACACCCGGGATTTCCTCGCCGATCTCGATGTTCGCGACGCGCCGCGGCAGCACCAGCGAGACCACGCTGTGCCGCACACCGTACAGGTTCGCGAACACGAACGCGGCGGCGACGATGCCCGACGTGACACGCAGCGCGAGATTGAGCACGGTCCTGGTGCGCCAGACCGCTTCGGCGCCGAGCGCGGCGTACCACTCGTAGTCGGCGATGACGCCGGTGATCACGCGTCCCAGAATGAGGAACAACGCGACCGCCGCCACGGCGAGCACGGCCCACCGTCGCGGAGTCACGTTAGGCGGTGACGCCCTGCGTACGCAGCCAGTCGTCGAGCTCGGCGCGAATCTCCGCCAGACGCTCCGGCGTTCGTGCTTCGACGCGCATCACCAGCACCGGCTGGGTGTTCGAGGCGCGGATGAGTCCCCATCCGTCGCCGAACAACACGCGCGCGCCGTCCACGTCGATTACCTGGTGTTGTTCCCGAAAGTGCTTCACGGCTGCGTCGACGATCGCGAATTTCCGCTCCTCCGGTACATCGACGCGCAGCTCGGGCGTCGATACGTACCGCGGCACATCGGAGAGCAGCTCGGTGATGCTGCGCCCCGAATCGGCGATGATCCGCAGCAAGCGCGCGGCTCCATAGAGCGCGTCGTCGTGTCCGTAGAATCCTTCGGTGAAGAACATGTGGCCGGACATCTCACCGGCTAACGGAGCCTTGATCTCCTTCATCTTGTCCTTGATCAGCGAGTGGCCCGTCTTCCACATTACCGGCACGCCGCCGGCGCGCGTGATCTCGTCGCTCAACGCCTGCGAGCACTTCACATCGAAGATGATGGACTGGCCCGTGCCCGTGCGCTCGAGCACGTCGCGCGCATAGACGATCAGGATGTAGTCGCCCCACACGATCTCGCCGCGTCCGTCCACCACGCCAATGCGATCGGCATCGCCGTCGAAGGCAATCCCGATGTCGGCCGATGTCCGCTTCACGGCGGCGATCAGGTCCTGCACGTTCGCCACGACGGTGGGATCCGGGTGGTGATTCGGGAACCGGCCATCGCTTTCGCAAAAGAGGCCCGTCCACTTGACGCCTAACCGATCGAACAGCTGCGGCGCCACGAGCGATCCGACGCCGTTGCCGCAGTCGACCACCACGCGCAGCGGGCGCGAGATCTTGCCCACGCGCGCCGCAATGTCCTGCACGTACCGGTCGATGACCGGCACCGGGTGCACCTCGCCTTTCCCGGCCGGGAAGTTTCCGTCGAGGATGAGCCGGTAGAGCGCCTGGATCTCCTCGCCGTGCAGCGAGTTCGTGCCGACACACAACTTGAATCCGTTGTATTCGGGCGGATTGTGCGAGCCGGTGATCTGAATGCCGCCCGCCACCGGGAGATTGTGCAGGCTCCAATAGAGCAGCGGCGTGGGCACCACGCCGATGTCGAACACGTCGAAGCCCGATTCGGTGAGCGCCCGCACCAGCGACTCGCGCAGCATGCCGCCGCTCGGCCGGTTGTCGCGCCCAACGGCGATCGGTCCGTGGATGTCGTGCCGCGCCAAATAGGCCGCGTAGGCACGGCCTAACGCATGCGCCGTCTGGCCGGTGAGGTCGGTGCCCACCACGCCGCGGACGTCGTACTGCCGGAAGATTTGCTGGCTGAATCCCAATGCTCCGCCCTCCGTCGTGCCGAACCCACCGGCGCCGTCCTCGAAACGACGCGAGGCCGCGTGGCGGCCTCGCGTGAGTCACCGTCGCGCGATTGCTGTCGGCGGCGAGCCGGCCGGCGCGGCCGCGGCCACAGTCGGCACGCTGATCCGCGCCAACCCGACGAACCCCGCGGGAAATATGCCGAAAAAGAGCAGGACGATGGCCGACGCGTACACCACCAGGAACGTGGGTGCGCGAACCGGCCGCAGCTCCGGCGCGTCCGCCGACCGCGGCCGCATGAACATCACCATCACCACGGCCAGATAGTAGCCCGCCGACAGCACGCTCGTGAGTACGAGCACCACCGCCAGCGCTGTTTCCGGATGCGCGGCGTCGAGCGCGGCCTGCAGCACGTACCACTTCGCGAAGAAGCCCATGCCGCCCGCGATCGGAAAGCCGAGCAGCGCCAGCATGAACACCGCCATCGCCGCCGCCAGCCACGGACGCACCGTCCACAATCCGGCGAAGTCGCTCAGTTGCTGGTGACGCTCGCCCGGCTCTCCTACGGCGATCACGACGCCGAATGCACCCATCGTCGCCAGCGTGTAGGCAAGCACGTAGAACAGAAACGCCGCCGATCCCAGCTGATTGTTCGAGACCAGCGCGACCAGGATGTAGCCGGCATGCGCGATACTCGAGTACGCGAGCATGCGCTTGATGTTCTTCTGGACTAACGCAACGAGGTTGCCCACGACCATGGTGAGTACGGCCAACCACCACAGGCCGAGGTGCCAGGACGCGAGCGCGCCGGGGAATGCCTCGCGCCACACGCGGAACAGCGCGGCGAACGCGGCGGCCTTGACCGCGGCAGCCATGTACGCGGTGATCGGCGTTGGCGCGCCCTCGTACACGTCGGGCGTCCACATGTGGAACGGCACGGCCGCAACCTTGAACCCGAAGCCCACGAGGAGCAGTGCGACGCCGGCGAGCAGCATCGGCGCCGTCGCAATCGTGGCACCCGTCACCTTGGTGCCGATGGTCGCGAGGTCGGTGCTCCCGGTCGCGCCGTAAATGAGCGCGATGCCGTAGAGCAGGAATCCGGTCGAGAACGCGCCGAGCAAGAAGTACTTGAGCGACGCCTCGGCGGCTTTCGCGCTGCGGCGGTTGACGCCGGCCAGCACGTACACGGCGATCGACATGAGCTCGATGCCGAGGAACACGATGATGAGGTCGCGGGCGGACGTCAGCAGCATCATGCCGGCCGAAGCCAACAGCACCAGGACGTACGTCTCGCCCGAGACCAGCTGCTCGACGCGCGCGTAGTCGATGCCTAACGCAATGGCGATGACCGTCGCCAGCAGGATCACCATGTCGGCGCCCCAGCGGAAACTGTCCACCGCGATGATCCCCGGCGTCGCCTTGGCGCCCGACAGCCACATCCACGCGACCAGGCCGATCGTGACGATGCTCAGCACGATGCCCAACGCACCGATGGTCCGCGCGCGCGCCGGCGTTTCCTTGCCCCACGCGGCACCCAACAGCAACAGCATGGCGCCCGCCGTGAGGACGATCTCCGGCAGCAGCGCCATGCCTAACTGGCCGGGAAGAGACAGGTCGAAGGACATCTATCGCCGCCCTCCCGTCATGCTCACGTTCGAAATGCGCGTCGCTTGATTGGTGGTCACGATCTGCACGAAGTTCGACGCCGAGCGTTCCATCCGCCGCAACACGGGCGCGGGATAGATCCCGATCCACAATATCGCGGCCGTGAGCACGCCGACGATCACGAGCTCCCGCCGATTGAGGTCGGGCAAATGGGCGTTTTCGGGTTTGTCGAGCTTGTTGAAGAGAATCCGCTGGATGGCCCAGAGAAGATAGCAGGCGGCGAAAATCACGCCTGTCGTCGCGAACAGCGTAAACCAGGGATGCGACTTGAACGAGCCGATCAGCACGAGAAACTCGCCCACGAATCCGTTGGTCCCGGGCAGGCCGATGCTGCTCAGCGACACGAGCGTGAGCACCACGGCGAACATCGGTACCGCGCGCGCGATGCCTCCGTACGCGTCGATGAGGCGAGAGTGCTTGCGCTCGTAAATCATGCCGATGAGGAGGAATAACGCGCCGGTGGAAATGCCGTGGTTGATCATCACCATGAGCGCGCCCTGCACGCTCTGCAGCGTGAGCGCGAAGATGCCTAACATGACGAAGCCCAGGTGGCTCACCGACGAGTACGCCACGAGCTTCTTGAAGTCCGGCTGCACCATCGCGACCAACGCGCCGTAGATGATGCCGATCACCGCGAGCGTGAGAATCGTGTCGCGGACCCACGGCGTGAGAGCGGCGCCCGGGAACAACGGCAGCGCGAATCGCAGAAACCCGTAGGTCCCCATCTTGAGCATGATGCCCGCCAGGATCACCGAGCCCGCCGTGGGCGCCTCGGTATGCGCGTCGGGCAGCCACGTGTGGAACGGGAACATCGGCACTTTGACGGCGAACGCCAGGAAAAACGCGCCGAACAACCACAAGGCGGCCCGCGAGGTGACGATGGCGTGCCGCATGATGTCATCGTAGCCGAACGTATTGCGCAGCGTCGTCGTGTCGACGGAGTGGAGCCACAGATAAATGATGGCGACCAGCATCAACAGCGAGCCGAGGAACGTGTAAATGAAGAACTTGATGCTGGCATAGATGCGCCGTTCCCCGCCCCAGATTCCGATGATGAAGTACATCGGAATCAGCATGACTTCCCACATCACGTAGAAAAAGAGCAGGTCGAGCGCGAGGAACACGCCGATCATGCCCGTGGTGAGAATCAACAGCAGCGCGTAGTAGCTCCGGACCTTCTCGCGCACGCTCGTCCAGCCGCCTAACACGGAGAGCGGCATGAGGAACGTCGTGAGCAGCACCATGAAGAGCGAGATGCCGTCGACGCCGACGTCGAAGTTGGCGCCCCAGCCCGGAATCCACCAATGCGTCACCCGGAACTGCCACGCGGCGGTGTTGGGATCGAAGGCCCACCACAGTCCTAACGACACCACGAATTCGACGAGGAACGTGATGAGCGCGATCCAGCGCGCGGACGGCGCGCCCTCGAGCGAACTGTCGCTCTGCGACAGCGCCGACTGCAGCACGAGGAGCAGCGCGCCCACGAGCGGAATCCCGAGCAGGGCCACGAGCACCCAGGATCCGTAGTGAATCGAAACGAGGAAGTCGCGCATGGCTCAGCGGATGGTGAAGGCGCCCAACATCGCGAGCACCCCGATGACGATGGCCCAGGCGTAGGCGCCCACATGGCCCGACTGCAACGCCGAGCCGATCCGCGCCAGGCCGCGCATCAACCACGCGCTGCCGTTCACGAAGAAGCCATCCACGAGTCCGGCGTCGATACCCTTCCACAATACGGTGCGCGACACGGTGACGATCGGCGTCACGATGGTCCGGTCGTACACTTCGTCCACATAGTACTTGTCCTCGAGCACCCGCTCGATGCCCGCTGCCGGTTTCGCATCGCGCTTGGGCACGAGTGCGGCCGGTTTGAGCTTGATCACCGCGGTCACGATGCCGGCGACCGCCACCACGATGGCCAGTGCGACCAGCGCCAGCTCGTGCGGCGTCTCGGCGGGCGTCCCGTGCGTCACGCGCAGCGTGGCGTCGCCCACCACCGGGGCGAGCCATTGATCCAGCGCGCCGGTCCAGCCGTCGGGCAGATGCAGGAACGCCGGCAGGTTGATCACGCCGCCTAACACAC
This sequence comes from Gemmatimonadaceae bacterium, assembly GCA_035279625.1. Taxonomy (GTDB): domain Bacteria; phylum Gemmatimonadota; class Gemmatimonadetes; order Gemmatimonadales; family Gemmatimonadaceae; genus JADGGM01. Next base: position 28,707 of record DATEHK010000114.1, read on the forward strand.
TGAGCACGCCCAGCACCGTGACGGGGCCCGTGAGTAGCGGTGGCGCCTCGTGCAGGAGCTCCTGCTCCTTCGCGCCGGTGCGGTTGGGCCCGTGGAAGGTGTAGAGCATCATGCGCGTCATGTAGACCGCCGTGAGGAACGCGCCGGCCAGCGCCAACACGTACACCGCGTACAACACGATCCCGCCGGGAATGCCTAACCAGTGCGCTTGGGCGAGCGTGCTGTCGGACGCGCGCGCGATCACCGAGCCCAGGATCTCATCCTTCGAGAAAAACCCGGCGAAAATGGGAATGCCCGAAATCGCGAGCGTCGCGATCCACATCATCACGAACGTCACCGGCAGGTAGGCGCGGAGACCGCCCATGTTGCGCATGTCCTGTGCGTCGTCGGTGTTGTGCGTGTGGTGATACGCCGCGTGCATGGCGAAGATCACCGAGCCCGAGCCCAGGAACAGCAGCGCCTTGAAGAACGAGTGCGTGATGACGTGGAACAAGCCGGCCACGTATGCGCCCACGCCCACGCCGATGAACATGTAGCCGATCTGCGAGACCGTCGAATAGGCGAGGACCTTCTTGATGTCCCACTGCTTGAGCCCGATCGTCGCCGCGAACAGCGCCGTGACCGCGCCGATCACCGCTACCGTTAGGCAGGCGACGGGCGACATTGAGAAGAGGAACGAGCTCCGCGCCACGAGATACACCCCGCCCGTCACCATCGTGGCGGCGTGGATGAGCGCCGACACCGGCGTCGGACCCGCCATCGCGTCGGGCAACCAGACATACAAGGGAATCTGGGCGCTCTTTCCGGTGCAGCCCAACAACAGGAACAGACAGATCGTCGTCAGCAGCGGACCGCCCGCCGGCAGCGCGCCGACGCCCGCCGCCACACCCGAGAAGTCGAGCGTCCCGACGTTCGACCACAAAAGGAACATCGCGATCAAGAAACCGAAATCGCCGATGCGGTTCACGATGAACGCCTTCTTGCCCGCGTCGGCGTTCGCCTTGTCGTTGAACCAGAAGCCAATGAGCAGGTAGGACACGAGGCCCACCCCTTCCCAGCCCACGAACATCACCGGATAGCTCGCGCCTAACACCAGCACCAGCATGAACGCGACGAACAGATTCAGGAACGCGAAGTAGCGCGCGTATCCCGGGTCGTCGCCCATGTAGCCCACGCTGAAAATGTGGATCAGCGCGCTCACGCCGGTGATGAACAACACCATCATGATCGACAACTGATCCACCTGGAATGCCCAACGGAGCGGCAGCTCGGCGCCCACCGGCATCCAGGAGAAGTACGTCTTCACGAATGGCGACGCCATGTTGTGCGGCATCGCGACGAAAATCGCCACCGCCAGCGCGAAGGCGAGAATCAACACCAGCGTTCCGACAACGGTGACCACGCCGTGAAGCGGGCTGCGCGCCGGCGCCGCATGGGCGTCGTGCGCATCGTGTCCCGCGCCATGGGCCGACGCATCGTGCGCGCCGTGCACCGCCGACGGATCACTAGGCCCAACGTGGAACGCACTGAACAACGAGATCGCCCCGTTGGTCACGAACCCGGCGAGCGGGAGGATGGGCAACAGCCACACCAGCTCGGCAATCGAGCCGGTGAGCGGATGCACTCCACCCGGTTGGGCCACGGGCACTTGGAGCATCACCCTTTGAGCAGATTGATGTTCTTGAGGTCCACCGTCTCGTGGTGGCGGAAGATCGCGATGATGATGGCTAACCCGACGGCCGCTTCAGCGGCGGCAACGCTCATGACGAAAATCACGAACACCTGACCGCCCGCACCGTACAGCCGCGAAAACCCAATGAACGACAAATTCACGGCGTTGAGCATGAGCTCGACGCACATGAAGATGATGATCGCGTTGCGGCGCGTGAGCACCCCTATCACGCCGATCACGAACAACACCGCCGAGAAGAAGAGAGCTTCCGGAACCATGTCTAACCCCGGCGCTTGGCGAGAACCACGGCACCCACGATCGCGACCAGCAGCAGCACGCTCGTGACCTCGAACGGCAGCAAGTACGCGCGGAAGAGCGAATCGGTGATCGGCGTGGTCACGTTCGTCCCACGCGGCAGCCACGCCAACTCGGCCGGCAGCTTCTGCCGCACCAGCACCATCACCTCGGCCAACATGATCAGGCCGGCGATGAGCGCGACGATGCGCGTGCCCTTCCCCTTCAAGTCGGACACGCTGGGCGGCAATCCGAGGTTGAGCAACATCACCACGAAGAGGAACACCACCATGATGGCGCCCGCGTATACCAGCACCTGGATGGCACCGACAAACTGCGCGTCCATCATGATGTACAGGGCCGCCAGACAGAACATCGTGTTGACGAGCCACAGCGCCGCCGCCACGGGATTGCGCCGCGTCACGAAGATCGCGGCCGACACCACCGCGATGAGGCCGAAGAGATAGAACAGGAACTCGAAAACGAACCCGTTAGGCATCACTCGCCTCGCGGGTCGGCGGGGTCCCACATCTCGCACACCGGGTGCGTCTGCGCCGTGAGCCGCTCGAGATCGTACACGAACCCGGCGCGGCTGTACTCCGAGTTCTCGTAATGCCGGCCGACATGGATCGCCTCTTCCGGACACACCTCCTGGCAATATCCGCAGAAGATGCAGCGGAACTCGTCGATCTCGTACACGAGCGGATACCGGTTTCCTTCTTCGTCCTCGCCCGGCACCAGCTTGATGCAGTTGGCCGGACAGATCTGCGGACACAGCCCGCACGCCACGCATTTCGCTTTTCCGTTCTCGTCGGTGAGCATGCGATGCGTGCCGCGCCACCGCGGCGACAGATCCCATTTCTGCTCGGGATACTGCCACGTCACTTTGTGCGGGTTGGCCAGATGCTTGAACGTGATCGCCATCCCTTTGAGCATGGCGCGCACGTAGCTCGTCTGATGGATCGGCCGCTCGAGCACCTTCACTTGAATCGCCATGATCAATCTCCCTGCGTCGGCGTGAGCGGCGGACGGCGTATCGCCATCGCGCGCAACTCGGCCAACTCGACGGCGCCCACACGTGCATACGCCGGGCTCACCAGGCGGCCGCGATCGAGCACCACGAACACGAGAACCGCCAACACGATGTTGAGCGCCGCCAGAATGGCCCAATAGATCGGCACGAATCCGCCTAACCGAGCGGTGGGCGCGATGCCCGCCATCTCCAGGCCCAACACCGCCGCCGCCATGATCACCAGGTATCCCAGCGCGATCGGCAGCATCACCTTCCAGCCGACACTCATCAATTGGTCATATCGGAACCGCGGCAGCGTCCAACGGATCCACATGTACAGGAACAGGAAGAACCCCGTCTTGAGCATGAAGAACACGAGGGTGATCAGCGTCTTCCACCAATGCCAGGGCGCCACATCGACCGACGTCCAGAACGGAACGGCCCAGCCGCCGAAGAACAGCGTCGTGAGCAGCGCGCTCGCCGTCACCATGTTCGAGTATTCGGCGATGAAGAACATCGAGAACTTCATCGAGCTGTACTCGGTGTGGTAGCCCGCGATGAGCTCCGATTCCGCTTCCGGCAGGTCGAACGGCAGCCGATTGGTTTCGGCAAAGGCCGCGACGAGAAACAGAAAGAATCCGATGAGCAGCGGGAACGCGAACCATCCCGTTTGGATCTGGCTCGTTACGATCGAGCTGAGCGACACGTTGCCCGACAACAGCAGCACCGAAACGGCGGCGAGACCCATCGACACTTCGTAACTCACCATCTGCGCGCTCGACCTGAGCCCGCCTAACAGCGCGTACTTGTTGTTCGAGCTCCACCCCGCGAGCACGATGCCGTACACGCCGAGCGACGCGATCGCGAGAATGTACAGGAAGCCCACCGGCAGATCGGCGATCGACATGTCGACCAGGCCCCACGGCGTGGGCAACGGTGCGGCGAACGGAATCACCGCGAACGTGATGAGCGCGGGGATGAACGACATCACCGGTGCGAGGATGAACAACGGCCCGTATGCCGCGGAGGGATACGTCTCCTCCTTCATGATGTTCTTGAGCCCGTCGGCCAGCGGCTGGAACAGTCCTCGCGGCCCAACTCGGTTAGGCCCGTGCCGGTCCTGGATCCACGCCGAGATTTTCCGTTCGGCGAGCGTCAGGTACGCGATGGTCACCATCAGCACCGTGAACACGACCAGGATCTTGATGATCGTGAACCAGAGCCACGGCGCGCCGTGCACGGGCGCCTGCGGGTCGTACGCGTGCTGGAACAACACGAGCACGGCGGCGATCGTCATGCGCCCGCGCCTCCTGCTACGCCCGCGACCGCCGCGCCGGCGAGCGACTGTCCCTTGAGGCCGAGCGAATCGTAGGTCATGCCGGCAAACTCCGCCCGCTGCGCGGCCAGTGCGGCGAACGCTTCGCTCGCCAGATAGTACCCGGTGCGCTCGCCGAGGAACGTCAGGAGATCGCCAACCGACCACCACACCGGACGCGACATCCCGGGCGCCGCCCGTGCCTGCCGATACTGCTGCACGCGCCCGCGCAGATTCGTGAACGTGCCGTCTTCTTCGGCCACGTTGGTCGACGGGAGCGCGACGATGGCGTTCGTCACGAGCTCCGGCATCGTGGTACCGATCACGATCACCGCGCTCGCCTTGGCGAGAGCGGACGCGTCCGCCTTTGTCAACTCGTGATCGGCGACGATGAGCACATCGCCGTCCATCATGCCGGCCAGCGGCGTGTCGCTCTTGGCGAACCCGAACAGCTCGGCCGCGCGCACGTTCGCCGCACGCTCGGCGCGCCGGGCGAGGTCGTTGACGCCGGCCAGCGGCGCTTCGGGCGTGCGCCTAACGCGGAAGCCGCCGGCGCCGCCGCTTCGTTTCGCCAGCCGCGACAACATCCACAGCGACTCGTTCGACAACATCGGGCTCGCGAGCACGAACGCCCGCTTGCCGTTGAGGTGCAGCGCCGCGGCCCGCAGGGCGTCATCCCACCCGGAGGCAACCAGCCGGTCCCCCTGCCTAACGAGCGGCGCCTCGATCCGGTCGGTCCGGTTCATCCACCGGTAGTCCATCCGCCCTTCGTCGCACAGGTAATAATGATTGACGTCGGTATTCGTCCGCGGACGCATGCGCACGACCACGTTGTCGCGCGTCTCGAGAATCGTGTTGCAGCCCTGCGTGCAGTTCGGACACACCGACGGCGTGCGATCGAGCTCCCATGCGCGCGACTTGTTGAGGAAGTCCTTGGACACCAGAGCGCCAACGGGACACAGATCGATCACGTTCGCGGCCCATGGGTGCGTGAGGTCCTTGCCCTCGAACTTGCCAATTACCGCGCGGTCGCCGCGCTCGCTCACGTTGAGCACCGGATCGCTCGCCACGTCCTGCATGAACCGCACGCACCGCGTGCACAGAATGCAGCGGTTGGTTACGTACAACACGTCGCCGCCGAAATCTTCGGCAGGGTTGAACCGCTTGGGCTCGTGCGACCGTCCCTGCGCGCGGCCTTCGCGGTACACGTAGTCCTGCAGCTCGCATTCGCCCGCCTGATCGCAGATGGGACAATCGAGCGGATGGTTGAGCAGCAGAAACTCGAGCACCGCCTTACGCGCGTCGAGTGCCGGGTCGCTGTAGAGGTGCACCACCTGGCCTTCCGCAACCGACGTGGCGCACGCGGGCGCGAGCTTGGGCGCCTTCTCGACTTCTACCAAACACATTCGGCACACGCCGGCCACCGGAAGTCCCGGATGGTAGCAGTAGTGCGGAATGAGGACGCCCGCGACTTTGGCCGCTTCGAGAATCGAAGTGCCCGCGGGGACGGAAACCGTCCGTCCCTCGATCGTGAGTGAAACCTGCTGCGCGTCTGCCATCAGGCCGCCGCCGTCGCGCCCATGGGGCACCGTTTCCCAGTGATGTGTGCCTCGAACTCGCTGCGGAATTTGTGAATGCCGGACACGATGGGCGCGGCGCACGAGTCGCTGAGCACGCAGATCGTCTTGGCCGTCATCTGCTCTGACAAATCCAACAGCGTGTCGAGATCCTCCATTGTACCGTGTCCACGCTCGATGCGCTCGAGAATGCGCGTGCACCACGCGGTGCCTTCGCGGCATTGCGTGCACTGTGCACAGCTCTCGTGCGCGTAGAAGCGCGCGAACCGGGCGATGTGCTTCACCATGCACTGCGCGTCATCGAACACGATGACACCGCCGGAGCCGAGCATCGTTCCCTGGGCCACGAATCCCTCGTAGTCCATGAGCGTGGCTTCGGCTTCTTCCATTGTTTGGATGGGCACCGACGACCCGCCGGGCACCACGGCCTTGAAGCGCCGTCCCGGTGTTGGGCCGCCGCAGAGATCGTACAGGAAATCCTTGAACGGAAATCCCATTTCGATTTCGTAGTTGCCGGGTTTTGCGATGTTCCCGCACACCGAGAAGAGCTTGGTCCCGGTGCTCTTCGGGTTCGAGTGCGACATGCCTTTGTACCACGCGGCGCCGCGATTCAAGATGTGCGGTACGGCGACGAGCGTCTCCACGTTATTGATGGTGGTCGGCATGCCGAACACGCCGGCCACCGCGGGAAACGGCGGCTTGATGCGCGGATTACCGCGCTTGCCCTCGAGCGAATTCATGAGGGCGGTTTCTTCGCCGCAGATGTACGCGCCGGCGCCCTTGTGGATGTGCACGTCGATGCGTTTGCCGGTGCCCATTGCGTTAGGCCCGACGATGCCGGCGGCGTACGCTTCCTTCACCGCCGCGGTCATCACCTTGAGGGGCTCGGTGAATTCGCCCCGAATGTAGACGTAGCACGTTTCGGCGCCCATCGCGTAGGAGCCGATCGCCGCGCCCTCGATGAGCGCGTGCGGCGTCCAGCGCATGATCTCGCGATCCTTGAACGTGCCCGGCTCGGACTCGTCGGCGTTCACGCACAGATAGTGCGGCTTGCCATCGCCCGGCTTCATGAACGACCACTTGAGGCCCGTGGGGAATCCGGCGCCGCCGCGTCCGCGGAGACCCGATTCCTTCACCACGTTCACGATGTCGGTCGGCGTCATGCCGAGCGCTTTCTCGAGCGCCACATAGCCGCCGCGCTTTTTCCAGCCCGCTACCGTGCGCGCCTCCGCGTCGCCGAAATACTGTGAGAGTACCGGCGTCTCGCGGGCGTGCGATGGATGTGGAAAGCCCATTACTGGTACTGGCTCAAGATCTGCGGGACCCGGTCCGGCGTCACCGACTCGATGAATTCTTCGTTGACCATCACCGGCGTCGCGAATCCGCAGGCGCCGAGGCACTCGACTTCGATCACGGTGTAGCGTCCGTCGGGGGACGTCGCGCCTAACTCACCGCACCGTGTGTGCTTGAGCAGCGCGTCCACCACCTTCTCGGCGCCGCACGCGCCGCACGGCGACGTGGTGCACACCTGGATGAAGTATTTGCCCACCGGATGCTGGTGGTACATCGTGTAGAACGTGACCACGCCTTTGACGTACGCGGGCGTCAGGTCGAGCAACTGGGCGACTTCGGCCATCGCGTCGTCGCTCACCCATCCGCGCTCGTGCTGCACGATCCAGAGCGCCGGCAGGAGCGCCGCCATCTTGCTCGGGTAGCGCGTGAGCAGCTCGTCGAGCTCCTGCTTCGCCTCGCCGACGAACACGGGCTTGTACGTGCCCGCTTCGTGCTCGGCGTGCGACGCGTCGCTGCCCGTGCGTATTCCTCCAACCTCGTGCACCTTCACCGGTCGATTTCTCCCATGACGATATCGATGCTCGCGTTGATCGCGATGACGTCGGACAGGAGGTGCCCTTCGACCATCTTGCCGATCGCGGAGAGGTTGACGAACGAGGGCGGACGGATGCGCCAGCGGACCGGCTTGGCGGTGCCGTCGGACACCATGTAGTAGCCTTTCTCCCCCTTGGGGCTCTCGACGGCCACGTACGATTCGCCTAACGGAGGGCGCGGGCCTTCCATCACCTGCTTGAAGTGGTGGATCATGGATTCCATGTCGCTCATCGCTTTGCTCTTGGGCGGTAGCACCACGCGATGGTCGTCGCTGTTGACCGGGCCATCGGGGAGCCGCGCCGCGGCCTGGGCGAGAATGCGCGTCGACTGCCGGAGCTCTTCCATGCGCACCAGGAACCGGTCGTACACGTCGCCGTTGGTGCCGACGGGGATCTCGAAGTCGTACGTCTCGTAGTCCAGGTACGGAAAGTCGCGGCGCACATCGTACGCGACGCCCGAGGCGCGCACCATCGGGCCCGAGAGGCCGTAGTTCACCGCCTCGTCCGCCGACATCACGCCTAACCCAACCGTGCGGCCCACCCAGATGCCGTTGGTCGTGAGGACGCGGTCGATCTCGTCGACCGTCTTCGGGAACGTCTTGATGAAGTGCTGGAGCTGGTCCATCCATCCGGCGGGAATGTCGGCCGCCATGCCGCCCACGCGCGTGGCGCTCGTGGTGAGGCGCGCACCCACCCACCGCTCGAGCAATTCGTACACGCGCTCGCGCTGCTCGAACGCCCACAGAAACGGCGTGAAGGCGCCGATGTCGATGCAGGTGGTGCCCAACCACACGAGATGCGAGATAATCCGCGACAGCTCCATCGCGATCACGCGCAGCACGGTGCACCGCGGCGTGATGTCGATGCCGAACAACCGCTCCGCGCCTAACGCAAACGCGACGTTGTTGCCGATCGAGTTGAGGTAGTCCTCGCGGTCGGTCCACGGGATCACCTGGTTGTACTGACGATACTCGCCGATCTTCTCGAAGCCGCAGTGCAGATACCCGACGTGCGGAATGCACCGCACCACGGTCTCGCCGTCCAGCTCGAGCACCAGGCGCAACACTCCATGCGTGGCCGGGTGCTGCGGGCCGATGTTGATCAGCATGTGCTGGCCCTCGAGCTCGAGAGCGTCCTCGAGCGCGGGCGGCGGCTCCAGCGTGGTGACGGTGCCGCCCTCGTTCACGGTGAGCGGCGCGCGGCGCGGGCGCCCCTGCTCATCGAGACCCGAAGTCCCGAGCGCGACATTGACGGTGCGTTTGGTGCTCATGCTACTCTCCCGTGCGCTCGCCGCCTGACAGGCGCTTGCGCATGGCTTCGGGCAGGTCCTCGAACGCTTGCGCGACGGTCAACTCTTCCATCGAATAGCGCGCCTCGGGATTCGCGGCGAGTGCCTGGCGCAACTGCTCGGCGCGGCTGAAACGGCCGCGCAGGGGGAAGTCTTTCCGGAGCGGAAATCCCTCGCGATACTGCTCCCACATCAGGATGCGGCGCAGATCGGGATGACCGGCGAAGCGGATGCCGAACATGTCGTAGCACTCCCGCTCCATCCAGTCCGCGCCCTTGTACACGCCCCACACACTCGGCACTTCCAACGGAGTTTTGCCGTCGTGCGGCAGCTCCACCTTGAGGCGCAGAAAGCGTCGATACGGGAGCGAGCGCAGATGCCACACCACGTCGATGGGCTGCTCGGGATCGCGATACTCGACGGCCGTCACGTCCGACAGGTAGTCGTACCGCTGCGAGGGGTCGTCGTGCAGCCACTGTACCATTTCGCCTAACGTGAGGCGCTCGACGTACACCGACGTCTCGCCCCAGACCACCTCGACGCGGTGCACGGCGCCGCCGAACCTGGCCTTGAGCGCATCGGCGCTCGGATTCGCGGGTCCGCCCCGGTTAGGCAGGCTCTTCGGCGTGGCCGGCGCGGGTGCGTCGGGCGCGGCGCTGCCGGGAATGACGACCGACCACGTGCCGCTCACAAGCCGGACCGGGTTTGATGAACGGAGTTCCCGAACGGCTCCGACAATTCGTCGATCGCCTGTGCCGGGATGTAGAGACCGCTCTTGGGATCGGGATCCATCTCGTTGCGCAGCGACGTGTCCGACATGCGCTCGCGCTTCACCTTTTCCTGGAGCATGAGGATCCCGTACAGCAGCCCCTCAGGCCGCGGCGGACATCCCGGCACGTAGACATCTACCGGAATAATGGTGTCGATGCCCTGCACCACCGCGTAGTTGTCGAACATGCCGCCCGATGATGCGCACGCGCCCATCGAGATGCACCACTTGGGCTGCGGCATCTGCTGCCATATCCGCCGCAACACCGGCGCGAGCTTAAATGGGACGCGTCCAGCGCAAATGAGCACGTCGGCCTGGCGCGGCGAGAAGCTCATGCGCTCCATGCCGAAGCGCGCGAGATCGAAGCGGCTCGCGGCGGTGGCCATGAACTCGATGGCGCAACACGCGGTGCCGAACGGCATAGGCCAAAGCGAGCCCGCGCGTCCCCAGTTGACGAGAAAATCGAGACGCGTAGCGACCCAGCTTTCGCCCGCGCCGGCCGACGCATCCTGTCGAGCGAGATTATCCGCGGGACGTGCGGTCAATCCCATTGGAGCGCTCCTTTTTTCCACACGTAGACGAGGCCGACGGCCAGGATCACGATGAACACGATCATTTCACCGAATCCGAAGAACGAGACTTGGCCTGTCGGACAGACGCCGTTCGCGAGCGGAACGCCGCACGACAGTTGTCGGAACGATGCGCCCCATGGAATGAGGAAGACGGTCTCGATGTCGAACACGATGAACAGCATCGCGACCATGTAGAACTTCACGGAGAAGCGTTCGCGGGCGTCACCCAGCGGCGGCATTCCGGATTCGTACGGCGTCTGCTTTTCGGGTGTCGGACGCGGCCTGAGCGTGAGGTGGGAGACGACGAGCATCATCACCGCGTTTGCAGCGACGAAACCAACCAGCAAAAGAATCGGAAAGTAATCGCGTCCCATCCGGCTCCCAGCTCGTGAAATTTTTCACGTTGTCCATCACCGGAAACTTATCGCGACGTCTCGCCGAGTGTCAACGTAGCGAACTCATAGCGGCGCACATACATTGCCCGCCGCCCGCCTCCAAGCGCCTTCACCTCCGCCCGTCGCCCGCACATGTCGCTCAAGAGTGACCGCTGGATCCGCCGCATGGCAGTCGAACACCAGATGATCGAGCCGTTCGAGGACCGCCAGGTGCGCAAAGGCGTGATCTCGTACGGCGTGAGCTCCTACGGCTACGACATGCGTGTGGCGCGCGAGTTCCGGATCTTCACCAATGTGCTGAGCTCGATTGTGGATCCCAAGAACTTCGACCCGAAATCGTTCGTCGAATTCGAGGGCGACACGTGCATCGTCCCGCCCAACAGCTTCGCGCTCGCGCGCTCGGTGGAATACTTCCGTATCCCGCGCAACGTTCTAACGCTGACGCTGGGCAAGTCCACATACGCGCGCTGCGGCATCATCACGAACGTGACGCCGTTCGAGCCCGAGTGGGAAGGGTTCGTCACGCTCGAGATCTCGAACACCACGCCACTCCCCGCGCGGATCTACGCGAACGAAGGCATCGCCCAAGTGATCTTCTTCGAGGGCGACGAAGCGCCGGAAACCTCATACAAAGACAAGGCCGGCAAATATCAGGGGCAGCACGGCGTCACGCTGCCCAAGATTTAGTCTCGCCGCCTGTTCTCGCGTGTCCGATCCGGCTGTCAGCACCAGCCGTGGTGACGTTGATAGCGGACGAATCCGGACAAAGACGGACAACCCAAAAAACGGAATCCTTCTGAAGACGATGCAACATGTTCACGCGGTCCCGACATCCCGTCTTGGCTTGTCTTGTCCGCTAGTGTCCGGTTTTGTCCGCTATCAAATCGTCGATTTGTCACCCGGGTGGTGAGTGAGGGCGGCGCAAGATGTCATTTTGGTTGAATCTTGAGAGCGTTGCGACATACCACGCGCTTGAATGTTGGTTGCGGTCCAAAGCTGAAGAGCAATCCCACCTCGAGACGCGTCGCCCGCAGATAGTTGAACAGCTGCTTGGTGCTACTGCTGGGCGAGTCCTGCGCGGCTTTGACCTCTACGATCAACCGCTTGTCAATTAGCATGTCGAGGCGTTGGAGAGCGATTTTCTCACCCTTGTAGAAAATCGGGACGCCAACTTCGCGTGCAACACAATGGCCCCGTTGCCGAAGCTCACGCTCTAGGGCGGCGGTGTAGATGTGCTCGAGAAATCCCGAGCCGAGGGAATCGTAGACGGCGAAGAACGCGCCGATTGCCGAGCGAGTGAGATCTTCGCCAATGAGTCCGATCGCTTTCATAGGCAAAAGGTGAAACGAATGACAAGAAGCTCCGGCAGCATTCACTTGCGGCCGGAGCTCTTTTGTTGCGTGCGACGGCCGGGTGCGCGCTACCCCGCGCCCTGCTCCTGCTTTTCTTCGTGCGTGGTCCAGAGCGCCCGCAGGTAGTCGCCGTTCATTCGGGAAATGACGTCGAGACTGATCGCCTTGGGGCAGGCTTCGTGACACTCGCCGTGCCACGTGCAGCCGCCGAACCCTTCCTCGTCCATCTGCGCGATCATCTTGAGCACACGCTGGCGACGCTCGGCTTGGCCTTGGGGGAGCACTCCCAGGTGCGTGACCTTTGCGCCGGTGAAGAGCGACGCCGATCCGTTAGGACAGGCCGCCACACACGCGCCGCAGCCGATGCACGCAGCCGCATCCATCGCGTCGTCGGCGTCGGTCTTGGCCACCAGGATATTGTTCGCGTCGCGCGCGCCGCCGGTGGCTGCGGTGATGTATCCGCCGGCGGCGATCACACGGTCGAACGCGCTGCGGTCGACGACCAGATCCTTGATCACGGGGAACGCACGCGCGCGCCACGGCTCGATGTAAATCGTATCGCCGTCCGCGAAATGGCGCATGAAGAGCTGACACGTCGCTGTCGCGCGCATGGGGCCGTGCGCGATGCCGTTGATCATCATGCCGCACGACCCGCAAATCCCTTCGCGGCAATCGTGGTCGAACGCCACCGGCTGTTCGCCGCGCTCGATGAGGGACTCGTTCACGACGTCCATCATTTCGAGGAACGACATGTCGCCGCTGATGTCCGCGGCCTCGTACACCGAGAACGCCCCTTCCGCCTTGGGGCCCGCTTGTCGCCACACGTGCAGAGTGAACTTCACGCTCGCACTCCAGTCAGACGCAGTGTCATGCGCGGCGCTACTTGTAACTGCGCTGCGAGAGGTGGACGTTCTCGAACTCGAGCGGCTCTTGCAAGCGCTCGGGTGTCCGGTCTTCGCCGCGATACTGCCAGACGGCCACGTGCGCGAAGTGTTCGTCGTCGCGCAGCGCTTCGCCATCCGGCGTTTGATACTCCTCGCGGAAGTGCGCGCCGCACGACTCGCGGCGCTCGAGCGCGTCCCGGCAAATGAGCTCGCCTAACTCCAAGAAATCCGCCACGCGTCCCGCTTTCTCGAGCGCCTGGTTGAGCTCCTCGGCGCTGCCCGGCACGTCCACGTTGGTCCAGAACTCGGCGCGGATCTCCGGAATACGGCCGAGCGCGTACGTGAGGCCTTTTTCGTTGCGCGCCATGCCGCAGTACTCCCACATCACCTTGCCTAACTCGCGGTGGAACGAGTCCACGGTGCGCTTGCCATCTATGGACAAGAGCTTGGCCGTCCGGTCCGCCACGCCGCGTTCGGCGTCGCGGAACGCCGGGTGCGACCCGTCGACCGTGTCCAGCTTGGTCGACCCGATGTAGTCGCCCACCGTGTATGGGATCACGAAGTAGCCGTCGGCCAGGCCCTGCATGAGCGCGCTCGCGCCTAACCGGTTGGCCCCGTGATCGGAAAAATTCGCCTCCCCGGCCACGTGCAGCCCGGGCACGGTGCTCATGAGGTTGTAGTCGACCCAGAGGCCGCCCATCGTGTAGTGCACGGCCGGGTAGATGCGCATCGGCACCTGATACGGATTCTCGGCCGTGATGCGCTCGTACATCTCGAACAGATTGCCGTACCGCTCGCGGATGGTGTGTTCGCCTAACCGCTTGATCGCGTCGGCGAAGTCGAGGTACACGCCGCGTCCACCCGGTCCGACGCCCCGTCCTTCATCGCACACTTCCTTGGCTGCGCGGGACGCGATGTCGCGCGGCGAGAGATTGCCGAAGCTCGGGTACTTGCGCTCCAGATAGTAGTCGCGCTCGGCTTCGGGAATCTGGTTGGGCGGGCGCGTGTCTCCCTTCGTCCTGGGCACCCAGACGCGACCGTCGTTGCGCAGCGACTCGCTCATGAGCGTCAGCTTCGACTGGTGCTCGCCGCTCTGCGGAATGCACGTCGGATGGATCTGCGTGTAGCACGGATTGGCGAAGCCGGCACCGCGCTTGTACGCGCGCCAGATCGCCGTGCAGTTGGAACCCTTGGCGTTGGTCGACAGGTAGAACACGTTGCCGTATCCGCCCGTGGCCAGCACCACGACGTCCGCGGCGTGCGACGTCACCGCGCCGGTCACCAGATCGCGCACCACGATGCCGCGCGCGCGACCGTCGATCACGACCAAATCCAGCATCTCGGTGCGCGGGTACATACGCAGCCGGCCCAGTCCCACCTGACGCTCGAGCGCCTGGTACGCGCCTAACAGAAGCTGCTGGCCCGTCTGGCCGCGCGCGTAAAACGTGCGCGACACCTGCGCGCCGCCGAACGACCGGTTGGCCAGCAGCCCGCCATACTCGCGCGCGAACGGGACGCCCTGCGCCACGCACTGGTCGATGATGTTGAGACTCGTCTCAGCCAACCGGTACACGTTTGCTTCGCGCGAGCGGAAGTCGCCGCCCTTGACCGTGTCATAGAACAAGCGATAGACCGAGTCGCCGTCGTTCTGATAGTTCTTGGCCGCATTGATGCCGCCCTGCGCCGCGATGCTGTGCGCGCGACGCGGCGAATCCTGAAAGCAAAAGCACTTCACCTGGTAGCCAAGCTCGGCGAGCGACGCAGCGGCCGATCCACCGGCCAACCCGGAGCCCACGACGAGCACCGTGTGCTTTCGTTTGTTGGCCGGGTTGACGAGCTTCATCTCGAACATGTGGCGATTCCACTTCTCCCCGATCGATCCCTCGGGAATGCGTGCGTCGAGTGTCGTGCTCATCGCACCCATCCGAAGAAGACCGCCAGCGGGACTAACGAGAACCCCGCCCACACGACCACCGCCATCAGCGCCGCGACCGGCCGCCGCATCGGCTCGCCCCGGGGCCGGTTCACGCCCAACGTGCGAATCGAGCTCCAGGCGCCGTGAAAGATGTGCAGGCCTAACGCAATCATCGCGAGCACGTAGATGAGCGTCACCCACCAGATGCGGAAGCCGCCCACCACGTTGGCGTAGACGTCGCCGTCGACGAACGCCACCGGCTGGATCGTGCCCGTGGTCAGGTGCAGCAGGTGGAACACGACGAAGAGGGCGAGTGCGACGCCGCCCCACCGCATGCTGCGCGACGCGACCGTCGCCGCTTGCGGCTCGCGCCGCCGATAGCCGACGGGGCGCGCCGCCCGGTCGATCCGCGTCAGCTGCACCGCCGCGACGATGTGGAGCACCACCGATGCGAGGAGCACAACGCGCACGAGCCACAGCAGCTCGTTCACAGTATGGTGCAGAAAATGCGAGTAGGCGTTGAGGCGCGCCGCGCCTTCGAAGACCTGCAGATTGCCGATCATGTGCACGATCACGAAACCCACCATGATGAGCCCCGTGACCGACATGACGACCTTCTTGCCCACCGTGGACTGCCAGAACAGCCGGAGCCGGTTTCCCGGGGCCACGCCTAACGCAGCAGGTTGCGACCCGGCCATTTACAGCCCGACGACCTTCATCGGCTCCCGCACCGCCTCCGCGCTCTTGGCCAGCGCATCCCGCTCGGCGCTGGTGAGCTCCACTTCGAGAATCTGCTGGATTCCGCCCTTGCCTAACTTGCACGGGACGCCGAGGAACAGGCCCTTCATGCCGTACTCGCCATCGAGCCACGCCGCGCACGGCAGCACGCGCTTTTGATCGAACACGATCGCCTCGCACATCTGCACCGCCGCCGACGACGGCGCATAATACGCCGAGCCGGTCTTGAGGTACTTCACGATCTCGGCACCGCCGGTGCGCGTGCGGTCGACGATCGCGTCGAGCTTCGCGCGGTCCAGCAGCTGCGTCACCGGAATGCCGCTGACCGTGGTGTACGAGATGAGCGGCACCATCGTGTCGCCGTGTCCGCCTAATACCATGGCTTGAATGTCGCGCACCGACACGTCCAACGCCTCGGCGAGGAACGAGCGGTAGCGCGCCGTGTCGAGCACGCCCGCCATCCCGATCACGCGCTGCCGCGGGAAGCCGGTCACCTTGAGCGCCACGTACGCCATCACGTCGAGCGGATTGGAGACCATGATCACGATCGCGTTAGGCGACGTGGCCCTGATCTGCTCCGACACCTGCTTCACGATGCCGGCGTTGGTGTTGAGCAGATCGTCCCGCGACATGCCCGGCTTCCGCGCGATCCCGGCGGTCACGACTACGATGTCCGAGCCCGCGCTCGCCGCGTAGTCGTTGGACCCGACGACGCGCGAATCGAAGCCTTCGATCGGCGCCGACTCCCACTGGTCCAGGCCCTTGCCCTGCGGGATGCCGTCGACGACGTCGACCATCACTACCTGCCGCGCGAGCTCCTTCTCCGCCAATCGTTGGGCCGTGGTCGCGCCCACGTTCCCCGCCCCGACTACCGTGATCTTCTCGACCATGTCGCTCTTGTTTGTGCGTGTAATGAATGGGAATACAAAACAACCGCCGAAAACTATTCGGCGGCCACGGTGTTTGGTACTACTTTCTCTGCGCCGCTCACACGCACGCTATCCGCCCACCTGCGACAACGCGCGCAAGCCGCCCACCTGCATCTGCAGGAGATTGTGCTCGCGCGGCTTCTCCGACAACGCCTTCACGTACAATGGCTCGAGATCCGCTCCCGCACGCAAGGGATCGCGGAGATTCACCTCGTGCTCGCCATAAAGACACGTGCGCAAGCGGCCGTCGGCCGTGAGACGCACGCGATTGCACGAGCCGCAATACGTGTGCGTCATCGGCGTGATCACGCCCACGCATCCCGGCGCGCCGGAGAATCGGTGATACGCGGCTGGACCATTGCCGCGCTCGGGCCCGGCATCCGGCGTGAGCGAGCCCAACGCAGACAACCGCGACAGAATCTCGTCGCTCGGCATCACGTGATCCCAGGTGAGCGTGCGCATGTCGCCCACCGGCATGAGCTCGATGAATCGCACGTGCCACGGATGCGCAAGTGTGAGACGTGCGAAATCCTCGATCTCGTCGTCGTTGATGCCGCGCATGACAACCACGTTGAGCTTGATCGGCGAGAGCCCCGCCTTCTCCGCGGCGAGCGCCGCCTGCCGTGGATCGAAGCCGAGGTTGCGTCGCGCGATCGCGGTAATGCGATCGGCGCGCAGACTGTCCGCGCTCATGTTCACGCGATCGAGACCCGCGTCCACGAGAGCGGCCGCCATATCGGGCAGGCGCACGCCGTTGGTCGAGAGCGCGATGTCTTCGATGCCCGGCACTTCGCGCAGCATGCGGACGAGCGACGGCAGGTTGGGCCGGATGGTCGGCTCACCACCTGTGATGCGCAACCGTCTGAGACCGAGCGGCGCGAGCTGCGCCACGATCTCGGTGATCTCTTCGTATGTGAGAATGTCTTGCTTGGGCAGCCACGGCAGACCTTCGGCCGGCATGCAGTACACGCAGCGGAAGTTGCACCGGTCCGTGATCGAGATGCGCAGATACTCGATGCGCCGGCCGAATTGATCCGCGAGCGCGATCACGACTCGGGCCCAACCACGGCGACGGCTGTTGGATCGACCCACTCGCGCGTCCCGTCGATGTATTCCTCGCGCTTCCAGATCGGCAGACGTCGCTTGATCTGCTCGATCACGTAGCGCGACGCCTCGTACGCGGTTGCGCGCCGCGCGTGTCCCACTGCAATCGCGACGCTCGTCTCGCCCACCGAGAGATGTCCAATGCGGTGCTCCACGACGATGTCGACGGTCGCGAACCGCTCGGTGGCTTCGGCACAGATCGACGCAAGCTCGCGCGTCGCCATGGCGCCGTAGCACGCGTAGTCGATGCCCGTCACGAGACGTCCGGAGTTGTTGTCGCGCACGGTTCCGACGAACAGCACGATCGCTCCATTGCTGTCGCGTTGCACCTCGTCGATCAGCGTGGCGATGTCGATCTCGTCATCGACGATTGCTGTCCGCATGTCAGCCGCCTGCTACGGGCGGGATGATCGCGACCTCGTCTCCCGGCGAGAGCACGACATCGGCGCGCGCGTATTCGTGATTCACGGCCACCAGCGGTGTGGGAGGCAGAACACCTCCGCCCGGCATCTCGCGCACGTGTGCGATGACGTCGCTCACCGTGGCGCCGTGTGGCAGCGTGAGCTCGATGCTCTCGCGCTGCAATACATCCGCATATGAGGCAAAGAGAAGCGCGGTCACGGTCATACTCGAAACCTGCCTGTGTTGAACGACGCGGGCAAGCGTCGAAATTGGCAGAAGAGTCAGGTTCAAGCCGCAGTGCTTCGCGCCGCGCTCGCGCACAGATGCAAGAACGCCCCGATGTCGAGCGATCGACACCGGGGCGCTTAACTGGTCGCGAGCTACGCTGCCGGACTCGCTTCGCCTGGATGCGGCGCGTCCATGTCGGCGACCAGCGCGCGCAGCTCTTTGGACGGCTTGAACACAGGAACGGGACGCGCGCTCACTTCCACCGGTGAACCCGTGCGCGGGTTGCGCGCCATGCGCGTTTTGCGCTGGCGAATTTTGAATGTACCGAAGCCGCGGACCTCGATGTTCTTCTGCTCTTTTAACGCGTCCTTGATCGCGTCAAGGAATGCATCCACGACGCGGGCGCAATCCTTCTTGGAAATCATGGGGCCGGCGGTGCGGGAGATCTGCGTCGTCACGCGCTCGACAAGGTCGGCTTTGGTCATTCGATAGCCTCGGGTCATGCGTTCGCCGGGCGGCGAACGTGAGTCGAACTTATGGCGTTACCTGTTGTGTGTCAACCGTTTGGCTCACTTGTACTCGCGTGCGATCTCACCGCATCCATGAACTGCGAGAACAGCGGGCGCGCGTCGTGCGGACCTGGCGCGGCCTCCGGGTGATACTGCACCGCGTACACAGGCAGCTCGCGATGCATGAGTCCCTCGACTGTTCCGTCATTCAGGTTGATGTGCGTCATCACGAGCTCGGGCGCTCCTGCGATCGCCTCTCCGTCGCCGACCACTGCAAACCCGTGATTCTGCGACGTGATCAACACGCGTCCGCTCTCAATGTCTCGCACCGGGTGATTTCCACCGCGATGGCCGTACGGCATTTTCTCCGTGCGACCGCCGAACGTCAGGCCCAACAATTGGTGTCCCAAGCAAATGCCCAACACCGGAACGCCGCGCTCGATAATGCGGCGAATGATTGGCGGCGCGTACGTCACAGCGGCTGGATCCCCGGGTCCGTTCGACAGGAACACACCGTCCGGCTCGAGCTCGAGCGTCTCGTCCGCCGGCGTGTCCGCCGGAACCACCGTGACTCGACAGCCATGGTCCGCGAACAACCGGAGAATGTTCCGCTTGATTCCGTAGTCGTACGCGACGATGTGCGACGCTGCGTTAGGATCGCCCCAACTGTAGCGGCGCTTGGTGGATACCACCGTCGCGAGGTCCAGTCCCTCCATTGACGGGCAAGCTTCCAATGCCGCAACGCTTTGCGCGCCAGGCACATCGCCCACGCCGATCACGCCGCGCATGACACCGGCTGACCTCAAGTGCCGCGTGAGGCTGCGTGTGTCAACCTCTTCCAGCACAGCGACTTGTGCTTTGACTAGCCATGATCTGAGATCGGTGCGCGCGCGCCAATTCGAGGGATGGTCCGTAAGCTCGCGAACCACGACGCCCGCGATCTGTGGCGCCGCAGACTCCGGATCATCGTCGTTTACGCCGTAGTTGCCGATGAGCGGCGTGGTCATCACGACGATCTGCGACCGATACGACGGATCCGTGAATACTTCCTGGTATCCGGTCATGTTCGTGGTGAACACAACTTCGGCGACGGACGGCTCGCGCTGCGTGCGCGTCGTCCCGTGAAAAAGGGTTCCGTCCTCGAGGAGGAGGAACCCTGCTTGATCGCCCATCACGCTCACGTTGTCAGGGCTTTGGCTTGGGTGCGGGCGGCTTGGCGTTCGAGCTCGGCGCGTTAGTACTCGGCGCCGGCTGCAGAGGCACAGCTGGATTCGCGTTCGTAGGTGCCGGCGCAGTAGGCGCTGCCTGCTGCTGTCCGAACGGTTCGTCGAGCACCGAGCGCGGCGTGGACGCGTGCGCGCTCATCAACTGGAGCAGATATGCGAGCCCCATGAAGATGCCCGCCGACCACCACGTGGTTTTGGTGAGGAGGTTTGCCGCTTGGCGCGTGCCGATGAACGAATCCGGCGACGAGCCCGCTCCGCCAAACGCCGCCGAGAGGCCGCCGCCTTTTGGCGACTGCAACAAGACTGCGACGCCGAGGACGATGCAGTCGAGGATGAGAAGGACGATGATGAGCGTGTACATCGAGAGCGCGGCGAGTTGGGTGATTGGCGTAAGCTACGAAGACTACGAAGCTTACATACCGTGGTCAAGTGCTCACGATTCGCGTCCAGGTATCCACGTCGAGGCTCGCCCCACCCACGAGTAATCCGTCAACCTCGGGAGCAGCGATCAGCTCCGCCGTGTTGTCGGCGTTGACACTGCCACCGTAGAGGATCGCCACCGAGTCGGCCGAGCCGCTCAAGGCTTCGCGGAAATACCGGCGGATGGCCGAGTGTACAATGGTCGCGTCTTCGGGCCGCGCGGTTTTTCCGGTGCCGATCGCCCACACGGGCTCGTACGCAACGAGCATAGACGACAATTGTGCTTTCTCGAGGCGTCCGACGCCGGTCTTGAGCTGGCGCATCACGACGGGCTGTGTGGCACCACGATCGCGCTCGTCGGCGCGCTCGCCGACGCACAGGAGCGGCGTGAGTCCGGCGCGCGCGGCCGCCGCGCATTTGCGCGCGGTCATCTCGTCGGTCTCCCCGAATAGTTGTCGGCGCTCGGAGTGGCCGACGAGGGCAATGGTGGCGCCGCAATCACGCGCCATCTGCGCCGACGTCTCGCCCGTGAACGCGCCCTTCTCTTCCCAATGGATGTTCTGCACGCCTAACAGAACATCCGGGCGGTCGCGCAGCGCGAAGCCGGCTACCGCGAGCGACGTCGCCGGCGGGAAGAAGATCACCGTGCGGTCGTCGCGCGCCGGATACGACGCGAGAAACTTGAGGAGGAAGGCCCGAGTCTCCTGCGGACCGTAGTTCATCTTCCAGTTGGCGGCAAACACGGGCTTTCGCATCTAGTTGCTCCGATCGTCGAGCGCAGCGACACCAGGTAGGACCTTCCCTTCCAGGAACTCGAGCGACGCGCCACCGCCGGTGGAGACGTGCGTCATGCGGCTCGCGAGATTCATTCCTTCGACAGCCGCCGCCGAGTCTCCACCACCGACGATGGTCGTGGCGCCGGCGGCGGTCGCGCACGCCATCGCTTCGGCTACGGCACGCGTGCCGCGATCGAACGGCGGCGTTTCGAACACACCCATGGGACCGTTCCACACCACCGTGCGGGCGCTCGTGATCGCCGAGGCGAACGTCTCGCACGTGCGCGGCCCCACGTCGAACATCGCGTCGCCGGCCGGGATCGCGTCGCGCGCCACAGGGTGGGCGGCACCGCCGGCGTCGAGCGACGGCGCGACCACCGCGTCGTTAGGCAGCACGAGCTTGGGTTTCGCGCGGGCCAGCAACTCTTTCGCCATGGCCACGCGATCGGCTTCCACGAGTGACGTTCCGGTTTCGAGTCCCATCGCGCGGAAGAACGTGCACGCCATCGCACCTCCGACGAGCAGCGTGTCGACCTTGGGCAGCAGCGCATCGATCACGTCGATCTTACCCGAGATCTTGGCGCCGCCCAGAATCGCCACGAACGGCCGCTGGGGATTGGCGAGCGCGTCCCCCAAAAAGCGCAGCTCGGTGTCCATGAGCAAACCCGCCACGGCCGGATGCAGATGGTGCGCCACGCCTTCGGTGGACGCGTGTGCACGGTGCGCCGAGCCGAACGCGTCGTTCACGTAGAAGTCGCCGAGCTCGGCCATCTGGCGCGCCAGACCGTCGTCGTTCTTTTCTTCTCCCGTTAGGTATCGCGTGTTCTCCATGAGGAGGATCGTGGCCGGGGCGCCACGCTTGGTGGCCTGCACTGCTTCGGGACCGACGGTGGTCGACACGAAGCGAACCGGCCGCGTCGTGAGCGTGGCGAGGTGGCGTGCGACCGGTGCGAGCGAAAACTTGGGATCGGATCCGCCTTTGGGCCGTCCCAGGTGCGACAGCAGCACCAGCGTGCGCGCGCCGCGGGCGAATAGCGCATCGACCGTCGGCAACGCGGCGCGCATGCGCGTGTCATCCGTCACGGCGCCGCGCTCGTCCATGGGCACGTTGAAGTCGACACGCACCAGCGCGCGCCGGCCGCACACCTCCGCATCGGTCAGGTCGCGAATCGTGCGCTTGGCCATTAACGCGATGCACGAACCGACTTGCGGTGTTGCCAGAACGACCACGACATGGCGAGCACGCCAAGCGCGATGATGACCCAGCCTGCGCGCACCACGTTGTTGTACGCGATGGCGCGGTCTATCGCTTGCCGGCCTCGTTCTCGCACAATGGGCTCGAACGCCATGTGGTGCAAGCCGAGGTACCCGTAGCATGCCGTTGCCGCCCCGGCGGCGAGCACGCCTAACGCAATGAGGTCGCGGCGTCGGGCGGCCGGCGAGACGGGCTCGCTCACAGTCGGGCGCCGACGTATCGCAGGAGATCGACGCAGCGCGACGCGTAACCCCACTCGTTGTCGTACCAGCCCGTGACCTTCACGAGCGTCCCGTCGATGACGTTGGTGCAGTTCGCATCGAGAATGCAGGAATACGGATTCCCCACGTAGTCCACCGACACGAGCTCCTCGTCACTGTACGACAGGTATCCCTTGAGCGGGCCCGACACCGATGCCTTACGGAAGGCAGCGTTCACGTCGGCGATCGTCGTTGCGCGCTCGACTTCGACGACGAGATCCGTGAACGACACGTCGGAGGTGGGCACGCGCACCGAGATGCCGTCGATCTTGCCTTTTACTTCGGGGATCACGAGCGACGTGGCTCTCGCGGCGCCGGTGGTAGTCGGAATCATACTCACCGCCGCCGCGCGCGCACGACGCAGATCCTTGTGCGGGAGGTCGAGCACGTGCTGGTCGTTCGTGTAGCTGTGGATCGTGGTCATCGACGCGTGACGCAACCCGAAATTGTCCATCACTACACGCACCATCGGCACCAGACAGTTCGTGGTGCACGACGCATTCGAGATGATGTTGTGTCGTTGGGCATCGTACTTCTCGTGGTTCACGCCCATCACGATCGTGATGTCCTCGTTCTTGGCGGGCGCCGAGATGATCACCTTTCTTGCACCGGCCGCGATGTGCTTCTTCGCGTCCTCGGCTTTCGTGAACTTGCCCGTCGACTCGAGCACCACGGTGACGCCGAGCTGCTTCCACGGCAGCGCCGCCGGGTCTTTTTCGACCAACACTTTGATCTCGCGCCCGTCGATGTGGATGCAGCCGTCACCGGACGTCACCACGCCCGTGTACGTGCGATGCACCGAGTCGTACTTGAACAGGTGCGCGAGTGTCTTCGTGTCGGTGAGGTCGTTGATCGCGACGAACTCGAGGTCGGTGACGCCCTGCTGCGCGGCGGCGCGTATTACCTGTCGTCCGATTCTGCCGAAGCCGTTTATACCTACGCGAATGGTCATGTCGTAGTACGCTCCATCTGGTCAGCCGGCATCGCCGATTGCCGGCGCTCGGCCAAAGGTCACGATGCTGATGATTCGGGCGCCCGCGTCGAACAGCGTGGCGGCGCATTCGCCGAGCGTGGCCCCCGTGGTGATCACGTCATCGACGAGCACGAGATGCGCGCCGCGCAACGCCGTGCGCTCGCCAGCAGGCACCGCAAACGCGCCCGAAACGTTGTGTCGCCTATCCTCTGGTGTCAACCGCGTTTGCGTGGCCGTTCGGCGCGTGCGCACGAGACACGACTCATTCACGCGAACGTGACACCGCGACGACAGCGAGCGGGCGAGCAAGGCGCTCTGATTGTAGCCGCGTTCGCGCAACCGGCTGGACGCGAGCGGTACCGGGACGAATGCCGTGCGCTCGGCGACTACGTCGGCAGGCCACGAGAGACGCGCCATGCGTGCGGCCATCTGCTCGGCGACTCCGCGCCAGCCCGCGTACTTGAGTGCGTGGACGATGGCGCCGGCCGTCTGCCCGGGAATCCAGCAGACCGATCGCGAAGCGCGCACGTACGGCGGCAGGAGCTCGCACCAGGCGCAGTGCTGGCGAGTGAGCGGATGACCACAGCGCTCGCATCGCGGATACGGCAAGTCGTGAACGCGTGCCCAACAGCGGGCGCACACGAGGTCGTGATCGCCGCGATCCAGGAGGCGCGCGCATGCAACGCACGCGCGCGGCAAGAGCAGCTCGCCCAGCGCGTGCGCGGTGCGCGACACTGTCGCGTTGCGCAGCACGGACGCGATCATCGTGGCGGGTCGCATACGGCCTCCCACATTGCGGCGCGCGGCGCTTCGATGCCGAACCACCGTTCGAAGGCGAGCGCGCCTTGCTCGACGAGCATCGCCAGACCGTCGCCCGCACGGAGACCGCGGGCTTTGGCGCTACGGACCCATGGTGTGTCGCCGGCGCGGTGCACGAGGTCGATGACGCCGACGGCGTCGGGCAAGAGTGCGACGTCGACAGGAACGGCATCGTCAAGCATGCCTGCGGGCGTCGCGTTCACCACCACGGTGCAATCGCGCACGGCGTCGCTCGCGCGGCGGGCGATGCGATCGACGACGGCGAATCGCGCCGCGAGTGCATCGGCGCGTTCGGCGGTACGATTGCAAAGCGTGACGTGCGCGCCGGGCCACCGTTCGACGGCCGTGAGCACGGCGGCCGCGGCGCCGCCGGCGCCCAACACCGCCACGCGCGCGCCTAACGGAATGGAGCCGAGCACACGTCGCGCGAGCTCGTCGAAGCCGCCGACGTCGGTGTTGTCGCCGGTCAGGGCGCCCTGCTCCACCCAGAACGTGTTCACGGCTCCGGCCCTCTTGGCGAGCGGCGTGAGCGTGTCGCACAGCGCGGCGACCGCCAGTTTGTGCGGGAGGGTGACATTGCCCGCGGCGCGGCGGGCGACCAGCGCGCGCACGCGATCGCCTAACGCACCGGGCCCTACGTCCAGCGCCTCGTACGTGAGCGCGAGACCAGCGGCGCGGAGCGCGGCGTTCTGGAAGATGGGAGACACCGACTGCCGCACCGGGTGCCCGAGCAGCACCAGCATGCCCACGTCGTGCGCGGTCACGAGACGCCCGGCGTCCGCTCCGCGGCGATTCGATCGAGCACCAGACGCAGCTCGCGATCGAGCTCGACGAACGTCTCGCGATAGAGGTCCAGCTCGCCGCCGAACGGATCGCCGATGGGCCGGTCGCTCGCGCCCCGCGACGCGTACGCCGTGATCAGGTGCGCTTTTCCGCGCGCGCCTAACGACTCGAGACGTTCGACGTGATGCGGGCCCATCGCCAGCACGAGATCGTACGTATCGAGTAGCTCGGATGTCGCGAGCCGGGCGTGATGCGACGAGAGATCGGTCTGTTGCTCGAGACACACGAGCAGCGCGCCGTCCGACGCGGGCGCGCCTTCCCACGCCGCGGTGCCGGCGCTGCCGAACTCCACATCGGTCAACCCGCGCTCGCGCGCGATGCGTCGTGCGATGGCTTCGGCCATCGCGCTGCGGCACGTGTTGCCCGTGCAGACGAACAGCACTCGGAAAGGCGTCACAGATCTCCGATCAAATCGGGCACAGACTCGCGCAGTGTGGCGGAAGAAATCGCGCCCGGCCGGATCACGCGCGGGCGACGGCCCATGCAATCTACAACTGTCGAAGGCGCCGAGGGCGTGAGGCGCCCGCCGTCGAGAACGCGGAGCAAACCGCGGCCGGTGGCATCGCTCCATTGCTGTTCGATCTCGCGCGACGTCATCGCCGGCGGAACACCGGGGCGGTTCGCGCTGGTCGAAGTGATCGGGTCGCCGTAGGTCAAGATCAGTCGCTGCAGCGCTTGGTGCGACGTCCATCGCACCGCGATGCCGCCCTCCGGGCCGCGGAGTCGCGGCGGCAACCGTCGCTCGCCGCCCGGCAGCACGAGCGTGAGCGGACCGGGCCAATGGCGAGCCGCCAGTCGCGATGCGTATCCGCTGATCTGGATGTCATAGCGCGAGATCATGTCGCTCGACGCGATGAGGATGAGAAACGGTTTTCCCGGCGGGCGCGACTTGAGGCGCACCAGCGCCGCCACCGACTCTGCATCGACAGCACCGCCGAATCCGTACACGGTTTCCGTGGGATACGCGAGCACCCGACGTGCGCGCAGGTGCGCGATCGTGCCCGACATCGATTGGTCGATTTCGGCCGGCGACCAGAACGGGATGGCGAGCGGCGGCGCGGTCATTGCGGCGCGAGTGCCAACGCCTCGGCGCGCGCGAAGTCGGCCTCCTCGGTGATCTTCATCGCGCGCTCGCTGCCGCGCACCATCAGCACCGGCATGCCTAACCGTTCGCAGAGCGCGGCGTCATCGGTGGCCCGAATGCCGTTGGCGCGTGCATCGGCGTACGCGCGCTCGATCATGTCGCGAGGGAACGCTTGCGGCGTTTGCGCGCGCCAGAGACGCGTCCGATCCACCGTTTCAGTCACGCGATCCGCCTCATCGACGCGCTTGAGGCTGTCGGTCACCGGCACGCCCGCCACGGCGCCCGATCCGGAGCGCGCCGCCGCGATCACGCGGTCCAACGTCTCGGCGTCGAGAAGGGGGCGCGCGGCATCGTGGATGACGACGATGCGGACTTCCGGCGGCAAATCCGTTAGGCCGGCGTACACCGAATCACCGCGCTCGCGCCCGCCCGCCGACACGAGCAGCCGGTCCACGTCGCACTGGAACAGCCAGGGCGGCGGATCCCCAGCGTGCGACCGCGGGAGCACCGCGATCACCACCGCGACGTCGCTCCGCTCCATGCATCGCTGCACGCTGTGCAGCAGCATCGGCTTCCCCGCCACCCACCTGAATTGCTTGAGCTCCGTGCTGCCGGTGCGCGACCCCGTGCCGGCCGCGACGATGATCACGCCGACGTCGGCGGTCGAGACAGTCGCGTCCACTACCCGTCGCGCCTCGCGCTGTAGTTCTCGAATCTCGTGTACGACTTGTGAAAGAACAGATTCACGAATCCAATCGGCCCGTTGCGCTGTTTGCCGACGATCACTTCGGCGCGGCCCTCGAGCGAATTGCCGTCCTTGTCCGTTGGGCCGTCGTACACTTCCTGGCGGTAGATGAACATCACGACGTCGGCGTCCTGCTCGATCGCGCCCGATTCGCGCAGATCGGACAATTGCGGCCGGTGGTCGCCCGCGCGCTGCTCCGGGGCGCGTGACAACTGCGAGAGCGCGATCACCGGAACGTTGAGTTCTTTCGCCAGCGCCTTGAGCGAGCGCGAAATCAGGCTGATTTCCTGCTGTCGGCTCTCGGACGTTGGGCCCGAGATGAGTTGCAGGTAGTCGATGATCACGAGCTCGATCTTCGCGTCGGCGCGCAAACGGCGCGCCTTGGAGCGAATCTCGAGCAGCGAGATGCCGGACGTATCATCGATCCAGATCGGCGCGGCGCTCAGCGTGCCCGCCGCGCGCGCCATGCGTGTGAAGTCTTCGTCGCGCAGCATGCCCTTGCGAAGTCGTTGGGCATCGACACGCGCTTCCGACGTGAGCATGCGTTGCAACAACGATTCCTTGCTCATTTCGAGCGAGAACACCGCTACGGGCACGTGCTTCTCGATGGCCGCGAACTGCGCGATGTTCAGGACTAACGAGCTCTTTCCCATCGACGGACGCGCGGCGAGGATGATGAGGTCGGCGTTCTGGAAGCCCGACGTCATCTCGTCGAGATCGGTGAAACCGCTCGGCACGCCGGTGATCGTCTTGCCGCCGCGCTGCAGCGCCTCGATGCGCTCCATCGTCGGCCACATCAGTTCCTTGATGCGCACGAAGCCCTGCATGCCGCGCTGCTGGCTCACCTGGAATACGCGCTGCTCGGCCTCGTCGAGGAGATCGGCGGCGGTGCTGCGTCCTTCGTAAGCTTGAGTGATGAGCGAGGTGCACGTCTCGATGAGACGTCGCTGGAGGGCCTTCTCTTTGACGATGCGCGCGTGATACTCGACGTTCGCCGACGTCGGCACCGCGTCGACGAGGAACGCGATGTATTCCTTGCCGCCCGCTACCTCGAGATCGCCGCGACGCGCCAGCTCGTCGGCGAGCAGGAGTGGATCGACCACGTCGCCCCGCTCGACGATCGCGACCATCGCGCGGAAGATCCGGCGATTGCCTTCGCGATAGAACATCGTGTCGTCCACGTGCTCGGTGGCGCGCAGGATCGCGTCTTGGTCCATGAGCATGGCGCCAAGCACCGCGGTTTCTGCTTCTTCCGAGTACGGGGGACGGCGGTCGCGAAACGGGTCACTTTCGGACGCCATCGAGGATTCGACGAGCGAGCTGGACATCTTCCCACGTGGGCCGCTTCCAAGCAGGGTTGCGGAGAAGCGCGGCCGGGTGATAGGTGACGATGACGGGAATTCCGTGATAGCGATGAATCGCCCCGCGTAATTTGCCGATCGAGAGCTTGGTGTCGAGTAGTGTTTGCGCCGCGAATGTGCCGAAAGCGACGATCACCGACGGGCGAATCAGCTCCAGCTGGCGTATCAGGTACGGAGAGCACGCCTCTACTTCGACGGGAAGCGGGTTGCGATTCCCGGGCGGCCGGTGCTTGAGTACGTTGACGATGAACACCTCGTCCCGGGTCAGCTTGATCGCCTCCAGAATCTTCGTAAGAAGCTGACCGGCTTGTCCCACGAATGGTCGACCGGTTTCGTCCTCGCTTGCACCGGGCGCCTCGCCCACGCATACCAGTCGCGCGGTTGCACTGCCCTCGCCCGGCACCGGGTGCTTGGCCGTACGATACAGATCGCATTTCTTGCATGCGGCGATGAGCGCCGAGATGTCGTCGAGTGCATGGCACTGCAGCAGCTCGCCGCCGAAGAGCTCGGTGCCTTCGGAGCCGACGACGAGTCCATCGCGCGCGATTGCGGTGGACGACGCAGGCGATTCGACACTGGATACGTTCGCCGTTTCGGCCGCAGGAAGCGGACGCACGTCGGCGCCGGAGCTGCGCAGCGTGTCGCGCCAATTTTCGGCGCGCGCGGGTGCGCCGGTTGTGGCTGACGTTCGCGCGGCGCCGATCAGGCGCATCACATCTTCCACCGACAGCGTGTCGAGCACGAGCTCGGTTTCGCCTTGGTCGCGCCGCTGCTGGAGATAGCGGCGGAGCAAATCCTCAGCGTGCACGCAGCAGGGCCTCGACGCGATCGAGGATCTGGTCGGCAAGTGCGGTTTTGGGCATCACAGGCAGGGGGTCCGACGATCCATCGGCGCCGAGGATGGTGACGCGATTCGTATCGGCGCCGAAGCCTGCGTCGGGCTCGTGCGCGCTGTTGGCGACGATGAAATCGAGCTGCTTGTCGGCCAGCTTGGCGCGCGCCGACTCGATGAGATGGTCCGTTTCGAGCGCGAACCCCACGACGACGAGGCCGGGCGGCCTATGCCTAACGGTACACGCCAGGATGTCGATGGTGGCGGCGAGCGCAATCGATGCGGGGCCGCCCGATTTCTTGATCTTGCTCGTTACGGGTTCGGCCGCGCGGAAATCGGCGGGAGCCGCGGCCATCACCAGCGCGTGCGCGTCGGGCAGCGCCTGCCTAACGGCGTCGGCCATTTGGTCGGTGGTCTCGACGCGGACGATGGATGGCCCCACCGGGTCCGGTACCTCGAGCGGTCCGGCGATGAGCACGACTTTCGCGCCGCGTCGCCAGGCAGCCGAGGCGATGGCCACACCCATTTTCCCGCTGCTGCGATTGGAGAGAAACCGCACCGGATCGACGGGTTCGCGCGTGGGGCCGGCCGTTACCACGAACGTCCGTCCTCGCAGCGACGCGTCGTCGAGCGCGCGTGCCACGTGAGCGACGATGGTCTCCGGCTCGGGGAGTCGTCCCGGTCCGCTTCCCTCGCCTGCCGCGAGCGCGCCGACGTCTGGATCGACCACGGTGTAGCCCAACTCTCTCAGATGCGCCGCGTTGCGCTGCGTTTGCGGATGTACCCACATCGCGTCGTTCATCGCCGGGAACAAGATCACCGGGGACGTGGTGGCGAGCAGACACGCCGCGAGGAGATCGTCGGCGCGTCCGTGCGCTGCGCGCGAGAGAAAATCGGCGGTGGCCGGCGCAACGACGGCGATGTCTGCTTCACGCGCCAGGTGGATGTGGTCGAGCGCGTGTCCGGGCGAAAAGATGTCGGTGCGCACCGCGCGTCCGGTGAGCGCCTCGAAAGTGAGCGGCGCAATGAATTGCGTCGCCGCGCGCGTCATGACCACGTCCACCTCGGCGCCGGCGGCGGCGAGCAGACGCGCGACCCAGCCGGCTTTGTAGGCCGCGATGCCTCCGCTCACGCCGAGGAGGATGCGCGCTCCACCGAACGGGCGCATCGCGGGTCGCTGCCTAACGTCCGCGTCGCGCGGTCACGCGGTACTCGATGCCCTCCTCGGCCGTGAGGTCCTCGAGGGCCCGCGTGGTGAGCTTTTTCTCGCGCGCTTCGTTCATCGTGCGCGGGAATTCGTTGAGCAGCCGCGCGTACTTGGCCGCGACCAGCACGCCGAGATACTTGTTGGCCGCGCGCTTGGCGACATCGGCGGGGGTATACACCTGCATATCATGACTCCGGGTACGAGTGAACTTCGTTAGGCAAATGCTACTTCATCGCCGCCATTTCTTTTTCCAGCTGTTCGATGATGCGCCGCACGTCGCGCTCCACGTTCTGGAGCCGCTCGCGGCGCAGGCCCTCCGCATCGATGATGCCCGACACGTTCGTCACCGCGCGCTCGAGCTCGTCGTTCAACACCACGTACTGGAACATCGGGACCGCGCGCAGCTCACCGAGCGCGCTCACGAGCCGCGTCTTCAACGTTTCGGGCGTCTCCGTTTGACGGCGCCGCAACCGATCGAGCAACACTTCGCCGGACGGCGGCAGCACGTAGATCAACACCGACTCGGGAAACACCTTTCGGAATTGCGCCGCGCCCTGGACGTCGATGTCCATGATCACGTGGCGGCCTTCGCCCAACACGCGGGACACTTCGCTGCGCAGCGTCCCGTACAAATGCCCGTGCACCGCCGCCGATTCCGCGAACTCGCCCTTTTGCTGTCGCTCGAGAAATTCGGCGGTGGACAAAAAGTAGTAGTCTTTACCATCCACTTCATCTGCGCGCGCCGGACGTGTGGTGCACGACACCGAATATCCGATGTCCGGGCGCCGCTCGAGGAGCATGTGCGAAATCGTCGTCTTGCCGCCGCCCGAGGGCGCCGAGAGGATGACGGGAAAAACGTTCACTCGACGTTCTCCACCTGCTCCGCGATCCGTTCCAATTCTTCTTTCACGGCGACGACGTCGTGCGTCATGGTCGCGTCGCGCGCTTTGCTGCCTGTGGTATTTGCTTCGCGCAGCATTTCCTGCAAGAGAAAGCCCAACCGCTTGCCCACCTGGCCATCCTTTTGGGCGTGCAACGCGCTGCGAAACGCGCCCACGTGGGCGCGAAAGCGATCGACCTCTTCGGCGACGTCCAACCGATCGGCGAGAATGGCGATTTCCTGCGCCAACCGCTGCGGATCGACGTCGATGCCGCCAGACAATTCCTTCACCGATTCGCGCAATCGCTCGCGTTCCCCCACCAGCCGTTCCGGCGCGCGCGCGGCAATGCGATCCACGGCGCGGCCGACGATCGTGATCCGCTCCTCGAGCAGCGCTTCGATGCGCGCGCCTTCCGCGTCGCGCATCCGCGTGAGCGCCGTCAGCGCGTCTTGAACGATGGCCGTGAGCTCTTCCACCGTGCCCGACTCATCGCGAGTGTCGCTGCCTAACACATCGGGCAGCCGCAGGATGGTCGAGACGTCGATTTCGGTCGACAATCCGTGCCGCTGCTGCAATCCGCGCACGACCTCCACGTAGTCGGCGAAGCGTCGCTCATCCACCATCGGAACATTCTCGTTCGGCGCATCGCGCTCCGTGCGCGCAGAGAGCGAGACGTGCCCCCGGGCGATTGCCTGACGGAGCACCTCGCGCACATCGCCCTCCCAGCGCGCCATCACACCGGGCAGCTTGATGTTCGAGTTGAAGAAGCGATGGTTTACGGTGCGAAGCTCGACGGTCACCCGTTGCGCGCCGAAGCGACCCGTCGCGGCTCCGAACCCGGTCATGCTACGTATCATGGATAATCATCCAAGTTACGGTGGCGCAACGATGTTGTCAATTTCGTTACGCCGGTCTGTGATCTATAAAATGACCGCGACAAACTGCGCTCGGCTGCTCGGCGCTTAGCGCGTCGACAATGGTGAGAACTCATCATTTTTTCGGGCCTTCAGTGAATTTTCGGGATTCGGCGCGACCGTTTTGTTTTTCTAAAACGACAACGCTCATCTCGCCACTGAGCAGCCGCGCGCGGTTCCGCGCAGCCGAGCGATCCTTCAGTTTCCTTTTCGTTATCCCTGTGACAGAGCGAGGAAGCCCTCTACGCGCGCCATCGTGAGCCCTCATGTCGCGCTTCCAGAGGAGTTCTGATTCGAGCTGATCGCCGTCCCGCATGGAGGCCTTCCTCGCTCCGGTTCAAAGGATAACGAAAAGGAAACTGGAAGGATCGCTCGGCGGCGCGAGGCTAAGTGCGATCACGGTGGTGAGAACAGCTTGTTGAATTGAAAAACAGCACAGCGGTGTCGATGCCTGCCGCACGATGCGGATCGCATCCCACGGCGCGCTCGTCGAGCGCGCATGACTCCGATTCGACCACTTTGGGCAGTCGAGCGATCCGCGGTGATCGCTGTTGTTATCCGCCTTGATCCTTGAGACAGAGCGAGGAAGCCTCCCACGAGGTCGACGAATTCCCTGACCACACGCGAGTTGCGCGCCGCGCATCAGTCCCAGAACTGCCACCTCACACCGTACGTGAGCAGCTGCCGCGGCTGCGCATATCCCGGGACGATCTCGTAAATCGGAGGGTTGATGCCGTACGTCGAGTGGAAGAAGATCACGGCATCGAGGATACGGATCTCAATGGTACCAACGAGCACGTGGCTGAATACCGCGAACGTCGCGTTTTGATCGAAGCTTTCGTCCGACGTGGATGTGGGAAAGAGGGTGTTTTGCCTGAACTCGTGCGCGATCGATCCGTAGAATCCGAAGTTGCCGCTCGGAAACCGGCTCAGCCACTTCGTGTCGAGATACAAGGCTTCGCGGGTCTGGACCCGCGGCCGATAGTACCCGTTGTTGCTGTATCGCACGCCCCACACGTCCGCGCCGACGTCCTTGTAAAACTTGCCGCGGATGGTGCCGAAGATGCCGGTGGCCGCGGCCGCCCGTTGGGCGGCGAAGCTCGTGTCGTACGCGGGGAGTCCGGGCACGAGCGTGGCGTCGCGCCGAAGAATGCCTCCCGTTAGCCACGCGTGGAACACCTTGAGGCCGGCCTCGAGGCGGACACCCACCTGCTCGCCGCCGTCCGTGCCGCCGCCGTGCCGATGCGTAATGGCGCCGGACACCGAAAAGAAATCAACCGGCGTGAATCGCGCCGACGCCTCCTCGGTGGACGTCGTGTCGGGTCCGCGATAGTCGGCGAAGAAGGAGACGGCGAGCTCCTTGCGCTCGTACTCGGCCCGCGCCTCGAGCGAGTTGACCGTTCCGTTAGGCATGATGTGCAGGCGGTCGGCGGCGCTCAATCGCATGCCCCATCGCGTGAAGCCGCCGGTGGCGACGATCTGCTTGGCCGACACCGTGGTGTCCGCGGAGTCCGCCGGAGCGAACAAGAGCGCCGGATGGAACCTCGAGTGCTCGGCGAACTGCTGCGACGAGGCGATCACCTGCGCCCACGAGCCGGAATCCGGATCGCCGTAGCCACCGCGCAGGTACGCGTCGGTGCGCGTGCGATCCTGCTCAGGGACGCCGCCCGTCACGTTGCCCGTGATATCGACGTCTTCCTCGTCGCGCGTGCGGCTCGAACGGATGGCGTAGGCGTCGATGCTCCACGGACCCTTCGCCCAACCGAGTCGGCCAGTGAGCGCCAGCTCGTCCCCGCCCCCGATGGTTGGATCGGAATTGGTTCCATACTGTTGGCCGGCCAACTGTAGCGCCGTGCCGTTGTCGTAGCGCTTGCCGTAGAAGCCGCGATAGAGATTGGTGCCTTCGTCTCCCGTTAGGACGTCGACGCGCGTGTTCGTGGCAGTGCGTTGCACGCGCCAGCTTCTGAGGTATACGCGGAGCTCGTCGGCGCCGCGCTCGACGGATACTTCCTCGAGCGAAAAGAGCTGTACGTCGGATGCGTCCAGCGTACCGGGCGAGCGCGGATCGAGCGGCTCGATCTCGACGCCATCATAGAAGTATCGAACGCGCGCCGGATTGCCGAGGTATGCCGCGTATTGCGGTGACGTGATCCAGCCCGAGCGAAACGCCGTGACGCCGGGAATCAGCTTGAGGAGATCGAGCAGGTTGACCGCGCCCGTTTGGAACATCTGGTCGCGCGTCCAATGGTACTGCCCGCCGATACCGACGAGGTTGGGCATCTCGGCGTGCGCGAGCGGCGCCTTGATCGTGTCCTTGGGAGCTTTCGTGGTATCCGACGTCGTATCGTTAGGCAGAGTGTCGGATGGCATCGGCACCGCTTTCCCGGTGCTGTCGGCCTGCTTGGTCGTGTCGACGCGGGCGCGTGTGGTGTCGGCGTGCGTCGTGTCGCGTGGCGCCGTCTGCGCGGCGGCCTCCGCGGCCGCCAGGACGACCGCGAGCAGCACCACCCACGGCGCGCGCCTAACGGAACGGATGGCGCGCGTCAGCGCGCCCTCCCCCGCACCAACTCGACGAACGTGCCCACCGGCACGCCCGTGGGACCTTTGGGGAGAAAGCCCAAATCCGACTCCGAGTATGCCGTGCCCGCGATGTCCATGTGCACCCACGAAAATCCGTCGGCGAATTCCTTGAGGAACATCGCCGCCGTGCTCGCGCCTGCCGGTCGTCCGCCGGTGTTCTTGATGTCGGCCACGTCGCTCTTGATGAGATCCTTGTATTCGTCGAAGAGCGGCAGCCGCCAGCCCGGCTCGCCGGCGCGCGACCCGGCCGCAAGCACGTCGGCGACCAGCGCGTCATCGGTGCCGAACACGCCGCTCGCGGTGTGGCCTAACGCAATGACGCAGGCGCCGGTGAGCGTGGCCGCGTCGACCACCGCCGAGGGATCGAACCGCCGGGCGAACGACAGGACATCGGCCAGCACCAGGCGTCCTTCGGCGTCGGTGTTGATCACTTCAATGGTCTTGCCCAAGTGGCTCCGCACCACATCGCCCGGATTCACCGCCGTGCCGGACGGCATGTTGGTGGTGCTGCCGACGAGGCCGACCACGTTCACCGGAAGCCCGAGACGCGCGATCGCATCGAGCGCGCCTAACACACCGGCGGCGCCGCACATGTCGAACTTCATCGCCTCCATGCCCTGCGCCGGCTTGATCGAGATGCCGCCCGAGTCGAAGCAGAGTCCTTTGCCAACGAGCGCGATGGGTTTCGCGCCTGCCGGCCCCCGCCTGTACTCGAGCGCGATGAGCTTGGGATCCTGCGGCGTCCCCTGCGCCACGCAGAGGAACGAGCCCATCTGCTCTTTTTCCATCTCGGCGCGGCCGAGCACCGTGAGCTGCATGTTGTGACGCGCGGCGATGTCCCGCGCGGTGTCGGCGAGGTACGACGGCGTACACAGGTTGCCCGGCATCATGGCGAGACGGCGCGCGAGCGCCATGCCTTCGCCGATGGCGGTACCGCGCTCCACGGCCTGCCCGGCCGCCGGGTCGTCGCACAAAATGATGGCCGACTCGAGCTCGGCACGGCGATCGTCGGCCGGCGGCGGCGTCTTGAGGTCCGCGTATTCCCATGCGCCCATGAGCAGCCCCACCGTCACGGCTTCCACCGCGTCGGCCGTGCGATCGCCATCGTACCACGCGAGCGCGTTCACGCCGAGCTTCCTCGCCTGTCGAGCGGCGAGGCTCGCGGCGCGGCGGAGCGCGCCGGCGACGTCGGCCGGTTCGCCTAACCCAACGAGCAGCACGCGCTGCGGCGCCCCGGTACTCGAGCCGGACAGGTGGAGCAGTTCATCGCGTCCGCCGCGGAAGTCGCGTCGGTCGAGTGTGCGGTTGAGCGCGCCACCGAGCTTCGCGTCCAGCGCGGTGAGATCGGCGGGCATCGACCCATTCTTGCGCAACGCGAGAACGAGCAGCGGAACATCGACCGAATCGGCAGTGGACCGGCGCGCGGCGACGCGAAGGGGCATTATCCAAGCTCCATAGCTAGCAACGGAGCGAACGCGGCAATACCGCGCCCGCTCCGGCAGGTGACGTACCGAGTCTCGCTCTCGCGCGTGGAACCGCACCGGCTCTGGACGCGGTCGAATCGAGGCGAGGCGAGAGGCCGAAATCCGCTGGAAGTTACCGCGGATTCTACCACACGGAACCCCTGCGGTTCCCGGTCGCCTTCTTTCGTTCGTACGACGAGCCGGCGACGCCGGTCGAGCGGACGCGGCGCCGGGCTGCCCGCGCCTTCGCCTAACGGATGCGCATCGCGTGAGCCGCGCCCTAGACATATTGCAATTCCGTCGTGGCTGCGGTTATGTCTTGCCCGCGTTTCGTCGGTAGGGGAGAAAAAATGGCTGGCTACTCCGGTACACCCCTGTCGGCCAAACTCGGCATCAAGCCGGGAATGACGCTCTGCGCGGTGGGCGCTCCGCGCGACTACGCCGCGATCGTGAAGCCGCTGCCCGACAACGTGACGGTCGTTGCCCGCGCGTCCCGCAGTACGAACATCGTCCATATCTTCGCAACGCGCGCTGCCGAGCTCGGCAAGGCGCTCGAACGATATCGCGGTGCACTCGACCCGGCTGCGGCGGTGTGGGTGTCGTGGCCGAAAAAATCAGCCAAGGTGTGCACCGACATCACCGAAGACACGATTCGCGCGCTCGCCCTGCCCCTTGGGTTCGTCGACGTGAAGGTCTGCGCGGTCGACGAGACGTGGTCGGGTCTCAAGCTCGTCGTGCGCAAGGAACTGCGGTAGCATCTGCGGGCGTTGATCGCGCGATACTTTGTTTGCACGAGCAGCGCGACAACATTCCCGCTTCCCCTCTCCAATGCACCTCTTCAGTCCATTGACGCTGCGCGACCTCACGTTGCGCAACCGGATCGTCGTGTCGCCGATGTGCCAGTATTCGAGCGACGACGGGTTCGCCAACGATTGGCATCTGGTCCATCTCGGGCAATTCGCGGTGGGCGGTGCCGCCATGGTGATCACGGAGGCGACGGCAGTCACAGCCGACGGCCGCATCAGTCCACAGGATTTGGGGCTTTGGAAGGACGAGCACGTCGACATGCTCGCACGCATTGGTCGATTCGTCGAAGCGCACGGTGCGGTATTCGGCACGCAGCTCGCGCACGCGGGGCGCAAGGCGAGCACGGGTCGCCCGTGGGAAGGCGGCGGCCCAGTGGGTATGGAGCGCGGTGGGTGGACACATCTCGCGGCGCCGAGTGCACTCGCGTTCGACACGCACTACCAGACGCCCGATGCGCTCGACCTGGCGGGGATCGCACGCGTGGTCGCCTCGTTTCGCGCGGCGGCCGACCGCGCACTGGTGGCCGGCATGCGCGTGATCGAGCTCCACGCGGCGCACGGATACCTGTTGCACCAATTTCTGTCGCCGCTCTCGAACGTGCGGAGCGATCGCTACGGCGGCTCCTTCGAGAACCGCATCCGGTTGACGCTCGACGTGGCGACGGCGGTGCGCGAGGTGTGGCCGGAGCGGCTGCCGCTTCTAGTGCGCCTTTCGGTCACCGATTGGCGCGATGGCGGATGGACGCCCGATGAGTCCGTGGAGCTGGTCCGCCGGTTAGGCGAGTCGGGCGTGGATGGCGTCGACTGCAGCTCGGGCGGCGTCGTGCCCAAGGTCGAGATCCCCGTTGGGCCGGGGTATCACGTGGCGTTCGCGGCGCGCATCCGGCGCGAGACCGGCGTGCCCACGTGCGCGGTCGGGCTCATCACCGGCTCGGCGCAGGCGGACACCATCGTGCGATCGGAGCAGGCGGATCTGGTGGTGATGGCGCGCGAGCTGCTGCGCCAGCCGCACTGGCCGTTGCAGGCGGCGCACGAATTGGGACAGGAGGCGCCGTGGCCGCCGCAGTACCAGCGCGCGAAACAGCGCTAGCGTTGTCTAACGCTACGTGATGGCGCCTGGCCGGGGCGCAGGCATGGACGCCTAACGGCCTAACGTTGGGGGGAGAACAACGCCGCGAGCTCCGCCACCTGGCCCGCCGGCGTCCAGCCCGTCATGCCCTGTCGCCAGACCAGCGTCCCTGGCGTGAGAACGCCCGGTACGGCAAGCGCGGCTTGATCCACCGGTCCCCTGCGCTCGCCGCCCGCCGCGTAGTACCACGCGACAACCGGTAACGGCGGCGGCTCGTATGCTCCGACAGCCGGCGCCGCGGGAGCCTGCGGCGCGCTCGTGGCCGCCACGGCGCGCTGGCCGAGTGCCGCGCCCATGCCGATGCCGACGCCGGCGGCCGCGCCGCCGCCCGGGTTACGAGCCGCCTCGCGAATCGCGTCGGCGCTCTGCAGCTGCGTGTACGAGTCGAGCTGGCCGCGCAGCATGGTCATGCGCGTCTGTTGGTCGAGCGTGGCTTCGACCTCGCTCGGCAGCGAGACGTTCTCGATCACCACCTGCGTGATGCTCAACCCGTACTGGTCGAACTGCGGCGCGACGCGCTGCTGCACGCGTGCGCTGACTTCCGCATACTTGGCCGACAGCGCGTAGATCGAGATGCCGCCATCGGCAAGTACGCCGCTCACTTTCGCCACGATGAGATCGCGGAGTTGATCGACGATCTGGTCGGTCACGAACCCGGCCGTGGTTCCGCTCAACTGCTCGACGAACTTCCGTCCGTCTACGACGCGCATGGCGTACGTCCCGTACGCGCGCAGGCGCACTGGTCCCAGCTCCGCGTCGCGGACGATGACCGGATTGGTCGTGCCCCACTTTTGATCGACGAATTGTTTCGTGCTCAAGAAGAGGACGTCGGCCTTGAACGGACTCGCGAAGCCATACTTCCAGCCTTGCAGCTTGGACAGCACCGGCATGTTCGCCGTCGTCAGCTCATGGCGCCCCGGTTGGTAGACGTCGGCGATCCGACCCTGGTCGATGAGCATCGCCGTCTGCGCGGGCCGCACGATCAGCTGCGCGCCGTTCTTGATTTCGTTCTGCGGGCGCGAGAAGCGCCACGCCATCGTGGTGTCCGACTGATCGGGCCACTCGATGATGTCGATCAGCTCGCCGGTGATGAAGTCGCGTAGCGTCACAGGAGTCTCCCGACGACGAACGTCGGTCAGTGAAAGATCGCGTCCAACAACGAGCGCAGCGACACGGCCGGCGCGTTGGA
This sequence comes from Gemmatimonadaceae bacterium, assembly GCA_035279625.1. Lineage (GTDB taxonomy): Bacteria > Gemmatimonadota > Gemmatimonadetes > Gemmatimonadales > Gemmatimonadaceae > JADGGM01. The sequence continues at coordinate 68,311 of DATEHK010000114.1, forward strand.
GGAATTGACCTGGATGGTGATCGAGCCGAAGGTCGTGCCGTGGGGCAACGCCTGGAGGAGGCTCGGGTCGGAAAAGCCTAACGCACGCTGCTCCAGTGCGCGCTGCGCGTCGTCGTGCTGGCGCAGCTGCTGCATCCCGCCCCTGGCCACGAAGTCCAGCACACCGTGCAGTTCATCCTTCTCGAACCACACGCCGTGTTTCTTGCACACATCGATGATGATGCCGGACGCGTGCGCAAAGTTCACCCGGTTCATCACCTTGTGGCACTCGGGGCAGCTGACGTAGCGGACCTGGGTCGGGTGGGCGATCGTCGCCGTGCCGGGTGTGCATCCGGTGGCCGCGGCCACCTGGCCCCGCGCATCTTTGTCGGCGCACAGCGCGCCGAACGCATCGGGCGAGAGCCACGAGCTGCCGCACTTGGCGCACTGGTGCATGGTGGTCGCTCCCACTTGTACCGTGGGCATGTCGCCATCGCAGCCCGGACAGTGCAGCACCGTACCGTCCGCCGCAGTCGGATCCACTGCCTTGGCGCCGCAATGCGGGCAGAATTGCGAGCCGACGAGCATCGATCCCATGCACGCGGGGCACGCGACCATGGCGAGGCGCGCGCCACAATAGGCGCACTGGGTCGCGTCGGGTTTGGATGGGGCGCCGCAGCTGGGACAATTGAGGGACGATGGCATCGATCGGGACGGGCGCGGAGATGAGTGCGGGTGCCGCCGTACCGGAATGACGTTCAGCCGCGCCGCGAGTCACGCCGCCGCCGACGCTGGGCTTCATTGGCGACGCGCGCTGCTTCAGCGCGACAGCGTCGTCGCGAAGAACGCCAACACGCGACGCTCGTATTCGGCCGGACGATACGAAAGGAGATCCTCGTGTCCCGCTCCCGGCACGGCCCAGAACGATTTGGGCTCGGATGCGCGGTCGAACAACGCCCGCGCTTCCGAGATGCGCGTGTCGCGGTCCGCTGTACCGGCCATCAGCAGAATCGGGGCGCGCACGGCGCCGATGCGATCGATGGGCCGCAGCGCGGTCGCGTCGAGGCCGAAGCGCGGCCGAAGCTGCGCCAGAAAGATCGGAGCGAGCGGCGCGCCTAACGGCCCGAGGTACTTGGTCAGTCGGTCGCGCACCGCAGCATCGATGGTCGGGTACACGGACTCGAGCACCAGGGCATCGACGTCGAGCGGCTTCGCGCCTAACAGGGCGGCCGCGCCTCCCATCGAGACGCCGATCGCGCCCAAGCGCTCGCTGGGCGTACGGCTCTTGAGGAAGGCGACGGCGGCCGCCGCGTCGACCGCCTCGGTGGCACCGAACGTGATGCGGCGTTCCGTGCTCTCGCCCTCACCGTGAAAGTCGAACAGGAGCACGGCGTATCCGGCGCGGGTGAGGAATCGCGCGCGACCGATCATGCTTCGCCGGTCGTCGTGGATCCCCGTCATCAACACGACGGCGCCCCGCCCCGGTCGGCCAGGAGCGTACCATCCTCGCAGCGTGTCGCCGGTGGTCGTGATGAAGGAGACGCTCTCAGCGGGGAGGTCGGCGGGCGGCGAGCCAATGTCGGCGCGGCGGGGACGCGTGACCACACTGCCTGCGACCAGTGCACCCGCGGCAACGAGGATGACGATCGCGCCCCCGGCGATTCCTAACGCACGCAGCCAGCGGCCGGCCGCGCGCGCGGTCACCAGCGAAGCTCGGCCATCATAGCGGCGTAGACATCGATGCCGTCCCAGACATTCTGCAACCGGACGTTTTCGTTCGCCGCGTGCTGATTGTCGTCGTGATTCGCTACCGGGAGACCGACGAGCGGGGCATGAAAGATCGCATCGAACACATAGAGTGGTACACTGCCGCCGAGCATCGGGGCGACCGCGACGGGTTGGTCGGACGCGTGGCCGGCGGCGGCGATCGCGGCGCGGGCGGCGGGCGATGACATGTCCGAGCGAAACGCCGGATATCCGCTCGCTTCCCAGTCGAGCTTGATGAGCTTCGCGTGCGCGCGCCGCACGCTCTCGTTCGGCGTGTCGGTGACGATGGTCCACCCGGTCGAGCGAAGGTAGGCTTCCAGCTTGGCGCGAATCGTGTCGGGCTTCTGGTCGGGCACCAGACGGAAATCGATGGACACTTCCGCGTCGACGGGAATTGCGTTCGCCGCCTCGCCGCCCACCTTCCCTGCCCGGATGCCACGAATGTTGAGCGCCGGGCGCATGATGGCTTGGGCGAGCGCGCCGCCCGATTCGCTCCGGTTGATCTCGAATTCGTCCTCGAGCTCGTGCTCGACGGGCGGCAGAGCCGCGATCGCCGCCCGCTCCGCTTTCGTCTCGGCTCGTACGCCGTCCATGAAGCCGGGGATGCGGACGCTTCCGTTAGGCGCGCGCAGCTGAGCGATCAGCGTGGCCGCCATGGCCGCCGGGTTCGGGACCCAGTTGCCGTAGTGCCCGTCGTGCAGCGCCTTGACGGGTCCGTAGATCGTTGCGTCGAGTCCGATCACGCCGCGCGCGCCGAAATAGAGCAGTGGGCGCCGCGACTGGTGCACCGGACCGTCGCCGATGAGCCAGAGATCGGCGGACAGCTTGTCCCGGTTCGCGCGCAGGATGTCCGCGAGATGCGGCGACCCCGCTTCCTCTTCGCCTTCCCATACCACCTTGATGTTGACCGACGGCTTCCTGCCTAACGCCTTGAGCGCGTCGAACGCCTCGAGGAACGCGATCTCGGAAATCTTGTCATCGCCCGTCGAGCGCCCGTACAAGCGCCACTCGGGGTCGTAGGGCGGCTTGGCCGCCGCCCAATCGACGACCCGGCCGCCCGAGTCTAACGGAGCGCTGCGCACGACGGGGTCGAACGGCGGCGTCGCCCACTGGGCGGGCGTCACGGGCTGGCCGTCGTAGTGCGCGTAGAACATGACGGTGCGCGTGGCGCCGGGCGTGGCGAGCGACCCGAACACGACCGGCAGCGCGCCGGGAACAGTGAGCAGCGACGCGTCGAACCCGCGATCGTGAAGCTGCTGTTCGAGGAAGCTTGCCGCCTGCCTGACCCCGGCCGGATTTGCGGCGACGCTCGGCAACCGCACGAGGTGATCGAATTGCGTGAGGATTTCCTTCTCGTGCGCGGCGCGCCAGCCATCTACATCGTGCTTCAGTTGGTCGCCGTAACCTGAGGACACGCACACCACGCCGGCGACCGCGACGGCACCCATTGCCCAACGCATATCTGTGTCTCGAGAGAGGTCTGCTGCGGAATGCCCGAGGCGAGAATCGAACTCGCACGCCGTTGCCGGCGCGGGATTTTGAGTCCCGTGCGTCTACCAGTTCCGCCACCCGGGCGAGACGCGCAATCTAGCAGACCGGTCGGACCGGCTCAACCGCGCGCTCGAATCCTCCCCGTCTCTGTGCCGTTCATCTCGGCGGCCGCGGCGTCACGCGCCCGGCACGCGCCTGTTGGCGTTCGAACTGGCGCTGGCGCATCTGGGTGAGCCGCTTCCGGAGCTGTTCCTGCAACGCGGCGTACTTGGCGCGCTGCACCGGTGTCAGGAATCCCGACAGGTCTCTCTGCTCGTCGCGGAAAATCTGCAGACGCGACTGCTGGATTTCGTTCATCTGATCCAGGTACCCGCCCACCTTTGCCTGGTCGGCCTTGTCGCCTAACTGGAGCTCGGCGCGCAGCGACAGGCGGAGATAGCGCTCGCGCTGATTGAGGTCGCGCCGCGGCGCCTCGTACTTCTTGTTCACCGCCTGCAGCTGGGCGTACTGCTGGTCGGTGAGCTGCAGCTGGCGACGCACCACCTCGCCCAGCCGCAGCCGCAGCTGCTGCTCGAGCTGACGACGCGCGGGCGTCTGCGCGTTAGGCGCGTTCGCCGCGCTGTCGGCGGCGGCGGGCGGCGCATCCTGCTGCGCCGCGACGCGCATGCCGCCGCCGGCCACCATCGCAAGCACGAAAACCATGAGTGCGCGACGCGTCATTGCACACCGCCGCCGTCGTCGATCTGGTAGCTCATGAAAGCCGGGTCGGCGTCCGGGATGGCCGTAAGGCTGTCCAACGATTGGAGCAGCACCTTCACGTCGCCGTCGGACAGGTCGTTCACGCCGCCATCCATGACGAGCCCGTGGCGGCCGGAGCTGGCCAGCATCTGCGGCGCGTTAGGCGGCATCGCGGTCGCCGCCGGATGACGTGGCGGCGCGGTCGGCGTCGCCGCCACCGGCGGCGCCGGCGACGCCGAGTCCACATGCGCCGGCGCTGCGGCGACGGTCAACG
>DATEHK010000115.1:0-3328 GCA_035279625.1 Gemmatimonadaceae bacterium
GACGCCACCCGCGGGACCCGACAGCGCCAGCGACGCTGCGCCGCGGGCGGTCTCGGCCGCCGGACGCATGCCGCCCGCCGAGGTCATCACCGCCAGCGCCGGATAGCCGCGCTCGCCTAACGCAGCGGCGAGGCGCGCCACGTAGCCGGCCACCGCCGGGCGCAGATACGCCTCGGCGACGGTCGTCGCCGTGCGCTCGTATTCGCGGATCTCGGGCAGGACGTCGGCCGAGCACACCACATCGACCCCCGGCGCCAAACGCGACAGTGCCGCGGCCATCGCCCGCTCGTGCGCCGGGTCGCCGTACGCGTGGAGCAGTGACACCGCGACGATCGCCGGCTGCGTGCCCAGTGCGGCACGAGCCGCCGCGTCGGCGCCGGCAGGTTCGAGAGCGCGCACCACGCCCTGCGGCTCGATGCGCTCGGGCACCGCGACGCATCGCTCGGCCGGTACGAGCGGCTCCGGATGCTGGCGCGCGAGATCGTACAGCGACGCGCGCTCCTGGCGCCGGAGCGCGAGCACATCGGTCGCACCTTCCGTGGCGCAGAGCGTCACCCGCGCGCCGGTACGCTCGAGCAGCGTGTTGGTGGCCACGGTGGTGCCGTGCACGAGGCGCGCCACCGCCGCCGGCGATTCGCCTAACGCATCGAGAGCCTCGAGCACGCCGCGGCTCTGGTCGGCGGGCGTGCTCGGCACCTTGCGCGCCGTCACGCCGCCGTCGGCGTCGATCGCGACCAGATCGGTGAACGTGCCCCCGACGTCGATCCCGACCGACGCGCCGCGCACTACGTCCGGCGCCTCGCGGCCGCCATGCCGAGCATGGCCAGCGTCGACAGCACGCTGATCGCGCCCACCCAGTCGCCCGCGAGATCGTACAGCGTGAGCACATCCGTCGTCTGCACCTGGTAGGTGCGCACGGCAGGCACGAACAGTGCGGTCTGGCCGTGCGACCTGCCTAACGGATCGATGTATTCCGAGATGCCGGTGTTGGCGTCGCGAACGATGCCGACCCGGTTCTCGATGGCCCGCAGCGCCAGATGCGCCTCGTGCTGGTACACCGCCACGCTCCGCCCGAACCAGGCATCATTGGTGATGTTGACCAGGAACGAGGCGCCGTCGCGCCGATACAAGCGCGCGCGCTGCAGGAAAATCGATTCGTAACAGATCAGCACGCCCACGCGTCCGAATCGAAAGGTGAACGGCTGCGGCGTTCCGCCACGCCCCATCCCGCCGAAAAACTTGAGACTCGCGAACCAGTTCGGGTTCACGAACGGCACGCGCTCGACGATCGGCACCAAATACGTTTTGTGGTACGCGGGCTGCCCACCCACGCGGCCCGTCGCGTCGACCACCATCGCCGAGTTGTAGTACTCGTAGTGTGTCGGCGTCTGCCACACGACATCGATGGTCCCGAACAGAATCGGCGCGTGCGACGCGGTGGCGAGCACGCGCATCGTGTCGATCCACTCGCTGTGCGCCAGAAAGTTGTCCGGCAGCGCGGCCTCGGGCCACAGCGTGAGTTGGGCCGGCTGCTGCGCGAAGCCCTGTCGCGTGAGGGACGACAGGATCCCGACGATGCGGCCCTGGTACTGCTGCTGCCACTTCTCGTCTTGCGGGATGTTGGGCTGCACCACCGTCACGTCGGCCTGCGCCAGGAGTCGCGTGGTGGCGATGCGCCACCAACCGTACGCGGCCACTCCTAACGCAAGCGCCGCGGCCGCGCCCACGCGCGTCCACATCCGGCGGCGCGCGCCGCGCACGAGCCACGCGTCGACCAGGAGGCCGTTGGTCGCCGCAATCCAGAAGCTGAGCCCGCGCACGCCGCTCAGGTCGGCGGCCTGCGCGAGAATGGGATGCTTCGCCACCGAGAGGCCGAGCGGGAGCCACGGGAAGCCGATCTGCGGCAGGTAGAGCAGGAAAAGCTCGCTCGCGCACCACACGAGCGGGAGCACAATCGCCACGGGCCACTTCGTTAGGCGGCGCACGGCGTACACCGCGCCGAACGTGAAGCCGACGATCGGTCCCAATCCGAGAAGCGCACCGAGGAAGGCGAGGAACGCGAGATCCGTGTACAGGCGGAGCGCGATCGCGATCCAGTAGAGCGCCACACCGTAGCCGATGAAACCGAATACAGTGCCGGTGCGCACGGCCACACGCCAGCCCGCGTTCCCGTCCGCCGCCCGCGCCGCGATCACCGCCACCGGCACCAGGCACACGAACGCCGGCACCACGAGCGGTACCGGCGGGAACGCGAGAGCGAACAACACCGCGCTCGCCAGCGCGGCGAGCCATTCCTGGCGCGTTAGGCGCCAGCGACGTTCGGTCACAGTCGGATTTCCTTTTGTTCGTCGGCCGACTTGTACACCGCCTCGGCCAACCGGTGCAGCGCGAGCTGGTCCGTGGGTGCCTCGTACGGCGTCTCGCCGCGCAGCATCGCCGCGAAGTGTGCGATCTCGGCCCGGTACGATTGCACGAACGCGCTGTCGCGCGTGGACGCCCCGCGCGGCGTGACGTCGGTGGCGGTGCCGTTCAGCTCCTTCACCACGTGCAGCGGCGACAGCCCCGCGCTGCCGCGCGTCGCGAGCGCGTCGAACCACCACCGCGACTCGAGCCCGATGTACGACCACGACACGTCGAGCGTGATCGTCATGCCCGAGGCACACTCGATGAACGCGAGCATCGCCTCATCCACGGCGGCCGCGCCGCGTCCCCGTTCCATGTGTGCGCTGACGCGCACCGGATCGGGATAGTCGCCCAGCCAGAGCGCGAGGTCGAGCAGCGGCAGGCCCAGATCGATGAACGCCCCGCCGCCCGATTCGGCGCGACGGTAGCGCCAGCCTTCGCGCGTCTGGCGCTGCTCGTGATGTCCGGCGCGCGCGCCGTTGAGTTTGCCTAACTCACCGCCGCGCAGAAAGCTGCTCAGCGCCTGGACGTCGGAGCGGAAGCGGTGGTTGTTGGCCACCGCCACCATGCGACCGGTGCGCGACGCGGCGGCAAGAATGCGCTCCACACCGCGGCTCGACAACGCGAGCGGCCGCTCGCACAGCACGTGGACGCCCGCCTGGAGCGCGCTCAGCACGTGCGGCTCGTGCAAGTGGTTGGGCGTGGTGAGCACTACGGCGTCGAGCTCCGCGCCCTCGAGCAGATCCTCGATGTCGGTGTACACATCGTGCACGCCGAATCGCTCGCCTAACGCACTGGCCTTGGGCCCATCGTTGTCGCACAAGGCGACGAGCTGCGCCACGCGCGACCGCGCCAGCGCCGGCAAGTGCGCCACCTGCGCAATCGCCCCCGCACCCACCACACCGACACGCACCGGCGCCATCAT
>DATEHK010000116.1:0-6986 GCA_035279625.1 Gemmatimonadaceae bacterium
CGCTGTCGGACGCGGCGGCGCGGGCGGCACCACCGGCGGAGCCGGTGGTGGTGCCGGCGGCGCCGCGGGTTTTGGTGCTGCGACCGGCGCCATGGGCTGCGTCATCGCCATGGTCGCGCCCGCCGCCGAAGGAGGCGGCGCGGCCGGTGGCGATGGCGGGGGAGCTACTTTCCCCGCTCCACCACTCCCAGCGTGAATGGGTTGCGTCGACCCCGCCCGCGGCGCCGGCGGCGCCTCATCCGGACGACGCATCGTCACCTTGATCTGCTTGGCACCCGCCGCCGAGGAACCGGGGGCGTGCGATGAAATCCACAGGTCCAGAGACTCGAAGCCCTGAATGAACTGCGTCAGCACCACTGGATGTCCTTCGACATCCAGTATCTCGATCACTTTGAGCCGCCCGATTTCGGGCAGCGCGCGCACGCGCGCGAGCAATGCGTTATTCTCGTCGGCGGAGCCAACGAGATAATGCACCATGATGACTTTCCCCGTCGCGACGGCCAACGCGTTGAGCGTGCGGACCTTTCCGTCGGCTATGGGCTTGATCAGTTGATAGCGGGCGCTGAACTCGGCGCTTGTCATCGACTAGTGGTGGGTCATACGTTAGGGCACGCGCGCAGGATGGCGGCCTCGTGCGACTCGGGCGACGGTTGCACGCCGGGCGACTGACAGCACACCCAACGCCTCACCCGAATCGTCTACAATAGCCAAGAACGCATCTCACGCGCAAACCGACACGGCCGGAAGTGGCGGCCGTCCGTCGAAAACGCGCGACCGATCGAGCGAGACCAAGCCTACGGACCTTCAATGACGCAACTCTCCAGGGTGGTGTGGCGCGAGGGCATGCACTTGGCCCAGCATCACTTTCAGGCGCAGAATCGCTACTTCGAGGACTCGATCCAGTTCGCGGTGTCGCACCTGTTCTTTGCGCCCTACGGACTCATTGGGTGCGAGCTCGATGCGAACGCGCTGCGAAACGGAACCGTCTCGATGATTCACGCACGCGGCGTGATGCCCGACGGCATGCCGTTCCACATTCCGGATGGCGATGCCGCTCCGCCGCCGCTTGCCATAGGCGACCGGTTCTCGCCCACATCCGACAACCACGTCGTCTACTTGACGATTGCGCCGTATCGGCGTGACGCAGCCAACTGCATTCCTGCTGACGCCGCCGCTGCCGATGGCCGCGGCGCGCGCTACGTGTCCGAACCGCACCTCATGCTCGACGAAACCACCGGACACGACGAAAAGCCCGTCACGCTGGGTCGCAAGAACTTTCGTCTGGCGCTCGACACATCGCTCGAGGATGGCGCGGTCGCGCTCGCCGTGGCGCGCGTTCGCCGCGATGGCCGGGGCAGCTTCGCGTACGACACGGACTACATTCCGCCGCTTCTCCAGATCGGCGCCAGCGACCGGCTGATGACGATCCTCGGCCGCCTGGTCGAGATGCTGGACGCCAAGAGCGCCGCGTTAGGCGCGGGCACGGGGCGTCAATCGTTAGGCGACTGGGCGAGCCACGAAGTGGCGATGTTCTGGCTCATGCACGCCGTGCACTCGGCGTTAGGCCCGCTCAGGCATCACGTGCAGGTGAAGCGGTCGCGCCCCGAGCAGGTGTACGCCGAAATGTCGCGGCTGGCCGGTGCCTTGTGCACGTTCTCGCTCGACGCCCATCCGCGGATGCTGCCGTCCTACGATCACGACCAGCTCGAGGTGTGCTTCGACACGCTCGACCGGCACATTCGCGCCAGTCTCGACATCATCATCCCGACCAACTGTGTCTCGGTGCCGCTCCGCTCCACGTCGGCGTTCATGTACACCGGCCCGGTGAGCGACACGCGATGCTTCGGGCGCGCGCGCTGGTTCCTCGGCGTCCGCTCGTCCGTCGGCGAAGCCGAGACGATCACACGCGTGCCGCGCTTCGTGAAAGTGTGCTCGGCCAAGTTCACGCCGGAGCTGGTCAAGCGGGCCTTTCCTGGTCTCACGTTGGAACACGTACCCGCACCGCCCGCCGCGCTCTCGCCGCGCGTCGACGCGCAATACTTCTCCATCAGCAAGGCAGGTCCGTGCTGGGAGACGCTCGTGCAAACGCAGGAGATCGGCGTGTACGTGCCCGATGCGCTTCCCGGCGCCGACGTCCAGGTGCTGATCCTGCTCGAGTCGTGACCGCATCGGGTCGCGACGGGATTCCTGAATGACCATTCCGGTTCAAACACTTCCCGCGGCGGCGGCCGCTTCGACGGTCGCTCCGTCCGCGCGCCGCGGCCAGCTCGCGTTGGCGATGCAGGAAGTGCTCACCGCCACCGTTAGGCTGCGAGCCAATCGCCAGGTGGCCGCCGACGCCGAGTCATTCCGCGCGCACATGAAGCAAGTGATGGGCGCGGCCGAGCAGCAGGCGCGACAGGCGGGATACGCCGACGAGGATGTCCGCCTCGTGCTCTACGCCGTGGTGACGTTCCTCGACGAGTCGGTGCTCAACTCCACGCAGCCGATGTTCGCCGACTGGCCGCGCAAGCCGCTGCAGGACGAAATCTTCGGCGGACATTTGGGCGGCGAGTTGTTCTTTCAGAATCTCCAGTATTTGTTGGCGCGCCCCGACTCCGAGGATCTCGCGGACGTGCTCGAGGTGTTCCAGCTCTGTCTGCTCCTCGGCTTCCACGGCCGCTACAGTGCGACCGAGGGCGGCGAGCTCCACGCGCTCATGTCGCGCGTCGCCGAGAAGATGCAGCGGATTCGCGGCGCGTTCGGTGAGTTGTCGCCATCGTGGAAGCCGCCCTCGGGCGACATCCCGGCCGCCGCCGGCGACGTGTGGTCCAAGCGGTTAGGCATCGCGATGGTCGCCGTGTTCGTGATCGCCGCGGCGTTGTACGCGTTCTACTCGTCGTCGCTCAGGTCCTCCGTAGCCACCGTGCGCGACGCCGCCGCCCAGGTGGCCAAGTGACCGCGCCGGCATTGGCTTCCCTGCACCAGTCCTGTCATGTCGCGTAAGGCGAAAATCTGGCTGATCGCCTCGGTGGTCGTTTTGGTGTTCGTGATCGCCGTGTGGTTCCTCGGCGGGGCGCTCAAGCTCAAGTCGCCCGACATTTGGGTGTTCCGCGCCGGCTTGTGGGTGTTAGGCGCGGCCGCCGCCGGGTTCATCGTGTGGTACTTCTTGCGGCAACTCGCGCCGGCGGCCGCGCCCGGCACGCGAACCGACGACATCGATGCGGCGATGAACGCCGCGCGGGCACAGTTGGCCGCATCGCGCGCCGGCGGCAAAGCCGCGGGCACGCTCGCGCGGTCGCCGATGGTCATTCTGTTAGGCGCGGAAGGGAGCGCCAAGACGACCCTCGTCGTGCGCTCGGGACTCGAGGCCGAGCTGCTGGCCGGCAGCGTCTCGCGCGATGACACCGTCGCGCCCACCAAGGGCGTCAACGTCTGGTACGCACGCGATACCGTGTTCGTCGAGGCGGGCGGATCGCTGGCCGCCGACCCCTCGCGTTTCGCGCGCCTCATCCGCCACGTGCAGCCGCGCCGGTTGGCCGCGGTGTTCGGCGGCGGGTCGCAAGCGTCCCGACTGGCGGTGGTGTGCGTGAGCTGCGACCACCTGGTGCAGCCGGGCGCGAGCGAGCAGGCAGTTGCGTTAGGCAAGATGCTCCGCGACCGGTTGAGCGAGCTGGCCCGCGGGTTGGGCATCCGCCTCCCCGTCTACGTGGTGTTCACCAAGGCCGATCGCATCGCGTACTTCGCCGACTACGTGCGCAACTTCTCCAGCGACGAAACGCGCGAAGTGGTGGGCGTCACGCTGCCGGCGGACACCGGTGCGGCGGGACTCTACGCGGACCGGCAGGCGAAGCGCATCGCCGATTCCTTCCAGCGTCTTTTCGTGTCGCTGGCCGATAAGCGCATTCAATATCTCGGCCGCGAGGCGGCCGCCGAGCCCAAACCCGGCGCGTACGAGTTTCCGCGCGAGCTGCGAAAGACCGGCGCGGTGGTCACGCAATTCCTGGTCGAGCTGTGCCGGCCGAGCCAGTTGCAGGTGAGTCCGTTCTTGCGGGGATACTATTTCGCCGGCGTGCGGCCGGTGTTCATCAACGACGCGGCACCGGCCATGGCGGCCGCCGCGCTGCAGTCGCGCCCCGAAGCGCGGTCGGCGACGTCGGTGTTCCGCGCCGAGCACTTGGCGGCGCAGGTCCGCGCCGCGCCGGCGGCCGCGACGCGCAAGGTTCCGCAGTGGGTATTCCTGGGCCGCGTGTTCACCGACGTCCTGTTAGGCGACCGCGCGGCGATGAACGTGACCAAGGGCGGCACGCGCGTCAACACGCTGCGCCGCGTCGCGCTCGGACTGGCGACGGCCGCCGGCGTGGTGGTTGCGTTGGGCTTCACGATGTCGTGGTCGGCCAACCGCAAGCTGGCCGACGACACCGCGTCCGACGTCCACGCGGCGATGGTGGTCGCGTCGGGCACTGGCGCACCCACCGTCGAGACGCTGCAGCGCCTGGACGCGCTGCGCGCCCAACTGCAGACCTTGCGCGACTACGAGCGCAACGGCGCGCCGACCGGTCTCGAGTGGGGATTGTACTCCGGCAGCGCGATGCTGCCCGACGCGCGGCGCGCGTACTTCGCGTCGTTCGACAAGCTCGTGTTCGAGGACACGCGCGGCGCACTGGCATCTGCCCTGCGCGCTGTCCCGCCGGCGCCCCGCCCAACGGACGACTACGGCAGCACCTACCGCGTGCTCAAGGCGTATCTCATCACCACGAGTAATCCCGAGCGCAGCACCGAAGATTTCCTGGCGCCCGTGCTCCTCACTGAGTGGTCCGGCGTGCGCTCGGCCGACTCGACGCAGAGCCAGCTGGCGCAGCGCCAATTCGCCTTCTACGCGCGCGAGCTTCCGTTAGGCGACCCGTTCTCGTTCGCCGCCGACACGGCGCTCGTCGGACGCGCGCGCTCGTTCCTCCGCCAGTTCACCGGCATCGAGCCTATCTACCAGGCCATGCTGGCCGAAGCGGACAGCGGCAATACCGCGATTCAGTTCAACAAGATGGTGCCCGGCTCCTCGGCGTTCGTCGTCGAGCGCGCCACGGTGCGCGGCGCGTTCACCAAGCCGGGCTACGCGGCCATGCACAGAGCGTTAGGCAGCGCCGACCGGTTCTTCCAGGGCGAGCGCTGGGTGCTGGGCGATGAGCCGCCGAGCCAGGTCGACAAGTCCAAGGCGCTGGCGGATCTGCGGGTGCGATACGAGAACGACTATATCGCCGCGTGGCGCGACTACTTGCAGGGCGCGACGATCGCGCGCTACGGCAGCGTGAGCGACGCGGCGGCCAAGCTCGCCCAACTGTCGGGAAATCAGTCGCCGCTCCTCTCGCTCATCTCGATCGCGTCGCAGAACACGAACACCGACACGGCGATCGGCAACGCGCTGCAGCCGGCACACGCCGTCGTGCCGCCGGGCCAGACGGACAAGCTGATCGGACCGCCGGTGCAGCCGTACATGGCGGCGCTGCTCACGCTCCAGGGCTCGTTAGGCCAGGTGGCCACCGCGCCGCCGGGGCAAGCGGAGGCCGCGATTGCCAACGCGACCCAGAACGCAAACGCCGCACGCGCCGAGGCGCAGAAGCTGGCCCAGGGATTCGTGGTGGGCCGCGAGCCAGCAGTGGCGACGGCGGTGCAACGTCTCCTCACGGAGCCGCTGGCGAGCATCGACCCGTACCTGCGCAACTACGGCGCGGGCCAGCTCAACGGAAAGGGCCAAACCTTCTGCTCGCGAAACGCCGGCCTCTTCGCCAAATATCCGTTCAACGACCGCTCGCCGATTCAAGCATCGTTGGAGGAAGTGTCGGCCGTGTTCAAGCCACAGACCGGATCCTTCTGGACGTACTACAACGACGCGCTCCAGAACGTGATCCAGCCGCAGGGCAGCACGTTCGCCGCCAAACAGGGCGGCACGTTGACCGTGAATCCCGCGTTCCTCTCGTTCTTCAACCACGCCGCGCAGTTCTCGGCGGCGCTCTTCCCCGCGGGCGCCAACGAGCCACGCCTAACGCTGACGCTCACCAACTACCTGATGCCGCAGAGCGGCCGGCTGCGTGTGGTGGGCGACGGGAACACGGTGGACTACGCCGCGGCCGTCAAGCCGCACCAGTTCACGTGGGCGTTCCAGCCGACGAGCGAGGCGACGATCGCCGTCGAGCAAGGGAACTCGTGGGCCAACGTCGTGAGCTTCCACGGCACGTGGGCCGTGCTGCAAATGTTCGGCGCCGCCGCCAGCTGGGAACCGACGGCCACCGACTACCGCGCCGAGTGGAGCATTCCCGGCAACAGCGCGGGTGCGAAGGTGGGGCTCGACGTTGGGCTCAACAACGCGCCGCCCATTCTCCGCAAGGGATTCTTCTCCGGATTCTCGTGCGTGAGTCGCGTGGTGCAGTAAACCAGACGCCCGACGCGCCCCGTGGAGAGCTTCGTCGCTCTTTTGAAACGGATAAAACCGCATAACTGCCCGGAAAACTCGGATCGCTCGGCTGCCGCGGTGGGTACGATGCACCATCGTACGCATCGCTGTTCTGTCTTTCAAGAACAACACACTACTCTCACCACGCTGATCGCGCTCAGCCTCGCGTCGCCGAGCGGCGCGGAACCGCGCGCGGCTCGTGGCGAGGTGCGTGTTATTGTTTTTTGGGTTCTTCCGGGACTTTCGAGGAAGCGGCGACGTCGCTCGAGTCGGCGTCATGCGCGCTCGACGAGCGCGTCGTGGGATGCGACCCGCATCGTGAGGCAGGCATCGACACCGCTGTGCTGTTTTTCCAAACAACAACAACCTGCTCTCACCACAGTGATCGCCCTTAGCCTCGCGGCGCCGAGCGATCCTTCAGTTTCCTTTTCGTTATCCTTTGAACCAGAGCGAGGAAGCCCTCCACGCGGGATCGCGATCAGCCCAAAGCAGAACTTCTATCGAAGCGCGACATGAGGGCTCACGATGGCGCCCGTGGAGGGCTTCCTCGCTCTGTCAC
>DATEHK010000117.1:0-3305 GCA_035279625.1 Gemmatimonadaceae bacterium
CCGGCCGCCGGGCTTGAGCACGCGGAATGCTTCGGCGAGCGCGGTTCGTTTGTCGCCCGACAGATTGATCACACAATTCGAGATGATCACGTCGACCGTGTTCGATGGCAGCGGAATCGCCTCGATGTGCCCCTTGAGAAACTCGACATTGCTTGCGCCGGCTCTACTCTTGTTCTCGAGCGCCAGGGCGAGCATCTCGTCGGTCATGTCGAGTCCATAGGCCTTCCCGGTGGGCCCGACGCGTTTCGCCGACAACAACACGTCGATGCCGCCGCCGGAGCCCAGGTCGAGCACCGTCTCGCCTTCCTGGAGCTGGGCGAGCGCGGTTGGATTGCCGCAACCCAGCGACGCGAGCAGCGCCTCCGCCGGTAGGCCCGCCGTCTCACCGGCGTCATAGAGATTCGCCGTGATGGGATCCCAGGTCTCGTTCGCCGAGCCGCAGCAGCCGGACGACTCGGCCGGACCGCAGCACGATGCGTTAGGCGCGCCGCTCGCCACGTGCTGTGCAACGTGGCCGTACCGCTCGCGCACGATCTGGCGAATCTCGTCGAGCGTCGTTGGCTGAACCGTGTTCTCGGACATTGGCCCTCCAGGGGATATCAAAAAATATTGATGTATAGAAGAAAAGAAAATACGTCAGTCACAGCACGCGGCTCCCCGCCGAACGGACAGCGCGCGCCGCGGCGGCTTGAGCGCGGCGACGGCTTCCTCGATTTCCGCGAAGGCTTTGGGATCGAGTGCATAGTAGACCCACCTCCCTTCTTTCCGATCGATCACGAGCCCCGCGTCCTTGAGCACCTTGAGGTGAAACGACAGCCGGGATTGCGCCGCGTCGAGCGCGTCCTGCAGCTCGCATACGCACCGCTCGCCGTCGTGCAGCATCTCCACTATGGCGACGCGCGTTTCATCGGATAGCGCGTGAAAGAGCTCGGTGGATCGGCGAATGCCGGAGACGGTCGCGGTCACGAGTCTAATATATCAATATTTTTCGATTGATCAAGCCCTATCGCCGGTCAGGTTTCGACCCGTCCAAAAACCGATCTCAAGCAACCACGGTGGCAGCACTGCTGACCTCGCTACCTCTCGACGCCGAGGCATTTGATCTGCGACGGGGCATTCCACACCTTCTCGCGCATGACGGAACATTCTATCGACGTCCTTATCGTCGGAGCCGGACCAACCGGCCTCGCCCTGGCCGCCCAACTGCAGCGGTTCGGGACGCAATACAGGATTGTCGATCGGTCGCTCGACCAGGCGCACGAGTCGCGCGCACTCGGCGTCCAGGCGCGAACGCTCGAGCTCCTGGACACCATCGGACTCGCCGACCTCATGGTCAAGCAGGGGCGCACGGGCACGCGCGCCGTGATTCACGCCGGCGCCCGTCCGATTGCCAATGTGCAAGTGGGCGAGCTCGACGGTCTCGACACGCGCTTTCCGTTCATTCTCCTTCTGTCGCAAGCCACCACCGAGCAGGTCTTGGGCGACTACCTGCGCTCGTACGATGTGATCATCGAACGCGGCACCGAGCTCATCGCGTTCACGACCGGCGATGCGGACGTCGCGTGCGTCCTCCGCGGTCCTAACGGAGGCGAGGAGCACGTGTGCGCTCGCTACGTGGTCGGTTGTGACGGCGCGCACAGCGCGGTGCGCCGGGGCAGCGGCGTCGCGTTCGACGGCGGGAGCTATCCGCAAACCTTCGCGCTCGGCGACGTCGAAGCCTCCGGGCCGTTGGAGTCCGGCGCGGTCAACGCCTTCGTGGGCGACGGCGGCATCGCGATTCTGTTCCCGTTAGGCAAGCCGACCACATGGCGCGTGATCGCGGTGTCGGCGACGCTCGCCGACGACCCACGCGGCGACACCGGCGCGCTCGAGAGCGAGCTGTCCCTCGCCGACCTGCAAGCGCTCGTCGATGTGCCGGCCCAGCGATCGGTGCGCCTGCGCGATCCCGCATGGTTGACACGATTTCACCTCCACCACCGGCAAGTCGCGCACTATCGCGTTGGGCGTGTCTTTCTCGCCGGCGATGCCGCGCACATTCACAGCCCGGTGGGTGCGCAGGGCATGAACACCGGCATTCAGGATGCGTGGAACCTGGGCTGGAAGCTCGGCCTCGTCCTATGCGGCGTCGCGGACGACAATCTGCTCGACACGTACGAATCCGAACGATGGCCCGTTGGGCGGTTTCTGTTGCGCTATACCGACCGGCTGTTCGGAACCGTTACGCGGGCGATCTCGCCCGGTCACATCCTCTCATGGGTCGTCAAACTCGTCGTCCCGCGCGTCGTCCCGTTAGTCGCGAAGCGCAGGTGGCCGAGGTCGTCCGTCTTCCGGTTCGTGTCGGAGCTCGCGATC
The DNA here is from genome assembly GCA_035279625.1 of Gemmatimonadaceae bacterium. GTDB lineage: Bacteria > Gemmatimonadota > Gemmatimonadetes > Gemmatimonadales > Gemmatimonadaceae > JADGGM01. Next base: position 2,353 of record DATEHK010000117.1, read on the forward strand.
AGATACAGCCCGAGCGCCGTCGTCGAGGAAGGCACGCCGCGCTTGCGCCGTGGCCCGCGTGCCGGCGCGCGCCTGCCGGACCGGCGCCTAACGATCAATGGAGAACCGGTGTACCTGCAGCGCGCCGTGGCCGGAGCCCGGTTCAACCTCTTGCTGTGCGGCGATACCGCCGCGTGGGACAGCACGCAAGTTCGTATGCTGCGAGAGGAATTCGGCGGACTACTCGGCGTGCAATACCTCTCGTCGCCAACGACTCCCGGCGCCCTTTGCGACGACGGCGCGACGCTTCGGCTACTCGGCGCCGAACACGGAGCCCAGTACCTGGTGCGGCCCGATGGATACATTGGCTACCGCGCCGGCGGCTACAATCTCAGCGGGCTGGCTCGCTTCCTCGAGCGGATACTTCTTACCGTATCGAACGATCCCGCACCCATCACTCCTCGCGCAGCGCCCTGATGGGATCGATACGCGCCGCGCGTCGCGCCGGAATCAGTACCGCGGCGACGGCAGCCGCGAGCAGCACCACGACCGCGATGGCGATCGACGCCGGGTCACTGGAAATGTCGTTGAGATGGTGCGCCAGCGCGCGCACGGCGACGATCGACAGCGGAAGCCCGATCGTTAGGCCGATGATCACGGGGCGCAGGCCATCGCGCAGCACCAGCCGCGCGATGTCCGCCCGACGTGCGCCGAGCGCGGCGCGAACGCCGATCTCGCTGGTGCGTCGTCCAACGCTGTAGCTCATCACACCGAACAGTCCGATTGCCGCGAGCAAGAGCGCGAGCACGCCGAGGGCCGTCGCGAGTTGCGTCACGAGACGCTCATCGCGAATGGAATAGCGAATCAACTGCCGTACCGGCTCCAAATCATCGATCACGACCGCACGATCGGCCTCGCCGATCGCACGCCGAACGGACTGAACGAGCGCGCCCGGATCGCCGCTCGCCCGGACG
>DATEHK010000118.1:0-6342 GCA_035279625.1 Gemmatimonadaceae bacterium
TACGCCGGGCGCGCCGTGCTCGTCACCGTGCCGTTAGGCGTGATGCAGGCGCCGCCGCCGGCGCGGGGCGCGATCCGATTCGATCCGCCGGTGCCGTCCCTCGACCGCGGCGTGTCGTTAGGCATCATGGGCCCGGTCGAGCGCCTGGCGCTCCGGTTCGCCGAGCCCTTCTGGCTCGAGCCCACGTTCGCGCGGCGCGTGGGCGCGCCGGCGCTCGACCGCATGACCTTCCTGCAGTCGCGCCGCCCGCTCCCGTTCCGCGTCTGGTGGACCACGTATCCCGTGACCGCGCCGTTGCTCGTCGCATGGTGCGGTGGGTCGCCGGCGCAACGACTCGCGCGCGATCCGGCGCGCACGCTCGAGCAGCTCGCGGTCGAGTCGCTCGCATCGATCTTCAGCATGACGGCGGCGCGTCTCGCGGCGCGACTCGTGCGGTCGTACCGACACGACTGGATCGCCGACCCGTTTTCGCGCGGGGCCTATTCGTACGCGCGCGTGGGCGGCTCAGGGATGTCCGAGCGGCTCGCCCAACCCGTTGGGCGTACGATCTGGTATGCGGGCGAAGCCGCGCATACGGCGCACACCACCGGCACGGTGCACGGCGCCATTGCATCGGGGCAGCGCGCGGCACAGGAAATTGTCGAGCTCATCCACGCGTGACGTGCTCGACCGCTGGGCACGGGTCGAACCCGGCGGGACACCCGCCCGCCTAACCGAACTGTGCCGCTGGGCACCTTTCGCGGCACGTGCACGTTGGGCCGTGTGCGCATCGGCGCGAGTCGTGACGATGCGGTACTAACTCGATTGCGAGGGACTCCATGAACACGACACCACGAATCGACAACGTTGCCCGCAAATATCCCGAGGTCTATCGCGGCCTCGCGGCGCTCTCGGCGGCCGCATCGAACCTCGGCGTTCCCGAGACCACGCTCATCATGGTGAGTCTGCGCGCGAGCCAGATCAACGGCTGCGGCTTTTGCGTCGACATGCACTGGCGCGAGATGCGCGATGCAGGCGAACCGGATGAGAAGATCTTTGGCGTGTCCGCCTGGCGCGAAACGCCGTACTTCACCGCCGCCGAGCGCGCGGCGCTGGCGTTGACCGAAGCGGCAACGCGGCTCAGCGATCGCCCGGATCCGGTGCCCGATGATGTATGGGACGAGGCGGCGCAACACTACGACGACAAGGGACTGAGCGCGCTGGTGATCGCGATCGCGGCGATCAACACCTGGAACCGGCTCAACGTGACGACGCGGCAGCCGGCCGGCGAGGCATCGGTGGCCGCAGCTGTTGCGTCATCGGCTCATCGTTAGGCATGCGCGGCGATCTGACGAGGGGGAGGCGCCCGGCCGGGCGCCTCCCCCTCGTCGTCATCGCGCGCCTGCTGGGCCTCTTCGCTCTGTTTGAGCGGATCAGAGCGGATGACTGCACGCATCACCGCGGATCGCGCAGCCGCTCGGCGCCGAGCGAAGAACAGTGGCGATCGCCGGTGTTCTGTTTGACACAACAACCTGCGACCTCGCGATAGGCCTCGCGAATGCGAGCCGAGCGATCCGTAGTCATCCGTGCAGTCATCCGCTCTAATCCGTTCGAATAGAGCGAAGAAGCCCACCGTGCGGGCCCGGGCGCAGGCAATTCGAATTGCCCACGTCGCGGGCACGCCACCACCAGTGATTGACGCGGCGCCCCGGCACAGCAATGCTTCCTGCGGGCCGGCCCACGTCCGGTTGCTCGAACCACCGCATGCGCTGCGTCCTTCACGTTAGGCGGGTCCCCATGGCGGAATTGAAGCGGACGCTCGGATTGCGCGACCTCGTCCTCATCGTCATCGGGACGGTGATCGGGTCCGGCATCTTCATCGTCCCGGCAAGCACGCTTCGCCAAACCGGCGGCGACGTGAAGGTGGCGCTCCTCGTGTGGCTCGTGGCGGGCGTGTTGTCCCTCCTCGGCGCTCTCACGTATGGCGAGATGGGAGCGTCAAATCCCGACGCCGGCGGCCTGTACGTGTACATCCGCGATGCGTTCGGCGAATTGCCCGCGTTTCTGTACGGCTGGACGGCGCTCCTGGTGATCGGCAGCGGCTCGGTGGCCACCCTGGCCGTTGCGTTCAGCGCCTACCTCGGGCAGCTCGTGCCGATGTCGGCGACCATGGCGAGAGTCGTTGCTGTCCTCATGATCATCGTGATCATGCTGGTCAACGTGCGCGGGACTCGCGAAAGCGCGAACGTGCAGAATTGGTCGACCGGCATCAAGACCGCCGCGCTGGTAGGAATCAGCGTGCTTCTGCTCGTAGCCGGCGGCGGTACGCGCGGCCACGCCACAGTGGCCGCGGCCGTGATGCCCGCGACGCATACGTCCTTCTCCATGTTCGCGACTGCGATGATCGGCGTGTTGTGGGCATACGAAGGCTGGCAGTACGCCACATTCGCGGCGGGCGAAACGCGGGATCCGCAGCGCACGTTTCCACGCGGCATCATCGTCGGCACGGCGTGCATCATCGCCATCTATGTGCTGGCCAACCTCGGATACGTTGCCGCACTCGACCCGGTGCGCGCGTCTCTGAGCCAGCGCATCGCCGCCGACGCGGTGGGCGCGGTGCTCGGTCCGATAGCGGGGAAGGTCATCGCCGCGGTGATTCTCGTCTCGATGTTCAGCGCCGCGAACGGGCTCACACTCACGGCGCCGCGCCTCTACTACTCGATGTCTCGCGACGGTGTGTTCTTCCGGAAACTGGCCGAGGTGCATCCGCGGTTCGGCACGCCCGCGCTGGCGGTGATCGTGTCGTCGCTGTGGGCGATATGCCTGGCTGCGACCGGCACGTTCGAGCAGCTCTTCACGTACGTCGTGTTCGTCGGCTGGATCTTCTATGCGTTAGGCGGCCTGGCGATCTTCGTGTATCGCCGGAGGCAGCCGGATTCCGTGCGGCCGTTTCGCGTGCCCGGCTATCCGATCACACCGCTCCTGTTCGTGGCGGCGGCACTGGCCGTGGTGTTGAACACCGTGGTCACCCAGCCGCGCCGGGCTGCGTTAGGCTTGATCGTCACCCTGGTGGGCGTGCCGGTGTTCTTCGTGTGGCGCGCCAGGCGCGGCCGGACGGCGCGAATGTCGGGGGCGCCTGGCGTTTTCGAAGGATAAAGAACGTGAAACGAGGGATGGCGAAAGTGATCGCGCGGCGACAGAGGCGAACACGTCCGTGCTCGTCGGACTCGGTCGTTCTGTTTTTCAACAACAACACACTGTTCTCACCACGATGATCGTGCTCAGCCTCGCGCCGCCGGCGATCTCTGCAGTTTCCTTTTCGGTATCCTTGTAACCAGAGCGAGGAAGCCCTCCACGCGCACGATCGTTAGCCCTCACGTCGCGCTTCGTCGGAGCGCGGATTCGGGGCGGATCACCGTCACGCGTGGAGGGCCTCCTCGCTCTGGTTCCAAAGCAAAAGGCGAAAACGAAGGAAACTGCGGATCGCTCGGGTGCTCGGCACCTGCTACTGCACCGTGTCGCTTCTTTTGCTTTGTCCAACGCATTGCGCACCTGCCGTGTCCGCCGGTGTCCGCCGTGTCCGCGATCAACTCGTGGAACCCTGAGGAGCGTCGCCGAGGAACGGCGAGAGAGGCGTCGATTGTTCATCGCTCGGGCACTCCCTTCGATGCCGGCGGAATGTTCCAGGCGGTGATAGCGGGCAAAAACAACGCCGCTGCGCTGCACCCTCCACGCAGGCCGCGCGCGACCCTGCCGCGCCTAACGAGTGGCCGGTCAGCCGAATCGCCAGCCGAGCAGGTTCCAGTTCGCGAAGAAAAGCGAGACGAACACCGCGGCGAGCACGAACGTCGTGAACTGGATTCGCCGGCCAACGCGCCAGTGCGAACGCTGCCACACGCGAACGAGGGCCCAGAGCAGCGCGAGCGTGAGCAACACGAACACGATGGGCATCCCGAGCGCGACTTCGAGCGACCGCGGGATCGCGCCACCCAGGTCCGAGATGTTCCCCGCGATGACAGCGCCGAGCACGATGATCGTGAGGAAATACCAGAGGCCCGCGGCCAGCGCGAGGCGCACAATGCGCTTCTGATCGGCCGGCAGTGCCTTGATCCTATCACGCCGATAAAACATCGTCGTGAGCCCGGCCAAAAAAATCAGCGTCGAGATTCCTAACAGGAAGTGCCAGAGGGATGGCGAGTCGTGCAGAGGCACGCGCTCGGTGCCCATGAACGGAAGGCCGCCCACCGACAACGCGGTTACCGCGCCCGCCGAATCCTGCGTGAATCCGATCGTCGCGTCTCCATCGACTTGCTTGAACAAACCGTTGCCGATCGGCGCGAACTGGGCGGGATTCTCGCCCAGGCCCGTGATCATCAGTCGGCCTTCCTTTGGAAGCACGGCGACCTTGATCGACGGGCTGGCGGCCATGAGCGCTTTGTCGATCTTGGTCCAACTGTGGCGGGCGAAGCGGTACGCTCCGGTGTATTTCGCCGCGGTTTTGGCGAACGAATCCGGTGCTGCGGCAATCGCGACCGGTTGGGCCGGGAAGTAGCGGTCGAAAAACGAATGCAGAATTCCTTCGCGCATCGGTTCGGCGCCCGTTCCTACGTAGGACATGAAGATGCCGACCTGCGCGTCGGGAACGATGAATAACGCTGTGTGAAAGTATTGCGTGTCGCCTTCGTGACCAATCACGCGCACGCCGTTCATTCGTTGTTCGTAGAATCCGAGCGCCATCCCGGGCAAGCGTGGATCATTGGCGAACGTGCGGGTGTGCATCCGCTCCGCGGTCGCAGAGTCGAGGATGCGCGCGCTTCCGTACCGGCCGTCCTGCAGGTGCGCGATCATGAAGTGCGTCGCGTCGAGCGCCGACATCGATGCCGAGCCGGCCGGGCGGAATCCCCCGATGTATTCGAACGGCTTGGCTTTGTAGACACCATTCTCATAGGCAGACCCGGTCACGAGATCCGGCTGGAGGTCGGCAGGCACGGGCTCCTGGAACGTCGAGTGATGCATGTCGAGCGGATCGAAGATGTTGCGGCGGATGTATTCGTTGAACGGCACGCCGCTCACGTTTTGCACGATTAACCCGGCAAGCGCTGCTCCGTAGTTGGAGTAGGAAGACAACACGCCCGGCGCGCGTACGGACGCGGGTCTGTGCTCTTTGAGCATTTCGTCGATCGATTTGACGCGGGTCGAGTCGTTGGTGATGAGGTATCCGAGCGCGCCGTCCTCGAAGCCGGGCGAGTGCGTCATCAGATTTCTCAACGTGATCGGTTTCCCGAACGCAGGAGGAATTTTGAAATCCTTGAGATAGGTGTTGACGTCGGCGTCGAGATCGAGCTTCCCCTGCTGCACGAGCTGCATGACGGCAGTCCATGTGAACAACTTCGACGTGGATCCGATGCGAAAGAGGCTCGTTGCCGGATCGATCGGCTTTCGCTTGGCGACGTCGTCGTATCCGTAGCCACGGGCGTAGAGCACGCGTCCGTTCTTGATGACGGCGACGACCGCGCTGCGGACGTGCAGTTCGTCGATGAACTGTTGGAAGCCGCCATCGAGAAACGCGCCGAGTGTCGCGGTGTCGTCGAGGGTGGCGCCGGGACCCGTGTCGCTTGTTTGAGAAGATGCGCGCGCGGTCGGACGCGGCTGTTGTGCGGCGACCGACGAGAGGGACATGCAGGCAAGAGCGAGGAGCGCGATGCGGCGGGCGGGTCCAGCGTGGTGACGGTTCATGGGCCACGGTCTCCATCGTCGGGGAAGTGGGCTCTCGTCGGTATACGATACCGGTATACCGCACAACCGCAAGCCGCGGCGACGGCGCGTGGTGAACTTCCTCGCTCTGATGACGCGGATCAAATCGGGTAACTGCTCGGATACCATCCGATCGCTCGGCTGCTCAGCGCCGAGCGCCTCGACAGTGGCGAGGACCCATTCTTTGTTTTCCGGGTCTTCCGGGAATTTCGGGATTCGGCGTGACAAGCGGCGGGATCCCTGCGCATGCGTGAGTAAAGGCGATGGCCGAGTGACTACGACATTGAACGCGGACAACGGCGAACACTGACGGATCGAATCGATGCTTCTGAGGCCCGCCGTGCGCATCGGTCGGTGACCATCCGGCCGTTTTGTTTTTCAAAACAAAAACGCTCATCTCGCCACGAGCAGCCGCGCGCAGTTCCGCGCAGCCGAGCGATCCCTCAGTTTCCTTTTCGTTATCCTTTGAGCCAGAGCGAGGAAGTCCTCCATGCGGGACGGCGATCAGCCTCGAAATCAGAACTCCGCTGGAAGCACGCCATGAGGGCTCACGATGGCGCGCATGGAGGGCTCCCTCGCTCTGGTTCAAAGGATAACGAAAAGGAAACT
>DATEHK010000119.1:0-21939 GCA_035279625.1 Gemmatimonadaceae bacterium
CCACGGCGCCACTCCCCGCCGCGGTGCGCGGCGCACATGAGATCACGATTGGCGGCGTCCGGGTTCGCCTCGATGATGCCGAGGGATGCCGGCGCTACATGGGCGTCGTGATGCGCGACATCACGATCGGCCCAAGCCCGGCGTGGCTCGCCGAGCGCATCACGTCGATCGGCGGGCGCTCGATCAACAACGTGGTCGACGCCACCAACTTCGTGCTGCACGAGCTCGGGCAACCGGTGCACGCGTTCGACGTCGCCAAGTTAGGCGGCGGCGAAATCGTGATCCGCCGGGCGCGCGCCGGCGAGCGCATGGTGACGCTCGACGGCGCCTCGCGCACCCTCGATGCGAACACGACGGTGATCGCCGACCACGATCGCGCGCAGGCGGTGGCCGGCGTGATGGGCGGCGCCGACAGCGAAGTCACGGCGCAGACGACGGCGATCTTCATCGAGGTCGCCCACTTCGATCCGGTCCGCGTCCGCCGCGCGCGTCGCGCGTTAGGCATGTCCACCGATGCCAGCTACCGGTTCGAGCGGCACGTCGATATCGAGCTCCCCCCGCGGGCGCTCGCGCGCGTGGTCGAGCTCGTCGCGGCCGTCGCCGCCGGCCGTCTGGACGGCGCGCCGGGCGATCTCTATCCGTCGCCACCCGGCCCCCGCGCCGTGACGTTGCGACCGGCGCGCGTCGGCACCCTGTTGGGCGACGCGGTGCCCGAGCGCGACATCGCGTCGCTGCTCACTCCGTTAGGCTTCGAGATCGGTGCGCGCGATGGCGCCATGCAGGTGACGGTACCATCATGGCGGCCCGATGTGGTCCGGGAGGTCGACCTCATCGAGGAAGTCGCGCGCCGCCGCGGCTACGACTCCTTCTCGCGCGAGTTGCGCCCCTTCCGCCCCGGCACCGTCCCCGAGTCCGATATCGAAACGGTGTCGCGCCGCGTGCGCGATGCGCTGGTCGCGCGAGGCCTGCTCGAGGCGCGGCCCATTCCGTTCGTGACGGGAGCGGAGCAGGGATTCGTGCGCGTGTCGAACCCCATCGCCGAAAACGAGGCGTACCTCCGCCGCGATCTGCTCGATACGCTCGCTCGCCGCGCCGAATTCAACCTGGCACGCATGCAGCGCGACGTTAGGCTCTTCGAGATTGGATCGGTGTTCCTCGAGTCGCCCGAGGTGTTGCCACACGAAGAGCTCCGTGTCGCATGCGTTGTGATGGGACATCGCCGGCCGCCGCACTGGACCGAGACGCACCCGCCGGACTTCGATGAATGGGATGCGAAGGGTCTGGCCGAGGAAATCGTGGCAGTCGCCTTCCCGAGTGCGACGACATCCGTCGAGCCAGTCGGTGGGTCCGAGTTCCTCTGGTCGGTGGTCGTAAACGGTGCAGGCTGCGGCCACGTGCGCCGCGTTGTACTCGACGCGCCCGTCTGGGCTGCGCCGGCGTACGGCGTTGAGTTCACGTTGCTGATCGTCCCATCTGCCTTCGTGGCCAAACCCGGATCTGCACGATACGAGTCGATGCCTTCTCGGCCGGCCACACACCACGTGCAATACCGCGCGCGGCCCGAAACCCCGGCGGCGGAATTCGACCTGGCGTTGCTCGTGCCGAATGACCTTCCGGCCTGGCGCGTCGAGCAGGTCATTCGCGCGTCCAGCGGCGAACTGCTCGAACGCCTCGTTTTGTTCGACGAATATCGCGGCGACGCGGTGCCCAACGGATTTCGCAGCCTGGCCTGGCGATTGACGTTCCGCCATCCAGAGCGCACTCTACGTGACAAGGAGGTAGCAGGTCGTCGCGAAAAGCTCCTGCGCACCCTCGACGGAGAACTCGGTGTCCGACAACGAACGTCCTGATGTCGCTGCGTTCCTCGAGCTCGAGCAGCTCATTCACGCCCTGGCCGAGGAAATGACGTCCTGGCGACGCCGGGCGCACGAAGCGGAATCACGTTTGCGGACGATGTCCAACGGGTCGGGTGGCGCCAAATCGAGCGGTCGCACCGATCTCGAACGCGAGAACGATGAACTGCGCCGGCGCTTGGACAGCGCCCAGCAGCGCACCAAACAGTTGCTCGACCGTTTGCGCTTCCTGAGGCAGCAACACGAACTCGGAGCAGACCGATGAGCGTCGCCCACAAATCGACCGTGAAAGTCACGATCCTGGGCGAGGAGTACGCGATTCGGAGCGACGAGACTCCGGAGCACACGCGCGCAGTGGCCGAGCACGTCGACGCGACGATTCGTGCGCTCATGAATGCCGGGGTCGTCGTCGAGTCGCAAAAGGCTGCGATCCTGGCCGCGATGCAGATTACGTCCGAGTTGTTCAAGTCGCGCGAGGGACCCGAGGATCTCGCCGTGCGCATGCGCTCGATCTCCTCCGAGGTTCGGCGCATGCTTCCACCCCAGAAGCGCTAGCACTCGGCCCCCAAGGCCTTGCTTGAGGACACCCGCCGCACGTAGTTTTTGTGAGTCCTCAAGGGTTTTCTCCTAGTCGCATGTCCCGGTTACAGTTAGCGATGTCCGCCTCGCACCCTACGTCGGTGCTGGGCCGGCAAACGCTACGCAATCGGGCGCGACCCCCCGGGGCGTTTCCACGATCGCGTGACGCGTGCGTCGCGTTGGAGCATAGATCCAATGAGCGTAACCGCGCTGTATGCCGCGTTTGGCGTAGTGCTCGTTCTCGCCGTCGCGGTTTTTTTTGTACTCGGACGGGTGGCGGGACGAAGCGCCGAACACCGCGCGCAAGCCGTAGCCAAAGCGACCGCTGAAGAAACCGCGGCGCGCATCACGGACGAGGCACGCCGCGAAGCCGACACGCTAAGGAAATCAGCGATCGTCGCCGGCAAGGAAGAGACAATCAAGCTCCGCGAATCCTGGGAGAGCGAAGCGTCCAAACGGCGCGAGGAGCTGGAGCGCGCCGAGCGTCGGACGCAGGAACGGGAAACCGGGCTCGACCGCAAGTACGACATCCTCGATCAGCGCGACAAAGAGCTCGGCCGCCGCGGCAGCGATCTCGGGCGCCGCGAGAAAATCGTGGCGGACCGGGAAGGCGAGCTCGACAAATTGGTTGCCGAGGAGCGACGGCGCCTCGAGCAGCTGGCAGGCATGTCTGCCGGCGATGCGAAAGCGGAGCTCATGGGCCGCCTCGCCGAGGAAGCTCAGGCCGAGGCGGCGAATACGGTCCGGGAGATTCGCGAGACCGCGCGCCGCAACGCCGAGCGCGAAGCGAAAAAGATCGTCGCGCTCGCCGTGCAGCGCATTGCGGCCGAGCACACGTCGGAGATCAGCGTGTCATCGGTGTCGCTGCCTAACGATGAGATGAAAGGCCGCATCATCGGCCGCGAAGGTCGCAACATCCGCGCGTTCGAGCTCGCGACGGGTGTCGATGTCATCATCGACGACACGCCGGACACCGTCGTGGTGTCGTGCTTCGATCCGGTGCGTCGCGAAGTCGCGCGACTGTCGCTGCAAAAGCTCGTGGCCGACGGACGCATCCATCCGGGACGCATCGAGGAATTGGTGGCCAAGTCGCGCAAGGAAGTCGAGGCCGCCATTCAGGAGATGGGCGAGCAGGCGGCGTACGAGGTGGGCGCGCACGGTCTGCACGCAGAATTGGTGAAGCTGGTCGGGCGCATGCACTATCGTACGAGCTACGGGCAGAACATCCTGCAACATTCCAAGGAAGTGGCGCATTTGGCCGGCATCATGGCCGCCGAGCTCGGCTTGGACGTCACGATGGCGAAGCGGGGTGCCCTGCTGCACGATGTGGGCAAGGTGCTGACGCACGAGCACGAGGGCACGCACGTGCAGTTAGGCGTAGAAGTCGCGACCAAGTACGGCGAGAACCCGCTGGTGGTGAATTGCATTGCCGCGCACCACGACGACGTGCCGCACGAGAGCGAGGTGTCGGTGTTGGTGCAGGCCGCCGATGCGATCTCGGGTTCGCGGCCGGGCGCGCGGCGCGAGGCATTCGAGACCTACGTGAAGCGACTCGAGGGTTTGGAGCGCATCGCCGCCAGCTACACCGGCGTCGACAAAGTGTTCGCCATTCAGGCGGGCCGCGAAATTCGCGTCATTGTGAACCCCGACGACGTGGACGACGTGCGCATGACATCCCTGAGCGAAGAGATCGCTCGGCGCATCGAGGGCGAGCTCCAGTATCCCGGGCAGATCAAAGTGGTGGTGATCCGCGAGCAGCGGGCGGTGGACTTTGCCCGCTGAGTTGATCGACGGCGTTGCGATCGCGCGGGAGATTCGGGCCGAGGTGGCGCGCGACGTTCGGCGGTTAGGCGAGCGCGGCATCGTTCCCGGCCTAACGGTAGTATTGGTGGGCGACGACCCGGCGAGCGCGGTGTACGTGCGCAGCAAGGGGAAGGCCACCGAGGAGGCCGGTATGCGCTCGGTGACGATCCGGCTGCCGACCGCCACGTCGCAGGACGAGCTGCTGGCGCGCGTGGATGCGCTCAACGCCGATCCCTCGGTGCACGGGATTCTCGTCCAGATGCCGCTCCCCAAGCAGATCGACGCCGATGCTGTCGTTAGGCGCATGTTGCCCGAGAAAGACGTGGACGGATTTCACCCGGTGAACGTGGGCAAGGGCCTGATCGGCGCGCGCGACGGATTCGTGCCGTGCACGCCGGCCGGCGTCCAGGAGCTGCTCGTGCGCAGCGGCGTGCAGACGCGCGGCGCCGAATGCGTGATCGTCGGACGCAGCAACATCGTCGGCAAACCGATGATGGCGCTCATGGTGCAGAACGCCGCGGGCGCGAACGCGACCGTCACCGTCTGCCACAGCGCCACGCGCGACCTCGCGGCGCACACGCGGCGCGCCGACATCCTCATCGTCGCGGCCGGACGCCCGCAGATGGTGACTGGCGACATGATCCGGCCGGGTGCGGTGGTGATCGACGTCGGCATCAATCGCATTGACGATGCGTCGGCGAAGTCGGGCTATCGCCTGGTGGGCGACGTCGACTTCGCGAGTGCGCGCGACGTGGCGTCCAAGATCACGCCCGTGCCGGGCGGCGTTGGGCCGATGACCATCGCGCTCTTGATGCGGAACACGGTGCGGGCCGCGGAGCAGTTGGCGTGACCAAGCACGGGCCGCGGCGCGCCGCGCCGCCCGACGTCCCCGACCTGTTCGAGCCGGCCGGTACGCCGGCGCAGCCGCGCACGCGTCATTCCCGTCGGCCGGAAGCCCAGCCTAACGCAGACCCCGGCTCGACGCCCGAGAGCGCGATCAGCGTGTCGACGCTCACGCGCACGGCGCGCGACATCGTGGAGGGCGCCTTCCCGCCGCTCTGGGTGCGCGGCGAGGTGACCAACTTCGCGGCGCATCGCAACGGGCACTGGTACTTTTCGCTGCGCGACGCCGCGGCGCGCGTGCGCTGCGTGATGTGGGCCACCGAGGCGCGACGCATGCCGGCGCCGCCCGACGATGGCATGCAGGTCAGTGCGTTAGGCAGGATGTCCGTGTATCCGGCGCAGGGCGAGATGCACCTCGCGGTGGTGCGGATCGAAGCATCGGGCGACGGCCTGTGGCGCAAGGCGCTCGACCAGTCCATCGCGCGCCTCACGGCGGAAGGACTGCTCGACCCCAAGCGCAAGCGCCGCGTGACCGCGCACCCACGTCGCGTTGCCGTCGTGACCAGTCCGGACGGCGCGGCGCTGCGCGACATCATCGCCGTCGTGCGACGCCGGTGCCCGATCGTCGAGATCGTCGTGGTGCCGGCGCGCGTTCAGGGCGACGGCGCGGCGCGCGACATCGTGTCGGCGATTCGGCGCGTGAGCCGCTGGCGCGACGTCGACACCGTCATCGTCGGTCGAGGCGGCGGAGCGCGCGAAGATCTGTGGGTCTTCAACGACGAGCGCGTGGCTCGCGCGCTCGCGGCGTGCGCGATTCCCACCATCTCCGCCGTTGGGCACGAGGTGGACGTCACACTCTGCGATCTCGTCGCGGACCTCCGGGCGGCGACGCCGTCGGCGGCGGCCGAAGCCGCGGTTCCGGTGTTGGCCGAGGTGCGCGCGCGTCTGGCCACGAGAGCGGTGGACCTGCGGGTTGGGCTCGAGCGCCGCGCCATCCGCGCGCGCCGCCACTTCGAGGGCACGGCGCGCGACATGCGCAACGGCCTCGAGCGCCTCACGGCGCGACGCCGCGCGCGTCTCGAGATCGCCGCCGGCCGGCTGGACGCGTTGAGCCCGCTCGCTACGTTAGGCAGAGGCTACGCGCTGGCTACCGACGAGACGGGCCGCGCGCTCACGAACGCATCGCAGTTCGAGCCCGGCCGTGCATTCGGCTTGAGGCTCCGCGACGGTCAGGTAACTGCGCGCACCGAAAACACCTCGGTGACGCCGCCGGAGGGCTGACCCATGTCTTACGAAGAGGACCTCTCGCGCATCGAAGCGATCGTGGCCGAGCTGGGCCGCGATGACGTGGCGCTCGATCGGGCGCTGGCCCTGTTCGAGGAAGGCGTCGAGCGATTGCGCTCGGCATCCAAGGCGCTCGAGCGCGCGGAAGCCCAGGTGCGCGTGCTCATCGAGCGCGCCGATGGATCGTTCGAGCTTGGCCACTTCGACGGCTGATCCGGTCGCCGACCGGTTCGCGGCCGACCGCGATGAGGTCGACGCGGCGCTGCGCGTCTTGTGCGCGCGCGATCTGGACGGCGTGCCTAACGACGTGGCAGCCGCCATCAGATACAGCATGCTCGGCGAAGGGAAGCGCCTGCGCGCGCTGCTCCTGCTCGCGGCCTACCGGTCGTCGGGTGGCGCGGCCGACGCCAGCGCGTTGGCGGCCGCGGTCGAGATCGTGCACGCGTACTCGCTGGTCCACGACGATCTGCCCTGTATGGACGACGACGACGTGCGGCGCGGACGACCCACCACGCACAAAGTGCACGGAACCGTCGTCGCGGCTACCGCCGGCATTGCCATGGTGCCCCTCGCGGCGCGAGCCGCCTGCGACGCCGCGGCCGTGCTCGGGTTGCCGCTCGACGCCCGCGGCGCCATCGTTCGAGAACTGATGCGCGCATCGGGTGCGGGCGGCATGGTGGGGGGACAGCTCCTCGATCTGGCCGGCGAGGGACACACGTTGTCGCTCGCGGATTTGGAGCGCGTGCACGGGGCAAAAACCGGTGCGCTCATCGCGGCCTCCGTCCGGATCGGCGGGATCGCGGCGTGCGCGACGCCGGCGCAGGCGGCGGCGCTGGACCGGTACGGCGACGCCGTGGGCCTCGCGTTTCAAATCGCCGACGACGTGCTCGATGTGACCTCGACGACGGCCCAGTTGGGCAAAACGGCGGGCCGCGACGCCGCGTTGGGCAAGAGCACCTACCCGGCGCTGCTCGGCATTCCGGGCGCCGTGGACCGTGCCGACGCACTCACGCGCCAGGCGTGCGATGCCTTACGCGAGCACAATCTGTTGACGCCGTCGCTGGAGCGCCTGGCGCGGTTCGTCGTGTTGCGTACCTCGTAGTCTCGTGATGATACTCGCATGTCCATTCTCGAACGCATAAATAGTCCGGCGGATCTCAAGACGCTGTCGCGCGACCAGTTGCGCACGCTGGCGGCGGAGGTGCGCGCCGCGTTGATCGACAGTTGCTCCCGCACCGGCGGGCACATTGGCGCCGGACTCGGCGTCGTCGAATTGTCGGTGGCGCTGCACTACGTGCTCGACACGCCGCGCGATCAGATCGTGTGGGATGTCGGGCATCAGGGCTACCCGCACAAGATGCTCACGGGCCGTAAGGGGCAGTTCGAGACACTGCGCCAGGAGGCCGGCATCTCGGGATTCCTCAAGCGGGACGAGAGTCCGTACGACGCGTTCGGCGCCGGCCACGCCGCCACCGCCATTTCGGCTGCGTTAGGCATCGCGACCGCGCGCGATTTGCGCGGCGAGGACTTTCGCGTCGCGGCCGTCGTCGGCGACGGCGCGCTCACCAGCGGTCTCTCGTACGAGGGACTGAACAACGCCGGCGCGTCGGACCGCGACATCATCGTCGTGCTCAACGACAACGAGATGTCGATTGCGCCCAACGTCGGCGCGATCTCGCGCTACCTGGGCTCCATCCAGCGCAATCCGATTTACAATCGCGTGCGCGGCGCGATCGGCTTCGTGGTCGATGAGCTGCCCGGCCCGCTCTCCGCCATTGGCACGATCGTGCGGCGGTGGGAGGAGAGCATGAAGAGCTTCCTCACGCCGGGCGTGTTGTTCGAGGAGCTCGGCTTCCGCTACTTCGGCCCGATCGATGGACACGACACGGACGTGTTGATCGACACGCTCGAAGCGGTGAGGGGTATGCGCACGCCGCGCTTGGTGCACGTGATCACGCAGAAGGGGAAGGGCTTTCCCGCCGGCGAGCACGCGGAGAAGTGGCACGCGCTCCCCGCCGGCCACGATCCGGCCACGGGCAAGCAGCGCCGCGCGTCCACGGCGAACCCGACCTACACGGCTGTGTTCGGCAAAGGACTAACTGAGTTAGGCGCGGAGCGCAGGGATTTCGTGGCGATCACCGCGGCCATGCCCGCCGGCACGGGCACGAACATCTTCGCCAAGAGCTTCCCCGGCCGCCACTTCGACGTCGGCATTGCCGAAGGACACGCGGTCACGTTCGCCGCCGGCATGGCCACGCGCGGCATCAGGCCCGTGTGTGCCATCTATTCGACATTCCTCCAGCGCGCCTACGACAATCTCATCCACGATGTCGCCATCCAGAAGCTGCCGGTGATCTTCTGCATGGACCGCGCGGGGCTGGTCGGTGAGGACGGCCCAACGCACATGGGCCTCTACGACATCGCGTACCTGCTCGCCGTGCCGGGCATGGTGGTCACCGCACCCAAGGATGGCACGGAGATGATCGCGCTGCTCAGGGCCGCACTCGACCACACGCAGGGTCCGTTCTCGATTCGCTATCCGCGCGACGCCGCGCCCGACGCGGTGCCGCCGGCCGCCGGCATCCCGGCCGCTCCGTTAGGCACATGGGAAGTGCTGCGGCAGGGCGGCGACTACGTCATTCTCGCCGTCGGCACATCCGTGCTCCCCGCGCTCGCCGCGGCCGAGCAGGTGTCCGCGGATGGCATCGAGTGCACGGTCGTCAACTGTCGCTACCTCAAACCGTTCGACGAAGTCACCCTCACGGCGATCCTCGCGCACCACAAGCGCGTGCTCGTGGTCGAAGAAGGCACGGTGGTGAACGGATTCGGTGCCTTCATCTCGACCGTCATCGAGCGACTCGAGCCGTTAGTCCGCGTCGCGGTGCACGGAGTCCCCGATCGGTTCATCGAGCAGGCGCCGCGTCCGCGACAACTCGCGCTCACGGGTCTCGACGCCGCGGGCATCGCCCGTCGCATCCGCGCGCTGCACGAAACCGAGGCGATCGCCGGGTGACGCGCCTCGGGGTGGTCGGCAATCGCCGGTACGAGCGGCTCACCGATGTGCTGCTCACGCTCAAGCGGCGCGGCCCCGAGCTCGGCATGACGCTCCTCTACGAGGACGCGTTGCTCGACGCCGGCGCCGACGGCGACGCCCTCGATGACCCGACACGCATCGACGCGCTCCTCACGTTAGGCGGCGACGGCACGATGCTCCGCGGCGCCCGGCTCGTCGCCGGCCGCCAGATCCCGATCCTCGGCGTGAACCTGGGGCGGCTTGGCTTCCTCACCGCCTGCGCGGGCGACGAGCTCGAGAGCGCGCTCGAGCGCTTCGCCCAGGGCGATTACACGGTGCAGCACCGCATGGCGCTCGAGGCGCGCACATCGCGCGCGCACAATGACCGCCGACGGGCGCTCAACGATGTCGTGCTGCACAAAGGCGGGTTCGCGCGCGTCGTGCACCTGCGCGTGTCGGTGAACGGCGAGTTGATCGGCGCGTTCGTGGCCGACGGTCTCATCGTTTCGACGCCCACCGGATCGACGGCATACAGTCTCTCGGCGGGCGGACCGGTGGTGGTGCCGACCGTCGAGTCGATCGTGCTCACGCCGATCTCGCCGCACACACTCGCCGTGCGACCCGTCGTCCTGCCGCCGTCGGCCGAGGTGGTCGTGCAAGTAGAAGATGGACCCGAAGAGCTTTTGGTTACGATCGACGGACAGACGGGTACGACATTCGGCACCGGTGACGCCCTCACGGTCCGCCGCGCGGATCGTCCGGTGCTCTTGGTGAATTTCCGTGGCGCAACGTTCTTCAGCCGCATGCGGCGCAAGCTGACGTGGGGCGGATTGCGGGAGCGCGACGAGAACGACAATTGCTGACCGAGCTGCGTATTCGCAACTTCGCGATCATCGACAGTCTCACGCTCCCGCTCGAACCCGGCTTCAACGTACTCACGGGCGAGACGGGAGCGGGGAAGTCCATCGTCGTCGGCGCGCTGGCCCTTCTGTTAGGCGAGCGCGCCAGCGCCGATCTCGTGCGGACCGGCGCCGACAAAGCGACGGTCGAGGGCGTGTTCGACACGGGCGCGAGCGCGCCCGTACAGGCGCTCCTGGACGCACACGGCATCGATGCCGACGACGGGCTGGTCGTGCTGCGCCGCGAGATCTCGGTGGCCGGACGGGCGCGGGCGTGGATCAACGACGCGGCTACCACCGCCGCCGTGTTGGCCGAAGTCGGCCGCACGGTCGTGAATCTGCACGGGCAGCACGAAGCCCAATCGCTGCTCGACGCCGACTCGCAGCGCGATCTGCTCGATGCGTTCGCGGGAGCCGCCGCGGCCGCCGCGACGGTGCGCGAACGCTACGAGGCCATGCACGCGCTGGCGTCCGAAATCGACGCGCTCAAACGCCGCGCGGGCGATGCCGAACGTCGCGCCGACTATCTCGAGCACGTCGCGCGCGAGATCGAAGAGGCGAGGCTCCAGCCCGGCGAGGCGGAGTCGCTGGACGAGGAGGCGCGCCGCCTCGAACACGCCGATGAGCTGCGCACGCTCGCCCAGGGAATGGCCGACGCGCTCCAGCACTCCGACGGTGGCGTGCTGCCCGACTTGGGCCAGGTGCAACGATCGTTAGGCACCATCCAGCGCATCGACCCGTCGCTCGCGCGTCTCCAGGAGCTGTTCGACAACGGCTATTACGCGCTCGAGGAGCTCGGCCGCGCGCTCGAGGACTACGCGGCCGGCGTCGACCTCGATCCGGCACGGCTCGCCGACGTGGAACGGCGGCGCGACATCGTGTTTCGGCTCACCAAGAAGTACGGACCCTCCGTGGCGGATGTCCTCGAGGCCGGCCGCAATGCACGCGCCCAGCTGGATCTCGTGGACACGGCCGCGCTCGACATCCGCCAGCTCGAGCAACGGTACGCTGGGGCGCGAGACGTATTCACCGCCGCGGCGAGCGAGCTCACCGTTCGCCGTCGCGATGGCGCGCGCCGGTTGAGCGCGGAAGTCGACGCGCTGCTTCCCGAGCTTGGACTCCCCGACGGCAAATTCAGCGCGCGCCTCGTGACTCGTGCGACGCCCGCCGCGACCGGCGCCGAAGACGTCGAGTTTCTGGTCGCGCTCAACGTTGGGCACGACGCGCGTCCGCTGGCGCGCGTGGCATCCGGCGGCGAGCTGTCGCGCATCATGCTCGCGCTCAAAACGATTTTGGCCCGCGTCGATCACGTGCCGACGCTCGTGTTCGATGAAGTGGATGCCGGCATCGGCGGCCGCGTCGGACTCCAGGTGGGCGACACCATGCGACGCGTCGCCGCGCATCATCAGGTGCTCGCCATCACGCACCTCGCGCAGATCGCGGCGCGCGCACACCATCACGTTGTGGTGAGCAAGGGCGCGCGCGGCGGCATCACCACTACCGACACGCGCGTGGTGCACGATGATGAGCGCGTCCACGAGATCGCCCGCATGTTAGGCGGAGACCAAGATAGTGAAACCGGTCTCGCGCACGCGCGGGAGCTATTGGCGAACGCAGCCGCGCCGTCGGTTGCGGCAGCGGCGCCGCTCGCGCGCGCCGCGCGCAAGCGGAATCAGGGTTCGTCGCGGGGCCGCTGACCGGCGTCGGGCGCATCGCGCCCCGCCATGCCGCGTCCCCACACCTTCTGATAGAATCGGAGGCCCGCGGCCCATTCGCCGCGCTCGGGCCGTCCGCCCGAAAGCGACACCGACCGCCGGTACTGCAGCGTGAGCTCGAACGGGAACCTGCCGCGGCCGCTCTCGCTCGCCGACACGGTCGAGTACACCACGCCCACGCCCACCCACTGGTTGGTGAACTCCGACGCGGGGGCGAGCGATGCGGCGTCGAGGTGGGTCACGTTGCCCGCGCTGTCCACCTCATCCAGGGTGCCGGAAAACGTCCCCGCCTTCTCGTGCTCGTACTGGTACCGCGCGCCGAGCGAAAAGTACTCGCCTAACGAAAAGCGCGGCGTCACGTCGATCGAATACGCGTCGCCTAACCGACGGGTGACGTCGAGCGGCGTCGCGGTGGGATCGAACGGATCACCCGGCGTGCCGGCCCCCACCCGGAGCGATCGCGTGTCCTGCGTGTGATGCTCGTAGCGCAGCGCGACGCTCGTCCAGAACGTGTGCCCGGCCCGTACGTCCCAGAACGAACCGGCCGCGATGCCCGACTCGCCCTCGCCCGTCGCCAAACCGAATTGATCGAACGGCCGCGGCGGTCTTCCGGTGCCGATGATGCCGCTGGCGGCGAGCGCGCTCCGCACGTGCAGCCCGCGCGCCGCGCTGCGCTCCTTCTCCAACTCCTGACCGAGCCAGACGAACTTGAGCGTCGCCATCGCGTCGCCCAACCCACTCCGATCGAACGTACGCAGCGAATCGGCATGAATGTCGCGCGCCGTGTCGGGAAAGTACGTCGCGATTTCCTTGGTGCCCACCGACGCCACCGACGCCGAGAGCATCAACCGGTTGGTGATGCCGAGGTCGATGGTGAGCGGCGTGATGCGCTGCTGCGATCGCGCCTGGATGGAGGCGCCCGTCGCGGCGTCGTATTCCTGATACCAGCGCGACCATGTATCCAGCAGGCTGATTCTGACCATACCGCCGGGCATCGTCGTCGCGTCGTCGCCGTACCCGATGACAGCCTGTGTACGCGCCGACGACGCGGCACTCGCCGTCAGCGCGACGCACGCAGCCACTCTCCGCATCCACCAGGACGTGCGACCAAGTGCGCGAAACGACAAGGGGTGGCGGCGCGGTGCCGTGAGTGACAGTGACGAGGCGGGTGTGCAGCGGATGGGCGCGGGCAAGTCTGTCATTGCACTCCATGGTTGTCAACGTTCGGCGCGATCGTCGCACGCTCCGGCCGTCTCGTATATTGCACGCATTGCAACGCCTGTGCACGCCGCACCGGTGCGCCGACCACTCGTCAAACGTCGCTCGTGAATCCGATTCCCAAGACCGTCGTGCCGTGGCAACTGACCGGCAATCACTGGCTCGCGCTGCCGTGCATCCATCCCGTCGACGGTGCGTTGCACGCACTCGGCGTGTTGCATCGCGGCGCACGTGCCGCCGTGGAGTTCGCCGGCTCGCCGGATTTTCTGTCGGGCGGCGGCGCTCCGCTGCTCAAGCCCACGGTCCACGTGGACGGCGTACGACGCGAGCTGGGTGAGCAGGGCCTGGCGTGGGAACGCGCGATGAGCTGGCTTCCTACGTTCACGTGCAACATGGATGGCCTCGTAATACGCGGCACGCTGTTCGCGCCCTACGGTCGTGACGCGGACTTGGCCGGCGCGGTGTACGCCTTCGCATTCGAGAATCGGACGACGCGCGAAGTGACCGTGGATCTCGCGCTCGAGGGCGTGCTGGGTCATCGGCAATTGCGCGTCCGCACCCCGCGCCCAACGGACGATGCGCATCGCATCGCGCTGGGCGAGGATGGAGTGGTTGTCCTCGAAGGGAGCGCCCAACCGGGACTCGCGGCGCTCGCGGTCGCCGCCGACGCCCAAGGCGTGTGCGATTTGCACGATGCCACGTCACGATTCACGGTGACGCGCCCCGTGCAGCTTGCAGCCGGCGCGCGCACCGGCGCCGCGTTCTACATCGCGGCCGGGCCGGAGCGCGACGGCGCCGAAGCGACGGTGGCCGTGATGCGACGGCGCGGGTGGAGCGAGCTCTTGACCATGACGCGCGATGCGCTGCAGGAGCTCGAGCAGACCGTTGGGCACGACGGCATCGACCGGCTCATTAATCGCAACTTGTTGTTCGCCTACTTTTTCGGCGCCGGCCGCGCGCTGGACGACGCACATTTCTATCTCGTGCGCTCGCGCGCGCCGTGGAACGGCCGCGGCGTGACGACGCGCGATTGGGATGCGTTAGGCTGGACCCTGCCCGCCATTCAGCTGGCCGATGCCTCGTTGGCGCGCGAGCTCCTGTTGCGCGCGTGCGAGCTGCACGGGTATGCGCCGGGCAGCGGCGTGCACTATCTGGACGGCACGATGTTCGAGCCGGGATTTTCACTCGAGGGCGTGGCCTCGTTCGCCATCGCCACCGATCGATACATCCGCGAGACCGGCGACGATCAGATCGTCGACGAGCCCGCCGTGGCCGACGCGTTGTATGCCTCGTGGGACGATCTCTCGGGTCGTCGCGATGAGAAGGTGCCGCTCTATTCCACCGAAGTCACGTTGTCGGGCGCTCCGGCAGGGCATCCGTTCACGCTGCACGGCAACGCCGTGGTGGCGCAGGCGCTCGACGTGCTCAAGCGTACGTTGGACGAGGAGAGCGCGCGATCGGTGGAAGATCCAGAGGCCGTTCGTGCCGCGCTGCGCCGCCACTTCTCGGTCGAGCGCGAGGGCAAGGTGATGTTCGCCACATCCATCGACCTCCTCGGCCATTCGGGCGGCGATGGCGATCCGAACGCGTCGCCGTACTGGCTGCCGTTGTACGATGCCGTGGAGCGTTTCGATTCCGTGTATCGGCGCACCGTGCGCGGGTTAGGCGCGGAGCCGCACGCGCTGGCCGAGCAGTGCGCCCGCCTGTTAGGCCCGGAAGCGCTCGAGGTGCTGCAGTGGCTGCGCCGGGCGCCGCTCGACAACGGCATTGCGGCCGAGCTCGTGGATGCCGAAGGTCGCGCGACCGGGAACGGCGGCGATGCCGCACTCGCCGGACTCCTCGCCTGGTCCACCTGGTACGCGGTCCACGCACTCGGCGTGCGGCCGTAGCCGGCGCGCTGACAACACCTTCCCCGTCTCGTCCAAGCCGCGTACTGTTATCGGCGCGCGACGCGATCGTCGACGCGCGACTCCAATGAGGGAGGCAGACTCATGAAGGTGCTCCGTCTTCGATCGCTCCTCGCTCTTGCGGCGTGTGGTTTCCCGATCGCGGCGCATGCCCAGGGTTTTCAGCTGAACGAGATCGGGAGCTGCGCCGTCGCGCGCGGACAGGCCGTGACGGCGTCGCCCTGCAAGGACCCGTCCGTCATCTACTGGAATCCGGCGGCCGCCACGTCGCTCGAAGGATGGAGCATCTACGCCGGACTCGCCGCCGTCTCCGTGGGCGGCGGATTCACCGCCGACACCTCGCGTCGATTCTCGGCCGGCGACGTCCCGGTGAACGTCCCGCCGCACGTCTTCATCAACTACGGGTCGAAGGACAATCGGTGGGCAGCGGGACTCGGCGTGTACGTGCCGTACGGACTGACCTCGCAGTGGGGCAGCACGTTCCCCGGACGCTTCGAGGCGCTCAAGGCGTCGCTCGTCTCGGTGTACTTCCAACCGAACTTCGCCTACCGGATCGCGCCCAACTGGGAGATCGGCGGCGGCCCGGTGATCGGCTATTCGCACGTCCAACTCCGCCAGTCGCTCGACCTCGCCCAACAGTTCGCCGAGCCCAACCTGACGTTCGGTCAGTTAGGCGTGGCCGCGCAGACGGAATTCGCGCGGGCCAAGCTCTCCGGCAGCGGCACCGCGGTGGGTTTCAACGTCGGCATCCGTGGTGCGTTAGGCCCGAACTGGGACGTCGGCGCGCGCTATCTGTCCAAGCTCGACTTTCACTATGACAACGCCGACGCGACCTTCTCGCAGGTCCCGACCAATCTCGTGCTGTCCGCCGGCAATCCGCTCGACCTTCCCGGCGGAACGCCAGTCGACGCGATTCTGAGCGGCGAGTTCGCGACGGGCGGGCCGCTCGGCGCGCAAAAGGTGTCCACGCGCATTACCCACCCGGCGCAGTTCCAGGCGGGACTCGGCTACTCTGGCTTGGTGAATACGCGCCTCGAAGGCGACTTCGAGTGGACGCAGTTCTCCTCATTCGACCAATTGCCGATCGACTTCCGTGGTGCCGCGAGCGGCCAGAGCCGCACGCTCATCGAAGACTACCAGAATTCGTGGTCGATCCGCGTCGGCGCCGAGCACGCGTTCCCTGTCGGCGTCAAGGGTCGGGTAGGCTTCACGTACGTGCGGTCGCCGGCGCCCGACGTCACGGTCACGCCGTTGCTCCCCGACATGGATCGGCGGAACTATACCGCCGGCATCGGGGTGCCGCTCTCGCCGCACTACACGCTCGACGCCGCGTATCTGCACGTCGACACCAGCGGCCGCCGCGGCCGCATCGTGGAGCGTACGAGCGCCGACCAGACTGCGTTAGACCTGAACTCCGGGTTCTACACGCTCGACGCCAACGTCTTCTCGCTCAGCATCCGCGCCAACTTCTGATGCCACCGGCTCCGCACACGGGAGAATCAACGATGTCTCGAGAGCGCAACGTCGTTGCCGGCGCGGTCGTGATGGTCACCATCGCGGCCTTGGCAGCGTGCAATCCCACGAAGGACCTGGTAGTCCCCAAGCCGCCGGTCGATCCGATGTTCGCGAGCTACGTGTCGCTCGGCAACAGCCTCACGGCCGGATTCCAGTCCGGCGGTATCAACGATTCGACGCAGCACCAGGCGTATCCGGTGCTGCTCGCCGCTCAGATGAACACGCCGTTCACGATTCCGAGCCTGGCCAATCCGGGATGTCCGCCGCCGATCGACAGCTTTCCCGAGGGTACGCGCGTCGGCGGCGGAACGTCCACCACGTGTGCCTTCAGGACGGCCACATCCGGTGTTGCCGTGTTGAACAACGTGGCCGTGCCGGGCGCGGCAACGTTCGATCCGGCGAGCCCGATCGGGACCGGCGGCGGCGGACCGCTCACGACGTTCATTCTCGGCGGTCAAACGCAGGTGCAGCGCGCGCTGGATGCCAAGCCGACGTTCGTCAGCATCTGGATCGGCAACAACGACGTGCTTCCAGCGG
This sequence comes from Gemmatimonadaceae bacterium, assembly GCA_035279625.1. GTDB lineage: Bacteria > Gemmatimonadota > Gemmatimonadetes > Gemmatimonadales > Gemmatimonadaceae > JADGGM01. The sequence goes on from DATEHK010000119.1 coordinate 17,167, forward strand.
CGCTGAGCGGCGTCCTCGACTCGGTGCCCGGCCTGTCGCCGGGCGTGACCAGTGAGGCCGCGTTCGAGAAGAACTACAACGCGATGATGACCGGCCTCGACGCGGGCGGCACGATCAAGGGCGGCCTGTTGATTGGCGTTGTGAACGTGGCCGCGGCGCCGGTGTTTTTCCCGGCGGCGGCGGTGTTCGCGCCTGGTGTGTTGCCGGCGCTCGAGGCCGCCGTCGGCGCACCGATCGCCATCGATACGAGTTGTACGCCCACCACGCAGTCGATCATCAACTTCCAGCTGCTCGAGGCGATGCAGGCCGGCACGGCGCCGGATACAATCGCGTGTCACGCGTTGGCGAATCACGCCAACGGACTCGGCGAAGTGTTTGTGTTAGACGCGAACGAAATCGCGACGGTGTCGGAAGCCGTGGCTGGATACAACGCGTTCATCCAGCAAACGGCAACGACCAAGGGTTGGGCGTTCTTCGATCCGAATCCGGCGCTCTTGCAGCTCCGCCAAAGCGGACAGATCCCGGTGCTGCCGGATCTCACGCAGCCCACCAAGGCATTCGGCGATTTCATTTCGCTCGACGGCATTCATCCCGCCGCGGCGGCGCACGTGCTGTTGGCGAACTTGATGATTCAAACCATCAACGCGCAGTATCATACGAACATCCCGGCGGTGTCGACGCCGTGATTGCGTAGGGCGCCGGGCTCGGGTCGCGATCTCGCGCCCGGCGCGGTCCTCTTGTTTGGCCGATGAGCCGCCGCTAGCTTTGGTGCGACTGCGGGAATAGCTCAGTTGGTAGAGCACAACCTTGCCAAGGTTGGGGTCGCGGGTTCGAGTCCCGTTTCCCGCTCTCCACGACGTCTAGATACGATCACAGGGACATGCGGCGCTCGAGCCGGTGTCCCTGTGTCGTTCCGGGGAGCGTAGAGCTCCTCGAGGCCCGGGTGGCGAAAAGGCAGACGCGAGGGACTTAAAATCCCTTTCCCTTTGGGAGTGCGGGTTCGATTCCCGCCCCGGGCATTCCGTTGGGCCGCGTGGTTGTCCAGCGCCACGTTCGAGCGCGTCGCCGTTGCGGCGCCAATGCCTCCCGTTAGGCAGGGCGATAGTCGCCGCGCGGCGCGCGTCCGCCACTACACGTCACGATAGGCGTCGGGAGTGACGTGCGGCGAGAGTATGTCGAGGAAATTGTTCAGCGCGAGGATCAGGTTCGGATACCTCGACGCGACGCCCACTTTGACCCGCACGATCTTGAGATTGATGTCGGTGATCTGATTGATGGCGGCGATGAGGGACTGGACCGCCACCTTGACGTCATGCAGGTGTTCTTCGGTCTGCCGATTTCGGTACACCCAGAGCCGGTCGTGGAAATGCGCGTACGCCGTGTACGCGCGAATCGGAAAGTGATGCTTCCGCGCATTCCACCACTCCGGCGACACGCCCGGGTGGTCCGCTTCCCATAGACTGAGGTCGCTCATGGGGCACGAGCGTAGCACGAACGGGCCGGAAAGTCCAGAGCGGCCCGTTCCGCATGGGGCCCCGGATCCGTTTCGCCGCCATACCCGCGCGCGTGCACGTGCAAGGACCACAGATGCCTAACGCTGACCTGCCCGGGCTTGGAGCATGCTCATGAGCGCTGCTGCATTGCTGATCGGCCCCTCCTTCGTAGAGTAGAGCAGGGTAACGCGCCCCCGCTTGCCCCGCTTCGCCAACGCATCGAGCACCGGTTGGGCTTCCGGGATGTCGAGCTCGTTCGCATAGCGACGCTGAAACTCACCCCACTTGGCCGGGTCGTGGTTGTACCAATGGCGCAGGTCGTCCGACGGCGCGATGGCCTTCGCCCACTCATCGAGTTTCGCGCGCGTCTTGCTCACGCCGCGCGGCCAGAGCCTATCGACTAACACGCGATAACCGTCCTTCTGGTCGGCGGCCTCATACACCCGCTTCATTGCAATCATCGCGACCTCCCTCCGCGCTCGACGCGCTCGTGTTCTGCCCTGGCGACCGCCACGGCGCCGCACTGATCGGATCGTGTACAACGCCAACCGCTCGCGTCCACGGAGACGACGTGCCGCTCTTCTCCGTGCGACGCGACGTGGTCGACGAGATATAAATGCAACACGCTCGTGACGCACTCGTCGCGTTCATGCGCGCGCGTCCACATGTGCATGATACGGGTACAGCTGGCGCCGTCGCCCTGGGACACCTGCTCTCTCGTAGGCGCGGACGACGTCGAACGATCGAGACCAGGCGTTAGTTCGTGCGGCGACGAAGCCTCACGCACTGCCTTACGCGGCGCACACCGTGCGCTGACTAACGACGGCCGCTGCGCTCCGTAAGGCAGGGTAACCATCTCGCTGGCAATCCATGTTGATATCCATATGTAAAGTGCTTGGCAGTAATGGTTTGGCTATATAGAGATCAAGTGCATCCTCAATGTTGATTACTGGTTAGCTTCGGCGTGTCTTCGGGCCTTGCAATGCTACTGGTTTTCGCTCCGCCTGTCAATGACCACACCCCTTGCGCCCGCTCGATTCCGCCGCCCCGTAGAGTGAAAACTCACGCGCGGTCACGATACCAAGCGAGCCGTTGCCACGCCGTAGCATAGCATTGCATGTCGGACTAGTTTGTTGCGCCATGACCGACGTCGTTGCACTCGCCGCCGAGCTCATGGCGATCGAATCGCCCTCCGGCGACGAAGGGCGCGCAGTCGATTTTGTCGCGCGGTGGCTCGTGGCTCGCGGCTGGAACGTGACCGTCCAGGAAGTCACCAAAGGACGTGGAAACGTTTGGGCCTCGCGCGCCGGCAACGGCGTCACGTTCTCCACCCACCTCGACACCGTCCCTCCCTTCATTCGCCCGACCCTCGACGGCGATCAGCTCTTAGGCCGCGGCGCGTGCGACGCCAAGGGAATCGCCGCCGCGATGCTCACAGCCGCGGATCAGCTCGCGCGCGACGGCGAGGAACGCGTCGATCTCCTGTTCGTCGTTGGCGAGGAACGAGGATCCGATGGAGCGCGGGCCGCGAATCATCTGCCCGCCACGAGCCGGTTTCTCGTCAACGGCGAGCCAACGGAGAGCACGCTCGCGTCGGGCGCCAAAGGGTCGCTGCGGGTGTACCTGCGCACCACCGGAATTCCCGCGCATTCCGCCTATCCCGAATTGGGCCGCTCGGCCATCGAGCCCATGCTCGACTTGTTGCCGACGCTCAAGCGGCTCGACTTGCCGCGGGATCCCGTGCTCGGTGATACCACGGTGAACATCGGCACCCTCAAGGGAGGCACCGAAGCCAACATCATTCCCGACCGCGCGGACTGCGAGATCATGTTCCGCCTCGTCGGCGATGTCGGCCCGATCAAGCGCATGGTGGAGCAGTGGGCCGATGGACGAGCGGAGATCGAGTATGGGTCGCACATTCCGGCAATGCGGTTCCACACCATTCCCGGATTTCGCTCGGCGCCCGTAGCGTACACCACCGACATTCCGCTCTTGTCGCGGTGGGGCACGCCGCTGTTGTTCGGGCCGGGTTCGATCCACGTGGCCCACACGCCGCGCGAGTTTGTCGACGTGCGCGAGCTGCGAGACGCCGTGGATGCCTACGTGCGCATCGTGCGCGCGCTCCTGGCGTGACGACCGCCGCACCGGCCCGCGCGCCGCGCCGCCGCATTCCGGTCGCTGTGTTAGGCGCGACGGGCGCCGTTGGGCAGACGTTCGTCCGCCTGTTGGACGCGCATCCGTGGTTCGAGCTCCGCGCGGTGGCGGCATCCGAACGGTCCGCCGGCAGGCCGTACGGCGAGGCGGCCCATTGGTTAGGCGGAACCCTGCCGGCGCACGTTGCCGCGATGCCGGTCGTGCCGTGCTCCCCGGACTGCGTGGACGCGCCGCTCGTTTTCTCGGCGCTCGACGCGGCGCCCGCCGCCCAGGTCGAAGCGGAATTCGCCCGGGCCGGCCGGTTCGTGTTGAGCAACGCACGCACGTATCGGCTCGAGGCCGACGTGCCGCTCCTCATTCCCGAGGTGAACCCCGACCACCTGGCGCTGCTCGATCGCCAGCGCGAGCGCCGCGGGTGGACGGGCGCCATCATCACGAACGCGAACTGCTCGACGATGGTCGCGGCGATTGCGCTCGCGCCGTTGCATCAGGCCTTCGGCGTGACGCAGGTCTTCGTGACCACGCTGCAGGCCGTGTCCGGTGCCGGTTACCCGGGCGTGCCGTCGCTGGACATCCTGGGCAACGTGATTCCGTACATCGGCGGCGGCGAAGAAGAAAAAATCGAGACGGAGACGCTCAAGCTGCTCGGTTCGTTAGGCGCGGATGGCGTGGTGGCGGCGCCGATGACGGTGAGTGCCCAGGTGACGCGCGTGCCGGTCGAGCACGGACACACCGTCTGTCTCGCCGTGGGTCTCGAGCGGTCGGCGGACGCCGATGCGGCGATCGCCGTGTACGAAGGGTGGCGCGGTGCCGTGTCGTCGCTCGGCCTGCCCTCGGCGCCCGAGCCGCCGATCGTCGTCACGCGCGACGCCGATCGTCCGCAGCCGCGCCGCGACGTGGACGCCGGCCGCGGCATGCAGGTGACCATCGGCCGCGTGCGCCGTGATCCGATTCTCGACCTCCGCCTGGTTGCGTTAGGCCACAACACGATCCGCGGCGCCGCGGGCGCGTCGGTGCTCAACGCCGAGCTCCTCGTGGCGCGCGGGCTCCTCGGCGCGTGATCGTCGTCAAGTTCGGCGGCACGTCGGTGGCGGACGCCGCGGCCATCGCGCGCGCCGCGGCCATC